>NZ_JACADJ010000239.1 GCF_013389365.1 Desulfobacter latus
GTGTAAGCATGGCAACATGTTGAGCTTACCAGTACTAATAGGTCGTGAGGCTTAGCCACTTTTTTCCACGAATAAATTTAGATACTTTGATGTTGAAATAACTGTTTACTACAACAGATTACATATTGGGACCCATGGAACATGACAAGAATAAAGCTTTCTGAAGTTCCAGGTCCGACCAGTGTAACCGGTGGCGATGGCGAAGAGGCCACACCCGTACCCATCTCGAACACGGAAGTTAAGCTCTTTAGCGTC
>NZ_JACADJ010000240.1 GCF_013389365.1 Desulfobacter latus
GTTTTTTCCATCTGAGTTTGATTTCCCGCTTTAAAATTTTTATTTTCTTTTTATCTGTGGTTTTTGACAGTTTTGATTTCAGCCGGTCAATCTCCTGATGGATCCGTTCTATTTTGTTTTGTACGCCGTTTATATCTACAAAAAAAGGGCGTGAAAATTGAACCGGCAGACCTTCATCCGTCATTTCAAAACAGGTTATCACCAACAGTTTTCTCAAGCCGTAGTCAATACTTAGTATCCTGTTATTATTTTCCT
>NZ_JACADJ010000241.1 GCF_013389365.1 Desulfobacter latus
ATAGGCTGGGTGTGTAAGCATGGCAACATGTTGAGCTTACCAGTACTAATAGGTCGTGAGGCTTAGCCACTTTTTTCCACGAATAAATTTAGATACTTTGATGTTGAAATAACTGTTTACTACAACAAATTACATATTTGGACCCATGGAACATGACAAGAATAAAGCTTTCTGAAGTTCCAGGTCCGACCAGTGTAACCGGTGGCGATGGCGAAGAGGCCACACCCGTACCCATCTCGAACACGGAAGTTAAGC
>NZ_JACADJ010000015.1 GCF_013389365.1 Desulfobacter latus
GCATAATCAACGCTGATCTGAACGGTGCATTAAACATCATTCGAAAAGAAGTTCCTGAATCCCTTAATGAACTTATAAGGATAAGGAATAGAGGCTGTGGGTTTCAGCCATTTAAAGTGCTTGCATTCTAATAAAAAAATTCTATTTGAGTCGTAAGTTTAATTCTTTAAATTACTATTTGATATAATTTTGTAACCTAGTTGAATCTCTTTGGAAATTAATATATAAGAGCTAACTTAATTTTAACAAATCAATGATCCGCCCGGATAACATTTTGCCGGGGCGGGCAGGAATAAAACCGTCTTATGGATATCATGAATACAAAAATCGGCGTTGTCGGGGCTGGTGCCTGGGGAACAGCACTTGCTAAAATGCTTGCGGATAAAGGATTTACCCTGGATCTGTGGGCTTTTGAAACAGAGGTAAAAGAGGAAATTACCCGTCACCGGGAAAACAGAAGTTTTCTGCCCGGGTTCAGCCTGCCTCCGGGAATTATACCTACCAATGATATTGAAAAGGCCGTGTCCGGAAAAGATCTTGTACTCATGGTAGTGCCTTCCCATTGCATGCGCGCTGTGGCCACACAGATGAAGTCTTTTGTCTCTCCGGGCACGATTCTGGTCAGTGCCTCCAAGGGTATTGAAAATAAAACCCACATGACCATGACTGATATTTTGTCCGAAATTATTGACTTTCTCCCGGACCACAATTTCGGTGTGGTATCCGGCCCAAGTTTTGCCAAGGAAGTAGCTGCCGGGGTACCAACGGTCGTGGCTGCAGCCGCACTGAAAAATGAGGTAGCCAAATTTATCCAGAACGTGTTTTCTGCGCCCAATTTCCGGGTCTACGTTAACCATGATATTGTAGGCACTCAGATCGGCGGGGCCATGAAAAATGTGATCGCCATTGCCGCAGGGATTTGTGACGGAATGAATATGGGACTTAATCCCAGAGCTGCCCTGATCACCCGGGGGTTGGCGGAGATGAATCGTTTGGGCATCCGCCTGGGGGCAGATCCCTTAACACTTTCCGGATTGGCCGGCGTTGGTGATCTATTGTTGACCTGTACAGGATTTCTCAGTAGAAATTACACTGTCGGCAAACAGATCGGGGAAGGCAAATGCCTGGATGAGATTATTTCGGAAATGCGCATGGTGGCTGAAGGTGTTAAGACCACCCGCTCCATTTATAACATGTCAAAAAAGCTCAATGTCGATCTGCCCATCTGTGCCGAAGTCTATTCTGTTCTGTTTGAGAACAGCCCTGTGGGAAAAACCGTAGAACGACTTATGGGCCGGCCTTTGAAACATGAACTGGCCGGCATTATTTGATTCTCATATCTCTGGCTGCCGGTATTTTTACCGGCAGCTTTTTTTGTTTACCGACTTCCGTTTGACTCGATAATTGAGTTTGCGTGTTCGGTTTGTCCCGGGGACGTTATTGTTATAAATTTTATCTGGTGTAAGGAAGCAGATCATAACATGCCCGAATTACCGGAAGTTCAGACCGTGGTAGACACCCTTTGTCACGCTGGAATTATCGGCAGACATATTGTCGGTGTAGAGGTAAACTGGTCCAGAACCATATCGGATCAAACACCGGAATCATTTACTCGTTGCATAAAAGGACTTGCCGTCACTTCTATCCGGCGACGGGGCAAATACATAATTTTTGATTTTGATGCGTCTTTTAGTTTGTTGATTCACTTGCGCATGACCGGCCGCATGCTGGTGACAAGCAATACTGAGCCCATATCAAAGCATGTACATGTCGTGTTACATCTCAGCGACAACCGCTGTCTGCATTTTCATGACACCCGCAAATTCGGCCGCATGCACCTCACGAAGCATCCTGAAACAGTACTTGACAGATTGGGACCTGAGCCCCTGTCCCCCAAATTTACCGCTAGGCAATTTCAAAAGGCGCTGCTGTCTCGTAACCGCCGCCTGAAGCCGCTGTTATTGGATCAAACCTTTATTGCCGGTTTGGGTAACATTTATGTGGATGAGGCCCTGTGGGCATCCAAAATTCACCCCCTGCGCATCGCATCAACCCTGGCCGACCATGAAATCAAAATGCTCCACCGGGCCATTCGAAAGGTGCTGCGCAAAGGGATCCAAAACAATGGAACATCTTTGGGCGGCAGTAAAGCCAACTTTATTTCAGCAGACCACAAACAGGGGCGCAATCAGCTTCAATTAAATGTATTCCGGCGCACAAACCAGCCCTGCCCAAGATGCCGGAATAAAATCAAACGTATCATTGTCGGTCAGCGAAGCAGCCATATTTGTGAGACCTGTCAATTTGCACCTCCCATTGCACCTCCCAAACAAGAAAGTAAAACATAAGGGCATCAAAGGGCCGGGCGTTTCAAGGCAGATGAGATCCAGGGGCTGGGATATTGGGGAGCATATTGAAATATGTACTCATTGTCACAGCGTTTATTTTGATTATGAGCCTAAGAGCCTGTTTAATCCATAGAAAATTTCTATACTCCTATAAGAATTGCATTCAAATTACCTTTTTGACTTCATCGGGCAATCCCAATATCTTGCTACGTTTAAAGTCTGGCTCTGGCCAGGCCTAACTTCTAAAGCAATGAGGACAACCATGACTTTGAATAATTTGGATGGCTGTATAGCGCCTTTCAAAGCTTTTTCCGAGCAGAGCATTGCCGACCTGGATGCCTGGCAGGAGAAGGGGGGCAAAATTGCCGGCATCTATTGCGTCTATGCCCCCGCTGAGCTGATACGCGCAGCAGGGGTGGTGCCGGTAAGTCTCTGCGGTAAAAAACAGGCCCCCATCCAGGACGCGGAACGGGATCTCCCTGCCGGTTTCTGTCCATTAATCAAGTCCAGTTACGGCTATGCCATCACCGATACCTGCCCATTTTTCAGTTTTTCGGACTTCTTGGTGGCGGAAACCACCTGTGACGGCAAAAAAAAAATGTATGAACTGATGGGCGCGATCAAGCCCCTTCATCTCATGCACCTTCCCCATACCCAGGCCGGACAGGCGGCCCTGGACTATTGGGCCGCCGCTTTTAAAGACCTGGAAGACTTCCTGACATCGGCATCCGGCCGTAGCGTCACCTCCGAAGACCTCCGGTTTCAGATCCGGGAGCAAAATCAAATCCGTCAGCTTCTGCTTGAAGTGGCCCTGCTGGCAGCGGACCCAAGGTCTCCCATGACAGCCTTGGAGATGCTGGCCGTCCAGGAGAGCAAAAGTTTTTGCGTCTTTCCGGAAAAATATCTACAACACCTGACCCGGCTTAAATCCGGCCTGGAAGACTTCCTGGCCCAACCCGCTCTGCCGGCCCATCGCGGCGTTCGTGTTCTTTTAACCGGCTGCCCCGTGGGCAAGGGGTCCGATAAGGTCATCAATATCATAGAAGAGCTGGGGGCCAGGGTGGTCTGTATGGAAAACTGCTCAGGACTCAAAGGGATGAGCCTGGCTGTGGATGAAACCGGCGATCCTTACAAGGCTCTGGCCCGGCGCTATCTGCAAATCCCCTGCTCCTGCATGACCCCCAATCCCAACCGCATGTCAGACCTCCGGCAGATGGCGGTGCAGTTTAAAGCCGATGCCATCGTGGATCTGACCTGGCTGGGCTGCCATACCTACAATGGCGAATCCCTTGCCATCCGGACCCTTGTGGAGGAAGAACTGAATCTGCCCTTTTTACACATTGAAACGGATTACTCGGACTCTGATCTGGAACAACTAAAGACCCGCATTGAAGCATTGATGGAATTATCACAATAAACTTTAGGAGGACCCAATGACGCGATTAAAATTCATTCTTGCCTGTACTCTGATTCTGGCTGCCGCCCTTGGGGCGGGTCCTGCCCAGGCCGCTAAATCCAAATTGCCCAGCATTTATATGGGCTATATATTTACGACCCACCATACCCCCCTCATGGTGGCTGCCGTCAAGGGGGAAGAGTTCAAGGATTCCGGCGCCTTTCTTAAACCCCTGGTGCCCAAGCAGAAATACCAATTGGTCGCAGCTGACGGCAAGCCCCTGGCGGTGATTAACCTTATCGTTTCCAAAAGCGGCTCTGAAGCCGCTACCCTCTTTGCCATGAACCGCATGGATATCGGACTTGCCTCCAGTACAGCCTTTATGAGCGGCATTGATAAAGGCACCCCCATGAAAATTCTTTGTCCCCTGCATGTGGACGGTATGAGCATGGTCTTTCCCTCAGACAGCAAAATCAGCGGATACGACGATGTGGCCCGTACGATCAAAGCCTCTGCAACCCCGTTTAAAATTGGGTACCATTCCCCCACCTCCGCCCCCAGGGTTGTCTTTGAAGGGGCCCTGCACAAGGCCGGTTTCAAAATCTCCGGTAATCCCAACGATGTGGATGCGGACATCCTCATGGTGGATCTGAAATCCACCGCCAACCTGATCCCGGCCCTTTTAGGTCACCAGGTGGACTGCTGGGTGGGCCCGGCCCCCCATCCTGCCGTGGCCGAGTACAAAAATGCCGGGCATATCGGCCTGGACTCCCGAGACCTGCCCCCCAAGGGCGACTGGGTTGATTTTCCCTGCTGCGTCATGGGGGCCGGCGACAAACTCATTGCCGACCATCCCGGGATTATTCAGGCCATGACCGATCTAATGACCGATGCTTCCGACTGGAGTAATGCCCACAAGACAGCGGCCGCCAAAATCTCGGCCGCCTGGATCGGTGTGCCGGCCCAGGCCATTGAAAAATCCAGCATCATTTATACCACAAATCCTAGCCCCAACTGGCTCAAGGGCGAGGACGTGTTCCTGACCATGCTCAATAGCATGAACAAGTTCAAGGGGCAGATGAAGGGCAAGGACCTGAAGGCCGCCACCCCGATTCTCTACGATTTTTCCTTTGTGAAAAAGAGCCTGGCCAAATAGGACGGATTCGTGGGCCGGGATATCCCGGTCCACTGGATTGTTTACATGATATGAAATTTTTTTCCTTTGCCGTTCCCCTGCTGGCTCCCGTCCTTCTGGTCCTGTGTTGGATATGGATGGCGGCACGGATCGCCAATCAGGTGATTCTGCCTCCCATGGACCAGGTGCTGTATATCCTGGCCCATCCCTTTGAGGACTTGATCAGCATGGGGTCGCTGACCAGTAATCTCCTGGTCAGCCTGGTCCGGGTGCTGCTGGGCTATGCATCAGCCGTCGCCATCGCCATCCCCCTGGGGGTGATCATGGGATATTACGGCATGGTCTTCAAGGCCTTTAACGGATTTTTGAACCTGTTCAGGCCTATCCCGCCCCTGGCCTGGGTGCCTCTGGTCATGGCCTGGTTCGGTATCTCCAGTCTGGCCACCATGACCGGGGTGGAAACCGGACAATGGTATGTCTATCTGAACAACATCAAATTTTCCATGCTTTTTATCATTTTTGTGGGGGCCTTTTATCCTATCCTTACCGCTACCATCCACGGGGTACGCAGCGTGAACGCCACCCTCCTTGATTCCGCCCGGGTCCTGGGAGCCGGCCAGAGCCAGATTTTCAGAAAAATTCTGATCCCGGCGGCTATGCCTGCCATTATCACGGGTATGCGCATCGGTCTGGGCATTGCCTGGATGTGCCTGGTCTCGGCAGAGATGCTGCCCGGTTCCCTGTCCGGCATCGGCTACATGATCACCCATGCCTTTACCCTGGCTTCCACAGATATCGTCATTGCCGGCATGATCTCCATCGGCTGCGTCGGAGCTCTCATGGATATGGTTTTCCGCCGCGTTGAAAAGCAAAAATTTTCCTGGCAGAGGCAGACCAATTCATGAGCGACACCCCCATCATCAACATCCAGGGGCTGTCCAAGTCCTTTGCCACAAAATCCGGTGACCAGCTGCAGGCCCTGGATGATATCAATCTATCCATTCGCCCCCGGTCCTTCACCTGCATTGTGGGGCCGTCGGGATGCGGGAAATCCACCATCCTGCGCATCGCCTCGGGCCTGGAAAAGGCCAGCCTGGGCCAGGTACTCTACAAGGGCGATCCAGTGGTAAAGCCCGGTGCCGACATCGGGCTGGTCTTCCAGGAGTACTCGCTTTTTCCCTGGCTGTCGGTCCTGGACAATGTGGCGGCCGGTCCGGAATTTGCCGGGGTGGATAAGCAGACCCGCCACAGGGATGCGCTAGGCTTTCTCAACATGGTTAATATGGCCGAGTTTAAAGACGCTTTTCCCCACGAGCTGTCCGGGGGCATGCGCCAACGGGTGGCCATTGCCCGGGCCCTGGCCAATGAACCGGACGTCCTGTTCATGGATGAGCCTTTCGGAGCCCTGGACGCCCATACCCGCATCCTGCTCCAGCAGGAGCTGCTCAGCCTTTGGGAAATGACCCATAAAACCGTTGTGCTGGTCACCCACAGCGTCGATGAAGCGGTCTTCCTGGCTGATGAAATTGTGATCATGTCCGCCCGCCCCGGCCGGATTCAGGATGTGCTTACCGTGGACATGTCCCGGCCCCGGACCCGTGCGGACAAGGCCTTTGGCGAGCTTTCCGAATTTCTGCTCCACTCCCTTTCCCCGGACCGGGTTTGATCATGCAAACTGAAAATTTTCAAGAAAAGATGCGGATGCCCCGAGCCGGTAAAAAACAGACAGGCGCTTAGCTTTGGCTTGTTCACGAAGTTTCACGAACTCCCGCAAAAAATTCAGCATGGTCATCTACAGGCTGGGCAGCAACGGCATTGAGCAATTCCATAGACGGTTCTCAACGTCGGCCTTGATCATTGTTTCGGCCAATGCGTGGAAGGTAGGTTGGGTTGAGGAACGAAACCCAACAAATACAAAATGTTGGGTTTCACTTCGTTCAACCCAACCTACACGGTGGTCAAAATGATGATCAAGGCCTCAACGTCTATGCGGAAAATAAATGCGATTGGTTTGTCATGCGCTTCTTGCCGGAATTTAAAAAGTGGCCAGAAGCCGGAACTTGTCAAAGATCAAAAGCAAACCAATGACAATAAGCAGTCCACCTGCGCATTTATTGATAAAGGCCATGGCCCGGGTGGCTTTTTTCATGAAACTGAACATGGAATTAATAAAGATGGATATCACAATAAAGGGCAGGGCCATACCCGCTGAATAGGTCGCCAGAAGCAGTACGCCTTTAAGGACAGTGTTCTGACTGCCTGCCACAATGAGTATGCTGCCCAGCATGGGGCCGATGCACGGGCTCCATCCCGCGCCAAACGCCATGCCGATTAAAAATGTGCCAAACAGATGAAAAGGTGTCTCCTTGAAATGAAATTTACGTTCAAACTGAAAACTTTTAATGTTGATGATACCGAGCAGATGCAGTCCGAAAACCAGAATAATGCCGCCCCCTACATAGCGTACAACCCAGGAATATCGGGAGGCAAGCCCGCCAAGAAAAGAGGCGGATGCCCCGAACAGGATGAAAATAAAGGAGAATCCGGCGACATAGGCCAGGGTGGAGCGGATGACCTTTTTGCGCACGTCCTTATCGTCCGCTGTCAGTTCATCTAAAGAGAGCCCTGTGATAAAGCTGAAATAGGCTGGGATCAGCGGCAGCACACAAGGGGACAGAAATGACAGAAGGCCTGCCGCAAACGCGGCAGGAAATGTAATAGTCTGTGTCAGCATGGTATTATTTCCTTTAATATTAAATGCTCATGTCAACCTAAGCTTTTTTGGCCTGGTTTTCAAGCCTGATCAACCTTTCACGGGTCAGGCGATTTATCACGTAAGGTGAAATAAATAATACTTTTCCCGATCGATTTTTTCTGATAAACCTTTTTTTCGTAGATAGCCGCTATATCAATTATTAATAACAAGCATTATTACAAGAGGTTAAAAATGAAAAAAAGTAATTATTTTTGTATGGTTGCTGTTCTGATTATCACTTCATTGATTGCTGTAGGCTGTGCTAAAGACCTACCAGTGGCCTATTCGATAAAAAAGGCGGGACATAAAGGAGGAGATCTGACGCCGCCCCAGGCATATAAATGGGCAACTGAAGATGCGCATGTTTTTATTGTGGATGTTCGAACCCGTCCCGAGCATGTTCTGGTTGGACATCCAACTATTGCATATCATGTTCCGGTGAAATTTTGGACAGGAAAACATGCCAGCAAAGGGTACGGTATGAAAATTAATGAAAATTTTTCAAAGGATCTTAAAAAACGGTTCAATCCTGAAACCGATACGCTTATTTTTATGTGTCGAAGTGGCAGCCGTTCTTGTGAAGCGACAAACCTGGCAGCGTTAGAGGCCGGTTGGCCGACAGATAAAATATACAATATGATGGGAGGATTTGAAGGAGATAAAGTAAAAGATAAAGATAGCGTGTATTACGGAAAGCGTATGCTGGGTGGTTGGAAGAATGAAGGACTGCCATGGACGTATAAAATAGACTCTAAGCTTGCCTATCTTGAAGCGGATTAAGGCGTCGCGCTATTGCTTTTTTTCTTGCGCTTGATCGAGGTGTTATTACAAGCAAGCGCAAGATTAAGAGCAAGATGGCATACCGCCGCAAATTTAGAACGGTTGCAGTTTTTTTGTTGGTTATAAAATAATTTATGTTCGATTATCATTATCAATACAGCTTGTGCAGTGTGCCGGCATGGGTCCTTGGCTCCCGGGAATTCAATGCCGATCCTGCGCCGTTAAGTGTTCATGGTGTACGGGCTGCCCATGCCCATTTTTTTAAAAAGTTGGATAACCTTTCCAACTGGGAAGAACGGGCAAGAATATTTCAAGATTACATGGAAGTTGCGTTTCATCTTCATCAATGGCGGGAAAAAGATAATGTTGGTAAACTGCTCAGCATAAAACACAGTTACCTGAGATTTCTCCGGGGATGGCTTTTTGATGCCGATTCCGTTGAAGGGGCTGTTTTGAAGGGATGGGTGGAAAGCAGGATGGGGTTGCCCCCAACCTATCATGGCGGCCGGATCAACGGAAAAGAGAGTAACGCGTATTTAGCATACCTGAAGGATCGCATGAAAGGTTCAGGGCGGACCAACGCTATCTTTTCCCAGTTGGATCTTCTCTATGAATTTGTTCAGTACGAGCTGGGGCGTCGCGATCCCGACACGACGCACATTACCCTTTTCAGAGGTGTGCATGGATTTTACGATCATGAATTGCTTGAATGGGATGCCAAGACGGGTAAAGGAGTGGTCCGGCTCAATAATCTAAATTCCTTTACCCATGATTTTGAGCGGGCCTGGGAATTCGGCACATTCGTTATTGAAGCCCGGGTGCCGGTTTCAAAAATTTTTTTTGACGGTGCATTTCTCCATGCCGGGATACTCAAGGGGGAGGAGGAAGTATTGGTCATTGGCGGCATATATGATATCTCCAGGCGAATAATATAACAGGAAAGCCATCATGCAACCGGTCCGGATACCTGACAGAAAGCAAATTGCGGCAAAGGCAAAAGGGGCTTTTGTCGGTCTTGCTGTCGGCGATGCCCTGGGGGCGACGACCGAGTTCATGACGCCTGAGGAAATCAAATTACAATATGATGTACATAAACAGATGATCGGCAAAGGATGGCTCTATCTCAAAGCCGGCCAGGTGACGGATGACACGGAAATGTCCATGTGTATCGGGCGGGCCATTCAAAAGTCCCGGGGATGGAACCTTACCGCCGTTGCAGACGAATTTGCGGATTGGGTGAAAGGCCGCCCGGTTGATGTCGGCGCTACATGTGCCCGGGGAATCAGAAACTACATTCTCCACCAAACCCTTGAAGCGAAACCAAGTCGTTGGAGTGCCGGAAACGGGGCCTTGATGCGCATGCTGCCCGTTGCGCTTTACACCCTGGGCAATGAAAACTTCCTTGCGCAATATGTGGTGGAACAGGCTCACCTGACGCACAATAATCCGTTGTCTGATGCGGCATGTATCTTTTTTGGCCGTTTGCTTCATGAGATCATGATGGGTGCTGAATTTGGTCATCTTCTGGCCCAGACCAAAGGCTTTGTAAATGAACACCCGGATTTTTGTTATGATCCGTATCCGGGTAAAAGCTCTGCCTACGTCGTGGATACGGTGCAGACCGTTTTTCATTTTTTATTTTCAACGGACAATTTTGAAGATTGCCTCATCGGGACGGTAAACCAGGGAGGAGATGCCGATACGACCGGCGCTCTGGTCGGGATGCTTGCAGGCGCTTTCTATGGGATTGAGGGCATACCGAAACGCTGGCTGAAACGACTGGATTCCCGTGTTTATTCGGAGGTCGATGCGCTTTCCGAATATTTGGTGAATCACTCTCCGGCACTTTTGCCGTTAAGGAATAAGACCGAAATAACTTAACCTGGGAGCGCGCTCCCGGATATAGCAAAAGGGGCAAGTTATTTAAGACCCGTTCCTGAAGATGATAAAGTACACATGCTTAAATTTAGAGTATAGGAATTTCCCAGCACCCAGCACCCAGTACCCAGTACCCAGCACCCAGCACCTAACAGCCCGCCCAAAGGGCGCTAATTTAATGAGATTGAATGTAAAAAAGGAAATTATGAAATATCAACATGTATTTAACGACGGGTCTGCGTGCGACCTGCCGGTGGGAAAGGTGGTTTGTGTCGGTCGCAATTATGTGGATCATATCAAGGAACTGGACAATCCCATGCCCACAGAACCTGTTTTATTTATCAAACCGGCAACATCACTGCAGTCGATCAGTCAGCCCATTGTGATTCCTGAGTTTACCAGGGACTGCCACAATGAAACGGAATTGGCGGTGTTGATCGGCAAGGCGGTCAGCAGGGCAGGGCGAAAAGAGGCTGAGGCGGCGGTTGCAGGTTTCGGGATTGCATTGGATCTGACCCTGCGGGATATCCAGAAATCCCTGAAGGAAAAGGGGTTACCCTGGGAAAAGGCAAAAGCATTTGATGGTTCTTGTCCCATCTCTCCCTTTATTAAGCCTGACGACCTGCCAACCCCCCAGGATACGCGCTTGAAACTGGACGTGAATGGCCAGGTACGGCAGGATGAGAGTACCAAACTGATGATTCACAAGATCTTTGACTTGATTGTCTACATGTCCGTTTTTTTTACATTGTTGCCGGGAGATGTTATCCTTACCGGAACTCCAGCCGGGGTGGCTGCGTTGAAATCCGGTGATAAGTTGATGTTGTCGCTTGACGGCCGGTTTGACTTTTCTGCATCTGTTGCATGAGAATAAAAACGGGAGGCGCGGGATGGATAATCAAAGCAACAAAATAAACGAAGCGTATCAGCGCACAATTCTTCAGACCACCGCCGACGGCTTCTGGCTGATTGACGGCAAGAGTCGCATTGTCGAGGTAAACCGGGCCTATTGTCAAATGACCGGCTACAGCCGTGATGAACTCATCGGTCTGAGCATTGGCGACCTGGACGCCATGGAAACGCCGGCGGAAATCGCGCGGCGTATCAGGCGCATCATGCAGGTCGGCCATGAGATATTCGAGACCCGCCACCGCCGCAAGAACGGCAGCGTCTTTCCCGTCGAAGTCTCGACCACCTACATCAAGGCACGTGAAGGGCAGTTTGTCTGCTTTTGCCGCGACCTGACGGAACGCAAGCAGGCGGAAGAGGCGTTGAAACGGCATCACGCCATGCTGGCCCGCACCGAGGCCCTGGCTCATGTGGGCAGCTGGGAGTGGGAAGCCGAAGGCGACAAGGTCACCTGGTCCGAAGAACTGTTCCGCATCTTCGGACTCGAACCCATGGAAAAAGCCCCTTCATTTGCCGAGCACCAGGCTTTTTATGTCCCAGCGGATCGCGTGCGTCTGCTCAAGGCGGTTGAAGACTGCCTGCAAAACGGCATCCCTTATGATTTGGAATTAAGTTTCACGCACACCGACGGACAGTTGCGTCACTGCATCGTGCGGGGAATTCCAGAACACGGCGCCGATGGCGCGGTCAACCGTCTGTATGGCAGTCTGCATGACATCACGGAAATAAAGCGCGCCAAAGAACGCATTGCCATCCTGGGCCACATGCTTGATGAGGCCCCCGCTTCGATCACGATTCACGACACCGAGGGACGCTTTCTCTACGCCAACCGCAAAACCATTGCACTGCACGGGTATGCCGATCTGGATGAGCTCCTGAAGATCAATCTTCATCAGCTCGACGTGCCGGAAAGCGAGGCCCTGCTGGCCGAACGCTTCCGTAAGATCAACGAGACGGGCGAAGCCCGCTTCGATGTCGAACACTATCGCAAGGACGGCTCGACTTTCCCCCTTGAAGTTCTGGCCAAAAAGATCGAATGGGAAGGCCGGCCTGCCGTTCTGAGCATCGCCACGGACATCACCGAGCGCAGGCAGAATGAAGAGGCCCTTGCCCGACAACAGCGATCCATCAATCTATCCAGTCAGATCGCCAGTGTTTTTCTGATCTCCTCCCGGAACGAGGTCTTTGCTGATATTCTCGATGTCCTCCTGAGTGCCCTGGACAGCCGGTTCGGCTATTTCGGGTATATTGATGAGGCCGGCGACCTGGTCTGCCCCTCCATGACGCGGGAGATCTGGGATCAATGCCGGGTGCCTGAAAAGAGCATTGTTTTCCCCCGAGCCGACTGGGGCGGGCTGTGGGGTCGGTCGCTGATGGAGAAGCAGACATTGGTCGCCAACGAAAACCTCCGGATTCCCGAAGGACATGTGGCCCTGGAGAACGCCCTGGCAACGCCCATTGTACACAACGATAAACTGATCGGCCAGTTTGTCCTGGCCGACAAGGCGGGGGGATACGACAAAGATGACCGGGACCTTCTGGAGAGCGTGGCAGCGCAAACGGCGCCGATTCTGTTTGCCATCCAGAAAGAGGCCCGTCAAAAAAAAGCGCATGAAAAACTGGAAGAGCAAATGCGTCAGGTCCAGAAAATGGAGGCCGTAGGCCGTTTGGCCGGCGGCGTGGCCCACGATTTTAACAACATGCTGGGGATTATTCTTGGACATGCGGATATGATCCTGGAGGAGATGGACCCGGATCAGGCATTGTATGCCGATCTGACGGAAATCAGAAAAGCCGGTGAACGCTCCGCCGATCTGACCCGGCAACTCCTGGCGTTTGCCCGCAAACAGACCGTGGCCCCCAAGGTACTCGACCTCAACAAGACCGTGGCAGGCATGCTCAAGATGCTTACTCGGCTGATCGGTGAAGATATCGATATGGCCTGGATTCCGGGCGAGAAGGTGTGGCCGGTAAAAATCGATCCCGCCCAGATCGACCAGGTTCTGGCCAACCTGTGCGTCAACGCCCGGGATGCCATTGCTGATGTCGGCAAAGTAACCATCGAAACGGGCAACATCGTTTTTGACGAGGAATACTGCAAGGAACATGCGGGTTTTGTGCCCGGGGAGTATACGTTGCTGACGGTGAGTGACAACGGTTGCGGCATGAACGCCGAGACCCTTGAAAATATCTTCGAACCGTTTTTCACCACCAAGGAATCGGACAAAGGCACCGGCCTGGGCCTGGCCACGGTCTATGGCGTGGTCAAGCAAAACAATGGTTTCATCAATGTTTACAGCGAGCCGGACCACGGCACGACCTTCAGGATCTACCTGCCGCGCCACCGGACAAAAGAGGTCCGGTGGCCGGACAAGGAAGCGATCCGACCCGCCGCGCGCGGTCACGAAACGATCCTGCTGGTCGAAGACGAGCCGGCCATCCTGAGAATGACCACGATGATGCTGACGCGGATCGGTTATAAGGTCCTTGCGGCCGGCACACCGGGAGAAGCCATTGCGCTTGCCCGTGAACACGCCGGCGATATTCACCTGCTCATGACCGATGTGGTGATGCCCGAGATGAACGGTCGGGACCTGGCAAAAAATCTGCTGTCACTTTATCCGAATCTCAAGCTATTATTCATGTCCGGCTATACCGCGAATGTGATCGCCCACCATGGTGTATTGGATGAAGGCGTGCAGTTCATTCAAAAGCCGTTCTCAAAGACGGACCTGGGCGTCAAAGTCAGAGCCGTCCTGGATCGGAAATAACGGATTCAATTATGAAACGATCAAAAAGTATCAAAAATATGTACCTCATCGGTATGATTTCAGTTGCTTTTATTTCAATCACAATTTCAAGTGTTGTGATGATTATAAAAGAATATCAAAATTTCAGAGTGGAGGCCGATGAAAGCAGGACGATTTATATAGATGAGCAAAAGGCATTAATAAAGAATGAAGTTGAGAAAGTTATTGAATATATAGAATACATGAAGTCTTTGACTGAAGAACGTTTAGAAAGAAACATGAAAAACCGAACGAATGAGGCCATTGCGATCGCTTCAAATATTTACAATGAAAATCGCGATATAAAAACCCGTACCGACATTGAAAAGATGATCAAAGATGCGTTACGTCCGGTACGCTTCAATCATGGGCGGGGATACTATTTTGCCACTGATTTGACAGGTATCGAGCAGCTTTTTGCAGACCGCCCTGAGCTTGAAGGTAAAAACCTGATCGGGATGACGGATACACAAGGTAAATTTGTCATTCAGGATATGATTAAAATCGCAAAAAATAAAAAGGAGGGCTATTATCGATATAATTGGACAAAACCTGGTGGGAAAGGAAAAGACTTTCCAAAAATTGCTTATATTAAATACTTTGAACCCATGGATTGGTTTATCGGCACCGGTGAGTATTTAGACGATGTTGAATCAGATATAAAAAAAGAAATATTGACCAGAATATCTAAGATAAGATTTGGCAAAGACGGTTATATTTTTGTTGTCGGTTTTGACGGCGTAACGCTGATGAACGCCACACAGCCGGATATCATTGGTAAAAACATTTGGGATATGACCGATCCAAACGGTGTCAAGGTAATACAGGCGGAGCGCAGAGCCGCAGAGACACCCGCAGGTGATTTCATCAGATACGTATGGGAAAAACCAACAACCAATATGCTTTCACCCAAGATATCCTTTATAAAAGGGGTTCATGATTGGCAATGGATGGTGGGCGCCGGTGCTTATCTCGATGAAATTGAAAGTCAGCTGGCCCAGAAAAAAGAGCTCCTTTTTGACGGTATGATAAAAGAATTCGTAGGAATTCTTTTGACTTTATTTTTGATCGTTATATTTATTTATCCCATCGCAAAACTTATTTCCAACCGATTAAAAAATAATTTTGACGTCTTTACCCGATTTTTTAAAGTGGCGGCAAATCAATCCATTAAAATAAAATCAGATCAGTTAAACCTTGTTGAATTTGAGCCCCTTGTTGAGGCAGCCAATCAAATGATCGAGGTGCGTGAAAAAAACAAAGCTCTTTTGGTTCAAAACGAACAGCGCTACAAAAAAGCCCAGGAAATGGGACAGGTAGGCAATTGGGAATATGATATCGGCAATGAAATATTCTGGGGATCAGAAGAAGCCAAACGCATATATGGTTTCGATCCTGAGAGTGAAAAATTTTTAACGGATGAAATAGAACATTGTATCCCGGAGCGTGAGCGGGTCCATCAGGCACTGATTGATTTAATCGAAAATGACAAACCCTATGACCTTGAATTTGAAATTCATCCTGTATCCGGCCCTGAACGGCGAATTGTAAAATCGATTGCCGAATTGGTTGGAAACGATGCCGGGGCGCCTTTAAAAGTCATTGGTGTCATCCAAGATATTACAGAGCAAAAGACGGCTGAAGAACTGATTATTCAAAGTCAAAGCCAGTTAAATGAAAAAAACCAACTTCTGTCTGCGATTCTTCAACACACACATATGATGGCTGCTTTCCTGGATTCTGAATTTAACTTTCTCTGGGTCAATCAGGCCTATGCGGATGCTTGTAAACGGCTACCCTCTTTTTTTCCAGGGAAAAATCATTTTGATCTGTATCCACATCAAGAGAATCAAATCATTTTTGAAACGGTTGTAAAAACAGGAAAAGAGTATTCTGTGGCTGCGAAACCATTTGAATTTCCCGACCAGCCGGAGCGAGGTGTAACATACTGGGATTGGAGTTTGATCCCGACAAAAACTGAATCCGGACTGGTTGACGGACTGGTTTTTACGCTATTTGAAGTAACTGACAGGATTGAAGCAGAAAAACAGGTTCATGATGCCAAAGAACGGTTTCAAAAAGTTTTTAACAGCCAGCTCGATGCGATTTTTATTTTAGGTCCGGAAAAACCGGCACGCATAATTGAAATGAACAAAGCGGTTTCAACGCTTTTTGGCTACACAAAAGATGAAATCCTGGGACAGCCGGCTGATATGCTGCATGTTAATGAAAAATATTTAGCCGAATTTCAGGATGCTTTATTTCATGCGGTTAAGACACAAGGGTATTTAAAGGATTTCGAATTTTCAATGAAACGCAAGGATGGTCGGATTTTTCCCACAGAACATACCGTTTTGGAGCTAAATGATGAGACCGGTCAAAGAACCGGCTGGGTTTCCATTGTTCGCGATCTTACAGAACGCAAAAAATTTGAATCACACATGCGTCAAACGCAAAAGATTGAATCCATAGGGAATCTTGCCGGCGGCATCGCCCATGATTTTAATAATATCCTCTTTCCAATTGTTGGTATGTCAGAGTTACTTCTTGAGGATCTCCCTCCCGAAAGCATTGAAAGAGAGAAGGCGCAAGAAATATATAAAGCAGGTAAAAGAGGCAGCGAACTTGTGAAACAAATCCTGGCATTCAGCCGTCAGTCCGATCAAAAGCCGATACCAACAAGGATTCAAAAGGTACTCAAGGAGGTGTCCAAACTTATTCGTCCCACAATTCCTGCAAATATTGAAATCACGTGGGATATACAACAGGATTGCGGCATGGTCATGGCAGACCCTACACAGCTGCATCAGATTGCAATGAATCTTATCACAAACGCTTATCATGCTGTTGACCCTGGGAATGGTAAAATTGATATCCGGTTAAAAGAAAAAGAATTTAAGACGCATTCGATTGAAAAAAAACAGATAGAACCTGGTCGTTATGCCGCATTGTCCGTATCCGACAATGGATGTGGAATAGATTCCGAGACCCTGGAAATGATATTTGAACCCTATTTCACAACCAAAGCACAAGGTAAGGGAACCGGTCTGGGTCTTGCAGTCGTTCACGGCATTGTTAAGGAATATGGTGGAGAAATTTTTGTTACCAGTAAGTCGGATAAAGGATCTTCTTTTGAAGTATGTATTCCACTGATGAAATCAGAATATAATCTTTTGACAGATGATTTACAGAACGTCGCGCCATCAGGAACGGAAAGAATTCTCGTTGTGGATGATGAAGTTCCAATCGCAAAATTAGAAGGCCAAATGCTTAAACGACTGGGGTACAAGGTAACCATCTCAATCGGCAGTCAAGAGGCACTGAATTCTTTTAAAAAGTCACCGGACGCATTTGATTTGATTCTTACTGATATGTCTATGCCGAATATGACAGGCGATCAGTTGGCTTATGAAATAAGAAAGATTACGCCGGGAATGCCTATCATTATCTGTACGGGTTTCAGTGAACGGATCAATAAGGAAAGAGCTGAAAAGATCGGTGTGAATGGGTTTCTTATGAAACCTATCGTTAAATCTGATATGGCCGGAATGGTTCGAAAAGTGCTGGATGAAACCCCAAAATAATTGGGGTCAGAGTATTTAATTTTACTCTGACCCCAATTATTCACCAATTATTTCATACCATGGTGGAGACATCCAGCAACGCCTTATCCAGGCGTTTGGCTGAAATTTTGAACCGGGTTTTCAGCTCCTGGGCATATACGGAAATTTTATACTCCTCCAGCATCCAGAAAAATGCTTCCACGGCCTTGGATTTTTCCTTTGACGAGCCCGGGTCCAGGCTTGATATCAGATGGGCAAGCTTTCGTTCATAGGGTGCAACAAGCGCTTTTTTCTGTGCCTCTTTGGTCGGGTTGTCCACCCAGCGCCTGGCACGGATGGACAGGCATTCCAGATTTTTAGGCAGCAAGGCAATCCGGTTTAAATCGTAGAGTTCCAGAAAATTGGCCGGACACAGGCTTTTCAGTTCATTGAATATTGCTGTTAATTCTTTGAAAATCACCGGTCGGTCTTTGGATGCAAGACTTAAGCGTTGCAGCAGGTCAAAACAGGCGGCATATTCCCGGCCCACGGCCAGAATGTCTTGCATGGCTTTGCGCCCAAGGAGATAGAGCTTGGGACGAATCGTCTGCACATGGGCGTCAAACGCTTTTTGGGTAAAGATCTCTTTTTGAAAAAACGCCTTTGCCATGGCATTGTAAGCCATGCCGGCAAAGGTGGGCCGGTCATTGAAACAGGGTGCGATCCGGCCTAAGCCCTCGGTCCTGTTTATATCTTTTTTCAATGCTTTGATATCATCGGGGAACATGATTTCAAACAGGCGACCCACCCCTTTGACGTGATTTTCCAAAGCCGCTTCCCTTGTTTTAAACAAGGTTAATGTCACCCCATGGCTGTCTTGCTCGCAACAAAGACCGGGAAAGGCTTTACGTCGGGCGTCATTGTTTTCGTCCAACAGGATTTCCGGTTCGATATCGGAAAAATTCCATTCCCGGAGACCTGTTTTTTCAAAGGCCTTTTTTGCCTGTTCAAAGGCATTGGTTTTTTCGGCAGGGTGCCGGCCGGCAAAAGCCCCGAGTTTTGACAAGTCCCTTAAGGATTTGATCTCCCTGTCTTTGTGGTCCCGGATGGATATCCGCATTTTCAAGTGATCCGCAAGATCCTCATCCGACCAGGCCGAGGCGGGGATCACAAGATCGAAATGCTTGCGGATGACAGCGGACAGCTTTGAATATAAAGGCGCATCCGAGTCGGGCAGGTGGTCTGCAATAAACTCAGCGCGCTGCTGGATGGGCATCAGCTTTACCCGATAGGTTTTGGGCAGGGCTTTGATCAGGGCGGCTATTTTTTCCCTGAGCAACCCCGGTACCAGAGTGTCTACCTGGTGGGGGCGGATAAGTGCCGCATCCTGGCTTGGCACTTTGAGGGTCACCCCGTCCGTCTTTGCCCCGGGGTTGAATTTGTAATCCAGGGCAAATTCCCCCTGGTCCGTGGCAAGGGTGTCGGGGAACCGGGCCAGAACCGCTTCGTCCACATCGGTTTTCTGCAGGTCCTCGCGGGTCATGCGCAGATAGGTATCCTCTTTTTTATCTTTGATGAATTTGGCAAAGGTGCGGATGTTGTAAAAGGGTTTGGGCAGCCGGGACTGGTAGAACAAATAGATGTCATCCTCCGAAGCCAGGATGTCCCGCTGGCGGGTTTTGTCCTCCAGGGTTGCGATCTCTTCCATGAGATTTTTGTTGTGGCTCATGAACCCGAACTCCTGGAAGATCTCCCCCTGGACCAATGCATGGCGGATGAACAATTCCCCGGACTCTTCAGGATTGATCTTTCCGTAGGCCACGGATCTGCCGCTTGCAAGGATAAGGCCGAACAAAGAGACCTGTTCGGATGCCACCACCTCCCCGCGTTTCTTTTCCCAGTGGGGATCACTGTAGGTGCGGGTGCAAAGGCTTTGGCCGATCTCTTCGATCCAGGCCGGGTCAATATTGCCCACACACCGGGCAAAAAGTTGGCTGGTCTTGACATATTCGGCCGCCACAATCCAGTTGCCGGCCTTATTGAACAGGCCGGAGCCCGGAAAAATGACAGCTTGTCTGCCCTTGGCCGCCGTGAAAAGGTTTTTCTCCTTTTTCTGGGCAATGCCGGCCAGATATCCGTGGAGAAGGGCCTTGTGGATGGCGGCATATAAGGGCCCGCCATGTTCAAACCGACCGGCCTCAGGGTCTGTGTTCTCCTGAACTGCCGGTGACGGGCCGGCCTGTTCAATGCCGTGTTCTTTGATCATCCGGGTAATCTGGCCATGGATATCCTGCCACTCCCGCAGTCGTTTGAAGGAGAGAAAATTTTCAATGCACCATTTGCGCAGGGCTGAGCGTGATTTCAGCCGCTTTCCGGCGTCGATGCAGGCATTCCAGATGTTGAGCAGGGTGATGAAGTCTGATGCCGGGTCTTTGAACTGGGCATGTTTCTGGTCTGCGGCCTGGGCCTTGTCTGCCGGCCGTTGACGGATGTCGGACACGGTCAGGGCTGTGGTGATGACGACCGCTTCTTGAAGCACACCCGTATCTCCGGCGTTGAGCAGGATGCGGGAGAGCTTGGGGTCCATGGGCAGCCTGGCCATTAAGCGGCCCGAAGGGGTGAGCCTGTATTTTTTGCCCTGTTGTTTTTTGCCGGCTTTGTTTTTATTGGCCTCAATGGCGTTCAGTTCCAACAGTGTGTCAAACCCGTCCTTGATGCTTTTGGGCGCCGGCGGATCAATAAAGGGGAAGCTGGAGACATCGCCAAGCTGCAGGGCAATCATGCGTAAAATCACTTCAGCCAGATTGGAGCGCAAAATTTCAGGGGTTGTAAAGAAAGGGCGGCCATTGAAATCATCTTCATCATAAAGCCGGATGCATACGCCGTTTTCCACACGGCCGCAGCGGCCCATGCGCTGGTTGGCACTGGACTGGGACACGGGGCTGACCGGCAGTGCCGTGGTCCGGGTTCTTGGCGAATAGGCGGGGATACGGGCAAGGCCGGTGTCCACCACATATTTGATGCCGGGGATGGTCAACGATGTTTCCGCGACATTGGTGGAGATTACGACGTTTCTGCCGGGGCCCGGAGCAAATACTCGGGCTTGTTCTCCGGCAGACAGCCGGGCAAACAGCGGCAGTATCGTGACCCCGGAAAGATTTTTCCCGTTAAGTATTTCCATGGTCTCTCCGATATCCTGCTCTGTGGGCATGAATATCAGGATGTCGCCGGTGTGGGTGCGCATTAACAGATCAGCGGTCTGTCGGGCGGCGGCCTCCACATATCCCGGGTCATCCGGGGTGCCGGCGTTGCTGTCTCCGGTATTACCATTCTCTTCAATGGGTGCATAGATCAGCTCCACCGGATACATCCGGCCGGACACCTCAATCACCGGGGCATTGTCAAAGGCTTTGGAAAATTTTTCCGTGTCGATGGTGGCACTGGTAATGATCAATTTGAGATCACGACGCTTTTTGACAAGGCCGCGCAGGATGCCTAGAACAAAATCAATATTAAGACTGCGCTCATGGGCTTCATCCACAATCAGGGTGTCATACTGGTTTAAAAAGCGATCCTGCTGGGTTTCCGCCAGCAGAATACCGTCGGTCATCAGCTTGATATAGGCTTTGTCGGGTGTGTGGTCATCAAACCGGATTTTATATCCCACGGATTGCCCCAAGGATTCGTTGAGTTCAAAGGCAATGCGTTTGGCCACGGTCATGGCGGCAATGCGCCGGGGCTGGGTGCAGCCGATCATGCCCGATATTCCACGGCCCGCTTCCAGGCATAATTTAGGAATCTGGGTGGTTTTACCGGATCCGGTTTCACCTGAAATGATCACCACGGGATGATCCTGGATGGCCTGAATGATTTTATTTTTTTCGGCATTGATGGGCAAATCCGGGTCAAAGCGGATGTTTTGGGGGCGGTTGTCCATGCGCTGCTGCCTGGTGTCAGCCGAAGCCCGGGCTTTTGCTAAAACATTTTTTAAATGATTTTTGCCCGGCCCCTGACCGGGTTTGCGCCTGCTGCGCAAGGCGCGGGCCAAAATATACCGGTCCCGGCACATGGCCTTGGGAATGAGTGCTTTGATTTGATCTGAAATTGACATAATACCGCCAATAGTAGCCAAGGTTTTAAAAATGTCAAATAAACCGTTTGAGACCAGCAATTTTTTTTGTTGACATGGATTTTGGAATAAGGGGATAACAACCATGGTTCGTGATTCTGTCGTATCCGTTAGAGCTTGTTTAAAATTAGCATTCTGTAACACTCGATCATCGAGTAACAGCCTGTCGAATGGCTATATGTTTGCCTATACACCACAATTATGATAAGAAAATTTAAATTATGACTCAGATTATCAGTATTGCCAATCAGAAGGGCGGGGTTGGTAAAACCACCACAGCAGTCAATCTGGCTGCCTCCCTTGCCAAACTGAAAAAAAAAGTGCTGCTTGTGGATTGTGACTCCCAGGCCAATGCAACAACGGGGCTCGGGGTGAACAAACCCGACCTTGAAGCCTCTTTGTATGATGGGTTGATTGGAGAAACCGGCATTGAAGATATGCTTTTACCCACCATGCTGCAGGGGTTGACCCTGGTGCCGGCCAATGTTGATTTCATTATTTATGGCCTTTGCCAGGGAACTATTAAAACGATGATAAACAAGAAGCGGAAAAGCACCGGTCTGGGCCGGGGAATATCAGCGCTTATTCCCGATATGGAAGAACCTGAAGTCAATTCGGATTTTTTCTTTTGTAATATTGATCAATTAAATCCGAATCGTTACCAGCCGAGAACCCGGTTCAGTGAAGAAGAACTGGGACGGCTTACCCGGTCCATTGCTGAACAGGGGGTGCTGCAGCCCCTGTTGGCCAGGAAAATGGATGGTGCGTATGAGCTGATTGCCGGAGAGCGGCGTCTACGGGCCGCAAAGGCCGCTGGACTCACTCAAGTTCCAGTTATTATTATAGATCTTGCTGATGAGCAGGTCCTTGAAGTTTCGATTATCGAAAATATCCAAAGGGAAAATCTCAATGTGCTTGAAGAGGCGGAAGCCTATTTTCGGCTTATTGACGAATTTGGATATACCCAGGAAAAGGTGGCTGAGAAAATCGGCAAGAACCGGTCCACTATTGCCAATCTGCTGCGTTTGCGCAGCCTGCCCGAAGAGATCAAAGAGGGTCTGATTGTCGAAAAGATCAGCATGGGACATGCCCGGGCACTGTTGGGGGCCGGTGCTGTTGAAAATCAGCTTTATTTGTTCAAGCAGGTGGTGGAAAAACAACTGTCGGTGCGGGAAACCGAACGTTTGGTCAATCAGGCTAAAAAACAGCCCCGGAACATCGAAAAAAAAATTACTGCGGACGAAAAACAGTTTCTGGAAGAGACCTCGTCCCAGATATCCTCCCGGATCAACTCTCCGGTCTCCATCAAGAAAAATGGGGGCCGTGGAAGAATTGAGATCAAATTCTCATCCGGGACTGAATTTAACCGTCTTGTAGAGTTGCTGAGTAGAATTTCATGAAAATTTCAATTGCTAAAACAGCCGGGTTCTGTATGGGTGTCCGCCGGGCCGTGGACATGGTGCTGGATGCATCCAATAAGGCCAAGGAACCCATTTATACGTACGGCCCTTTAATTCATAATCCCCAGGTTCTGGAGATGCTGGAAAACAAACGGATTTTTCGGATGGATACGATACCTGAATCCGGAAAGGGCATTGTACTCATTCGGGCCCACGGGGTGCCGCCCCAGGATGAAAAGGCCCTGGCGGATGCCGGATTCACCGTGCTTAACGCCACTTGCCCCCGGGTGGTCAGGGTGCAGGTGATCATCGACAAATATTCAAAAAAAGGCTATGACACCATTATCCTTGGCGATGAAAAGCATCCCGAGGTGATCGGCCTTTTAGGCTATGCCCGGGATAAAGGGCATACCGTCATCAGTCTGGATGAGCTTAAGGCGCTTCCCAGGTTTGAAAAGGCGGTTGTGGTCGCCCAGACCACGCAGAATACCAAAATTTTTGCGGATATCCAGGCCTGGTGCCGCAAAAATGTCCCTCATTACGAAATTTTTAACACCATCTGTGATTCCACGGAAAAGCGGCAGGATGAAGTCAGGGAGATGGCCGGTACCCATGACGCCGTCATTGTTGTGGGCGGAAAATTTTCCGGAAATACAAAGCGCCTGGCCCAGGTGGCTGCGGAAACCGGTAAACCATCCATGCACATTGAACAGGCCTCGGAAATCGACTATGAATCCATTTCCCATGCACAATCCATTGCCATTACCGCAGGGGCCTCCACCCCTAACTGGATTATCAATGACACCTGCAGCAAGGTGCAACAGGCATTCAGGGAAAAACAGCCCGGGCAAGGAAAGATTAGGGACGTAATGGATGTGTTGATGAAAACCAACATGATTCTGGCCGCAGGGGCCGCTTGTCTGACCCTGGGAGCAGCCATGATCTCCGGCGCACAAAACCCGGCCATACCAGCGGTTATTGCCATGTTTTATATTTTGTCCATGCAGATCATGAACAACATGATGACCATCGGGTCCGATACCTACAACAAACCGGACCGGGCAGCCCTTTATAAGCAAAACAAGGGATGGCTTTTGTTGATGGCGTTTCTGTCCGGTGCAATCGGGCTTTACCTTGCATGGACAAGGGGATGGGGGTACTTTGGTGTGCTGCTTATCATGATGCTGTTAGGCATGTCATATACCCGTACCATTTTCCCCTCCTTTTCCTCCGGGCGTAAAATTTACCGGCTCAAGGATGTGCCGGGATCAAAAACCATTCTCATTGCAGTGGCATGGGGTATGGTTACAGGCTTGATGCCCGGGATCAGCCTTAAGGCAAACCTGGCTCTGACCCTGGTCGCCTTTATTTTTGCCACGGGGTTATCGTTTGCCAGGACAGCCTTCATGGATATCCTGGCTGTCCAGGGTGACAGGATTGCAGGTCGGGAAACCCTTCCCATTCTTCTGGGCAAAAAGAAAAGCCTTAAATTTGTTCATTACACCCTTGTGGCCACAATTATTATTCCTTTTCTTTTAACTGTCTGGATGTCGCCTGTTGTATGTGGTCTTGCCCTGATACCGGCTTTTATGCTTATATTGACCTTCCGGTATAAGAAAGATAATGATATTTCCGCTGATTTTTATGAATTCTGGTTCGAAGTCCCCTTGCTGCTTGCCGGCATTATTGCCGCTGTCGGCTGATACTCGATTATCAAGTTTTTAAGGTCATGATAATTTAGCGCCCTTTGGGCGATTGTTAGGTGCTGGGTGCTGGGTGCTGGGTGCTGGAGAATGGAAATTTCTATACTATAAATTTAAAGATAACCGCAGCCATCAGGCACTGTCTTTCAGCGAGTACCGCATCAGGGAGCGAACCCATTTTTCAAGGGAGACCGCTGGAAAAATAATGAACGCCGCAGCAAGGGTCAGCCCGATTTCAGTGAACGACAGCGGTGCTGTGTGGAAGACCCGCTGCATCAAGGGCAGGTAAACGAACAGCCCCTGCAAAGCAAGAACCACACCAATTCCCCAGAATACGGTGGGATTACTGAAAAATCCGATTTTCAGCAGACTGTCTTTGAGTGATCGGCAGTGGGTCATGTAGAAGATCTGGAACAGAATGACAAAGGTCACAGCCATGGTCTGGCTCTTGGCCAGGACCAGTGGTGCAGCAATGCTCGCGGCTAGTTCCTGTTGATATTTCATAGTAAAGAGCACAATCGTGCCGGCGGTCATCAGCAGGGAGACCGTTACTACCCGGAAAACCACAAAACCGCTAAACAGCGGTGCGTCCGGATTGCGAGGCGGCCGATGCATAATATCCGGTTCCTTGACCTCAAAGGCCAGGGGCAGAGCCAGGGCGACCGCTGCAACCAGATTGATCCACAGCAACTGGGTCGGCAGCATGGGCAGCAACAGCACTTTTTTGACCGGGTCAAAGGGAAAGAACATGATGCCGTAAATCAGGATCAACGCCAGGCCGAGATTGGTGGGCAATAAAAAGGCCAGCGATTTGATCAGATTGTCGTAGACCCGTCTCCCTTCCTCCACCGCCGCGCTGATACTTGCAAAATTGTCATCCGCCAGAACAATATCCGCCGATTCCTTGGATACCGCCGTGCCGGTAATGCCCATGGCCACGCCGATATTGGCCTGTTTGAGCGATGGCGCATCGTTGACGCCGTCACCGGTCATGGCAACAATATGCCGTTCTTTTTGCAGGGCACGCACCAGACGGAGCTTATGTTCCGGGGCGACCCGGGCAAAAATGTTGGTGGTCAGCGCTGTCTGTTGCAGGATGGCTGCATCCATGGTTGCCAATTCCGCCCCGGTAACGACCTGGTCGCTGACTGCCAGGTTGAGCGCCTTACCGATGGCAAGGGCTGTGGAGCGGTGATCGCCGGTGATCATCTTCACCTTGATCCCGGCATGATGGCAGGCCTTGATGGCTTCGACCGCCTCAATGCGCGGCGGATCAATCATACCGATCAGGCCCAGAAAGGTAAACCCCTGTTTCACCGAATCCGGTGAGAGCATATCGGGTGCGCCCGGGTCCCGCTGCTTGCCGGCTATGGCCAGCACCCGCATGCCCTGGCTGCCCATGCGGTTGATCTCCGCTATGATCTGTTGCGGATCATCCGTGGTCTGTCCTGCCGTATGGCAGCGGCTCACAATAACCTCGGGCGCCCCCTTGAGTATAATGGTTTTTTCGGCACCACCGTGCAGCGTGGCCATATACTGGTTTTCCGATGAAAACGGTATGCTGTCGAGCCGGGGAAAGCGCGTGTCGGCATTCTCAATAGATATACCGGCCTTGGCGGCGGCAACCAGGAGGGCGGATTCGGTCGGGTCGCCGGTGATGTGCCACCCGCTTGCTTCCTGATGCAGGGTGGCATCGTTGCACAGGGTCGCCTTGATCAGCAGATCCTCTATGTCTTCGGGCAGCTGAGCTACTTTCCGGTCCTCGATGGTGAAGCTGCCCAGAGGATCGTCATCGCTGCCATTGATCCGGCAACGGGTCTGCAAGGTCCGCAGTTCGGTTACGGTCATTTCGTTACTGGTCAGTGTGCCGGTTTTGTCGGAACAGATTACGGTGGTGCTGCCCAGGGTTTCCACGGCGGGCAGTTTGCGGATGATGGCGTTTCGGCGTGCCATTCGCTGCACCCCGATGGCCAGGGCGATGGTCACCACTGCAGGCAAGCCCTCGGGGATGGCCCCGACCGCCAGCGCTATGGCAAAAATAAGGGTTTCTTTCAGGGCTGTACCCAGCGGGATGGCGATATCCAGGGCCCGTTTCACGCCAATCGCCAGGATCACCACGGAAATGACGGAAATCCCAATGGTAATATAGGTACTGACCTCATCCAGTTTTTTGGTGAGCGGTGTTTCCAGGTCAACGGTGCTTTCGAGCATATCAGAAATACGGCCCAGCTCCGTGCCCATGCCGGTGGCCGTAACCACGGCTGTCGCCGTACCCGTTGTGACCAGGGTGCCGCTGTAGACCATACAGGTCCGGTCGCCGATCACGGCATCCCTGCTGACCGAAGCGGTGTTTTTTTCAACCGGCACTGATTCGCCGGTCAGGGCTGCCTCTTCCACCTGCAGATTGTTGATGCTGATTAGACGCATATCCGCGGCTACGCTATCGCCTGCCGCCAGGAGCACCACATCGCCGGGCACCAGTTCAGAGGCGGGAATGGTGGTATTTTTCCCTTCCCGGATAGCGATGGCATTCTGCGGAACCATCCCGGAAAGGGCTTCGATGGCCTGTCCGGCCTTAAATTCCTGGACGAAGCCGATAACGGCGTTAATCAGCACCACCGAAAGCACCACCAGACCGTCGGTCATTTTACCGAGCAAGATCGCCAGGGTGCCGGAGGCGAGCAGGACCCATATCAGGGAATTATTGATCTGACGCCACAGAAGCCGAAGAATGCCGTCCTGCTTTGTCTTGCGTATCAGGTTGGGACCGTGAATGCGCAGCCGCTCCGTCACCTCATCGGCGGTGAGCCCGGCCTCGCTGCTGTGCAGGGCGGTAAAGACCCTGTCCGGTTCCAGGGTGTGCCAGTCAATGGCTTCAGGTTGTATGTCTTTATCCATCAGTGATGCAGCGTCCTTTGACTCAAAAGATGACCGAGAAGGGAATCAGAATTTATAGACATCTCGACAATGACCGATCCGGACCACAACGATTTTTACAACGGTATCCTGAATTTCACAGATGACTCGATAATCTCCAATTCGATACATCTATTTATTCTATGTTTCAAAAAGGAAATTGTCAACAGCCCATAGAACGTGCAATTTTGATAACTGGCGCAATATTCGGCCATGATCATCGTTTCGCCCACTTTGTGGGTTTTAATCAAATAAAATCACATAACCAACTGATTATAAATGCTATTATTTTTATAATTATCAAACAGGCTCTTAGGAATGAGTCCGATCAATAGCTTTTGGAAAATTTTTAGGTTAAAAAAACACTTGACATATTAATTTTCAACTTCTATTTTTAGCCAAAACTAATAATTAACTTTATTTGATTATAAATATGGGATAACTAATTATTGCTACTGAAACTGGACATTGCAGCCGCCTGATAGCGGCCTCTCTCTTCTCTCTTGCAGCCGGGATTTTTCCCGGCTGCCTTTTAGGCCCATGATCGGAATAAAATCTTCTTGAAATAGTTGATAAGATAGTCATTGCAAGGAAATGATTTAATGAAAAAAAAATACAAAATCAGACATAAGATATCTTTTGGTTTTGCCGTAACTTTAGGCTGTGCATTGCTCATTGGCGGGTCAGCCCTTTATACACTTTATATGATGAAAGAAAGGGTAAAAACCCAAAACGCCATAGACCATATGGTCACCACGGGTATACAGGCCCGGCAGGCTGCAGGGAAGTGGTTGGTGGACCGGGAGTCCCTGGCCCGGCAGGAAAAAGAGGATGCCGGAGAAGAACAGGACAAACAAGATTATATTGATCCGCTTAAATTGTACGCCCGCTTGAAACAGGAGATGGAAACTAAAGCGGTCAACCTGCAATCTTCCGGGATCTCCAGGGATGATCAGGAATCTCTTGAACGAATTCTTCAATCCTTTCGAGATTATGACCGGGCATTTGTAGACTTCCAGAAGCAATTCTTTACGGGCGTCGTGTTGATGGACAGATTAAGGGAACAGTCCGTCCGGATTATGGGGAAGACCCTGTCACTGGGAAAGGCGGTCAATCGCCGGACAAAAAAATTAAATAAAAAGCTGTCCGGGTTAAAAAAGAACATAAATAACGGGGCTGAGGCTACGGCAGAGGATTTCAAAGTCCTGCTTGAGATCCAGGGGCAGATGGAGGAGACATCCAAAAGCAAATCCCTGGCCGGCCTTCTTGCCAACAAACCCCTGGCATTCCAGGAGATGGCCAAGGATTTTGTCCTCTATCAGGATGATAAAAGCGGCTCCGGCCTTATTCTGGAGATGGAAAAGCTGCTTGGCATTAACAATGAAGCCGGTATGGGCGTTTCGCTTCCCATGATGAAATCCTCTTTCCGCACGGGTCGGGAAGCCAAACTCTTTGCCGGTATAAGTGCGGCAACCCACACATATCTCAACACGTTCAAGGAATATTATCAGCTCAATTTTGCCATGCGCAAATCCATGAAACATATGGACAATGAAAGCAGAAACCTGGAAACGGTTATAGAACAGGCCTGTGAGGGGCAGATGAAGCGGTTTGACGCCTACCAGCGGAATGCGGCTTTGTTTTTGCTGGGGTTGCTGGTGCTCTGCCTGGTGGCCGGCATCCTGGCCGGCATCAGGATTTCCCGGAATATTGTGCCACCCATTGAATTCCTGGCCGAATTGGCCGACCGTTTCTCCACCGGGAACGTCAGCGTTGACAAAGGCCGGCAGGAAATTTTGTCCGGAATCCAAGGCCGCTCCGATGAGCTGGGCCATACCGCTCGCTCCTTCGCCAGGATGGCGAATCATTTTTCGGAAAAATCAGCCGTGGCCTCAAAAATTTCGGAAGGAGATCTGGAAGTCAGGGTAGACAAAGCGTCTGATGAAGATATCATGGGAAAGGCGTTTGAAAAAATTGTTGACCGGCTGGGTGCGCTGCTTGGTGAGATAAAGCTGTCGGCCCGAAAAGTGAAGCAGGATACGGACCAGATCAACCAGGCCAATCAGGATCTTTCAAAATGGAACGGGGAGCAGGCCCTTTCCATCCAGAGCCTCAGAGAAAAGGTTGACGCCGTTTCAGCAAAAACCCGTGAAAACGCCGGGAGTGCAGAACATGCAGATACCCTTGCCCGCAACTCGGCGAATCTTGCCGAGGCCGGAAAATCCGAGATGGCAACCATGGTAAAGGCCATGTCGGATATTGACCGGTCCAGCCGGGCCGTATCAAGCGTCGTAAAGGTAATCCGGGATATCGCCGACCAGACCCGGCGCCTGGCCCTGAATGCCACAATAGAAGCGGCCCGGGCCGGAGAAAAGGGAAAAGGGTTTGCCGTTGTTGCCCAGGAAATCCGGAACCTGGCCACCCAGAGTACGGAATCGGTCCAGGAAAGCACCCGGCTGGTGGAAGAAACTCTGGAAAAGGTCTCCTACGGGAACAGAAGTGTTGGAAAGGCGGTTGAATCCCTTGACCGGATAACGGAAGTGATTAATAAGATCAACCGGGAAATGGAACAGATCAAAACATCCTCACATTTTCAGATCAGCGAAATTGAAAATATCCTTTCAGAACTGAGGGACGTCGAAGCCGTGGTCCAGAATACGGCTGCAGGCGCCGAAGAAACCGCCCAGATCTCGGGATTTCTCAACGACCAGGCCATCCGGCTTGAACAATCCATGGATATGTTTAAAGTCAGAGATGAAGATGATCTTTAAATACAAGAAAATAAAAGAGTTTTGCATTGAATGAAACAATGAAACATATCAAACTGCTCTATTTCCTGACACTAAGTGTGTTAACGGGCGTGTTTGTATATTTCCAGCTTAAAACATATGGGGATGTCCGGAATAAACTTGTGGTGGAAAGCCTGCATTTTAACAATCATTTTGCGGCCACAACCGGCTCCAGACTCCATGAAACCGAACTGCTGCTTGATATGATCGGGCATCAACTGCTGGACAACGACCTTCATCTGGACCTTGAAAAGAGCCAGGCCGTCATGGCAGAGATGTTGACCCGGTTTCCTTCGGTTGTGGGCTTCGGCCTCACCGATCCGGAAGGCAAGTACCTGGCCATGAGTTCCAGGGAGAATCTGTCGAACATAAAATGCCTCAAGGAAAGCGACAAGACAAGGGAAAGTTTCAACCGGACCCTGCAAAGCGATGCAATGGTTATAGGCAGAATCCATTTTTGCAAGATCAGGAACAATTGGATTCTTCCCCTGAGAAAGGCATTGAGGGATGCTGCAGGAAATGTCACCGGCGTCATGATCACCGGAATACAGATGGACAAGTCGGTTGCTTTTTTCCAAAGCGCCCCCATCTTCCCGGGTCAGATGTCATTACTGGTAAACGATACCAATAGGATGCACATATACGTCAATCCTTTTCCGGAAACGGGATATTCCCAGCTTTTTTCTTCCCCGGTCTCCCGGCCGCCGGTTGAAATTGCGACATTGAATGCCAAAACCGGGGCGGGGCTCAGCCCTGAAGAAATCCGGAAATCTGAAATAGGTTTCCGCTACGAAGCCTGGTCCCAGCTGACCAAAGAGGACTCCTTTTACTTTGTGAAATACAATAAAAGGTATAAAATCTGGGCCCAGACCCTGATTCCGATGAGGACGGTTAGAGCCCTCTTCTTCGGGCAGGGCTTTTTTATTCAGTTAGTCGGTTTTCTGGTGGTATCGACCGGTTTCCTCACCCTTTTCCACATGCTTTACCGAAAGGAAGCGGCGGCACACCGTCTGCTTTCCTATCAGGCGGTTCATGACTCTCTGACGGATCTTTACAATCGGGCTGCTCTGGAGGATCTTTCCTACCAGTGGATTACCGTGGACGCCTCCCCGTTTCTCCTCTTGTTTATAGATCTGGATAATTTCAAGAACATCAACGACTCCTTCGGCCATACCCTGGGAGACAAACTGCTCATTGAAGTGAGCCTGCGGCTCAAACAACTGGTCCCGGAGGACTCCGAAATCGTCAGGAATGGCGGGGACGAATTCTCGATCTTCATTAAAAGAGAAGAGGCCGGCGCCAACAGCAGCCACCTGGGCCGGAGGATCGTTTCCGAAATTTCAAAACCCTATTACATTTCCGGTTTAAAGCTGCGCATCGGCTGCAGCGTCGGTATATCCCGGTATCCGGAAGACGGGACCGGCTTTGAGCAGCTCATGGTCTCAGCCGATCTTGCCCTGTACACCGCAAAGAAAAAGCGTAACAATTATGCATTTTTCAACAGTGAGCTCCAGAAGATCATGGAGCGAAAGACCCTGATCGAACATTCCCTCCATACCGCTGTTGAGGAGAATGAACTTTACATGGTGTTCCAACCCCAGGTTTACGGGAACGGCACCATCCACGGAGCCGAGGCACTGGTGCGTTGGGAAAGCCCTGAACTGGGCTTTGTGCCGCCGGATCTGTTCATCGGTGTGGCGGAGGAATCCGGAGCCATGGATTCTCTGTGGGCCTTCATCCTGGACACCTCATGTGCCGAGTTCCGGAAGATCCTTGATGGGTGCAGCGATAAGGCAGATACCCTGAATCTTTCGATCAATATTTCCGTCTCCCAGATCCTTGGAAAGAATTTCAAGGATGAACTGCTCCGGCGGCTGGATCATTACCGGATCAGACGATCCCAGACCACCATTGAGATCACGGAATCCATGTTCATTGATGAGCTGGACTATATCCTGCCGCTGCTCCAGGAGATTCGTGACACGGGCATTTCCATTTCCATGGACGACTTTGGAACGGGCTACTCATCCCTCAGTATGCTCAGAGCCCTGCCCATTGACGAGCTGAAAATCGACAGGCGTTTTGTGAAACACATTAGTGAGATCAAGCAGGACTCGGACATCATCCACTCCATCATCCACATGGGCCATACCATGAACATGAAAGTGGTTGCCGAAGGGGTGGAGGAAAAAGAACAGCTATGCCTGCTTAACTCATATCATTGCGAGCTCTATCAGGGATACTATTTTTCACGCCCCCTGACTGCAGAGGACTTCGTTAAATTTTATCAGGATAAAAATGAACGAATCCCTCCTCTTTCTAAACGCATAGCCCACCATATGATCAACCGGGACTTTAAAATGATTAACGATTTCTGCAGCAGTGTTAAGGAATGAGAGCGAAATAACTTGATAGTATAGGAATTTCCATTCTCCAGCACCCAGCACCCAGCACCTAACAGCCCGCCCAAAGGGCGCTAATTTAAGTGGCAGATATCAACAACGCTCCCAATACGGAAACTCCGATGCCTGCCAGGAGCTGTATGGCGGCTTCAAGTTTTGCGTTCCCCATGGATTGCCCTCCAGCCGCAGTCAAAACCGTTTTTTTTCCAAGGGTTGCAAGCACTACAACCAGCGAAATGGTCAATGCCATTCCTGCACCGATGGCGATCCCTGCAAATACACCCAACACAGTGGCGTCCATGGATACACAGAACAGCATCACCATGACCACACCGGGGCAGGGAATAAATCCGATGGTAAAGGCGGACAAATAGCTTTCAACTGGTTTTCCGGTGTTGACATTCTTTGGGGCCTTTTGGGGCCAAAATCCGATACCGGCTTTAACAACCATGAAACATCCCAAAAGGGTGATCAGGGAAAAACTGATGCTCTGGGTCACCCGGGTGGCCTGGTCTAAAGATGTCCGGACACTGCCGTGTAATATCCCTTTGACTACCAGCACCAATAAAATCCCGGACAGGGCATGGGTAAACGCCAGAATAGTTGAAAACAGAACACTGTTCCATAATCGGGTCCGGGTACCGGCAATATAGGACATGGCAACGGCTTTTCCATGGCCGGGGCCTGTTGCATGGACCGCTCCATATAAAAACGCAGTCCCGAGGATGATCACAAGGGGGCCGTAACGCCCGGTCTGTTTTGCCTCCCGAATCAGTCGGCTCATTTTTGATTTCAGCTGTTGCTGCCATTGAATAAGGCTCGTGGCAACTTTTTGAAACCAAGCGCTTTTCGGCGGATTCACTTTCTTTTGAACCCTTTTGTTCTGGGTGAAAGGATTGGCTATAGCAGGGGTGAGTATCTCTTTGTCCGGTCCGGCTATCTTGAGTCCACCGACCTGGATTAGAAAGAGGATTGCCAGCCAGACAATGATCAAAGTGAGTTTGTGCATCATGCTTTTAATTTAAAAGGTACAAACAATGCTTATAAGTTGACGGTTTCATAGAAAACTCAGGATGGAGCGGTCAATATCCGTTTTTTTCATGCCCCCGCCATTTCCGCTTGATGTTTGCTTAATGGCTGTTTTATAAACGGAAATTACAGTTTTCTCAAGTTTTCCGTACATTTTTTTTATTCACTGACTGCTGTGAGAACCATTGCAATCAGTGCGTAAAGGCCTGTAACAGCTTTAAATCCATGCGGTCCGGATCATAATCCGCCAAGGGGACAAGGGTTTCAGTACGGTAAATTTTCCATTCACAGACCGGGCAGGAAATACAAACCCCCAGGCCAAGCCCCCAAAGGTCGGCCAGGGCCAGGGTGCAATAAACGGTCATTCCCACCAGAAGATGGGACAGGGCCACAAGGACCGGGGACACTGGCAGATGAAGGGAAAGGCGGAACCGTTTCTCCCACATTTCCGGAAGAAACTGAAAACAGGCAATCAGAATACCGGATGGGCTTGGTTATAACATCGGCCACAGCGTAGGTTGGGTTGAACGAAGTGAAACCCAACAACTTATCGGCGTTGGGTTTCGTTCCTCAACCCAACCTACCGGAAATTCGTATGGCCTAAAATATGACCAAGGCGCAAATTGAAAAGTGCCGGCCCGGCCCTTGCGTTGATTATCTCATTGGGAGAAGAGATGAAATCTTGATAAGAGACAGGAAAAAGGCCGGCACCGGCAAGCTTGGTTGTTTATTTCATATCTTTGGCCTGAATCCAGATCACAGCATCCCTTGAACACGCTTTGCCTTTAAAGGATCCTTCGGGATCAATGCCCAGGGCGGCAAATCCCCACCATCCGGCCTTGGGAATGCCAAAGGTGAATACGCCGTTGTCATCGGCAAAAATGGTCTGCAGTACAAAGGCCGCCTGGGGGGCAGTGGCGGAAGCTTCCTTGGCAAAGGCTTTTTTGTCCAGCAAGGGTTTATGGTTCAGGTATTCAATTTCAATTTCTGCACCGGAAACGGGTTTTCCCTTGAACAGCACTTTGCCCTGGAATACATTTCCGGTCCAGCGGTCATAGGGTTTGCACAGGGGAACGATTTCGCAATCAAGCCCCACAGGTTCCATCCAGGCGCCAGGCTCTCCCCCCACATTGACAATCATTTTTGTGAACTGCTGAATATATGCATCTTCTTCGCCTTCATAGTAAGGGGCAGGTACCAGGCAGAAGATGTGGTCTCCGCCTCTGGCGGAGTATTCAGTTTCATAGGCCGCCCCTGAATTTGTCAGGCTGGTCCATGTCATGGGTTTAAGCATAGGCAGAAGGTCTGTTTTTTTAGGGATGTTTTCACCCCGTGAGCGGGTAACAAAAAATTGTTCCGGTCTGCCCATGTCCATGGTGTGACCCGCTTCAAAGGGGTGGGTGAAAACAATGGCCAAAGGAATTCTCCCCCCTCTGTTCAAGGCGCTTTCAGGGGTATAGATCATCTGAAAGTGGGCAAATGCAGGTAAGGTAATTGCCAGGATGGCCAGGGTGCTGATGGTGGTGATAACATGTTTCATTTTCAAAATTTTCTCCTTTTAAAGTTTTTAGTATTTAAAAACCGGGTTATTCGGTAATTTCCTTGCCATTCACAGTGATTTTGTGACCTTCCCCGGCATCAAACAGCACCTTGTAGTCGCCTGCGGGCTTGTCAAACGTATACTCACTGTCTTCATTCATTTTACCCTTGAACAGGACTTTGCCGGAACCATCTTCAACATGCATTTCAACACCGGCGGCTGATGATCCGTCGGAAAATCCGCCTTCGCAGGTCACGGTTCCGTCGCCATTGTCATAGCAGGAGCACAGCGGGGTGTGGGCTTGGGCTGCCGGGGTCAGAAAGAATCCAAACAGCATAACGGCAAAGATGAATACAGATAATTTAAACTTCATTTTTTCTCCTTGTAGATTTTTAAAAACATTCCTGGTTTTTAGTTTTTTAAATGCAACAATGATTTATTATGAGTATATATTTAGTTTATTGTGCATTTATAAGTCTCTCCTAACAAATAAATAATTAGCTTATTTTCATTTCTAATACTTTTTGTCAATATCTTTTTTAACTTTTTTGGTTTTGCCGGTATTTCCTGGACCGATGTAGACTGTTAATAAAACTACAACGGTTTCGGCTCCTGGCGCAGATCGGGCAGGGGGCCGGGTTTTCGTTTCCATGAGCTGAACAGTCCAGAACACACGGCCGTCAGGACGACTGCGGCGTAGAACACACCCATCATCTGGATGCCGGAAAGGTTAAACGCACTGCCGCCGGTGTAGATCAGACAGGCCGTGATAAACCCTAAGGTGGTGGGAAAAATCATTGAAAAGACCATCCATTTGTATGAACCGGTCTGTACCTTGATCATGATGGTTGTTGCCAGACAGGGCGGGTACAGGGCAAAAAAGACCATAATGGCCAGGGCGTGCAGGGGAGAGAATCCTCCCTCTCCGGCCTCGGCCTCCATACGGTCTTCAAGGCTTTTGTTTTCATCAGCCCCCTGCTGATATAGAACACCAATGGTAGCCACCGAGGATTCCCGGGCCGCAAAGGAGGAGAGAATGGCCACATTGATCTTCCAGTTGAATCCGGCCCACTGGGTAACAGGTTCCAGGGAACGGCCCACCATGCCAAGGACGCTGGTTTCAATCTGTGCTTCCTTGATTTGGCGGCGCAAGGATTTACGCGTGGAGAGCAAGCCGCGCAGGGCCTTGTTTACTGTTTTAGCGTCTTTATCCTTTTTAGGCTTGAGGAATTTAAATTGTTCCGGGTAACCGGCTTTGAATTTAGCGGACAAGGCCTTGGACGATTTTGCCCCTTTTGTGATCAGGCGTGCGCTTTTAAAATCGTTGTACAGATTGATCATTGACACCAGGGCGGCTTCATCCTTGAACCGGTCCGCATATTGGGTTTTGGCGATCTTGTTTTGAAACATGGCCACGGCTTTGGTTATTTCGCCATCAAAATGGGCCTGCTTTTCATCGGAAATGCCCGGGAACTGAAGCAGGGTAAATACGCAGATGGAGACGGCCATCACAATGGAACCTACCTTTTTGATGTACTGCCAGGTCCGTTCAATGGCCCGCTGCCCCACGCCGAACAGCGTTGGGGGGTGGTATTTGGGCAGTTCCATGACAAAGGGGGCGGTTTCCATAGATTTGAGCAGTGTGGCAGTCAAAAGTTTGGCCACTAACAGGGCGACAAAAATAGTCACTGTGGATAAAAAGAGCATGGCCCAGGATTTGTACGGGGCAAAAAATACATTAATGAGCAGGGTATAGAAGGGAATTTTTGCCAGACAGTTCATATAGGGTACTGTGAGGATGGTGGCCATCCGGGACCGCTCGTCCGGTATCCCCTTGGTGGCCATCACCCCGGGTACGGCACACCCCCCGGCAAACACACCGCCCAGGATATAGGGCAGGGTGGACTGACCGTGGAGACCAAAGGAGTGAAACAGTTTGTCCAGGATAAAGGCGATCCTGGCCATGTATCCGCTGTCTTCAAGAATGGCGATGAGGGAAAACAATATCAAAAAAATGGGGATATAGTTGAGAAGGGCATTGGCCGAATCCACCATCCACAATCCCATGGACCGGATATACGGATCTTCCAGGATACCGGCCGCGGGCAGCACGCCGGCAATCATGGCCCGCAGTTTTGCTAAAATGGGCCACCAGTAAACCGTAAGCTCATACCCCTTGACAATGGAAAGTTGATAAATCACAAATACTGTGGCAATGAGGAAAAAGGGGGCGGCAAACCGATTCAGGACTATTTTATCAATGGTTTCGGAGACCCGGTCCCGGCCCTCCTTGGTTTCCGTGACGCAGGTGCCGATGATCTCTGTGGCCAGACGATCCCGGCAGCCCACCATGTAGTCCGGGACATTCATGTAATGCTTTTCTTCAAAGTCCCGGCGGACCCCGGCGGCCGTTTTTAGTTCTTTGCAGTCTTCCCCAAGATGTTCACCGACAATACGCTCGGCTTCGCTGTCTCCCTCAAGGAGTTTGACAGCCAGCCACCGGGTGGGGTAGTCTTCGGCCAGTTTGCATTTATCTAACTGATTTTTAAGGCTGTTTAAAGCCGGCTCAAGTTCTTCATAGCTGATGCGAAGGGGATTATATGCTTTACGGTTCGCCGTATCCAGAATAGCATCTCTCAATTCCGTCTTGCCCTGGCGTTTGCGGCCTATTGTAGGAATGACGCTTACGCCCAGGCAATGTTCCAGAGCAGCTACGTCCACATGGGTTCCGTTGCGTTTGGCCACGTCCATCATGTTCAGGGCCACCACAACGGGAAACCCCATTTCCAGCACCTGGAAGGTGAAATAAAGGCTGCGTTTCAGGGAAGAGGCATCCACCACATTGGTAATGACATCAGGCTTTTCTGAAATTAAAAAATCCCTTGCCACCCGCTCTTCAAGGGAAAAAGAGGTCAGGCTGTAAGTGCCGGGAAGATCCACAAGTTCCACCCGAATTTCACGGTGGCGGTAGTAACCGGTTTTTTTATCCACGGTGACACCGGGGTAGTTGGCAATGTGCTGGTTGGCCCCGGTAAGCATGTTAAATGTGGTTGATTTTCCGGCGTTCTGCTGGCCGGCCAGGCCCACCAAAAGTTTTTTCGGACCGGCTTCAGGGGTTTCATTCATTGTTTATTTCTCTGTATTCATGGGTAAATTAGTCACATTCGACCTCAATGAGGTCGGCTTCAGAATTTCTCAGTGCGACCTTATAATTGGCCACATAGCATTCAATAGGATCGCCTAGGGGGGCTTTGCGGATCACCTCAACTTCAGTTTCCGGGACAAATCCCAGGTCCAAAAGGCGTTGACGCACCGCGCCTTTGGCATGGTGGCAGCGGATTTTGGCTCGCTGTCCGGGTTTGATCCTCTTGAGCATGCAGCAGTTTTCTCCGCAGTGCCTTCTTCTTTTAGGTCCTGGCATGTTTACCTCCAATAATTTAGTTTATAAAAAAATACTTAATTAAATATACTGAAATATGAATAGTTACAACAATTGATTTTGGGTATATAAAAAAACTATGCCATGTCTAAGAAATTAGTATTTGATGGTTTTATTTAACACTACAGCGACACTTAAAATGTATAGATAAGCTTTATTAAATCTGCTATCACGACAGCAACACTTTCAAAAATCCTCCCGTTTAAAAAGAATTTTATAGCTTTAAGTCAGCTATAATGCGTTGATTTGCCGAAGCTTTTTGCGGAAATAAGACAAAGTGTCGCTGTCGTGTTAAGGGAGATCCCTTTATGGAAAAACTTATGGGCTTAATTGAGGGGTATCGTTTTTTCCTGAGAGAAGACCGCTTGGCTGACTGCGGATAGACTGGAACTGCTGAGAATTTTAAGAGGTGTTTTGTGCTGATTACAGAGCTTTATTTGCTGATCATCCATGCCGTCAATGATTTCCATCCATTTCTTTGCCCGGCTCCGAATGAAATTGTTCACCTTTTCGGACACCTTATTCCGTTCGTGGAGCTTGGACATAATGATCTGGTGGTATTCGTAAGATTTGAGCCCGGAAACATTATAACCGCATTTTTTCAGGATATCCCTGTGTTTTTCAACGCTGAGAATGGCACCTGCCACCGGACATTTGAAATGGGATTCAATTTCCCACATGTTTGAAAACTTAGAAAAATTTCCGGACATATCGTTTACCTCCGTTTTGTTGGGTTGTGATGGACGGCCGGCTCCGGTTCAGTCGTCTGTCTTAAAACCTTCGGTCGGCCATCGCTTTGTTCAGGTTAGGCTGAGGCTTTGTGCGTGATATTGGTCTTGGCTTGGCGGCATCGGCAGTTTTTGCAATCGCCGGTGCATTTATGTTTTTTTTCGTGATGAAAATTTGACTCCATTGTGTACTCCTGATTTAATGATTTATATTTGTTTGGAATAACTAACTTTTGAGTATTTTATAAATCACCATTAAAAGTTTGTCAAGACTAAAACAAAATATTTATTGGCCTCCTGTGGTCTTCAAAGGAGGCTAAGCATATATCGCTTTTTATTTTTCAATATGGCTTGACAATCTCTTTTGTTTATGAAAAAAGATCGAATTAAAAAATATTAGGTAATAATAATTTTATTTGATATTTATAAATTATTAATATCAACTTATTGATTTATATTAAAATTACAAGTAACGCTTTTGCTATTTACTTATGTATGTATCAATAACGATGTGCTTCCATTAACTTTAAACCATGTTTTATTATTTTAAGGAGAAAAGATGAAAAGAACAAATTTTGTATTGGGCCTGATCACAGCTTTAATGGTGGTTTTTATTAACACGCTTCCCGGATTCTGCGCATCAAATGTTGAACTGGCGGAACGGATCGAAAAACTGGAACAAAAAGCCGGAACGGCAACCGGAGATTATCCTTTGGGGAAAATCTCTGAGTGGGTGACTATTTCCGGGGCCATTGAGATCGAATCCGGCTTTGCCTCCCATGATGATGCGGCAGACACCGATGAAAGCGACATCAGCCTGGCAACCGCCGAGCTTGGTATTGAAGCAGAACCCCAGGACTGGCTGACAGGTTTTGTGCTTTTCAGCTGGGAAGATGAGGATGACAAAGTTATTGTCGATGAGGCCCATATCACTCTGGGTGCCACCGACGATATTCCCTATTACCTGTCAGCAGGTAAACTTTATGTTCCCTTTGGCACCTTTGAAACCATGATGATTTCAGATCCCATTACTCTGGATATTGGTGAAATTGTTGATAATGCGGCACAGGTTGGTATTGAGGTCCATGGTTTCCAGGCCGCCGCCTATGCCTTTAACGGTGATGTGGATGAGGCAGGTAATGATGATACCATTCAGAGCGTTGGATTCTCCGCCGGGTATGCCATGGAAACAGACAGCGTCTCCTTTGACCTGGGAGCGGACTGGATCAGCAATATCCTTGAATCCGGTACTCTCAGCGATGCCATTGCCGGCGTGGACCTTGACGAGTATGTGCCTGGGCTTGCCGTTCATGCCGTTTTTAATTTCGGTCCATTCTCTCTCATGGGGGAATATGTAACCATGACGGATGATGCAAAGGCTGTTGGCGGAGGTGTTGTTGTTGAAAAATTATCTGCATACGCCCTGGAAACCGGGTATACGTTTGATGTCTCCGGTTTTGAAACTACCGTTGCCATTGGTTACCAGGCCAGTGATACGGACAATGCCGGTGCCTATGACGATTTCCCTGAATCAAAAATTCTGGGCGCCGTTGGGGTTGGCATCACAGACAGGCTTTCAGTCGCCTGTGAGTATTCAAAAGCTGAAAACTACGCTGCATCAGAAGGTGGCGACGGGGATGAAATTGACACCTTCACCATCCAGTTGGCTTTTGAATTTTAATTCGCCTGCCTTGCCGCCAATGGGTAAATATTCCAAGTATGCTCCCATTGGCGCCGCACAAGATCACTGCATGTCAGCGTTTTTACTGGTACCATTCCTTTATTAAATTTATCAGAAAGGGAAATAGGGCATTGTTAACGGGATCAGGCTAAAAGCGTCTCTGCTATCGGCGTGCAACCCGGCATCATAAAAATCGGTTTAATAATATTATGTGCGGCCAGGCAATCTAGTATATCCATAGCATTGCCGGTGACAAAGGCGAACATACGGATTCTGTTTTCAACGAGCCGGGTCGCATAGGTTTCCGAGATTGCCCCGCAAACCAGGGCAGAGACTTTTTCACGGTTTAAAAGCGTTGCCAAACCTAGGATATCGTTCGGTTGAAAAGATTCATATTTTTTATTATGAATACTTTGATTTTCAATATCTGCAATTAAAAGGGTTTTTGCTGCGTCAAACACAGGAGAGACCCGGTTTCCCCAAGTGGTAATCGCAATTTTCATAATGATCTCCTCCTCTTAGAAATTTTTTTTGCGAACATTAAAAATGCAAAGGCTGTGCCTTAACACACACAAGGGAAACAACAGCGCCAAATCCCCACCGGGCTTGCATCCTTTTCCAGCGGCAGATCCTGGGGATATCGTTATTGTTGCAAAAAAGAGACTTGTAAACGGTTTCCGGTTGCACGGATAAACTCTTCTATAACCGGATTCCCAGTTTTTTAATACGCCTGAACAGGGTACTTTTGTGTATCCCTAGATCCCGGGCGGCTGCATTCCGGTTATTGTTGTTTCGTTTCAACGCGTCTGTGATCATTTTGATTTGTGCGGCGACCACCGGGTTTTTATGTTCACCGCTTTCCGGTCTTGATTCGGCTGCAAGCGACGGCGGCACATGCGCCATGGTGATGAACTCTTTGGCGCACAGGACAAAGGCATGTTCAATGATGTTTTCAAGTTCTCTGATATTTCCGGGAAAATCATGGGCCATGAATGCGGCAAGCACCTCAGGGGAAAGTCCCTGGATATTTTTATTCCGGCGCAGGTTCAACCGGGAGATGAACTGATCCACCAGATAGGGAATATCCTCCATTCTATGGCGCAGGGGGGGCAGGGAGATTTTAATAACATTAATGCGGTAATAAAGATCCTGACGGAATTCATTGTTCTCCACCATGTTTGTCAGGTTTTTATTGGTGGCGGCGATAATTCTGACATTGGATCGCTCTTTGGTTATGCCGCCAAGGGGGGTGTATTCGCGTTCTTGGAGTACCCGCAGCAACCTGACTTGAAAGGCCGGGCTTGTGTCTGCAATCTCATCAAGAAATATGGTTCCATTGTCTGCCAGGGCAAAATGGCCGGGTTTGTCTTTTACGGCATGGGTGAATGCCCCTTTTTTATATCCAAACAGTTCCGACTCGAGCAATGTGTCCGGCAGGGCCCCGCAGTTAATTGCCACAAAAGGGCAATTTTTTCTGTGGCTGGTGTTGTGAATGGCCTTTGCCATTAACTCTTTTCCGGTACCTGTTTCTCCTTCGATCAGAACAGATGAATCACTTTCAGCAATCTGGGGAAGGATATTGAAAATATTTTTCATGGCACTGGCGTTACTCACCATGTCCTCTACCCGGACCCCTCCGGTCAGTTCCTTTCTTAAGGCTTCCACCACGGAATGGTCCTTGAAGGTTTCCACCCCACCCAGAACGTCACCATTTTTATCAATAAGCAGGGAGGTTGATGCAGTTATGGGGATTTTTTTTTGCCGGCTGTTAATAATATATGCGGAACTCGATACAAATGGTTTGCCCTGATCCATTGTTTTTTTAAGGGCACATCCCTGTTCACACATGTTGGAGCGAAAAACATCCCAGCAATGGCAACCTATGGCATCCTGCCTGCGGATGCCGGTAATCTCTTCGGCCGCTCTGTTAAATGAGGTGATCTTCCAATTGTAGTCAATGGTAAATACCCCGTCTGAAATTGAATCCAGGATAATCTTTGTGGTGTCTTTGTCTAACGGGGCGTTTTTATCGTTTTGGTGCATATCGGAGAATCCATGAATCGTTTTTACCGCGTCAGCTGGCGGTATTTGATTCTTGTGGGTTGGCTTTCCTTGATACCCAGTCGTTTTCTGCGATCCTTTTCATAATCAGAATAAGACCCTTCAAAGAACAGGGTTTGGCTGTCCCCTTCAAAAGCAAGGATATGGGTAGCGATGCGATCCAGGAACCACCGGTCATGGCTGATGATCACAGCACACCCTGCAAAATTTTCAAGGGCTTCTTCCAATGCCCGCATGGTATTGACATCCAGGTCATTGGTCGGTTCGTCCAGAAGCAGCAGATTGGCCTGTTTTTGCAGCATGGTGGCCATGTGTACCCGATTGCGCTCACCCCCTGAAATATCTTTAACTTTTTTCTGCTGGTCGGAACCGGAGAAGTTAAACTTACCCACATAGGCCCGGGCATTGATTTCCCTGTCCCCCAGTAAAAGGGTATCACTTCCGCCGGAGATCACTTCATAAATGGTTTTTTCAGGGTCTAATGTATCCCGTTCCTGGTCCACATAGGCAACCTGAACACTGTCGCCGATTTCAATGGTGCCGGAATCGGGTTTTTCTTTACCGGTAATCATTTTGAACAGCGTGGTCTTGCCGGCCCCGTTGGGACCGACCACACCCACAATAGCGCCCGGTGGAAGGACAAAGTTCATATCTTCCACCAGCAGTTTGTCCTCAAACGCTTTGGCAACATGTTGTGCCACAACGACCTTTGAGCCAAGCCGTGGTCCTGGTGGAATAAAAATTTCCATTTTCTGTTCCTGCTGTTTGCTGTCCTTTTTAAGCAGTTCTTCGTAGGCCGTAATTCTGGCCTTGGATTTGGAGCGCCGGCCCTTGGGGGACATTTTGATCCAATCAAGCTCTCTGGCCAGCGTTTGGCGACGCTTGCTCTCACTTTTCTCTTCTTTTGCCAGGCGTTGCTGTTTTTGTTCCAACCAGGAGGAGTAGTTGCCTTTCCAGGGGATGCCTTCGCCCCTGTCCAGTTCCAGAATCCAGCCTGCCACATTGTCCAGGAAATAGCGGTCATGGGTGACGGCAATGACCGTACCTTCATACCGGCTTAAATGTTGTTCCAGCCAGGCCACGGAGTCGGCGTCAAGATGGTTGGTGGGCTCATCCAGAAGCAGAATGTCGGGTTTCTGCAGCAACAGACGGCACAAGGCGACCCGGCGTTTTTCGCCGCCGGAGATCACACTGACCGGGGTCTCTTCCGGCGGGCAGCGAAGGGCGTCCATGGCCATTTTAAGCCGGGCATCCAGATCCCAGGCATCCATGTGGTCAAGCTTTTCCTGCAGTTTTCCCTGTTTCTCCAACAGCGCGTCCATCTCATCATCGGACATGGGTTCCGCAAAAGCTTCAGAGATTTTTTCATATTCATTTAAGAGGTCTACGGTCTCCTGAACCCCTTCTTCCACTACTTCCCGCACGGTTTTATCCGAGTCCACCAGGGGTTCCTGTTCAAGAAACCCCACGGTAAACCCCTTGGATAAAATGGTTTCTCCTGTAAATTCGGTGTCCACCCCTGCCATGATTTTTAAAAGTGTTGATTTGCCTGAACCGTTAAGGCCGAGTACACCGATTTTTGCCCCGTAAAAATAGGACAGTGAAATATCCTTGAGCACCTGGCGTGTGCCATGGAATTTGCTCACATTGATCATTGAGTAAATAACTTTTTTAGTATCTTCGGACATATGGCCTCCTGTATCTTATTTTTTTCACACTGTGAGCACAGGCGATTTGAGTATCATGTCAATGGCTTCAGCCGCTGTTTTGGCAAAAACAGGGAAATCCTGTTTTAGATGGGTCATCTGGCGCAGATTTTCCGAGGTTCTAAGAACCAGTCTGGCAAAATCCCCTTCAGCAAAATCCGACTTGCGCATCAGTTCATCCCAGGATGTGTCATGGGCCCAGGCATAAACCAGGGACGCCGGCTGGATAAACAGGTTGGGCGCGGGAAACCCTGACTGGAGCATTTTGATGGCAAAGGGCTTCAGGCCCCGGCGCAGCACCAGGAATGCATCCTTAAGCCGTTTGGAAAGCGTGGTATTGAACAACATATCATCCTTGAACTCTTTTTCATTGACAAACGCGGCCATCATGGCTGCTAAAAGGGCCGGGTCGCGCTCGGGTAAAAGCTTGTCCCGAAGACTCTGGGCCACAAGCAGGGGCGAATCAATGCGCAGTTTTGAGGCCCACAGACCATCTTCGGTCAGGGTGGCGGGCCTTGTTCCTTCAGGCGTGACAAAACCTTCCTGGATCAAAAAGTCCATGTGCTCCGTGAAATCCAGCCATAAATATTCCATGTTGTTGCCGAACTTTTTTCTGGCTTTTCTGCCGCTTTTTCCGGCTTTTGCACCAATGGCAATGAGATAGGAGGCAAAGGATTTCTCCAGCAGGGTGCGCACCTGTTCCGGGGTATTGGATAATAGAAGGTTGAGTACCATGGAAAAATCAATTTTGATCTGGGAATCCACATTTAAGGGCGGGGCATTAACCAGTTTGGCCACAAGGGACACATCCATGTATTTGCCCGGCAGCACTGTGGCAAATCCGATGTTGTCCATGCCGCGTCTCCCGGCCCGGCCTGCCATCTGCTGGAATTCACTGGCGGTCAATGACAGAAAGTCCCGGCCGTTGAACCGGTCGGAATTAAGAATAACAACGGACCGGGCCGGGAAATTGACACCGGCTGCCACTGTGGAGGTGGCAAACATGGCATCTAAGAGTCCTTCGGCCATCAGGGTCTCCACCACCACCTTCCAGTCAGGCAAGTGGCCTGAATGGTGGGCGGCCGTGGCGGTTTCTTCTAAGTAAGGCCGCTGGGGATGGGCGGATAAATGGGGGTTGTCTGCCGTGAGTTCTACAAGCCGCTCCTTTAGTGCCTGTTTTTTTTCAGGCGCAGATTTAAGCAGACTGCCATCACATAATTTTATTGCCCGGTCGCATTCCGCCCGGGATTTTAAAAAAAAGATGGCCGGCAGCAAATCAAAGTGGGACAGTACCTTGAGGATATCTGAGAATTTGGGCAGTTTGCCTGGCGGGGCCAGCATCAGGCGTTTACCTGACTGGTTGAATTTATAGACCTTCTTATAAAGACGGGTCCGGTTCCCGTTTTTTCCCGTTTTTTCAAGCAACGGATAAAGGGTGCCCGACGGATGGAAAAATAAAGGAAACAGGGGGACGGGCCGTTCGGTGTTTTCCACCACTTTACACGGCTTGTCCCGGATGGTGGACAGCCAGCCTGCAATCTGGTTCGGGTTGCCGATGGTTGCGGACAATAAAAGCAGCGGGATGCGCACGGGCAGGTAGATCATGATCTCCTCCCAGACCACACCACGCTCGGCATCGCCAAGAAAATGGGCTTCATCCAGGATAATCAGATCGGATTTCAGGTTCTGGCCTGTGTACATGGCATCATAGAGCTGATTTCTTAAAATCTCCGTGGTGCCGATGATGATGTCTGCATTGGTGTTCTCCTTGATGTCACCGGTGAGAATGCCGACATTTTCCTTGCCGAAAATTTTTGAAAAACCGGCATGGATGGAGTTGGTCAACGCCTTTAAAGGCGTGGCATACCACACCTTGCCGTTGTTTTCCAATATCCGTTTGGCGGCCTGTTCTGCAATCCAGGTTTTTCCGGCACCTGTGGGGGCTGTGACAAGACAGTCCGATGTGCTGATGGCTTCAATGGCTTCAAGCTGAAACGGGTCCGGTACGAAAGGCTGTTTTTCGGGAACACCTATCCGGCTGAATACTTTTTTCAATGCCTTATCTGCCCCGGCCGTGAGCTCGGGGTAATGAATGGGACGTGATGGTCTGGATTCGGCGTTTTTATTTCCGGAACGATAATATCTTTTTTTCATGAATTGTTTAAACCATATAAAAGCATTATTTTCAAGGCTTTTCATACTATCCTGTCTTTGTGGGAGGATCATATCATGGGTCTGGTTAACCCGGAATCCATTCCAAATAGACAAGGTGTCATCGACCTAAATTCTTACCGGACCATAAACACACAACAGCCAAATTTTCTTTAATAATGACCTTTGCCGTACTGGTGTGACTTGAACGTTTCTGAATATGTTTTTTTATATTTTTCCAGCACCTTTCGTGCCGAGGCCATGCCGAACATATCGGTGTCAAGATCATGGATCGGGATAAACCTGAAGCCGGCCACATCATCCATGGGTGTAATTAGAGATAAATCTTTAACCTTACAGGTCAATGCCATGTCGGTGATGGGATACACCACACCATTGTAAGGATAGGTGTTGGCAAACATGGGCCTTATCCAATCACGATCCCAACGGCAAACAGCGCACTGAACATCAGCGCAAGCTTTGCCGTGTCTGCCAGGGCCTGGTTAAGAATTTCTCCATCCTGTTCAAAAACGGTTTTAAATACGGGATAGGATTTCCAGAATACTGCCAGGGGCAGCAGAATAGACCAGGACCAACGGCCCGAGGCAAACATCAGACAGGGAATCAAAAAAGAAAAAAGGACCAGGAATACAAATTCCACCTTGGTTCGCCAAGGGCCCAGGATCACGGCCAGGGTACGCTTGCCTGCTCCGGCATCTGTTTCAATATCCCGCAGATTGTTGACCACGATAATGGCTGTGACCAAAAGGCCCACGGGAACAGATGCAATGAAAACCGACGGTGTTACGCTTCCGGCCATCAGATAATAGGTACCCAGCACTGCCACAGGGCCAAAAAAAATAAATACAAACACTTCACCAAGGCCGTTGGACGCAATGGGAAAGGGGCCGGCACTGTAACAGACAACCCCGAGAAGAGAGGCGATCACAATATACAGGATCACAACCCCGCCCTTGATAATCAGAAAGGCACCTAAACCCAGGGCGGCCAGCATGGTCAGTATGAATGCGTTTCGAACGGTTTCAGGGGGAATCAGGCCGCTTTGGGTCATACGCTTTGGGCCTTTCCGATCCGGGGTGTCAATGTGGTTCAAAAAATCAAAATAATCATTGGCCAGGTTCACTGAGATCTGGATCAATAAAGCGCCTGCCAGGGCTGCTGCAAACATCAGTGCTGCAAACCTGTGATCGGATATAGCGCAGGCTGCGCCAACAACAACCGGGCAAGCCGCTGCCGGAAGGGTTTTGGGCCGGATGGCCAGCCACCAGTGGTGTAAATTCATAATATCTTCCTTAAAGAAAAAAAGATGGGTAACGTTATTTTAAGCAACCGGCACAAACCGATCCTTTTCCGGATGAAATGCTGCGGGGCAGGTCTGGATAAAGGCCTCTATCTGCTTTGTTGGCCCATTATGAACCAACGTTAAGGCATAATACCTGAACAGAAGCCATGGATCGGTGTTCGAGTTTTCAAGTCTTTCCGCAATAGGGGCTGAGTCACGGTTGTGGAACTGTTTTCTAAGTTGCATAAATTCCTGCTGGGTGAGATGCCGGACAATTTTGCATTTTACCGGACAATCCTGAATATAAACATGAATGGCGGCAAGGAAAAAAGATATACTGCAGGTCCTTGCCTGTGCAACGATATCTTTTCTTGTAAACAGGACATGATCGCGAATTTCGTTTTTCATGGCTGTCTGAGTTTTTGTGCCAAGGTCATGGAAACGGGTCGCGCTTAGATATTTGTTTTTTAGCCGTTTGACCACCGAAGGGGTCAGACTTTTTCTTTTGAGCCGGGCCCTGTCAGAAAAGACATCAAAATACTCCCGGATGCTTCTCATACCCGGCGGGGTCAGTTCATACCGGCTGGTATCACAAAGGATATTTTCCACCTGGACATCCAAAAGCACAGGTAAAACGGAAAGCCCCTGTTCAGTGAAGACCTCAAGGGGTTTGAAATAATCCACTAAAAGGGCAGGGCGGCCGATTTTTTTTCTGGGAATAAACGTGGCGTTGTCCGTGATCCTTATTTTTTTATGACCAAAGGGGTGCAATGCGCTGGTAAATGCCGGGATAACGGCAAAACATCCGTCCAGGGAAATTTCTGTGCCGTAGCTGTCTGTAATGGAGGGTTTAACCGTGGAAAAGTCTTCATCCAGACCGGCCGGGATCAAAAGATCAGCAGTGGCATGCTGTTTGGTAAAAGGTTGCCCCATCTGTTCTTCAAGACATTCTATTCTATTCCGGTTGCGGTCGGTCAGGCTGACAGACATGGGGATACCTGCCTTTATCAGGGCTTTGGCAAGGTTGCCTTTCCCCCTTGGTATTTTGGTCAGCAGACTGAATTGACACCTCTTTCCAAGACGGCTCAGCACATGGGTGATGTCATGGGGAAAATCACACCAGTCCAGGGGATCTGATCCGCCGTAGAGGGCTAAGTCCTTGTTCGCATGTGCCAGGAATTTATCTATAAATGTATTCACCGCATCAAAGCTGAAATGCCCCCGGACTTTCGGCAACGCCCACTCATTGCATCGGCGGCAGAAATTGGAGCAGCCGGACGTCATCTGAAAAGTAATGGCCTCACTGAATATATAGGGCCGCTGCCAGGGAAGAATATTCAGGCGTTTTCCCCACGCGTCATATGTCATGTGGCCGGGATCAGCCTGACGGACTTTGTCTGCAAGCAAATTTTTCAGATGCTTTGTCTGTTGTTTTAAACCGGTTGACTTATCAAGCATATGTTTGTGCCGGATAAGGGCGGTCAGCGCCTGGCGCAGATACTTTTCATCCGTTTCGCCGATCTCCGGATTTCCGGCCGTGTCTGTGGCATAATCAATTAAAATTTTGAGCTGATCTGTATTTTTTGAAAAAAGGGCGACAAGAATTTTATTTTTCAAGTCTTCCACAACAGATTGCGGTGTTACAATGATATTTTGAAAAACAGATGGACTCAAAATTAATTCCTTAACATATATGTCCTTTGGCGTAACGCCGAGGGCGGCTTAAAAGACAAGCAGATGAGGGCTTTTTTTTAAACACTAAATATAAAGGGGGCTTTTATGAAAAAAGCCCCCTTTAGAATATCAGCTGAATATCGCAGATAAAGGTTTGTAAACTACCCGCGAACCTCTTCTTTAACCGTGGTGGCCAGTTTGTACAGAATGGTCAGTACAAAAAAGCCTGCGCCGTATACACCCAGGGCAATGATTCCTTCCTGGAGTGTGGGGGCATATTCATTCACATGGTGCAGCGGAGAAGGAACAAACCCACCGGCGATCATGCCAAGCGCCTTGTCGATCCAGGCACCGAAAAATATCATGGCGCAGGTAACCGGCAGCAGGACGTGATTGTTTCTCAGTTTGGGAATCAGCAGGAATATGGCGCCGACACCCATGAGAATCAGGGCGCTCCACATCCAGGGTACCATCATGTTGTGGCCGTGCAGACCGAACAGCAGGTACTTGGTATGGGACAGATGACCGGGGATGCCGGAGTAGTAAACCACGAAAACTTCACAAGCAAAGAAGAACAGGTTGGCAATGATGGCGTAGCAGACGATTTTTGCCAGGGTCTGCATGGCCTCCCAGCCTGGATCAAATTTGGTGAACTTTTTGATAATGTAACAAAGGATGATCAGAAACGCAGGACCTGCCGCAAAGGCAGATGCCAGAAATCTGGGGGCCAAAATGGCTGTCAGCCAGAATCCGCGACCGGGCAGACCGCAGTACAGGTACGCGGTTACCGTATGGATGCCGATGGCAAAGGGGATGGAGATATACACAAGGGGTTTTGTCCACCACACCGGTTCTATCTGGTTTCTTTCAGCTTCAAGCACTTTCCAGCCCACAACAATGTTCAAAAACAGATACCCGTTAAGAACAATCATGTCATAAAAGAGCATGGAGTGGGGGGTGGGGTACAAGAGCACATTCAGCATACGGATGGGTTGGCCTAAGTCCACAACAATGAACAGCAGGCACATGATCAGGCAGGCAACTGCCAGGAATTCACCTAGAATCGTGATTCTGTGGAACCGTTCATAATCATGCAGATAAAAGGGAATAACCACCATAACACCACCTGCGGCAACACCCACAAGAAAAGTGAAATTGGCGATGTAAAATCCCCAGGAGACGTCCCGGCTCATGCCCGTGATCACCAGACCGTTCAGGAACTGATCAACGTAGGCAATGGCGCCTACACCCATGACAGCGAGCAAAAGGCCAATCCACAACCAATATTTTTTACTTCCTTGAATAGCTATCTCAAGCATAGTCGCCTCTCTTAAACGATGTAGTAAACACTGGGTTCGGTACCCAGGGATTGTTTACGTCTGATTGTATAATGTTCGGCCAGAAGATGTCTGATTTCAGATTCAGGATCTTCCAGATCTCCGACGACGATGGCGCCTTCGCTTGCTTCCACACAATGGGGTTGCTCACCTTTTGCCAGACGTTCGGCGCACAGGTTGCATTTTTCAACCACACCCTTGGTACGGGTAGGGAAATCCGGGTCTGTCTCTTCAATGAAGGGACGCGGATCTCTGAAGTTGAAATTTCTTGAACCGTATGGACAGGCCGCCATGCAGAAGCGGCAGCCGATGCAGCGGTGGTAGTCCATAATGACGATGCCGTCTTCCCGTTTGAACGTTGCCTGGGTGGGGCATGCCTGGACACAAGGCGGGTTTTTACAATGGTTACAAGTCACAAGGAAGGGAAGATCATGGAATTTTTCAGCCAGAAATTCATCTTCCTTGTCCGGAAAAGCATTGTGAAAATGTTCGTCCCAGATCCATTTAATTTCCTGCCCTTCCCTGACCGGGCGGACACCGGAATATTTCTCGGCGTCCGGCTCAATGGTGAAATCCGGTACGTTATGGGATTTATGACAAGCGTCTTTAATCGCCTCAACAACTTCGTCAGTTAGCTTGGAGGTATCAATGAGCATCCCCCAGCGTTTGGCATGCAGGGCCTCTTCGTTTTTTTCCATTTTGGGCAGGGCGCTGCCGTGGGATTCTGATGCGGCAAGATTCATTACCGGAGCAGCACCCATTCCGATGGCAGCAATACCCGCTACTTTAAGAAAGCTTCTTCTGCTCTTTATCATCATTCAATCTCCTTGGGGTTGGTGTGACATTCCCAGCAATAGGGGCTCACAGAAGCATAGTCGTGGCAGCTGTCACAGAATTTGGCTTTATCTTCATGGCAGCCCAGACAGGAGTTTTCACCCGTGGACAGGCTCATGTTAAAGGTCTCACCGTTGGTTCCGGTATATTTGCGGGCGGCGTCGCGCACAACAGAATCCCGCCACACATCCAGCAGGTACATATGCTCTGCCCGCATTTCATATTTGTCCAGAACGCATTTTTTGACTTTTGCTGCTTTTCCCAGCAGTTCCGGTTCAGGCGCTGCCTGTGTGCTTGTGATCAAGTTGAGCCAAAACGGAGAAAGAACGGCGAGTACAAATACCACAAGTCCTGCCATAATCATATTTTTACTCATCTTATTCCTCCTCTACCCCGGGCAGGGGTTCCATTCTCAGGTCCTCGGTTCTTTCCTTTTCACCCGGTAGAATCAACGCATTGCCCACAAGTTCGTGAACGCCGATGACATCGACTTCAGGCACCCAGTATTCACACATGGTGGGAAGTGCCGCCCTGTCAATGGCGCAGATGGTGGCTAAAGAGTTGACGCCGAATTTATTATGAACATATTTAACGGCATTGGCCCGGGGAAGCGCACCGGCCATTCTCAATTCAATATTTTCGCCGGCATTAAGTCCGGCACCTGAACCGCAGCAGAAGGTCTGTTCGCGGATGGTGTTGGGCGGCATTTCATAAAATTCGTCCGCACATGCTTTGATACAATACCTGGGTTCCTCCAGAAGTCCCATACCACGAGCCGGGTTGCAGGAATCGTGGAAGGTCAGGACCCGGTTGGCATTGCGGCTTTTGTCCAGTTCCAGCTTGCCGTGCTTGATCAGGTCGGCTGTGAATTCGCAGATGTGAACCATTTTGGTGGATGCGGCATTTTCAAACCGGGTACCCGTGATGGGATTCACCGGCACTTCAAGAAAGTCGGCAGGGCCGTTCATGGTGTCCATGTACTGGTTGATAACCCGCCACATATGACCGCATTCCCCGCCCAGAATCCACTTGACGCCCAGGCGTTTTGCTTCGGCGTACATTTTGGCATTGAGCCGTTTCATGGTCTCATGGGAGGTAAAAAATCCGAAGTTGCCGCCTTCGGAGGCATAGGTTGACCAGGTGACATCCAGTCCGTATTTATCCTTGAGATATTTGAACAGGATCAGATACCCCTGACAGGTATAGGTGCCGGGATCGGCAAATACGTCACCGGAAGGGGTAATAAAAAGGATGTCTGCGCCTTTTTTCTGGAATTCGGGCGTACAGTCAACCCCGGTGATATCTTCAATATCTTCAACAAAGAACTCCAGCATATCCTTGAAGGCATGGGGCTGGATGCCAAGATGGTTACCTGTCTGATAGCAGTTGGACACCGGTGTGGCAATCCAGTCGATATTCAGGCCCAGAAGATTGAGCAACTCACGGCCTATGATGGTGATTTCAGCCGTGTCAATGCCGTAGGGGCAGAACACTGAACAGCGTCGGCATTCCGTACATTGAAAAAAGTAGTACCACATCTCCTTGAGTGCTTCCAGACTCATTTCCCTGGAACCTAACAGGCGCTTGCCACCGGGGATCTTTTTCAGAAGTTTACCGGCAAAGGTAAAGTCATTGCGGTAAATCGACCGCAGTAACTCAGCCCGCAGTACCGGCATGTTTTTGGGGTCGCCGGTTCCCAGGAAGAAATGGCATTTGTCGGCACAGGCGCCGCAGCGCACACAGATATCCATGAAGATCTTAAATGTACGGAAACGTTCCAGCCGTTCTTTGATGCCTTCGTGCAGGATCTCCTGCCAGTTCTCCGGCAGTTTCCAGTCTTCGTCTGTGGGATTCCACTCTCTTGCATAGGGAAGCCCCAACGTCTCAACACTTTCCGGTTTGGCTGCATAGCAGTACATACCCGGCCGGATTTGAACCGATTTGGTAGTGTCCAGCCAGTTTCTAGGCTCGGAGCTAGACCGGGGACGATAATCAATTTTGTCTAATGCTTCATCCGGTGTAAGTTCGTCAGCCATCTATCACTCCTTTTTATCCACCGGCAGGCCGGCTTCAATCATTTTGTCTCTGAAGTGGTCCTCATACTGTTCATATGTATGGATGGGCACATCATAGTTCCAGGGGTTAATATGCCGTTGGGCACGGGTGTTGTTGGCCATATTCCGGGTGGGGCTTAAGAATACGCCGCCCATATGCATCAGTTTGCTTATGGGGAAATAGGCGAACAGAATGCACACAAGGAAAAGATGGCCGTAGAACAGCCCGCCGACTTCTTCGGGGATGTGGGGATGAAACGTAACCAGTCCCATGGTCATTTCCTTGATACCGATGATATCCACTTTAGTGAAATAGCGCATGGCAATGCCGGTGGCGGCAATGCCGATGATCAGGAACAAGGGGAAATAATCAGCCGCCTGGGAAATGTAGCTGACTTTTGCATCAAAAATTCTGCGGCTTAAAAGGAAAAGCGTTGCCAGCAGAAGCACAGGTCCTGAAATGAACAGCCCGGGAAGGCCAACCTGTATAATGCCGTCCAGATATTCCAGCGTCTGAATGACTTCGGGAACAGGTGCAGTGAAAAATCTAAAATGCCTGAGAAGAACGACCAGGAATGCGTAGTGGAATGCAAGCGCACCGACCCACAGAAAAATTTCAAAGGAATAGGTGAGTTTGTTGGATGCATTCCGATTAAATGCCGCCTTTGTATTTCTGAACAATGACCTGAAAGCAAAAATTTCCAGGAGCATTCTTACAAAAACGCCGGTTGATGTGCTCGGGTTGTCAATGGTGTTCTGTTTAATCCATGGCAAAGATTTCTGCTGGCCGCAGGTTGTAGGAATCCTGAACGGCACGGCAGAGGCTGCCCATCCCTTGACTTTGATTACAAAGCCAATTACGAATGCGGCAATTGCCAGATACGGAATCAGTACACCAAAGACCACCTGAAGCCCGAGTCCTTCAACTCCTGCGTAAGCCAACAGGAAGAGCAGAAAGACAGCAGTAAGGGGGATCAAGTACCTTTGATTCATGTTATAACCACCTCATTATTTTATGTATGACCCGCCATTATCGCGCCATACATGTTAAGATTTTTTGGAGCCTAAGAGGTCGCCCTCTGACAGCTCCGCTACTAAACCTGCCCTTTCAAAGGCCCGATGGATACGTCTTTTGCTCTCCGTGGCCTTTAAAAGGAAAATATCCTCTCTACATTTCATGTACCGGTTGAAAGCCGCCAGGGCCATTTCGTCCACCAGGCGATAAAAATTTATTATATCCGCCTTTTCAATGACGCTTTCACCGATTTCCTTTAATGCAAACACAAAACTTACGGCATTTGCAGGATCGAATGTTTGAACTGCACGAATCCGAATGACCGGGTCCAGGGCTTTTTCAAGATCTTCTCTGCTGAAATCTTCTGTAATAAGGGTTAAAACATCTTCAAGGGTTTCCCGGGTGACGCCCCCTATTGGATTGTCAAAACGATTGGATTTTTTGCCTAAAATCCTTGCAGATTCTTCAGGATAGGTATTGATGGTGGCGTCAAACCAGCTCTCCAGCAGTTGATTCCGGTTTTTCTTTATAGTTTTTTTCAATGTACGGCAATCTTTAATTTGTAATATTCATAAAATGACAACGGGTTAATTTACGCAATTGTTAGAAGGATATAAACTCCCCCCAATTTTATGTCAAGGGTAAACCTGCTTTGGTTTCTGAATGAAAGTTGCCGTGTTCAGGGCTTTTGTTCTGTTCATGGGATATAGTTACCAGATGATTTTTCGTTAAGAAAAAAATATGCTGATTGTTTATTTTTGTGTGGGAATAGTGTACCTACTATTGAATTTAATTCTATCTCCAAGGTGCCGATAATGCGTCTTTTCGGTGCCGGAACAGGTTTTGCCGGAAAGGGGCAATCTGAAAAAATGAAACGCGTTTTATTTTTGTTGGTTTGTTTTATTGGGACAAGTACTTATGCTGCAGCCCAGGAATTTTCCGCTCCTGGGGGATGGGGTGTTTCATTGGGATATGGTCAAAGCACAGACCGTATTGATATTTATCGTGCCGGGCTTTTAAAACAGTGGCATATAAAATGGCTTGAAAGCAAAACCGGTTATGTGTGCGGTTATTTTGAACTGTCTTATAACCGCTGGGAACACGACGGGGACGATGTGAATGCCGTGGCATTCTCTCCGGTCTTTCAATACATTTTTCATGCGTTTCATGCGGGTAATGCGACCTGGTATCCATATATAGAGGCGGGGATTGGTGTTGCCGGTCTGGACGATTATACGATAAAAAACAGGCGGTTGTCCTCAACGTTTCAGTTTGAAGACAGGGTCGGGGCCGGTATCAGAATTAAAAATGCGGATATCAGTTTGCGCTACATGCACTATTCCAACGCCGATTTAAAAGCGCCTAACGATGGAATTGATATATTTATAGGCACCTTGGCCTGGTATTTTTAACTATTGTTTGAACGAAAAGTCACCCACCGATTGAAACAACAGGCCGTGTATATCCATTCTTTTTGTCCATGGATAAGCAAAGCCCGGGAATGGAAAATGTGGCTATTTTACCCTCTATTCCAAAATAGACTTGACTGTTTTGGAATAGAGGGTAAAATAGCCGTATGCGATACCTCAGTCCATATATTATACAGGATCTGGGACGAAAGATGGCTTTTTTAGGCGGTCCCAGGCAGGTTGGAAAAACAACCCTTGCAAAAATGCTGCTGAATCAAGACGATGCTCCCGGCAGGTATTTTAACTGGGATTTTGATGAAGATCGGCAGGATGTATTGGCCCAAAAGTGGTCTGACGATGCAAACCTTATTGTTTTTGATGAACTTCATAAATATCCCAATTGGAAAGTCGAGTTACACCTAAAAAGGCTCCGACTACTTTTCAAAGCGGTTTTCTGAAATACAGAACCAGGCTTTTTCCACATACCGGGTTCAGTAGCCGGTCAACAAAAGTGGTCAGTGCCGGTTTTTTCATCACATCCCATACCAGGAGTCTGTGGTAGAGATTTACGGCAAGCGAATCCGTACGGGTCGGCCCCACAAGACATTTGAGCCACCAATAGGGGCTGTGGATGCTGTGGGCATAGTGACAACCCAGGAATTTGGGGCCTCTCTCCTGAATTTTTCCAATAATTTCTTTTTTGTTGTAAATTCTTACATGACCCATGTTGGCGTTGTAATATTCATCCGACAGTTGCCAGCAGATCCATTCGGGCCAGGCCCGGGGAACACTTACGGCCAGTATTTGACCCGGCTTGACTATACGAATCAGTTCTAAAACCGCTTTTTGGTCATCCGGGATATGTTCGAGAACTTCCGAACAGATCACCACATCAAAGCTATTGTCCTTAAAGGGAAGATCCGTGATGTCCATGGCAGACAACGCCCAGTTCCTGCAGGACAGGTCATCCAGCCCCTCGTGAAATTCAAGTTTGCCTTTGGTGGCGATAAGATTGTCATATCCGAAGTCTCCACCAATGCAGACCGCACCGGATTCCTGACAGGCCCTGATGGTGTGGCGTCCCTCCCCGCACCCGATATCCAGAACCCGGTTGCCGGGAGCAATACCCAGGCGTTTAAAGTCCATGGTAATCATTTATTATCTCCTGGTAGATTTGGGCTGTGCGCATGGCACATTTTTCCCAGGTAAATTCAGTTGTTACCCGTTTATACCCCCGGCAGGCCAGATCTTCACGCTGTTTTTCATCGTCAAGCAATTCAATAATTGCCTTTTCAAGGGCCTTTGCATCTCCCGGTGGCACAAGTTTGGCCGCATCTCCCGCCACTTCGGGCAACGCCCCACCAGTGGTTGAAATCACCGGCACCCGGCAGGCCATGGCCTCACCAACCGGCAGACCAAATCCTTCGTACATGGAGGGCACCACCGCAATCTGGGCTTTTGCATACTCCCGGACAAACCGCTGGTGGTCAATACGGCCGGTAAAGTCGATATACCGGCCAAGATCAAGTGTCTTAACCAGATTTTCGATGCCGCCGTTTTTTTTAGGCGTACCAATGACCGTCAAGCAAACATCCCTGTGCTGCAACACCCCTTTAAGTGCGTAAAGCAGATGGTACAAGCCTTTTAAGGGCATATCCGCACTGTTGGTGACAATCAGGCGTCCAGGTCTCTTTTTTACATGATCCAGGGGGAAAAAATTATCCAGATCAATGCCGTTGGGGACGGTTTTTATTCTTGATTCAGGGATTTTGAATTCTTTGGCAATATCTGTTTTGGAGCTGTCGGATACCGTGATAATGGACGGTATTCTTCGGGCAACATGCTTCTGCATGCCAATAAAGGAGTACCAGCGAAGGGTTTTAAGCTTTTTATAAAAAGACCTGGTGGCTTTGACCGCCAGTCGCCGGTCCACGGTCATGGGATGGTGGATGGTGGCGGTTACGGGCAGGTCCCGGGCAAGGGATAAAATACCGTAGGAAAGGCTTTGGTTGTCATGGATAATGTCATAGCTTTTTGTCCGGCCTCTCATGTAGCGCTTCGCCCGCATGCCGAATGTCATGGGTTCGGGATATCCCATGGCTGAGACGTCAAGCCATTCAATGAGATTGACAGGGTCTTTGAGTTCCTCAATACGTGGTGTTCTGAACAGATTTTGTGGGTTGTATAAATCAAGGGTATCAAGCATGGTTAGCTTGATTCCGGCATTAACTACAGGGTCCGGGGGGCCGGCAATGACTTCCACCTGGTGACCAAGATCGGACAACGCATGGCTTAAATGACGTATATAAACGCCTTGTCCTCCGCAATGGGGGTTGGATCGATAGGAGATCAGTCCGATGCGTAAGCCTGATCGATGGAATGGTTTCATGGATGGTTGTTACGCAATGATTAAATTAGCGCCCTTTGGGCGGGCGGTTCGGTGCCGGGTGCCGGGGAATGGAAATTCCGATACTATTCGAGTATAGATGGTACGCCCGGCTGGAATCGAACCAGCGATCTTCAGCTTCGGAGGCTGACGTGCTATCCACTGCACTACGGGCGCACAGACTTTTTGGCACACATAGTATGCCACATCGTTTCTTTGACGGATGATCACAATTTTTGATCTGGGACGGCCCAAAAATTTCCAATGACATTTGCGGCATTTTTTTTATTTCCCAGTCCTTTTAAATTGTGCGCCGTCTTGGTTGCATTTTTATGCCTCAATTGCCGCTGAATGTCAATACTGGATAATTTTTTTGATGCCGCCGTCATTGTGAACAAGTGGTGCCGGATTGCATGAACACCGATTTATACCAGGCAATCATTTTTTGTTCAAAGTCCTGCTGATGTGTCCGGTTTGTCATCTGGTGATCGCCGCCGTCATGAAGAATCATCTCTTTGGGGGGCTGCATGGCGGCATAAAGGGCTTCGGCATTTTCCACCGGGACCACCTCATCGGCATTGCCATGGAAAATCATGACGTGATGCAACGCCTTTGCCTGGTCGGAAAGATCATACAAAAGGTTTTCCTGGAAAAAATCCAAAGAAAGGGCCGGGCGCTCGTCGTTCCCTGCCAGGGGAATCCTTTTTATGGTTCGGGTGTTCACGGGGGATGCGCACAAAACCGCCCCCTGAATTTTCAACCCTGCACGTTCAAGATCCTGCCAGGCCTTAATGCAGGTGGCACCCCCCATACTGGAGCCAAACAGGGCAATCCGGTCTGATGTAACCCCCATTTCAAGAACATGGCCCGCTGCTGCACAAAAATCCCCGGCGCGTTTCTCTATACTGGTGTCCTTAATAAAATTGCCCTGGCTGTCGCCGCATCCCCTGTGATCAAAACGGAAAAAAGCAATATTATTTGCAGGCAGTACCTTTGACAAAAGCATCTGCTTTGCAGAGTTCCGGCTGCCTTCAAGACCGTGGGAGCCTATAACAAGGGGCGGTCTGGGGCATTGGGGAAGATGAAGGGTGCCTTTCAGGGTGAATCCATCAACTGTAAAATTTGTTTCCATTATTTTCATCTTGTTTTTATGCTCATATTTTTGTATGTTTATCGACTTTTTTACCAATTTAACCCACAAGATATAATATAAAATGCCCGTTAAAAAAAGAAAAACCTACGAACTTGACATCATTGACCTTGCATTTGGGGGAAAGGGTCTGGCCAAACCTGATGGGTTTCCCGTATTTGTGGACCGTTGTGTCCCCGGAGACCGGGTTTTTGTAAAAATTTTCAAAAAAAAGAAATCCTGGGCCGAAGGACGGCTGATCAATATTATCACCCCTTCGCCCCTGCGCCGGGAAGCAAGATGCGATTACAACCGGTTTTGCGGGGGCTGCAAATGGCAGCAGCTGCCTTACGAGCGCCAGCTTGAATACAAGAAGCGCCATGTTGTCGAATCCCTGGCCCACATCGGGCGCCTAAAAGACGTCCGGGTTACGGATGTTGTGCCCTCGGATTATATCTACGAATACCGGAATAAAATGGAGTTCTCCTGTTCCGCCATGCGCTGGCTCATGCCGGAGGAACTGGCTGATGAATCCGTTAAAAAGGGCTTTGGCATTGGGCTGCATGTGCCCGGCACCTTTGATAAGGTGATTGATATTCACACCTGTCATATCATGCCGGCCCTGGGCAATGATATTTTAGAGACCATCCGTGGCTTTGTGGCCGAATCCGGGCTTGCTGCATATCATCTGCGTAAGCACGAAGGGTTCTGGCGTTTTGTCATGCTGAGGCATTCCGTGGCCCGGGACCAGTGGATGGTTAATCTTGTGACCCGTGAAAAAAGGTCTGATGTCATTGAATCTTTAAGCAAACAGCTTGTGGAAAAATTCAGTCGGATACGTTGCATTGTCAATAATATTACGGATGCCCGGTCCGGGGTCTCCACGGGTAAGGAAGAGATCCTTATGCATGGAGAAGATCATCTGATCGAAAAAATCGGGGGCTATCAGTTTAAAATTTCGGCAAATTCTTTTTTTCAGACAAATACCCGGGCCTGTGAAAAACTGTATACAAACGTCTCTAATTATGCGGACCTTGACGGTTCCCAGACGGTTCTGGATCTCTATTCAGGCACCGGGACCATTCCCATCTGGCTTTCCGGTCAGGCCAAAAAGATATATGGGATTGAAATTGTCCACTCTGCTGTGGTCGACGCAAAGGAAAATGCGCGTTTGAACGGCATTGATAACTGCACCTTTCTGGAGGGAGACATTAAGGATGTTTTCGGACAGGTGCCTGAAAAGCCGGATGTGATCATCATTGATCCGCCCAGGGTAGGCATGCACAAGGATGTGGTGGGACATGTGTTGGCCCATTCTCCCGGCAAAATCGTCTATGTCTCCTGCAATCCTGCGACCCTTGCCAGGGATCTTGAAATGCTTGCATCGCGTTACGCCGTGCTGGAAGTAACCCCTGTGGATATGTTTCCCCACACCTACCATATAGAGTCTGTGGCGTTGCTTGTGAAAAAAACGAATTTAACCCATGGATAGAATGGCGTCTCCCAGGGCTTTGCCGCCGTCGTCATCTGCTTTAGGGTCACTGAATACGCAGCTTAAAATAAGCATATCTTCATTTTTTTCAGTTGTGACTTTATATGGCTGCTTGTGAAAAAGGCTGATCATGGCTTTGTTGTGTGGAGAAGTATAGGCAATCAATCCTTTAATGCCATTGTCAATGGCCGCTTGAATGAGCTTTTTCTGTAAGATATCAGCAATTCCCATGCCTTGGTATTCTTTTGATACGGAATAAGCAACCTCGGCCATGTTGATGATGGTATTTCTAAAATATTCACCCACAGCAATAATTTTTTCAAATCCCAGTTCGCCTATCGTCGCCACGATGGTCAGGTCATTGATATAATCAATTTCATAGGTGGTATCAATTTGATCATAGGCAAAGCTTTTTTTTACATGAAAGAATCTGGAAACGATATCGCCGGGATTCATGGTGTAATAATGTTCCTGGATAAATCGTTCATCCACCGGCTTTGCCGGTCTGAATGTAATGGGAATATCTTTTATAACAATGGTTTCTTCATATTTAAGTGGGTAGACCCCTTTAATGGCCTGCTTAAATTTGCGGTCACTGTCAATCAGACCCATCTCTTTGGCCGTGGTAAACAGCTCATTTCTGAAATCCGGATGAGCGATGGAGACCAGGGCCATGACGCGTTCCTGAAGTGTTTTACCAAAAAGATTCACCAGTCCGTATTCTGTTACCACAAACTGGACATCGCCCCTTGGCACCACCACGGCGTGTTCCGTTAAAAGGGGCACTATCCGGCTTTTTTGTCCGTGATCCATGGTGGAGGCCATCATGAGAATGGATTTGCCTCCTTTGGACATGGCTGCCCCCCGGGTGAAATCAAGCAGACCATTGATCCCTGTGTAATTGTTCAAGGGCAGGGCGTCAGCAGCTACCTGGCCGGTAAGATCAATGGCTATGGCTGTATTCAGGGTAACCATTTTATTGTGGCGACCGATAATCCCCGGATTGTTGATATAATCCGAGGGGTAAAATTCAATGGAGGGATTATCGTCAAGAAATTCATAGAGCAGGGAGGAGCCTACGGCGGCACCGGCCACAAGCTTACCGTTATTAAAGTCTTTCTTTTTATTCGTAATCACCCCAATGGAGAAAAGGTGCATCATTGCATCGGACAGATATTGCGAATGAATGCCAATATCATTTTTATCGGATAAAGCCGTCATAATTGCGTCTGTGGTTAGGCTGAGGCTTGTCTGGATGGTTGAACCATCTTCAATAAGACGTGACATGTGCTTGGCAATGATATTGAACGACTCATCTTCAGGAAGCGGCTGGATGGTTAAAAGCGGGTCCTCATGTTCCACAATAAAATCAACATCATTGACATGGATAAAGCTTCTGCCCAGGACCCGGGGCATTTTGGGGTTAATCTGGCATATGACAATATCAGCGGTTTCGCAGGCCGACAGATTAATGTCCACGGAAATACCAAGACTCATCCATCCAAAGTCATCGGGCGGTGTGGCCTGGATCAGGGCTGCATTCAACGGCATAAGCCCCGATTTGAACAGGTGTGGAATCTGGGACAGGTTTGCCGGCGTAATAAATTTTTGATTTTTTCTGATAATGTCGGGACCGCAGGATCCTAAATAAAATGACCTGATTTTGAATTGCTGGGAGTGGGATGTATTCGCGATAAGCGTCAGCGGCCCGCTCTCAATGCTGAGTAGACGCACGATTTCAAGGTCGGTGAATCTTTCGGAGATATCGGATAACGCTTTGACAAGATGCTGGGGTTCAGCACAGGATGACCCTATAAATACGCGTTGACCAGGCCGGATATGTTTCAAGGCCTCCTGGGCAGTGCAAAGTTTATCTACATAGGAATCTGCCCAGTAAGTGGCTTTTGCCATCATCAACCTCCCTAGTGTTTATGATCTGCTTAGAAACGGTTTTTTTAATGCCTTAAGATGTAAAGACAAGGAATATCATATCTAAAAATTATTTGGTTTGATAGACAAATCGGCACCGGTATCGAAAAAAAACGTGTTTAAGGGCCATGTTGGTAAATTTTAAAATGCAATAATCAAGTAACAGTGACATGGCCCTAATGTGTTATATCCCAAGCTTATGATTTATAATATCTTCAACTGTGAGCATTGTAAAGTCGTTGTCTATGGCAAATTGTGCCGCGTCAAGGAGCCTGGCCATGCTGCCGTCGGGATTTGTAAGTTCACATAAAACCCCATATGGCGGTAAGCCTGCCAGGGTCATCAGATCAACAGTCGCCTCGGTATGGCCGGCACGTTCAAGAACACCCCCGGGTTTTGCCTGTAACGGAAAAATGTGGCCAGGGCAATTGAGATCTTCCGGAACCGCATCTTTGGCAACGGCAGCCTGAATGGTTGTTAACCGGTCCCGGGCAGAAACCCCCGTGGTGACACCTTCGGCCGCTTCAATAGATACTGTGAATGCCGTCTGGTATTGGCTTGTGTTGTTTTTTACCATTGGAAAAAGGTTCAAGCGTGTAACCGTTGCCTGGGGAAGACACAGACAGACAATGCCGCTGCATTCCCTGATAAGCATGGCCATCTGCTCTACTTTAAGGGTGTTTGCCCCAAAAATGAGGTCCACTTCATTTTCCCGATTTTCATCATCGGCCACCAAGATGCCTGAACCCCGGCGAAGGGCTTCAAGTCCGGCCTGTAACCGCTGCCGGGAATTTCCGAATTGTTTTAAAGGATTCTGATTCATGATTTAACTCCTTGATAATTATTATAAATGAATACATGAATCAGGGCGTGGGAATAAAAAGGCAAAATGACACCATTCATTACCATACCAGTATTCACCGACAAATGCCGTCAGTAAACTGTAAGCGCAATGATTTTGTGTTTTTTTGCTTATTCTCTTCCATCCGGACTGTAACCGTCGGCTCTGGAATTTCACCAGATCTGCTGACCTTTGCGCAAAAAGCTGCAAAGCGCTCGCGGGCTTTCCCGGAATTTGACCTCAAATGTCCAGGTTACCGCCGGTGGGGAATTTCACCCCGCCCTGAGAACGTTGGGGATACTACGCCGGTAAAGAGTTGATGTCAATCCCTGAACCAGGACAATTTGTATTCAAACTTATTCAAAAACCGTGCGTTAATTTCAGGAAAAAAGATTTGTTTACCGGATCAAACCCCGGTTTAAAGTTAAAGGTTTTGTTCAGGATGTTTATCCGGGCGGCTTTATTGTACTTGTGGGCGGCGGTTATGGACCCATAAATATTGCCTGAATAAAAGCCGGTTTCCACAAAAGTAATAACACCGCCAAGGGCGGGGTTATCATGGTCAAAGGCTGTGTATGCGGCCCAAATCAATCCTGTATTAAAGCAGAAACTGATGAAGGCGTCTTTAGATCGTTCACAATAGAGCATGCCCCCTCCCGGGATAATGGCCAGAATTCCTGCAAGGACAGGACTTTTTGTCGGCGCATTTACGGCATTGTCAATAGCTGCCAGTTGCTTTGTTACTTTGTATTCCCGCTGTTTTTCAGGACTGACCAGCATCAGGTTTTTACGGGCGCTGTCAAGTTCATCTTTTCCCGGGCTCGCGGTATTCTGGATATGCATACGGGCAAGTTCCAGGTATATCCGGTCTTTTGTATCGGTATCCCGGGTCAGTTTTAAATGATTTTGAAGCACAACCTGGGCATACCCTGTGTTGCCCATGGCCTCAAAGGCTTGACTCTGCATGAAACTGGATTGGCGGGTCCATGGAGTATCTATATTTTTGGATTGCCGGATAATTTTATCAAACCGCTTGGCCGCTTCATAGTACTGCCCCGAGCGAAACAGGGCAACACCTGCGGTATAACCGGCACGGTCATGCCGGGGGTCTGTGGGGAAAAAATGGATAAACCGTTTGAACTCCACCTGGGCCGCAATAAAATCTTTTTGATCAAACAGTGTCTGGGCATAGTCAAACTGCATATCCGGTGTAATAAAAAAGCCGGGGTGATCATTGGCAAGCGCGTGGGCATTTATTGAAATTAAGCCTGAAAAAAGCGCAAAAATGGTTAGGGCTATGGCCCTTAGGAATATCAGCAACGGCTTCACTTTTTTTGATCCGAATCCAAATTCGATATCCGCTCAGGATCTGAATGATACAAATGTTCCTTTGGTGAGTTATTTTCAATGGCAGACGCTTGGGGTGAAAACCACCAGAAATCATTGGCACGAACCGGGTCAAATGTTAATTCGCGTCCATGAATCCTGACATGGGGAGACAGGCGAACCTCATCCCTGCCGCATCTGAGCAGACGATCGCAGGTCATAATCCAGCCCAAGGCAAATCCGTGTTTTTGGATGGCCTGGGCACAATACTGGGAGCAGCTCGGATACATGGGGCAGCGATTGCCGTCAATGCCGGATATATGCGCCTGATAAAACGCGATCACGGGATTGGACTCCGGTTGGTTGATTTCGGCCGGCTCCTGGGCCCAAATCACTTTGGGGGGCAAACTTAACATGAAAATGAATAAAACTAAAATCAAACTCATTTTATAGCCTTCATTTTTTTTGTCTGACACGGGACAAGGTTTTGTGACTCAAGTGATCTTTTATAGTCAGGTTATAAAATCTCATTAAATAGTAATCAAAAGTATTTAATTTACGATTCAATTAGAGTTTTTTATTAAGATGTAAACACCTTAAGTGGCTGAAACCCGCAGCCTCTATTCCTTATCTTTGTAAGTTTAAAGATTCAGGAACTTCTTTTAACTACTTGAACTTCTCTTGTCCCGTATGTCGGACATAAGTTCTGCTT
>NZ_JACADJ010000242.1 GCF_013389365.1 Desulfobacter latus
TCTATGATTTCCGGAAGACCCATCCTGACCATTTGTGCTATAAGCAAAGGCACATCATCTACTCGTTCCGTAATAATCTGAAGTTTGTCTTTGTTTAAAATCTCTTGATCTTTTAGTGCCGAATCCGGGCATCCTTCATATAAGTTCAAAAGTACTTTACAGTTTTTATCATCAGAATTTTGATCGCAACTATCTTGTCACAGCAAAATACCGTGTTTATTATACTCAAATATGAATTGTGATTATCTCAACAT
>NZ_JACADJ010000243.1 GCF_013389365.1 Desulfobacter latus
AAGTTCCTAAGTCATAGGGAAAGCAGCTAGTTGTGCTGGATTCGGGTCACTGATTCTGATGCCTAAGTAACTGCTGGTGTTTTAGGATAGGATCAGCAATGGTAAATCGAGGTATGGCAAGTTAAAGCTCCCCATTCGCTCATTTGATATAAAGTATTTTTAAATTTCAAGTTGCGTATAAATAGAAGAGTCGAATCCCAATTTTTGGATAATTTGTTTTTGCAGATTCGATAATGGTTTCAATGAACGCATAA
>NZ_JACADJ010000244.1 GCF_013389365.1 Desulfobacter latus
TGTATAACCGGAGCTGTTAAATCCAAGTTTGAGAATAAGGATTTTCCTGCTTTTACCCAAGCAAGCACCTGCGAGGCTTCGACCCGGTTAATGTAACAAGACGTTCAAGCGGAAAAAAACACGAAAAGGGCGCATTCCCATTTTCCCGGTTATGCAACAGCCAATGAATTGTGCGAGTTTGCCATTTGTTTCAAATAATTCCATCTCCCTGACTTATAATATGAACGTAGCATGATCACCTTCTCTGCATTT
>NZ_JACADJ010000245.1 GCF_013389365.1 Desulfobacter latus
TTTGTGAATATACCGATAATGCGGATGTTAATGCCAGCAAAAACATAGCCAAACGTTTTGGAGATGTTGAGCTAAAGGACTTAACAGATTTTCGCGAAATGAAGCCGTTTTTGTTAGAAAGATTTTTTAAGCGGTTTCCGGATGCTCGTAGTGCATCCGACAGGTTAGAACTGAGCTATACGCTTCGAGAGATAAGTGGTTCGCCGCTGACAGTCAATCAACCTGTTTAAGATCAATCTCTATATT
>NZ_JACADJ010000246.1 GCF_013389365.1 Desulfobacter latus
CTCCCCATTCGCTCATTTTAAATCTGAAAAAATTAATTTCGCATGGAGGGCTTGCAATAGTTAAAATTCATCATACTTTTGTGGAAAATTCGACTGTAGCTTCTTTTATTATTATCTTAACTTAAAGGGACTAAAATGATAACGGATTCGGCACTAAAAGATCAAGAGATTTTAAACAAAGACAAACTTCAGATTATTACGGAACGAGTAGATGATGTGCCTTTGCTTATAGCAC
>NZ_JACADJ010000016.1 GCF_013389365.1 Desulfobacter latus
TCTATTTGATTTTATTGATAAAATCAAATAGATAATTATTTCAAATATTTATAAGTAACCATTTGAAATAATTAATAAATAAATTTAATATTTGACATTAAAAACCATCGAACCGACAGTAATAATTAACCATTCGTTTTTTTTTTGCGTTAACTGAATTAGCAGCGTTCGGCATTAGCCTCTATGAGATGCAACATCTCACTAGGCAGTACAACGAGAATGCCGCACAATTGAGCAAGCTTAACTCTTCTTTTTAGTATGCCTTTGTCGGTCGTTACGAAAAACTTTCCATATTTTTGCGCTTCGAATACATGCTCTGAATCCTGTAGCATTTTGTCTCGCCGACCATTCCCAGCCAACAAATTCAAGATTTGTTCTTTTAAAATTAGCTCGGCTTCTGAAAGCTCTACCTCTATTGTATAAATTTTAGCATCTGCTTCCATTTTTACTACTGGTGGCACATTGGGATGTTCAATCTCCTTCATATTCGAGTGGGATATCACAAGATTTATCTCGCCAGCGTTATATAGCTGAAATAGCCTTTCAGAGGCTAAATCCTCTGGCATATACTTTGGATCGAAGGCGCATGAGTCTATAAAAATATTTGCCCTTCGTGTGTTAATAGATACTGAACCTAATGGTATTCTCCTTTTTGTATTTTCAGGTATGGATTTTTTCATTTTACGTTAAATTTTATCTTCGCTTGTGAAATTATTTGGTTTGCAATAGGAGAACAGACGTCAGCGGGAACTCCGCTGCAACTCAGATTCCCGCTATACCAGTTGCAACCGTCTTCGTCCTCATCTGTTAGGCATATTACCGAAGTGACTTGGCAAGTATTACATTCTTCGTGGTTCGATAACTCTGAATTTATTATTTTAAGTAGTTGTTGATGAGACACTAATGTTCTATCCATTGTATCCTCCAAATTTCAGTTTTTTGCCGAACGGGGGGCACATTGCCAAGCGCGTTGTAAAAGCCAAGTTTTTTCTAAAACCAAGCATTTTCAAAAAGCGATAACTCCCCGGTCGGCTGTAGCGTTGTTGTTCGGAGATCATCGGTTTTACAGGGACATGATGATGTTTGAATTTAATAAATAGGTATCATGTCCCCGGAATCCTTCGTAAAATGGTATTATGTCCCCGGAATTCCTAATATCCCTGATACTTTTCTATATAATAGATGTCATTGTTTTAGATATCCTCTAATATTTTTTTTCGCTCATGTCGCGTTTTGGGGTCTAATTTTTGACGATTACTTTAACTATTTGAAATAATTAGCAATATCTACATTTCCTTTGTATCGCAAGGCCGAGTCTTTTTATCATATATTTCAAATAGTTAACCTTATCAGCCCATAAAAAAACCCTGAAACACAACATGAGCCATCTGTTTTTCATTTTTTAATTCTTCCTTTCTTTTTGTTGGGCACAGTGGTCATTTCGTTGCCGCCGAACGGGGAGCTGAGGTGCCGGGCTTTAAAACCACAAAAGCTCCAATAAAAAGTTAAATTTTCATGCACCAAGAGCTTTCAAAAAGACGGCGCAGGTAGCCCGGTCACCTCGAGCGTTTTGTTAGCCATTTTTGAACACCTTTTCTCGATGATATTCCATGTATTTCATAAGTCTATCAGGGAGTTTTCTTAATTTCAAACTATCTGATAGTGTCAATTTCTTGATATCATCTTGCGATAATCTTGATGAAAATATTACAATACCTTTTACGTCAAATGAAATGAGTCCTGAATCAAATAGATGATCTAATGTCGGTTGAAGGAGTAGTCCATTCTTAGGGTCTAAGCGCTCCTGATTGGATGAATCTCTCCAGGGTTTTATATGTGATGCACGAAGTATAGAAAGGTTGCTTAGGCCTGTCACTGAACAATTGCCCCATAAGGCTACGACTCCATCTCTAAACAACCCTTGTCCGATACGACTTTTTATAATTGAGTCTTTTTCTGTTTGACTGAGAGATTTATAATCGTTTTGATGGAACTTGATGTCATCTAATAAGTCTGTCACTTGCTTTGCCTGGCCAATGCTAAAAACAAATTTGCTTGGTTCTTTTGTATGCAGGATATGGTTTTTTAGGAAAATTTCCCCATAATAAACAAATGGTGAATGATGAATATCTCGGTAAAATAGGTGAATTTCATCCTGCACAGACTTTGCATTTACAATCCTGCTATCTGAGGAATGCTTTTCTTCCCCTTCCCAGTGCAAAAACTCTCCATCCAAATAATCGTTGTATTGGGTTAAAGCCTGTTGTTTTTCTTTTGTGACAAATAAAATTATGAAATTGGTTCCCGAAGGGGTTACAACACCTCTTGAAATTGCCTGAAACCCTCTATATCCCCAAATGTCAGCTAAATAAGGGCGGTCGTATTTTTTCCCAATACTTAATTTATCAAAGTTAACAGGCACGGTTGTGGTGTCCTTATTTGGAGGCTAACGGGGAGCTGAGGGGCCAGGCTTCTTAAACCCCAAAAGCTCCGATAAAAAGTTAAATTTTCCTGAACCAGGCACTCCCGAAAGGCCGCGCAGTAAGCCTGGTCCCTCTCCAGCGTTTTGTTCTTTTCATTGCTTATTATGTAGCAACGGAATTAATCATCGGGGGATGAATCACTTTGTTTTTTTAATGGCCTAATAGCTGAAACTTCATAATCGCCCACAGGATTATCCACTTTATAAATTTCTACCAATCCTTTTTTTTCAAGGAGAGAAATAAGCTCGTATGAACTCCGAAAATCAAACCCTAAAATGCCTAAATGATTTTTAACAAAATGACTGAGTCCAACAAAGCCATCTGTGGACAGGAACTGTTCATACTGACTTTTAAGTTCCTCAAGAAGTTTATCTTCGCTGATGATATCAAAAGCACTATGTTCAACTATACTTTCCCGAATAGCATCCCTATCTAAATCGCTAAATTGTATATCTTCAACGCCACTATCAGCTTCATCTATAATTTCTAATAATTCTTTTATTAAGTTTTCTCCTATTTCACATTGATTTTGAGTGAAAAGGTTATTATGCGCAACTTTGTGACGAATTTTTTCTAAGTCTTCCCATTTTTTTTGAAAATCTTTTATCCGAAACGCGTCGTTAAAAAATTTTGTATAGTTCGTTTCAATTTCTTCCTTTAAAATACGTATAGAATTGACAGATTCATCCATATTTCGAATTCGTTTGATAATGTCATCTCGACTCAAAAAACCTGAAATTTGTTGAAACACAATTCTTCCCAAGTCACCGAAATCAATAAGATATGCTGAACTATCAAGCGATGTAGTTAAAACTCTACTTTCGACATTACGGGCTTTTGCTTTCCGGTTCATGTCTGAATCAGCTGTTACTTTCCACCAATTAGGGCCAAGTTTTTTTATGAAAAATTTGATCAGGTATCCTCTTAATTTGTTCTCTACTTGATGGATTCCTGGATAAAGTTGAGAAGCTATTCTTTCGGAGACTTCATCTAAAACAACGTAAATGGGTTCAAATTTTAATTCTTTTGAGTAGTCAATTATTGGTATTCTTAATTTTTCGGTGTCCTCAAAAGGTCCTTTTATATTTATCAAAAAAGCTCTTTTGAGTTGCTGATCGGTCTCATCCTCTGAATCAACAAGGGCTATCTTTACTTTAAGAGCCTGATCGCAAATAGTATCTGTTGCCTGTGAAGAAGGAGACTTCCATAAATTTGAATTAGCCAGTAATGCGTGTTTAAAATTTTCTACTGTTTTAATTACAGTTTTCCCGGTTTTATCAACACAAAGAAATTCAAAAGAAAAATCTGTTTTCATATTCATGGTCCCCTATTTCACCTGGAAGGAAATAATTCATTTCAAAGATTTTTATTTTTGAAGAAACCAAATATCAACATTCATTATTCTCGTTTAGTTGGTCTATTAAAAAAGAACAGTTGTTATAGATGGAAAATTTTCCATTATATCACTCTATAGAATAGAAAATTTTCCATATATTGAAATAATTAAGACGTAAATATGGAAAGAAGTCCTTGATTTTTCCATGTTTTTTTATATATCAGCTATTATCATGGCAAGCAAGAAAAAGTTCAGACCAGATCCGAATTTGAAATTAATGAATCTAATTCGTCGCTCTTTAAAATGTTATCATTTAACGCTTAAGTTAATGACTTTGCGGTACCAATGTCAAAGTCGTTTGTGCATGGGCCTTAATGGCAACATCTGAAAACCACCAGTACTGGACAGATCCATCCATAAAACCGTCAACCAGGTCTTTCTGGTGGGAATGAAAGGTCCGGCCTGACGCCCCGCCCGGCAACACCGCCATGAGCTTTTCATCATCCCCCATATCCGCCACAAAGCGCAGGGATGCACAATGGGTCACGGCATAGGGGGCGTCAAAATCATACCATCCCCGATACAGGGTTTCACCGGAGCCGCCCATGGGCATAGGCCCTGTGCCAAGCAAGCCCTTCAGTCGCCCTTTACGGACAAGGGGATTAACCAGTTCAAGGGTATGCAGATCCCCCCAGCGCCATTGGGCAGGGTTATCGCCAAGGGTCCGGGACAACTCCTTCCGGGCGGCATGGGCGGCCCGGACAAAAAGATCCGCCATGGTTTCTCTTTTACCGGCAGTGCATATATCATCAAAAAAAGGACTGTCACCGGCCAGCACAAATTGTAAGAGGCGCTCCTGCCAGTAATACCAGGCATTCAACAGCGTCCAAACCTTTTGTGGCCCCAGATCATCTTCAAACACCGCCAATGCAAACTGCCGGTATATGGCTTGAAAAATCAAAGGCCCGGCCTTTTCAGGATCATCTTTAAAATCCCAGTCCGCCACAATCCGTCCCAGATCTTTTGTATCCCCGTTTGCCAGAAGAATCCGTGCCATAATCGGTGCAATGCGCCGGGCCATGACATTGCCCGTATCTCTTTGATATTGCCACATATCCAAAGGTGTCTGCTGGACTTTGCCTGCCATGAGCTCTTTTAACCTTGCATAACGGAATGACGGTGCAAAATAGGATGAATAATAATGGGGAAAGCCTGTGTCCACCGTTTTATTGTTGCAGGTGCCAATCCATTTTTTTTCCGGGTTGATCTGCCCGGGCATCTGATCCGGGGCAATCCAGCCCTGCCAGTTGTCTGTGCTCTCTTTGACCACATGGGGAAACGTGCCGCCGTTCCGGCGCAGGGGAACCCGGCCGGATGTCTGGTGGCCGATATTGCCTGAAGTATCCGCAAACACCCAGTTAAAACAGGCCATGGTCAGGTCCTGCAAAGCCCGGGAAAGATCTTCGGCATTTTTTGCCGTCAGCAGATCCAGCACCCCGATATCCGGTGTCATGGATTCAAGCGGCGCAAATCTGAGCGTAAACACCTTATTGGTGTCCAGACCCTTGAGGACTTTAGATACCACCGGTCCCCTGCGGGTGGTGCGGATATCGATATCTTCCGTTCGAAAGCCGCCGGGTGCCGCCTTATCCTTAATTTTCAACCGTTCTTTAATATGCCCAAAGGCAATGGAATTGACGCCCTCCAGATAATGGTCCGGATTGCCTGAATCAACGGTTTCAATATACAGGTCCACCATGTCACCATAATTGTTGGTGGCGGACAAGGCAATGTGCTCGGTGCGCCCTACCCCCATCCCCGGGATGCCGGGGATCTGCACCCCAACGGCCCGGATGCCGGGGCAGATCAGCCCTGCCGGATACCAGACCCCCGGCAGTATTCTCGGGTCCAGGTGGGGATCGCCGGAGAGCACCGCAGCCCCGGTCACGGACTTTTCCGGCGCCATGGCCCAGTTGTTACTGCCCACCCGCAGCATCCTGTCCCCGGCAAAGGCCAAAAGAGCGGGGTCAAACGGCAGGGCCACCCCAAGGATCTCCTTGGGCGGCATGGCAATAAAGCCCTGGTCATCCGGGTCATCCACATTAATATTCAAAGGCAGCAGCATGGCGGTTTTTTCATATCCCAGGGTATCCAGCAGCATCTGGGAGATGATCTCCGTGGTCAGGTTGGCTGCCGTGGAATATCCCATATAAAACAGTACCCCCAGGCAGTCTTCCACCTGCCATAAATCCGGTTTGATCCCGGCCATACGAAATGCCAAAGCAAGATCATGTGGACATTTTTTTATGAAGGTATTTATGCCGTCCACATAGTGTTGAAACTGTTTTCGCAAGGCAGGATTCAATATCCGGGCCTGTTTTTTCGCCATGCGTAAAATTCCGATGGTGCGCATGCGCACATCCAGATCCCTGGCCTTCGCCCCTGCCAGCTCGCACATCCGTCCTTCATAATACATCCGGGTCATCTGCATCTGGAACAGCCGGTCCTGGGCCGTGACAAACCCTTGCGCAAACAACAGATCTCCAATATTTTCGGCATGAATATAAGCAATACCCGAATCGTCCCGGGTTACGGTTACGGGCCGGCTTAAGCCGGCAAGATTTAATTGTCCCTCATCTTGGTAATCATTAAACCGGGGCAGAAAGAAAAAAAGAATCACACAGCAAACCACCAGCAAAGCGATGGCGATACTGACACGCCGAATCCATTTCATGCCAACTATTTACATCTCCTTAACCGGAGCCGCCTATTCCGGCTTTTCGCCTTTATGTATTTCATGGCGATCCTTTGGAAAAATTGGATCAAACATTGCGATACATGTTTGAGATGAGTTCAATACCAGATAATATCCGATGCTCATGGCAAAAACAACACCAGCAATGGCCCACACATATTGCGGGCTGGTCTTGTTGAAGTCAAGAATGATAACTTTCCGGGCAATGGCCATCAGGGCGGTTGCCATGACAATCTGGACATGGATCACATCTTCTCTCAGGTAAATACATATATTTACAAATATTTCAATGGCAATGAGTACCGCCATAAAGGCCCCGAAAGTGGCAAGGATGTCACTCATGGTCAGCATGAATCTGGGTGGAGAGATCAATTCCTGATACAACACCCAACACACATCAACCACCCCCCAAAGAATTACAGCCGTCATAATCATAGCCAGAGCCCTTACGGCAAATCGGATGATGGCACGAAGTTTCAAAATCAGGGGTTCATCGTTTTTGTCATGAGAATCCATTCTATTCTATTTCTCCTGTATGAAATGAATCATTACTGTGATGTAAATGCGTCTAAAATATTTAATCCCTGGCCTTTTTCTTTAACTGCCAGAACCGGATTGTGTGTTGTCCGGATCAACCCTTCGGTAATGCTGCCCAGAAGTATTGCCGCGATATTGCCACTTCGACCCCGGGCCCCGACAACGATCAGGGCCTCCCCCAGGCTTTCTGAAAATTTCCGGATACTGCCGACAATATTTTTATCTTTTTTAAACACCGGTTTGATACGCACGGATTTAAGATCAACCTTGGACAAGGCGAGCCGTAATTTTGATTTTGCATTCTCAAGCATGATATCGGCAAATTCCTCGTAAGTCTTACCTGTTTTCTGGTGTCCGATCGGAACCTGATACGTATTCAATATATAGAGATGATCAATGCCGGCCGCCTTTGCAAAGGCACTGCCCACATCCAGTGCATTTAATGAGTGATCACTGAAATCCACGGCCACAAGAATTTCATCAAAATACGCAGTGGTATTGCTTGGGATAACCAGGACAGAGCAAAAGGCTTTACGGGCCAATTTTTCCGGAAGCCAATCGGCAGTGGCCGAGTCGTTGGGATGATGACCGACGACTAAAAGGTCTATATCATATTTTTTTGTACACGAAATCAGCATGCCCAGCCGGGGCCCTTCCATGATCTTGAACGTAACCGCAGTATCTTTATATCCGTTGAAATGCGCATCCACGATTTTTTGCATTTTTTTTTCCACCATCGCTTCCGGCGGTGCATCTAATTGAGGATAAATCTTCCTGATCTCCTCAGGGATATCAAATGAATCATACACATATACAAACAGAACCTCTTCCGACGTGGTCATCCGGGAAATGAGCCCTGCGTATTTAACCAGGTACCGATCATGTTCGTCCAGGTTCAGACAGACCATCAATTTTCTATATCGATACATACATTATCCTTTCAAGCAGCCTTAGATTCTGAACCCATCATAGACTGCCGCGTACTATCCGTCAACAATATCCAAATTCACCCAGTGCTGACGCATGAATAAACCGGGCCTTTATCATTGAACGACAAGTTGCACTAATTTTGCGCCAGCACCTTCCGCAGTTTGACTGCCAGATCACTTTTCGAGAACGGTTTCTGGATAAAATTCACATCCTCGTCCAGGACACCGTGGTGGGCGATCACGTTGGCGGTATAGCCCGACATGAACAGGCACTTCAGGTCGGGATAAAGGGAAAGGATGTTTTTGGCCAGGTCGCGGCCGTTCATTTCGGGCATCACCACGTCGGTCATAAGCAGGTGGATATGGCCGGCATGTTCCGCGGCCAGGCGGACGGCCTCACCCGGTGCGGCGGCCCCCAGCACGGTATAGCCCTGTCGCTCGAGCATCATGGTGGTCATTTTCAGGACCGAGGGCTCGTCCTCCACCAGCAGGATCGTCTCGCGGCCGCGTTTGCTCGGTTTATCCGGCCCCTTCTCCGGCACCGGGGGCGTTTTGGGTTTGTGGCGCGGCAGGTAAATCTTGAAGGTCGTTCCATGGCCCGGTTCGCTGTAAACATTGATGAACCCGTTGTTTTGTTTCACCGCACCGTAGACCGTGGCCAGGCCCAGGCCGGTGCCTTTGCCGACGTCCTTGGTGGTGAAGAACGGCTCAAAGATATTGGCGCAAGTCTCCTCGTCCATGCCGCAGCCGTTGTCGCTCACGGCCAGCATAACGTATTGTCCGGGCGTAAATCCCCCATGATTCCCGCAATAGGCTTCGTCGAAAGCGGTATTGCCGGTTTCGATGGTCACCTTGCCGACACCGGCGATGGCGTCCCGGGCGTTGACGCACAGGTTGGCCAGGATCTGGTCGATCTGGCCGGGATCGATCTTCACCTGTTGGACATTCCCGCCCGGAATCCAGGCCATATCAATATCTTCGCCGATCAGCCGCCGCAGCATATTGAGCATGCTTTCCACGGTCTTGTTGAGATCGATCAGCCGGGGGGCCACGGTTTGTTTGCGGGCAAAGGCCAGCAGTTGCCGGGTCAAGTCGGCCGAGCCCTCGGCGGCCTTGCGGATTGCCGCCAGGTTCTTTCGAAAGGGGCCATCAGTGGGCTGATTCTCGGACAGCATTTCGACATTGCCGAGAATGATGAAGAGCATGTTGTTGAAGTCGTGGGCCACGCCGCCGGCCAGACGGCCCACGGCTTCCATTTTCTGGGCCTGACGCAGTTGCGCTTCCAGTTTTTCATGGGCAATTTTTTGGCGGGCCTCTTCCCGGATGGCGAACAGGATCGGCGCGGTGTGTGCGGCCGCAGCTTCCAGGAGTTCCCGGTCCTCCTGGTTGTATCCCCCCGCCTTGTCGGCCACGACAAACTGGCCGATCAGGGTGTCGTGGTGCACGATGGGCACCGCCAGGGCGTTTTTCAAGACCACATGCCCCTGGGGAAGCCGGAGGTTTTCGTTGGCAACCAGGGTTCGCTTTTCCAGCAGGGACCGGCCCCACAGCCCGCCCCAGTCGGACCGGGGGAAGACGATACTCTTTTCGGCCACCGGGCATTGATCCCAGACGTCGCGCGTCATGGAGGGGCAGACCAGGTTGCCCGCCTCGTCGATATATCCGAAATAGCCGAACCGGCTGTCCAGGAGCCTCAGGATGACATCGAGAACTCCGGCAAAGACCTCGTCCCCAGAGGAGGTCAGGAAAACGGTGGCGATCCGGTTGTACAGATCAAGGGATCGTTGTTGCCGGCTCAGGTCCTTTTCGGCCTGTTTGCGGTCGGTGATGTCCAATACGTGACCGAGAAAGTTAAGCGGCTCACCATTCGAATCCCGTATCAGACATGCGGTCAAATGCCCCCAACGGACATCTCCGTTCTTGCGCACGAAACGCTTCTCCAGGCTGTATTGGTCGATTTCGCCGCGACCCAGGCGAGACTGCAGGCGGAGGTTCTCCGCCAGATCATCCGGATGGGTGAAATCCTTGAGTAAAAGGGTCTGAATCTCGGATTCGTCGCGTCCCAGCAAATCGCCATATGCCTGATTGAATGCCAGTAGGCGGTAATCCAGATCGACGAGAGCAATCCCAATCGGAGCATTCTCGAAAATCTTGCGAAACCGGCTTTCGCTCTCGCGCAGGGCCTCCTCGGCCTGTTTGATCCGCGTGATGTCGGTATGGGTACCGAACATGGACAAGGCCTTACCCGTATCGTCATGGGTCATAATACGCCCCTGATCGAGAATCCAGACCCATCGACCGTCCTTGTGTTTCATACGGAACTCGCATTTGTAGTCGGTTGTAATGCCGACAACGCAATCCGCCAGAGCCCGGCAGGCCTGTTCGAGGTCTTCCGGGTGGACCAGGCGTTCCCAGGTCGTGTAGTCGTAGGGGGTCAGTTCCTCGATGGTGTATCCGAGCATGCCTGCCCATTGCTCGTTGAAGCGGGTTTCGTTGGTCCGGACGTTCCATTCCCAGGTTCCCACACCCGAGCCTTCGATGACTAAACCCAGATATCGGTGGCTTTCCTCCAGCCGGTTGAGTTTGCGGATGGCCGGCATCACCTGCTTCTGGTGCGCTTGCCGGGCCTCGGCCTCAGCCGGGCGATCCACCAGGGTTTCTTGTTCGCCCGGAATGGTGTCCACCCGGCCTTCCCGGATAGCCTTCAACGCCGATTCCGCAGCCTCCAGGCGGCGCGTCAACTCGTCGTAAGATGGTGATTTCGGGGTACTCATTGCGTCTCATCCTTTTGGCGTTAAACAGCTCAAATTGCCGTAAATCGCACTCTCGGCCTAAATTCAAGCACCTGTTTATCTGCTGATCATTTTGATTTGCCCAGAAGCCGGTCTCTAAATTTTTTGTCAATTGGATTTTTACCGATCCAGATGGCAAATACCGCTCTGGCAAATTCCGATCCTTTTATTGTTCCGAGCGGCTCGGCATTAAGCGTCAACTGGGTTCCAAGTCCCGGCAGATAAGTCAACGCATAGCGGTCTTTGGGCTGAACATCTTTGTATAGTCGGTTCAATGACTTGATTTTTGGCAAAAGGCGCTGAAACGCGTCTTTGCTGACAGACGCCTTAATTTTTTCGGTGGTTGCCTTGGCAAAACCATCTGAAGACAGCGCCACACGATATTCCAAGACCAGGTGCTTGGATATATCATCCAGCGCATCCCGTCCATCCGTTTTCTCCGGCAAGTACAGTGCGCCGGTATATGCCTCTATGAAAAACATATATCTGAGCAGTGCCGCACCTGATAATTGCAGACGGATTCCCCGAACTTCAACCGAATTTGAAAATTCAGTCCCATTTACCATTATCGCACCGGCATGGCAAGTGCCTGAGACGGAAACACAGATAATTGCAGACAACATGCATATTGTTTTTAGTTTCATCATTGGCAAGGCTTAAAATCTGTTGTCAGTCAGGTTATAAAATGTACTTCAACATAATCACCTTTTAATATAATCAGATCCGAATCGTGTCAATTGATCTTGATGATAAACATAGCACATTTCGCGACGGGATGTGAGGTGCTGGGGAATGAAAATTCTTAGAAGTGAAGGTTATACTCATGAACGGCGTTTGTCAGACATTGATCTTCTTTTTTTTTATTTTTATTTTTATAATTTCTTATGTTTTTATTCATGATTTTATTTTATTGTTAAAGATGAAGTTTAAAAGTAATTTAAAAAAGAAATGGGAAAAAATGGCTAATATAAAGAAAAAGTGGATGGCATTATTCATCATCGGCTTACTTGCGATACTCGGTATCCTGGCCGCTACTGTTAATTTTATATTTCTAGATTTTTTTGTGGACTTGTGGTGGTTTCAAGCCCAAGGAATGACATCCTATTATCTTCTGAGGATACTCTATCCATACCTGATATTTATATTTTTTACGATCCTGTTTTTTGCAATCTTCTATATCAACTTCAGGGTTGCTTCCCATATTATTGGATTTGAAGACAAACCGGAGGGTTACAAAGAAAAAAAATGGCTCAAGCATCTCAATCATGCCTTGCGAAACATGTATCTGCTTCTTTCCTTTGTGATGGCTTTGATAGTTGCCATACCGGTTTTCAAAAATTGGGAAAATTCACTGCTGTTTCTCTTTGGAAGTCATAGTGGTGTGTTGGATCCTCTGTTCGGCAAGGACATTGGTTTTTACCTTTTTTCTCTTCCGATCTATAATTTGCTCCAAAAAGAAATCCTCATCGTCGTTACACTGATGCTCGCAGGCGTGCTCTTTATTTACTGGTACGAGAAAGCGGCAACCCCCATAGAATACCGTATTAAATCCCATAAAGCACATTGGCACACCAGTATCCTGGTGATATTTATTTTTGCGATTTTATGCTGGGGATTTATGCTGGAGCGGTATGATCTATTGTATGAAACAGTCAATCTTCCTGTTTTCAAAGGTCCCGGCTTTGTAGAGATGACTGTGATACTTCCCTTTATATGGGCGACAGTGGTTTCCCTGATGTTAACGGGTATTTTTCTGGTACTCAAAATTAACAGGCGCGTCGGATGGAAAATGCCCATTATCTTTTTTTTAATTTTTATTATTGCATTTCTGGGAAAAGATATTGAAACATTTGGGGATACCGTTAGAAAATACATCGTGATGCCAAACCAGATGGTTCGGGAGAAAGACTACATCAAAGCAAGTGTTGATGCTACGCTTGCGGCCTATGGGCTTGACAAGGTGGAAACCAGGGACTTTGAAACAACTTCGGCTGTCTCTTTCGATGCCGATGATCCGGATACCCTGCGTCGGTTGCGTAATGTTCCCGTCTGGGACAGAGAGATTCTTGGTAGTGTATTCGAGGAACTTCAAAGTATACGGACATATTATTCATTTCCAACGATTGATGTTGACCGGTATTGGGTAGATGGTGAATATCGACAGGTCTATCTTGGGGCCAGAGAGATAAATAATTCAAAACTGCCCGAAGTCGCTCAGAACTGGATTAACATGCATCTTCAATATACTCACGGTCAGGGCGTGGCCATGATTCCGGCCGCCAAGGCTGGAGATGAACCAATGACGTGGTTTATCAAAGACATCCCCCCGCGATCTCAATTTGGATTATCCAACGATCAAACCGATATTTATTACGGACTTGCGGATAAGCCCTACGCAATCGTTCCAAACAATGTCGGTGAAATCGGTTCGTCTACCGGAGAGGGTGAGAAGATAGTGCATTATAATGGAACGGGCGGCATCACGATCAATTCACTTTGGCGCAAATTTTTATTGGCAAATTATTTTAAAGATCGAGATATCTTTTTTACCACCAAAACAAACAACCAAAGCAGAATACTGTTTCGAAGAAATATTATAGAACGAATTCTGCATATTACCCCCTTTCTTAAACTGGACCAGGATCCCTATATCGTTCACACACCCAAGGGCCTTTTCTGGATACAGGACGCGTATACAACAGCATCCAATTACCCGATTGCACCCCCATACAACGAAGAAGGATTCAACTACATTCGTAATTCGGTAAAAATAGTGATTGATGCCTATAATGGAAACGTCTCATATTATATAGCCGATCCCGGCGATCCCATCATTAATGCGTACCGTAAAATGTATCCCGGAATATTCCAGCCGATATCTGAAATGCCGACGATTCTGAAACAACATATTCGGTATCCGCGTGATATCTTTACCATTCAAATGTCCATTTATGCGACCTATCACCAAACGAATCCGGAGCGGTTCTTTAGACAGGAGGATAACTGGATGTTTTCCAAGATTGCTATCGGTCAGGAATTTTTCCCGGCGACCCCGTATTACCTGACTTTAGATTTAATAGAACCTGGAAAAGATGAATTTTTCCTGTTTCTGCCCTTATCCCCATTTGGCCGGGATAATCTGCGGGCGTTGATGTTTGCGGGAAACGATCTTGAAAATTATGGAAAAATCTATGCCTACCGTTTTCCACGCAATCAACAGGTATATGGGCCGGCACAGGTCCACTCCCTGGTGAACCAGGATACCGTAATTTCAGAACAGTTCTCGCTGTGGGACCAGCGAGGCTCAGAGCTGGTATTTGGCAAAATGATCATTGAACCAACCGGAGGCGCACCGCTCTACATCCAACCACTCTATCTCCAAGAGGAAGGACCGCTGAAAATACCACAAATAAAGCGTTTGATCATGTCTTTGGAAGATGCGGTTGTGATGGCACCGAGTCTTGAGGAAGCCGCTGTCAAATTAGAACAAGAATTGCGTCGAAAATCCGATCGTCTTGAAAAAAGGCTGCCGGCGTCACCGCCCACCCAAATTCAAGAGATACCGGCAGATGATATAAAAGAAGAAAAAGAAGAAGAAGAAGAGACAAAACAATTAACCAAAGAGAAAACATGATATTTCAAGACCTATAGTTCCGGAAAATATATTTAGTTGAAAAACTCTCACAAAGACACTAAGACACAAAGATTTTTATTCGACTTTGTGCCTCTTTGTGTCTTTGAGGCTTTGTGAGAGAATAAATTTAGAATTGCCAACAGCCTGGTCCTAAGCACCTGTCTAAAAATCATGCCTTGCAATCATCTGCGCTATGGTTTAATTTTTGGCCCATTATTTGGGTTCTATAGAGACGACTATTAGCTGCGCGGCCTGTTGCCGCCTTTTTAAAAATTTGGAACATACTTATGAACACCGACCAGCAATTTTTAGCCCTGTCCACATTCAAACGTATCGTGGTCAAAGTGGGCTCAGGGGTGCTGACCCGGAAAAACAGCCTCAATATTGACGTCATCAACAGCATCGCAAGGCAGATCTGTGTACTCCATGACCGGGGTATGGAAGTGATTCTTGTCTCTTCCGGCGCCATGGCTGCGGGCGTTAAAAAAATCGGTCTGAAAAAAAGGCCGTCTGAGACGCCTAAACGTCAGGCGGTTTCCGCCATCGGCCAGGCGGATCTAATCCGTGAATGGGAAAAAGCCATGGAACACTGCGGTCGGAAAGTGGCCCAGATTCTTCTGACCAGAGGCGACCTGTGTGACCGGGGCCGGTATCTGAATGCCAGAAACACCCTGAACACGCTTCTGGAGTGGCAGGTACTGCCCATTATTAATGAAAATGACACTGTGGCGGTAAAATCGCTGCAATTCGGAGACAATGATAACCTGGGCGCCATGATCACCATGCTGTTAGACGCGGACCTGATGATCAATCTTACCGATATCGGCGGTCTGTATAATAAAGATCCGCGGAGACATGATGATGCACAGCTCCTCAGAGAGGTGACAGCCATGGGCAGCGAGATTGAGGCCATGGCCGGAGAGATCGCCGGGCCTTTGGGTACAGGGGGCATGGGCACCAAAATAAGCGCGGCCAAAAAGCTGACGTCGGCAGGCATCCCCATGATCATTGCCTGCGGCCTGGAACCGGATATCCTGGTCAAAATAATGGATAACAATTATACCGGCACCTATTTTGTTCCCAATGAACAAAAACCCCCATCCAGGAAAAACTGGATTGGCCTGACCCTGCAGGCCAAGGGAAGAATTACCATAGACAGGGGGGCCCAGAAAGCCGTGGTGGAAAAGGGGAAAAGCCTTTTACCATCAGGCATTACCCGGGTGGAAGACTATTTTGAAGTAGGCGATCCCGTGGAATTCATCACAGAGGATAAAGTGGTCCTGGGCATGGGCCTGGTCAATTACAATGCCTCGGATATATTGAAAATCATGGGCTGCAAGACCAGCCAGATCAAGAAGCGTTTAGGTTTCAGATCCTATGACGAGGTGATTCACCGGGATAATCTGATGATCACCGCTTACCCGGATGATGCCCGACTATAAAATTCGATCATCAAGTTTTTAAGGAGAACCATTCTATGTCTTTGGAAAATCAGATCATTGAAATTGCCAAACAGGCCAGGGCGGCAGCCCGGATTATGGCAGCCCTGCCTGCCGAACAGAAAAACAGAGCACTTTTTACCATTGCCCGGCAGTTGGAAAAGGATAAAGAGGAGATCCAGGCGGAAAATGAAAAAGATGTGGCAGCGGCCCGGGAAAACGGATTGTCCGATGCCATGATCGACCGGCTGACCATTACGGATAAGGTATTGGACGGTATGGTTAACGGTCTGAAATATGTGGCAGGCCTGGAAGATCCCGTGGGTACCTTATCGGATTCATCCATCCGGCCCAACGGTATTGAAATGGCCAGAATGCGCATTCCGTTGGGGGTTATCGGTATTATCTACGAATCAAGGCCCAACGTCACCGTAGATGCGGCAGGCCTGTGCCTGAAAGCCGGTAACGCCGTAATCCTGCGGGGCGGCTCCGAAGCCATTTACTCCAACCAGGCCCTGGCCCGGTCTATTGAACAAGGTATTGCCACAGAAGGTCTGCCGGCCGGTGCCGTCCAGGTGATCCCCACGTCGGACCGGGCTGCCGTGGATATGATGCTCAAACAGGAAGAATATATCGACCTGATTATCCCCCGGGGCGGTGAAGGCTTGATCCGCCATGTGGTGGCAGCCTCCAGCATCCCTGTACTCAAACATTACAAAGGGGTGTGCCACGCCTATGTGGATGATCCTGCAGACCTGGATATGGGCGTCAGTATCGTTCTCAATGCCAAGGCCCAGCGGCCCGGGGTATGCAATGCCCTGGAAACCCTGCTGGTTCATGAAGGTGTGGCGCAACAATTTCTGCCCATGGCCCACACGGCACTGGCCGATGCCGGTGTCACCCTTAAGGGGTGCCCGAAAACCTGCGAAATACTGCCCGATGCAGTCCCCGCCACCGAAGCGGACTGGCCCATGGAATACCTGAATTTAACCCTGGCCGTCAAAGTGGTTAAGGACATGGATGATGCCATGGCCCATATCGCGGCCTACGGCTCCAATCACACCGAAGCGATCATCACAACGGATCTGAATCGGTCTCGACGTTTTATCCGGGAAGTGGACGCCTCTCTTGTCATTGTCAATGCATCCACCCGGTTCAATGACGGGGGCGAGCTGGGCCTGGGCGCTGAGATGGGCATATCCACCTCAAAACTGCATGCTTACGGCCCCATGGGCATAAAAGAACTGACCACCACAAAATTTGTGGCCTGGGGGAATGGACAGATCCGGTCCTGATCAAGGGGCGGAAATGGATCCTGCCCCTACGTTTACGTCAAAATGGATGGCAAAGATTTAATCAAAGATTATGGCAACGAAATTACTGGGAACACATTATCCGCAACGAAAATGAATACCGGAAAATTGCCCATTTATGACGATTTCAAGGGCACCCTTGCCCAGGGGCCTGATGCGCTTTTGGCCTGCATTGAATTCGACCTCAGTGTCAGGCGGGAAGCGGCGGCATCCCATTTTGAATCACGGATCAACGAACTGGAAACCCTGTGGCAGTCCATTTAGACCCCATCGGGGTACTCCATACCTGTTTCAAGGAAAAATTCGGCATTCCCCGGCAACCCAACCTTGCGGTCGAGGCACCGGGGAGGCTGGATTTTTTCCCTGAATTTGCAAGGCCCGAGGCCGTAAGAGGACTTGAACAATTTTCCCATATCTGGCTGATTTTTATTTTCCACAAAGCGGTGAAAAAGGGTGGGAAATGGTCTGCCATGGTACGTCCGCCACGCCTTGGGGGCAATAAAAAAGTGGGCGTATTTGCTTCTCGCTCCCCTTTCCGGCCCAACCCCATCGGTATGTCCTGTATCCGGCTTGAAGCCATTGAATCGACGCCCAAAGGGCCGGTGCTTCACCTGACCGGCGTGGATATCCTGGACCAGACCCCTGTTCTGGACATCAAACCCTATCTGCCCTATTCCGACCGGCTGGACACGGCCCGGGACGGTTTTGCACCGGCACCGGACAACAAGACTTGCCAGGTCAGTTTTTCAGACACGGCAGCAACCCAGATCCAAGAAAGGGAAAAGGCTATCCCCAATCTGTTCTCCATTATTACCCAGGTGCTGGAAAATGATCCCCGGCCCGCTTACAGCAATGCCCGTTTTTCCAGCATAAAAGAAGAGACCCGGACGGATGGGTTGAATAAAGACCGTGTATACGGTATTCGACTGTTTGACTTTGATCTCAAATGGCAGGCCGCAGGGAATAAGATCCGGGTGCTTTGCCTGGACCCGGTTTAATGGCGATTACAATTAATCAGGTTTTAGGACTGTAATGGCGTTTCAGCCAGCTCCCCAGTCCGTCCAGGCCGGGAAACAGCACACGCTCCGTAATATTGCACAGATCCAGTTTATCCCGGCATTCCCATTTAAGTTTCGCCGGAATAATAATGCGCTGGAAAAGATCGGCATGCAGGTTCAGCCAGTCATCAATGACACGGCGGGGATTGGGCATGACTGAAAACAACGCATACTGGTTCACGATACGCTCGTCAATGGATGGCGGTTCAAAAAAAAGCAGGAACTCCTCGAACCGGCCTAAAGCATCAAACTGGGTTAACGTTTCAACATATTGATGAAAAGTGGTTTCACCGGTGTGACCGTCCGATCTTTCCTGGCCGATACTGGTGAGCAGCTCCACGGTAAACGCCTGGGCGCCTTCTGCAGCCAGTTGTCCTTTAAGCTCTGACGGCAGCAGGTCATGGACCTCTTTATAATTTATCCGCCAGATCACCCCGTCCAGGTCAAACCGCTCAAGATTGGCCAGGGCAAAATGAAGGGCAATGTAGGGTGAATAGGTCCAGTCCATGAGGCGGGTGGGCAGTCCGTGGTGCTGGGCCACAGCCAGAAGGTGCCAGAAGGAATCAGAATCTTCGCGTCCCTGGGCCCTGGAATATTTTCGAAAATTACGCAGCAGATGCTTTTCAAGGGTCCAGAACGGTCCGCCCAGGCGCATCAAAGAGGTTTCAAGCCGGTAGGAGGCATCAGACAGACCCCGGTAAACAAAAGGCGGCCGATACCTTTGGATGGCATCATTCCAGGCACCTTTAAACAATTCCTCCTGAAGCATGCCCCAGGAATCGACGATGATGTCCGGCATAATTTATTCTCCACCGGGCTGCCCCGGTTTCTTTATTTTTTGTGGGCCTTGGCCCAACGTATTAATATCATATCTGCTTGAACAGCAATTGGTCTATCTGGTCCTCACCCAATACCATAATACCGTTCTGCCTTAAAAGCGCGGTTGTCACCCCCATGCCGTCCACAAGAGAGCCGCTGAAACTGCCGTCATAGATCCGGCAACTGCCGCAGGACGGACTTTTCTGTTTCAAAAGGGCCGTTTTAATACCACAGGCAACCGCCTTTTCCAACGCGGCCTGCGCGCCTTTGATAAAAAACTGCGTAACATCAGCCTGCCGAGTCATCACCCGGGCCGTTCCCGCCCACACCCCCGGGCCGCCGCCTGGGGTGATCTCGGCCGGCGGTCGGGGCACAGGAAGGCCACCGGCCATTTCCGGACAGACCGGAACCAGCAGCCCTCTGGCTTGCCATTGGTCAATGCGTGTGCATTCAATGGGACAGGACATGCCGTCATAGCGCACCGGCTGTCCTAGAAGACAAGCTGAAATCAGTATCTGTTCCATGGGGATGCGTTATATCAGCATTGCCGTGGTTTGTAAAAATATCTTGACGAAAAGATAGAATTAATGCAATGAATGATAATTCATTTTGGAGTACCATAGTCCCCCAAAAATAAAACAAAACACTTCATTTGTTCATTAAAAATTTTCATAGCGACGAGGACACATGACACAGGTAATTTCCGACCAGCGGGACATTGAATTTGTCATTCATGAAATCCTTCAGGCGCAGACCCTGGCGGAACTGAACGACAATTATGCCGACTTTAACAAAAAAACCATTGATATGATTATTAAAGAGGCAAAAAATATAGCCATCAAAGCGCTGCTGCCCATAAGCAAAGAAGGGGACGAATTCGGCTGCACATTTGAAAACGGCAAGGTCACCACACCGCCGTCTTTCAAGCGCGTATTTGATCTGTTCAATGAAGGGGAATGGCTGGCCCCTACCGAAGATCCCCAATGGGGCGGCCAGGGCATGCCTTTCACCGTTGCCGCGGCAATAGCCGAATATTTCAACGGGGCCAACTACCCCTTCATGATGTACTGCAGCGCCACCCGGGGTGCAGGTCATCTTCTTGAACATTTTGGTACCCAGGAACAGAAAAACACTTATCTTAAAAATATGTACACCGGCAAATGGGCCGGCACCATGCTGCTCACTGAACCGGGCGCAGGTTCCGATGTCGGTGCCCTGATCACCAAAGCCGTCCCTAACGGCGACGGCACCTACAACATTGTGGGTGAAAAAATTTTTATCTCCGGCGGCGAACAAGATCTGACAGAAAATATCATCCATCCTGTGTTGGCCCGTATTGAGGGCGCCCCTGCCGGCACCAAAGGCATCTCATTATTCCTGGTTCCCAAATACAGAGTTAAAAAAGACGGATCTTTAGGCGAATTCAACGATGTCATCTGCACCGGCATTGAGCATAAAATGGGTATTCACGGCAACGCCACCTGCACCTTATCCCTGGGTGCCAAAGGCAACTGTGTGGGCACCCTTTTAGGCGAAGAAAACAAAGGCATGAAAGCCATGTTCCTGATGATGAATCTAGCCCGGCTGCTTGCAGGGGTCCAGGGATTTGCCTGTGCCGGCGCTGCCTATATGTATGCATTGGATTATGCCAGAAACCGTATCCAGGGCCGGGACTTGATGGAAATCCGGAACCCTGACGCCCCGGCGGTTCCCATTATCCGTCATCCGGATGTGCGGCGCCAGCTCATGGTAATGAAATCCAATGTGGAAGCCATGCGTACTTTGATTTACTATGTTCATTACTGCATGGATATGTCCAAATATGCGGCAACCGACGAAGAAAAGGCCAAATACCAGGGCTTTATTGACATCCTAACCCCTATTGCCAAGGGGTATATCACAGACCGGGCTTTTGAGGTCTGCTCTCAGGGCATGCAGGTCTTTGGCGGTTACGGATTCATCGAAGATTACCCCATGGCCCAGCTGCTGCGTGATGTCAGAATCACCCTGATCTATGAAGGTACCAACGGCATTCAAGCCATGGATCTTTTAGGCCGGAAACTCGGTATGAACAACGGCAAGCCCGTCATGGATCTGTTCGGTGAAATGCAGATAACCATTACCCGGGCCAAAAATATGCCGGCACTCGAAAAAGCAGCGACCAAGGTCGAAGAGGTGGTAAACAAATTAGGTGACGTGGCCATTCACATGGGCACCACCGCCATGGGGCCCAAAATGCTTGCCGCCTTTGCCAATGCCCACCCCTTCCTGGATGCCGTCGGTGACACCGTTTTTGCATGGATGCTGCTGTGGCGCGCCGTGACCGCTGCCCAAAAACTTGAAACAGCCAAAAAGAAAGACATCCCCTTCTACCAGGGCGTTATCAAAAGTCTTGAGTTTTATGCCCAAACCGTACTGCCCATCACCCTGGGTCGATTTGCGGCACTGCTTGGCACAAGCGCCGTGGCTGTGGAAATTGAAGACAACATGTTTCCCGGTTAATTAGGTTCCTGCCTGACAATTCAAAACTTTTTTATACCATCGCCCGTTGGTAGGCTTGTCGGGTCAGCCGAACCTGTTCTTTCATGCTAAAAGAGCCTGCAACATGGGCATGGGCTTTCGCGGCAAGATCGCGGGCCTTTTCCGGGTGGTTGAAAAGATCCATAATGGCGTTGTGAAGCGCCTCTGAATCACCTGCCGGGATCAGCGTGGCATGGGTATTGTGGGAGAGCATTTCAGGAATTCCCCCCACCCGTGACGCGATTATGGGACGCGCCAATGCCGCCGCTTCAAGGAGTGCCAAAGGGGTACCTTCTGAAATGGAAGGCATGAGGAAAAGATCCGATGCCGCAACACGATTCAACACGTCAGGGCGATCCATGTGCCCTGCAAGGATGACCCGTTTTTCAAGCCGGCGGTCACGGACTTTTGCAGCCAACAGTGGATAAAGATGACCATCTCCAATGATGATACAACAGATGCGCGGATTTTCGATGCCGGCAAACGCATCAATCAGATGATCAAAACCCTTTGCTTCCACCAGCCGCCCTACGGCACAGCAGACAAATGCATCTTCCGGCAAATTAAACTCATTTTTTAATTCGTTTGGGCTGTATGATATGTCACCATCTCTTTCCACAGAAACGGCATTGGGGATATGAGCAATACGCCCCGGCCTTACCCCAATGGATTTCAGCTTATTGCAGATATCTTCAGATACCGCAATGTAGTGTGCTGTTCTCCCGGCTGTCAGGCGTTCAAGCAGCTGATAAGTTTTACCCTTGAGTGAGTTGCCGTGTTCCGCTGCATACCATGAGTTCAGGGTGGAGACAAGCGCAGCAGGTGTGACCATCGTGACCAGCGTGCTCCAGATTTTAGACTGAATGTTCTGGGTGTCCAAAATAAGAATTTGCTCTTTTCTGATATGCCGAACCAAAGAAAAAAAGATCATGGGGTCGATTTTAGACCTTCCTATCGTAAAAACCGGAATTCCGGCGGCCTGGGCCTGGCGGGTGACAGGGCTCTGGATAAGCCCCGCAAGTGCGATCTGATGCTTTGGAAACGCTTTCATCAGGGCGATTACCCGGGCACTGGCACCACCGAACCGGGTAGAAAGATCAACCACAAGCACCTTGGGGGTTTTGGGTATTTGATCAAATGAACCGTCAGTTCCATGAGTTAACGCAGTGACATCTTCCTTGACCGGCTCCCAACGCGTTACTGTTCTGCCCATGAAAAAATCCATTACGCCAAGAAGGGTGCCGATATTTCCGATGCAAAAATAGAACCCCATCGAAATCAGCTTAGACAGCACCCCCATACCGGGGAAGCCCCTCCACTTTGCCGGCATTCGTGAGATGAACAGATGAGATAAACTGATCAGATATGCCCCGCTTTGGAGAATAAACAATAGATAAAACCATTGACTGACATGAGCGAGAAAGAGACTTGACATCCAGATCAGGATAAGGAAAAAGGGCATGAATCGACGCAGCACTTTGTTGATGAAGAGCCCAAAGGCAAAAGCGCCGTGTTTCAACGGGTTGAAGACCGCTCGATGGGACATCATGCATCTGAGGCTGCCGGAGACAATTCGGCGTCTTCGTGTTACTTCATGGGCTGGATTTCGGGAGGGCAAGCGGATCGCGGCCTGGGCGGTATTATCGAAAATAAAGCGTTTTCCATGGCGTTTCACGCCCAATGCCACGGACAGGTCATCGGTTACCCCCTCTTGAATGGGCATGAACAACGATTTTCGGATGGCATAGAGTTTTCCATCATTGGAGGTGATGCTGCCAAGTCGGCTTTCCAGGTGTTTGATCAGGCTGTCAATATGAATGTAGCGGCTTTGGGCATCCTTAAGGCCCGTAGACTCTTTTAATATCAGCCGTTGTCCGCAGACGCCGCCAATGGTTTCATGGTCAAAATGGCGAACAAGATGCCGGAGCGCCCTTTTTTCAAGGATGGCATCCACATCGGAAAAAACGATGATGGCACCAATGGCCTCCGGTACCGCCAAGTTCATGGCATGAATTTTTCCTTTGTGGGTGCCGGAACTCATCAGCCGAATACCTTTTTCCCGGTATTTTTGGATAATGGATTCGGTCCGGTCGGTGGATCCGTCAGAAAAAAAAATCAGCTCCAGTTTTTCAGATGGATAGTCCAAGGCCAAGCTGTTTTTGATTTTTTCTTCAATTAATTTTTCGCCATTTCTCACCACCACAATCAAACTGATATGCGGCGTATCAGAACGTATTCGGTCAAAGGATGGAGGCGCTGTTTGTTTGAGCCGGTAACAGCGGGAGAGAATAAAAAGTATTAAAGGGTAACTGAAAAACAGCAAAAGGCCGATGCTCGATAACATGAAGCATATGAACCAAAGATGATAGATCATGTCTAAATTGATCATGGCGTAACGTTAACCTTTCCCGGAGCATACCGGCGAACGACTTCGGACAGAACCAGTAAAACCAGAAAGTGTTTGTGAAGCGGTTCGCTGAAGACCAGCAGATAGAGGCAAAGCCCGGTAAATGAAATCCTGAATGTTTTGACCAATGCAGCGGTTTTTAACTCTCCCGCCCTTAAATATTGTGCTTGCGCCTTGATAAAGTTGACCATGGCCGATCCGATGACAAACAAAAAAGCCGCCAATCCCAGAAGACCACTGCCAACAGCAATTTCAAGATATGAGTTGTGTGCAAAGCGTCGGGGGGATTTATTGACGGAGGTGTACTTTTCAGCATAATCGGTTCTGGCATAAATATCGGGAAAGGTGCCGGGACCGGTTCCCAGAAGAGGATTTTTCTTGATGGTATCCCACGCCACATAAAGGTAACTGGTGCGACGTCCCATGGATTTATCCGTTGCTTGCAACACACTCAATTGGCGTTCCACATACCCTTCCGGAATCGTAAAATAGAATAAAATCAGACTGATGCCAACAGCCCCGATGAAAATTCCCATCAGTTTCGGCGTTAGCTTTTTAAAATGCGCCACAAATAGAATGCCGTAAACCAGCAGTAAAACAAGCGCACCACTTCTGGAAAACGTGGTGACAAGTCCCAATCCATTGATCCCGATCAAAACAAAAAAAAGAGCGCGCACCCAAAACCGATCGGCATAAAACAGATAATAGACCAGAAACGGAAAACCGACGATGATCATCAATGCCAGATTATTTGGATCTGTGGTGCCGCCAAGCCCTCGCTTGAATGCCCCGGAAGTCACTTTTTCAGCAAACAAAGGGATGTTGAAAAAGTATCCCACGATTGCAAGAAAGCTGCATAAAGAGATGCTGGATATCAAAATCGCCGGCAGGGTTATCCGCATTCCTTTTTTTGAAATGAATACCAGACCCAATAAAACAAATAAAAAGCCAATGGCAAACAAAATTAAATTTCTAATTGCGGTGGACGGGTAAGGGGATAGTATAGTCGAGAGGGTATTGAGGATGAAAAAAATGATCAGCCACGCTAACATGGAAAACTGCCCCCCCTGAGGATGTCTTTTTTTAGGAAGATATCGAAGAATGACCACAATCAAAAGCCCGAGGGCAATCAGCCAGGGAACCTGAATGAATTTATACCCTCGATAAGCCCCAAAAGGAATGAGAAAGATAATGAAATAGTATCCCGACGCCGGCCATCTGGAGAGCCATAAAAAACCTAAAACCATGAGGGCCGGAGCAGGCGCCAGAAAAAAATAAGGCGTGGCCAGAATGACGACGGTGATCAGTGTTACCAGAATACAAGTAAGGTTCAGTATCGGGTTGATCTCTCTATGAAGGGTGGCATTCGGCATGGGCAATTCCCTCCCGGATCACTTTAATTTTTCAGGATGGAAAATAGCGTGGGTTTACCCAGAAACTGGTGGATATCTTCCGGACGCTTGATTCTCTGATCAAAATACTCAAATAAAAAGCTGAGGGAAACGCCGGTGATAAGACCAACCATGATACCGACAGGAATCAGGGTTCTTTTATTTGGAAAGACAGGGGTTCCTGAAAAAAAAGGTTTGCTTGAAATACTTACAAGGGAAAGGGCGTTGGTATCGGATGCTCTTTGAATTATGGTCTCTTCCCACCGCCTCATGAGGGTCTTATAAGAACTGTGCATCAAGTCCAGCTCATTTTTGACCCGTTGATATGACATGGATATGATATGCAGATCAATATTCCTGGCATCGATTTGTGCCACTCTGGACGCCATGGAAGCCACTTTTTCTTTAAGGATCAGGGCTTGATTTTCCTGTTCAGAAAGATACGTCGTTACTTCCGCCTTGAGGACAGCGTAGGTATTTTGAATCTGTTCCTCAATACGAAAGACTTTGGTACTTTCGGGATGAAATTTTCTTAACAGTTCTCCTTTTTCAATCACCAAGCCCTGGAGTTTGTCTGCAAAGCTGGTGATGGAGAGGTTGTCAATAAAAGTAAAAAACTGGATATTCTTATTCTCCAGGGCCGCTTTCAGATTGCTCACTTCCCGTTGTTTCTGGATCAGCTTAGACTTATCCTGGTTAAGGTGCTGGACGAGATCCTGTTTGATCATGAGGTTGTTTTCGATTTCCTGAAAAGGATCGGGGGTTTCATATTTTGAAACCAAATTGTTCAGTTCGCGCTCTAAAGTGAGGATCTTTTTTTTGTATACATTTACTTGATCATTAAAAAATGGATCTGCCTGGCTGGGGGTGTATATTTGAGATCGATAGGCCAGATACTGTTCAAGATGATTTTCAAGGATGATCCGTCCTTGATGGGGTGATTTCGTTTTTAATATGATATGAATGACATTGGAGTTCGGTATAATTTCCGATTCGAGATTTCCTTTGATATTTTTCACCATTTGAAATTTGCCGTTCTCATCAAGATTCATCTCACGGAATACCGCTTCATTGGCTACCAGGTGATCCACAGTATTTCTGATAACGTCGTGGGCGGTGAGCAGTTCGATTTCAGAGTTAAGATCTTCTTTGTTGAGTTCAGATACTTTTGACGGCGTTGACTCAAGGGAATCCAGATTTTTTTCCACACGTTTACCCCTTACCAGAATATGGCTTACAATCGCATACGTCGGTGGAATAAAATAGGTAATCAACACCGCGGCAAGGGATATAAAAAGAGTAATTGCAATGATCATTTTTTTTCTAATGAAAAGAAAAGTGGTCAACTCAAATAGATAATCTTCGTATAATTTCATTGGTGTTTTTTATCCCAAAAGAGTTATGCGCGCCAGATAATCAAAGTGATAATTAGTCATCCGGTCCTAAAATCGGTGGTTTATATATGGTTCCGTCAAGACCGATACTCCATCCTCTGAAGAACAAAATGTCGGCGATTTCCCGATGCGCCTCGGCCAGGGCAGACCGTTGATTCTTGGGAACAAATACAATATCATCCGGTTTCAGATAGAAAAAAGTCGACGCATCATCCGGATACAAGGTATCCTGGACATTGACGGCATTGGCGACCAGTTTATTTTTTAAACGTCTGAACACAATAACTTCTTCAAGCTTGCTGCTGGACTTGAACCCTCCCCCCATGGCCAAGGCCTGCATGATTGAAATTGGTTTCATGACGTTGTAAGTACCAGGCGTGTTGACTTCTCCCATAATATAAATCACGGATCCTGAATGCTTTTCTAAAAAGAGATCGACATGCAGACCGGGCAGGACACTGTCATACAGCTTATTGAGGGTCTCTTTAACTTCGGGAAATGTTTTATGTGCCACAAAAATATCACCGAGAAGGGGAAACGTCGTATATCCATCCGGCCTGACCATAACAAGACGACTTAACCCCCTTGGCGCGGTATGGAGATCTTTTTTCAGCTCTTTGATTCTTGACCGAAATTCCGGAACCGTTACGTAAATGAGTGGGTCTCTTAAAATTTTACTGTATCGCTGAGTCAGGTATTCGGTAAGCGCTATAACCGTTTTGTTCACCACATAGACTTCGCCGAGATAGGGAAGAGAAATTTTACCGTCAGGCTGAATTCGCTGGGTTTCATTGAGCTCCGGAGAATTAACAAATTTAACACTTAATGTATGGTCAATGGCAATTAAGAACTCATTCTTTTCACGCCAGGTCTGAATTTGAAAGAGAACGTCTATAATGTCACCAGGTGCCATTTGATAATGGGGGAACAGGTTATCAGACGTGGGATACGTGTCCGCATCAAAAGAAAAGGTGCTGCTGTCCAACCCAACTTCATGATCTAGTGGTTTATGTCTTCCAGTAGAACAACTGCAAAGTATTATGATGATCAATAGATAAACAACCGAAATAGATTTTTTTTGCATTCGTGTATCCCAACGGCATTGGAATTGCCATGATTTTGTACCATCCGTTATTTAACATATAATCTTTATTTTTGGCATATTACCCGAGCACCAGATAAAAATCAAATTCTCTTATTCGAGAATTCAGGCAGGAACCCAAAACCAATAGCTTGCAAATAAATCCATCTTTATGTATTTCAAACCAACCGTCCTTTCAAACGACATGAAATAAAGGAATGTATTGATGGAAATTATCAACAGTCTGTTGTCTTTAGATCCAAAAATAAGTGCTGTGTTGGGAATCTTTGTCTTATCTGCGTCTATCTTTTTTGTGATGCGGAAAATCAGGCGAAAAGAAAATTTAGAAATATCTCGTAAAAATTTTTTGATAGACGACGCATCATTACCAAGTTTGTCACAAAAAGATGAGGACAGACTGTTTTCAAACTTGGGCGACTTGTCTATGGTCGAAAGTAATCTATTTTGTAATCGTCCAAATAAAGAGGATTACAGAACAATTTATGTATCCAGCTGTTTTAATGGAGAGGGAAAGACGATCAGTGCCGTTAGTATGGCATTTGCGTTAACCATCAACCAGGGTTCTAACGTGTTGCTTATAGATGGCAACCCTCGGTCTCCCGGCCTGCATAAACTATTCAAGATCAATTCGTCCCCCGGTTTGATTGACCTTCTTAAAGACCCTGAAACCATCAATGATGTCGCCCGAGAAACACGATATAAAAATTTACATGTAATCCCTTTCGGGCACCACTCTTCCGGGCGCCCCAATCTTATCAAAGACAATCAAATTCAAAACATGAACCAGCATCTTCTCGATCAGTTTGACTATGTTGTATTTGATGGGAATTCCTTGATCGGATCTTCAGATTCCATCATGGTTGCCGGTAATTTCGATACAGTTGCCGTTGTCGTCCAGGCGGAACTGAGCAAATGGAATATTGTCAAATCCGTTATTGATCGATTGGAAAACGCCGATGTACCGGTGGTCGGGGTAATTTTGAATAAAAGAAAAAGATACATTCCCCAGTTTCTGTATAACCGCATTTAAGGCCGGTATAAAAGATTTCGGCCTTGGTCATATTTTAGGCCATACGGATTTCCGGTAGGTTGGGTTGAGGAACGAAACCCAACGCCGATAAGTTGTTGGGTTTCATTTCGTTCAACCCAACCTACGCTGTGGCCGATGTTATGACCAAGCCCAAAATTTCAATATGCGCCTTTGCCATGGAAAACGGCAGACAGTGTCTGCCACATCACTTTCAGATCCAAACGCCAGCTTTGGCGTTCAATGTAATCGATATCCATCTCAGCACGTTCAATAAAATCGACATCACTGCGTCCACTGACTTGCCATAACCCTGTAAGCCCCGGGCGCACTTCAAGTCTTTCGGTTTGCCAGAGTTTATACGTTTCTGCTTTAAACGAGGTTGGACGAGGCCCGACGAAACTCATATCCCCAATGAGAATATTGATGAGCTGTGGAAGTTCATCAAGGCTTGTTTTCCTGAGCATTCGACCCACTTTTGTCATTCGAGGATCATTGGTGATTTTAAAATCCGGCCAAGTCAATTCATTCAGGTGTTCATATTTCAATTTCAACTCGTCTGCGTTCTCCAGCATCGTGCGGAATTTTAACATCTTGAATCGTTTTCCGTTTAATCCGGTTCGTTCTTGAAAAAACATGACCGGACCCGGCGAATCAATCCGTATCGCGATGACAATGCCGATCATCACCGGAAGTGCAAAGGGAAGTTGAACCAGAGCAAAAAAGAAGTCAAAAACTCGCTTTGTTATTTGAAACCAACGCCTGAAAATACCACTTTTATAGTGCGGAAGCATTATGGGGACCTTGATGGTACGCTTGGGGATATATCGTTCAGCGTCAGAGCTATGGCGGTATCTTCGAAGATGAATGCTGATACGCAAAAGAAGCTCTTCCTGACTAAATGGTTTAATGACAATATCATCAGCACCCGCTTCAACCCCTTTTCTTTTATCTTCCATTGTTGCGCGGGAAGGCATTAACAAAATGGGAAGGTAGAGAAAACGATCAAAGTGTCTTATCGTACTCACTGTTTTAAAGCCATCCATTTCAGGTATGTCGACATCAATCAGAATAATATTGGGAACCCACTCTGAAATGACTTCAAGGGCTTCAGACGCATTGGATACACTTCTGGTCGTGTATCCCTCAGCGTTAACCGTTTTTTCTATCCATTCCTGTTGTGAGGTATCGGCAATAACAATTAAAATCCTGCCCTTTTTGATCATTTTAGTATTCATATCTGTTGTATTTTAGCTTTGAAAAAAGAGTTCGCTATTGGTCTCAGGCATTTTTTTTTCGAGGTCTGCGCTTGCCAGATCAAGCAGACCATTCAGGGTAACAGAATGGTCCGGAAAACTGGAGAGGCCGAAATCCAAATTGATTTTTAAATTGACGTGTGCCTTTTTGGTTAATGAATCGAGTACTGCATATGCATCTTTTTCACTTGTTTCTGGTAACAGGACAATCAATTCATTGTTTTTGATAACGATCAAGTCGGTATCTCTCAACTCGTCCGAAAACAGTTTTGCAACCTTGGCCTGTGCATATCGATCAACAAATGCTCTTTGCATTTCTTTAAGTAATTCAGTCGGTTGATATTGTCCGGGGTCAACCTTGGGGCGCACCTTAATTAGTGAAAGCGGGTGTTGAAATCGCCTGCACCGTTTGACTTCTCTATACATATCTTCAGTATCTTCGGAGTCATATAATTTCGGACTCATTCCGATCTGTTGAAATGTCAAATTTTCGATGGTCTCTTCAAATTCATTAAAATTAGCGCTTATTTTTTGCGACAGTTGACAGGTGAAAACCAATGAAAGTATTTCCGTACCCGTCAGGGGTAGGGATTCACCGAACACTTCATATCCCAATAGCGGCTTTAATACCAAATAACCGGCAAAAGAGAATAAACAAAAACCATAACGTTGAAACGTTTTCATCACTCTTGACAAAAAAAGAGTCAGGCAAGACATCAACGGCGTATAAACATACACAAAGCTCGAAAGGTTAACCGCCTCAAAGACGCGCTCAATGTTAAAAAAAATAAAAAACCAGAAGATGAGAAAAGAAATGTATGTTCTTTGACGAAACATGGCAGCCTTTTTTATGTTTAATATTAGTCAATGTCTGTATACGCTCAGGTGTTTATGATAAAATTGAGAATTAATCAATAATTTGTTATTGAGGTGATAATTGGGGAAACGGGAAGCACCTATACTAAAAAACATTATTCACTATTCGGCCAGTCATTATTTCAGACAGTTTTTAAGCATCTTGACTGCGTTTATTCGCCCAAAGCTTCTATCACCTGAGTATTTCGGATTGTGGAACCTCATGAAGACCATCCAAACCTATGCAGCCTATTCTCATATGGGTGCCCGGTCATCCATGCGCTATCAAATCCCTTTTCACCTCGCCCGAAACGAAAAAAAAGAGATCAACCAGATCAAAGGGGCAGCATTTTGGGGTGCATTTTTCATCAATGGGGTGATTGCACTCTTTCTCTTATTTTCTGCTTTTCTGGATCGCTTTGACCTCATTGAACGGATCGGACTTTTATCCTTTGCCTTCATTGTCCTGCTGCAGGGGTATTGTGAATACAAAATCGCTCTTTTAAAATCTTACCAGGCGTTTAAGGGCATCAGCCGAGCCAATTACATTCAATACACCTTGATGTTTTTATCCACGATCTGCTTTATTTGGTTTTGGGGAATTATCGGCGCGTTTTTCAGCCTGATTTTCTCATTGGGAATCATGGCACTCTATTTTAAAATAAAAGCCCCTGAAAATGAAACGTTGAACTTTAACCCCACGATTTTCATCAAGCTGGTTCGCTATGGATTTCCCATTTTGATGTTCAATATCATCACCATTTTGATACGAACATCGGATCGGATTCTCGTCTCATCTCTTATTGGAATGGAAGCGTTGGGACACTATTCCATTGCCATCATGATTTTGGGATTTTTGATGAATGTGCCCGGGGTCTCCAGAGAGATAATTGAACCGAAGATCATGGAGCAAAAAGGGCAACGCGCTTCGGAAATCTGGATGAGAGAATACTTTATTCAACCGGCAATCAATACCGCCTATCTAATGCCCCTTCTCATCGGTGGGGTGTTCTTTTTCTTGCCGTTTTTCATAAAAATGGTCTTACCGGCATATGAGGCAGGTATCGTGCCTGCCCATATTTTGTTGGCCGGCGGCTATTTTTTAGCGCTTTCTTACACGGTGCGGGGCGTTATCGTGGCCATGGATCTTCAGCTTCAAGCGGCATGGGTGATGATGATCGCACTTTTTGTTAATGTTGTTGCCGGCATATTGTTCATCCGGGCCGATTTCGGAATTTCCGGTATCGCTTTGGGAAGCAGTCTCTCATTTGGGGTCTTATGGATTTCTCAATTGATCTTTCTGTGCATGAAAGATCTCATTTTAAAAAATCTTATCGTATCTCATCTGCTGTCGCTTGGACTGCCGTTCCTTGCCATGTTATTATCCATAGAATTGATTCAGTATATCTGTGCAGCCCTGCCCATCACCAATGAATTGATAGCCGCATTGGTGAAGCTGATTTTCTTTTTCGGTATCTGGTTGGCTCTGATGTGGATCAAGAAAGATACGCATACCGTTATGAATCGTTTTAGTGCCAAATAAAAGGGATTCTCCATGCATACAGTCGATTTCTATCTCTATAATTTTATTAAAATTCGGTCCGTTGGAATGCCTTCGGATGTCAATCGCCTCATTTTGGAACAACTCAGGTGCTTTGTTTCCAAATCAAATATGAGTTCAACGCGTTTATCTGAACAACCGGATATCCATATAGAGTGCTGTTCGGATTTGCCGACACTCAATGGTAGAGGCGAACAATTGGGCTCCTCTTTTAACTTTAACGTGATACGATCCTTGAAATCGGATAGGGTCATGGTGATTTTTAATTACAGAGGGGTACCGGATGTCGTGTTGGATTTTACGGCACCCGACGTCCCTGTCCATATTTCGTTCAGACGTAGAAAAGGGATTGCACGACGGGTGTACGGATTGCTTCTTTTTGGGATTATCCAGGCGCTTAAAATGAATCATGATCTCCTGTGCCACGGCGCCGTTCTCCAGAAGGACCAAAAAGGCATACTGATCGCAGGACATCGAGGCATCGGAAAAACAATGATACTGCTCTCTCTACTGAAAGCCGGGTGGGGTTATATCGGGGACGACAAATTTATCCTTTCAGACGGAAAGGCCTATCTTTTTCAGGATTTTATTGTTCTTCGAGATCACCACTTCTCAGCATTACCTTGGTTGACAGGTCGCGATCCTGATTTTGCTCGCTTTGCCAAAAAAGCCAAACTGCAAAAGTACCTTCAATATCAGATACTGAAATGGCTTCCACAAAAAATACTCCCTTCTTTGGATCGCTTTTTGAATCCAGCGATGCGCGTCACACCGGATCGGATATGCAAACAGGCCGTCACGTTAAGTGAGACAACGATTTCAACGGGCATTGTTCTCGGTCAAGGAGATCGTTTTGAAGCAAAGGAAATCTCTCGAAAGGCATTCATTCAAAAATTTGACCTGCTTCAGCAGATGGCGATTCGAGAATACAATGATCTGGAAAAAATGATCTATTATTATTGTCCTAAGCGCCAAATAAATTGGGCACAGGTGTTGGATGACAATATTCACGGCAACCGGTTTATCGACATAACAGTTCCCATGAATGTGGGATTTGACAGTATTGGAAAAAAGGTGGTCCAATGTTTAACGTAACCCTGATTATACCGACCTATAATCGTCCAAAGCTCCTTAACGACTGTATTGAATCAATCCTGATCCAAACCCGGCTACCCGATGAACTGATCGTGGTCGATGACGGAGATCTTGATGAAATCCCCCTTGAATCCCAGTGTACTCAGGCAGGTATCGCCTTGAGATATATCAAAAAAGATGTCCCCGGGCTCACGGAGTCCAGAAATGCCGGCGTCCGGATCGCCACAGGGGATATTATTTTCTTTTTAGATGATGATGTCATCCTGGACCGGGAGTATATCGATCAGATCATGGTGGTATATGAAAATGCCCCGGATGATCGGATCGGAGGGGTGGGCGGTGCCATTACCAATATAAAGCCAATGCATCTTCATAGACGGCTCAGACGATGGGTGGAACGCTTTTTCATAATTTCCGGTTTCCAGGAAGGGCGTGTGTTGCCATCGGGCTACTTTACCGATTTTACGGCATCGATCCCCGGAGGAGAAACGCTTAAAGATGTTGATTTTTTGTCCGGCGGGGTCATGTCTTTTAAGCGGCAAATTTTTGAGCAATTTCGATTTACCGATCGGTACCGCGCCTACGGGTTGGGGGAAGATAAGGACTTTACTTTTCAGGTCGCCCAGCAGTACCGCCTTGTCTTTAATAAAAAAGCCACGCTGGTTCATTTAGAAGCCATTGAAATGAGACCGGATAAACGGCTGTGGGGTAAAAAGTTTGTACTGGGAAGATATCTGTTTTTCAGAGACCATGTCCTTAAAAATCCATGGCAGTGGATTCTGTTTGCCTACGCCACAACCGGGTATCTCATCATCAGAACTATGATTTTCTATGTATCGTGGCGAAAGGAGAATGCAGAGCACGTCCTGGGCATTTTAGATGGTATTTATGACATTATCAGGCAACGTGTTTTGATCAGGAGGTGAACCCATGAATAGATACAAATCCTGTAACAGTTTTATTTTTTTATGGATCTGCATTTTATGCATTGGACAGCCGCTATTGGCAAAATCTCAAGATACAGAGAACTCAGATGATTATCTTTTTTCAAATCAAGTTCCCTATGCTTCGGACAGTCCATGGAATTTAAAAATCGGTCCAAATCCTGTTTACGATGAAAACAGTGATCTCTATGTAGCGTCACTCCAGGGCGTGTTTGGGTCAGATCCTACGCGTTATACGATGCCGGTATATGAAGTGGATCAACAAACGCCCTTTGTCAAGGTGACGTTGTCTGGTTTTTTTTCCAATGTCACTGAAAATGGAGCGCAGCTTTCTGTCAGCAGACGGGTTGACATCACGGCCCCCATCCCATCCCATGCTCTTCCGGCAAAAGGAAGGGATGCTCAGTTGGTGGTATGGAACATTGAAACCGGTGATGAATGGGGGTTTTGGCGTATTTCAAAAAGCGTAGAGGGGTGGACGGCCCAAAACGGGTACCACTACAATACGTTGTGGCGAGGTGTGCCGCCGACCGGATTCATTAGCCGTGGAGCGGGGGTGCCATACCTCACCGGTTTGATTCGACCATGGGAGATCCGGAAAGGCCGGATTGACCACGCGATTGCTTTGGGGCTGGATTATCCCAACATGCTTCATATTTTTCCCGCCACCAAAAGTGACGGAAAAGGGTTGGAAGAATATTTCCCCGCAGGAACCAGGCTTCAGCTAGACCCCTCATTGACGGATGCCGATTTTGAAGCATGGGGGCTGGATCTGACCGGTCGAATCATTGCCAAAGCCCTTCAACACTATGGTATGATTCTGGTGGATGGCAGTGGACACCCCAAAATCTATGCAGAGTATGAAGGCACGGCAAATTGGAATGGCGTGATCCATAAAAATACGGTTCGAAATATCCCTTATCATGCTTTCCGGGTATTGTCGTTGCAAACCCCTGAAACGCCATTACCGCCGGAAAACGTCCGTGTAGAAAAGACCCATGAAGGAATTTTGATCACTTGGGATGCCTCGCCATTCGCCACCCGTTATCGGATCTGGCGTGCTCAAAAAGGGGAGTTGCCGGTGTTGATCAGGCCATGGATTGAGGTTGAGGCTGAGACTGATTTTGTGGATACTCAAGTGATGTTTGACAATGAATATATTTATGGTGTTGTAGCCGTAAATCACAACGGAATCAGTAAACCGGCAATATCGCAGCAGATCATTTATTGATCATCCAGAGATCTTTGAAGGTCACAGGCCTCATCGGCAAAGCAGATTATGGCCCGCTCCAGTCTCGGGTAATCCGGGTTAAAGGAGCCTCTTCTCCAGTAATCATACCCCAGCTCTTTTTGGGCCGCTTTAGAAGCAATGTCTTTTTCTCCGAAAATGGTTTTGGCTGACCCTTTTTGGCATTTATTGAAATCTTCCATATCCGGCGGGGTATCATAGGCTTTGCATTGGTGATACTTCCCATTAACGCCGTAATGGGGATCTGCCGGGCTCATGGATAGAGCGGTGTGGGCGTAGTTGGCAAACCGGTATGCGGTTCCCTGGAATTCCCGGTCCACCGGACCGGGTTTGACTTCTTTGATGTCTTCACAGGGCGGATCAATATTCCGCCCGGCATGGCGGGAGGCATACCAGATCAAGGCGCGGCGCCGGGCGGTCACCCGGTCACAGAAAAACTGCCGGGCCGCTTGGGCGTCAATGGTTTCATCGTCGGCGCTGACCGCCATGAGTACCGGAACGTCAATGGGCGTTTTGCGTTTCATGATGTTCCTGGTGAGCAGGAAAAATTCGGCACCGGCATTGACGGAAAAGGATTCATATTGGGCCGCGTCTCTTTCTTGAAATGTGGCGAGCCAGTCCTTTACCCGGCGCAGGCAGGGGCAGAGAAAGGCCGCCCAGGTCTTGGCCTTGAGGGCTGTGGAGATCAGGATGAGGCCTTTGATTTTGGGACGTTGGGGGGTATTCTGCAGATGGCGAATTGCAAGGGCCGTGCCGGTGGAAAAACCCACCAGGTAAAGGTCGGAAATCGTCTCCATCTGTTCAAAGCTGCGGACCCCATACTCGGTGATGGCCATCCAGTCCGTATGCCGCATGGTCAGTGAGTCTCCGGCAACCGTACCGTGGCCGGGCAGCAGCACAGCCCGGATGGTGCCGTTGGGATAGGCCTGATGCAGGGAGTCGGCAATATTGCGCATCCGGTAGGGGGAGTGGGTAAGCCCGTGGATAAGAAGAAACCCCTTGCCCTTGCCGGGGCCTGTACTGCTGATTTCCGGGAGGATTTCAAAAGGCCCCCGCATTTTTGCTGCCTGGGCCGCCGTATATCCGCCAAGATAGGGACTGGCTCCATCGGCGAACCGGATGTCACGCAAGATATGTTCAATATTTTTAATGCTTTCCTGAACATATTGACTGAAAGGCAGATCCGGATCCAAAGGGACACCGGCCGGACTGCCGGTTTCTTTGAGGAAAGAAGGTTCCGGAGTGCAGGAAGCAAGGGAAAAAAAGAAAAAAATAAAGACCCCGGTTATCTTAGACCTCAATATATTGGTGCTCCTTAATCCTAAATATGAATCTTTTTAGTTGAGAACTCGCACAAAGACGCCAAGACACAAAGATTTTTATTGGGTTTTATGGTCCTTTGTGTCTTTGAGGCTTTGTGCGAGAATAAAAGCCGTGCTATGTTAATCGCAAATAACCAAATATTCACAGAGGATGCAAGATGAAAAACTATATTACAGTCCAACTGGTGAAATTCATCTGATTGGTGTGGAATTTGACCGAACCCAACGGAACATCATCCGGTTTGAGTGGGAACAATTAAAGCAATCTTAAAGCAATCTCCTGCCAATTCAGGCAATTTTTAATTTACGCCCAAGGTAGGAGAGAAAATCCTCATAGGGCATGGGTTTAGCAAAAAGATAGCCCTGAATCATATCACAGCCTTCTGTGTTAAGGTACGCCATCTGACTTCCGGTTTCCACACCTTCGGCGATGGTTTTCAACGACATCGCCCGGGCCATGGCAAGGGCCGCCCGGACAATGGCTCTGCTGGGCTCATCCTTCTCAATGTCTCGGATCAGGGACGCATCTATTTTCAACGCGGTCAGGGGCAAATTTTTAATGGAGTTCAACGAAGAATATCCGGTGCCGAAATCATCCAGCTCAACCTGCAATCCCATATTACGAAGCGCTTTCATAATATTTCTGGCACGATTTATATCCTGGACAAGACACGTCTCGGTGAGTTCAAATTTTAATCGAGACGGTGAGGCACCGGTATCATCAAACACCTGTTTAACGGTTTCAATGAAATTTTCTTCGGCAAACTGCAAGGCACTGATATTGACAGCCAGGGCAAAATTTTCAGGAAGCTGGTATTTTTCCAGATCCGTGACAATGGTGCAGGCCTGCTTGAGGACCCACGCCCCCAAGGGCAGAATCAAACCCGTGCTTTCGGCCACGGGGATAAAAGTTCCCGGACTGACCGGTGTTCTATTACTGGGCAACCATCTGAGCAGCGCCTCTGCCCCGCACAGCGAACCATTTTTCAACACCTGGGGTTGAAGATATAGACTGAATTCGTCGTTATCCAGGCCGGTTTTAATATCTACGGCCATGGCGCTTCTGGTATTCACAATGGCCTGACGGGCCTGGGAATAAAAACAGATGCGATTACGGCCCAGATCCTTGGCTTCATACATGGCCACATCAGCTCGTTTAAGTATCTCACTTTCATCCCGGTCATTGCCGTAGAAAAGGGCGACCCCCACAGAGGCACTGGTGTGATGGACATGCTGGTCATCTCCCAGAATATAAGGACGGTTCAATTCCAACCTGATTTTTTCCGCCACCGCCACGGCTTTTTCATGGCCTTTTATCTTATCATTGCCCAGGCACTCTAAAAGCACAACAAATTCATCTCCCCCAAGGCGGGCCACGGTATCTGTTTCCCTGACACTTCTGCCAAGACGTGTGCCCACTTCTACGAGCAAGGCATCGCCGGTATCATGCCCCTTGGTATCATTCAGGCTTTTAAAATTATCCAGATCCAACATGATCACGGCACCATAATCCTTTTTCCTGCCGGACAGGGCAACGGCATGGGCGAGTCTGTCCATGAGCATGCGCCGGTTTGCAAGACCGGTCAAGGCGTCATAAAGGGCCAGACGTCGAATCTTGTTTTCGACCTGTCTTCGTTCGGTGATGTCCCAGATATAGCCATACCATAATGTACCACCGTCCATCATGCGCTCCGGTGTCGCATGACCTTCCACCCAGACCTCGCCTTGTTCCGGATGCCAGATTCGAAACTGGGCCTTCCAGGTTTTTAAAGACAGGGCCGACGCATCAATGCTGTCCATGACCATTTGCAGGTCATCTTCATAGACAAGCTGTGACAATGCCTGGACGTCGTTCTGAAGCTCGTCGGCACGGACGCCACAGGTCTGGTACACCCCGCGGCTGACATAGGGCATAAACGCATTCTTGTTGCTGTCAAGTTTATACTGAAAGATAAATCCGGGGATATGCTGGGAAAGTTTATCCAATCGATTTGACAACTCTTTGCGGTCGGTGATGTCATGGATGGCCCCTGAAATTTTAACCACGCTGCCGTCACTGCCCTTCACAGAAGCGGCCTGCTGATATACCAGCCGTTCAGATCCATCCGGCCGGACCACCCGGAACTCCACATTTAAAGCATCCGGATGCCGGGAAAGGGCATTGAACTGATTTCCCACGATGTTTCGATCATCGGGGTGGATAAAATTAAGTATACTCTCCCTGTTCATTTCAACAGTGCCCCTGGGCCTTCCTACAATCTCATAGATTTGATCCGAACAACTTATCGCCCCGGTGGCCGCATTCATTTCCCAGTCCCCAACCAGGGCAAGCCGCTGGGCTTCCAACAGGCGCCGGCGGGTATCGGTCAACTTGGCCACAGAAGCCTGCAGGGAATTCAGCGCCTGACGCACCTGTTTTTCCAACGGCATAAAAATAAAAAAAGCTTCCAGAAGCAGCGCAACCAAGGCGGCCAGCCAGACAATCCCTTCAAATCGCTCTATCTTGAGAATAGAGGTTCGACCGATGTTTTCATATTCGTCGACCGCTGCATCCAGAAGAGGCTCAAGCACATGGGGACCATAATTAACCAGATATATATAGTCAATGGAACCGGGGGATAAACGCGCCATATCGGTTTCATATACTTTTCGGGCCCGTTCCAGGAATCGTTGCAAGGCAGAGTCCAAGCCCACCATCGGGTCTTCGTAAATGGTTTCCAGGGTTTCATTGGTGACTTTGGGAATCCGGGTGTCACTATCGCCTTGCCTTAACGCCTTGTGGGCAGCTTGCATTTTATGGATGGTCAGCCCCACCTGGCTTCGGGCCTGATTGAATTCGGTTTCATCATCAGTGGCAACCATCAGGCTTGCAAAGTAGGCAATACGATTGGTCAGGCCGGCCTGGTGCCCGGCAAGATTAATCAGCTGGGAAAAATCACGCTGTTTTGAAATAAGATGCTGCAAGGTAAAAAACGAAGTTGTCACAAGAATGGCAATCGCACTTAAGCCAAACACATAACGCAGTCGCAGATTTCCAACAATACTCAAAGGTATGCCCTCCAATTATTTTAAACAGGCGCTAAAGCGCAACGCCTGAATGGTCTCAATATCCAAAGTACCTTTTACCATTCATTTATTAGTATAGGGTTAAAAACCGGTGAAAACCGCTTTCAGTTCACCCAAACTGTTTCGGGTTTGTCTTTTTTCGTTGAATCTTGGATTGTTTCAAATTAGATTAGGGATTCGGCATTGTTAATAAATTTGTATTGGGGGGCAGGCGTAACGCCTGAGGATCAACTAAAAAATGAGTAGAAAAGAACCCGACCATCTTAATCTGCTGTTCGACATGGGGGAACTTGCCTCCATCATCACCAGCGGATCGGACATTGAGGCCTTTCTCACCGGTGCCGGCGAACTTGTGGCAAAGCATCTCCGAGCCCATGTCTGTTCCATTTATCTTTTTGATTCCCGTTCCAAAGACCTGGTCCTGAAAGCCACCCGGGGGCTGAAGCCCGAAGCGGTTAATCGAGTCAGGATGCTGCCCGGAGAAGGCCTGGTGGGCCGGTGCTTCTCCCAGGATCAAGTTTTGCGGGTGGGAAACGCAAGAACAAGCCCGGGATTCAAATATTTTGACAATGCCGGAGAAGAGGCATTTAATTCTTTTCTTTGTGTTCCCATCCGACGTGGGGTAGTGAAAATCGGCGTCCTGGTCGTCCAGCACCGGGAGATGGATCATTTTACCCTGCTTGATGAGCGTGCATTAAGAACGGCGGCCACCCAGCTGGCCGGTGCCATTGAAAATGCAAGACTGCTTATGGCCCTGGCGCCTGAACCGGCAGATGCAGACAAAGATGCAGATACGATTTCAAATAAATTTCCTGCATTTATCAAAGGCAAGTCCGACGGATACGGCCTGGCTTCCGGCACAATCCGGCCGTCGAGAAGAAAACGCAAAGCCATTCTGTTTGAAGCGGACACACCCAATATCACTTATTCCCTGGCTGATTTTCAAACCGCTGTGGAAAAAACCATTGATGAATTAAAGGCGCTGCAGGATAAATTTGCCGCAAGTCTACCGGAAAGCGAATCTTTGATATTCACTGCCCATTTCATGATGCTCAAAGACAAAAATTTCACGGGAAAAATGAAAACCCTGATAGAACAGGGCACCTCTCCTGTGTCAGCCATTCAGCAGGTCACCCTGAAATACATAAACGTCTTTTCGGACAATCCCAATGCCTATATGCAGGAAAAAGCCGTGGATGTTGAGGACTTAGGCATACGCCTTTTGTCTCACCTCAAGGCCGTGCACACGCCCAAAGCCCCTGACAGGGGAACCATTTTCGTCACCCAGGATATTTATCCCTCGGACATGATGAAGCTCACCGCTGACGGCATCCGGGGCATTGTGCTGGTAGGCGGCGGCGTGACCTCTCATGTCGCCATCCTTGCCCGATCCCTGTCCATTCCATTGATCATCGCCGACGACCCCCTGTTTCTGGATCTGCCCGATACCACCCGGCTGCTGCTCGATGCCGGTCAGGGAAATATTTACATCAATCCGGATGATAACACCCTTTCCATATTCAAGAGCAAACAGGAGGCTGAGGACCGGGCAAAAAACCGGGAGATGCAGCCTGCCACCTACACCCTTGACAACAGACGCATCCGGTTGCTTGCCAATATCAACCTGCTCAGTGAAATTCACCTGGCACGGGAACTGAAAGCCGAAGGTATAGGCCTTTACCGTACGGAATTCCCGTTTCTGATCCGGTCCGGGTTTCCTTCGGAAGACGAACAATACCTGATTTATAAAGGGTTGTTTGACAAGACAGAACCAGGAACCGTCACCACCGTGCGTACCCTGGATGCCGGCGGAGACAAGGTCATAAAACACACTGATTTTATTCAGGAGGCCAACCCGGCTTTAGGCCTGCGCTCCATTCGCTTTTCCCTGAAGTACCGCCAGATTTTCCGGACCCAGATCAGAGCCGTTCTAAGGGCGGCCCATGGCAAGGAAAAGGTCCGCCTGATGTTTCCATTAATATCCTCCATTGACGAATTTCTGGAGGCAAAACAGGTAATGGCGGAATGTATCCGTCAGATGGAACAGGAGGGGGTGCCCCACAAAAGCGATCCTGAGGTGGGCATAATGATTGAACTGCCGTCAGTGCTTGCCACCATAGATGAATTTGCGCAACTGACGGATTTTTTTTCCATCGGCACCAATGACTTTATCCAGTATATGTTGGGTGCGGACCGGGGCAACAAACTGGTGGCCGACCACTATATCCCTTATCATCCTGCCGTGAACCGCGGCATTGCAAAAATTGTAGCGGCAGCGATCGGACATGGTATTGATGTATCCGTATGCGGAGAGATGGCCCATGATCCCGAACATATCCCCTTTCTGCTTGGCGTGGGCATCACCACCCTCAGCGTGGCCCCCAAATTTCTGCCCAGGGTCCAGGCCGCGGTCATGGAAACAAGTTTTTCCCGGGCAAGCGCGTATGCCCACCGTCTGCTGGCGCAGACCCGGGTTAAGGATGCCGCTGCGGTATTGAAAACCGGGCCCGGGAAATAATGTTAATCAATGAGCAGAATCAAAAAAACAACATGACGACTCATGCAGATAAGGTTTTTCATCATCTTTTTAACTGAGGCTGCTGGTTTCATATAAACATTTATCAAATAACTGAATACCTGTATCGAGACACATTTGTGTGCCAAATTGTTGAGACAAATAAACCTTTGGACAGGTGTGCCATTTTTTTTCAAACCGTTTGAAACACGCATTGGTAAATTAGCGCCCTTTGGGCGGGCTGTTAGGTACTGGGTACTACTGGGTGCTGGGTACTGGGTACTGGGTACTGGGTACTGGGTGATGGGTGATGGAAATTCCTATACTCTTCAAGTTGTTTGATGTGATTCAATGCGGTTTCTCCCGACGCCCAACGATGAAGTCTCCTTCAACAACTCGGCATAAGCCGGTATGGCATAATTTGTGCATTGATACATTACATTAAAAAAACCCCACAAGATAAACCCAAAGACGGTCAACAGCAATTAACTCTTATAAAGAGAACCATCATGAAACCATACGGCAGAAAGACAAAAAAACGGGTGGGCGAAATCCTTGCCCTTGGCAATCGCACCCAGGCTTTGGCCAAACTGGCACAGATACCGGATGCCCAGCTTGTGGGGCATCTGTTCTCTTATTTTTACAACAAAGAAGAACTGATTAAGTTCCGCAGCGTAACCGCCATGGGGGAGCTTGCCGCAAGAGTTGCGGATTATTCCATGGAAAAAGCCAGAATACTTATGAGACGGATCATGTGGAACTTGAACGACGAATCCGGCGGCATCGGCTGGGGGTCCCCCGAGGCCATGGGAGAAATTCTAAGCAAAAGCCCGGCCCTGGCCCGGGAGTTTAAATGCATCCTTTTTTCCTATCTGGATCACGGAGGCAATCACATTGAACATGACATGCTCCAGCGCGGGGTTTTGTGGGGTATTGGTACATATCTTGGAACAGTACCCCAAGGGCTGACCGATATCACCAGGGTACAGCTCCAGGCGCATCTTTCTTCTAAAGACCCGGTAAAGCGTGGATATGCCGTCAGAGCCCTGTCCAATGCCCATGTTCTCGAATCTATGGTTCTGCCGGATTTTATCCAGGCGGACACAACAACCATTGATATTTACACCGGATGGGATTTTACGGCTACCCGTATATCGGATATGGTTCATGCCTGCGCCCCGGAACAGACCCAGGCCGAGAATTAAAGAGAATTTACCATGCTGAAAAAAAAATGTGACAGAAATATCGCAAGCACCATTGAACTGGCACATAGAATGATAGAACTGGCACAGACCGGCTATGAACACCATGAAGACCCCGGATGCGGTGTACTTTATGGAATTTTACTGGATACAGGGTATAAAATTCTTGGTCTTGCCGAAAAAGAAAAACAGGCTCATATGCTGAAAGGCTGGTGGGATGAATCCATTGACAAAGGAGTGATCTAATGCGCATACAAAAGAAACCGGTAGTTGATCTTGGCTGCTGCAACCAGTGCGGGGTTTGTATTGATCTGGCACCCCACGCCTTTGAAATTAATGATGCAGGGTATGTGGATGTACGACCTCTTGACAGGTATGAGGATGACGAAGATATTCTTGAAGCGGTGAAAAACTGCCCCCAAGACTGTATTTCCTGGGAATAGTTCCTCCCCAAAACCAAAACAATTAAACCTTCAGTCCCAGGGGCTTGGAAAAAAACAAAGATTTATTTCCAAGTCCCTTAGCGTGCGGACATTCATTCAGCAAATTCCATTTTTTTCTTTTTACAGATGCAAAAAACCATTGCGTCTGATACACAAATGTGCCATTTAAGAAGCCGGTTCAAGAACAGCTTGGTATTCATTACTGAAAGCGCGTTGCCTGGAAATCAAAAATGGAAAAATTTACACATTCTCTGTTGGATCTGCACAATCTCAACCTCGTGGTAGACAATCTTAAACTGGGCGTCATGGCACATACGACGGACCGCATCATCACTGTTTTTAATAAAGAAGCAGAAAAAATTACCGGATATAGTAAAAAAGAGGTCCTGGGTAAAGACTGCCACGATGTGTTCCAGGGTCCGTTCTGTGGTTCCAAATGTTCCTTTTGCGAGGATTCGCCAAAACTTTCCGGCGGGACCAAAGAGTACCCGATTACCATAGTCACCAAAACAGGGGACACCCGGCATCTGGAAATGACCATTTACTGCATTCCGGATCATGAAGGGGAAATCCAGGGGGTTGTGGCTTCGTTCCGGGATATGACCGATTCCATACGTCTGTCCTTGAAAGCCGAAGATCTTTCCAATTTTGCCGGCATTATCGGCAAGGACAAAGCCATGCAGGACATTTTCCGGGAAATCCGGGATGTGGCCCTGTATAACTACCCGGTTCATGTATCCGGTGAAACCGGTACCGGCAAAGAACGGGTGGCATATGCCATCCATGATATCTCGCCCTACGGCAACGGCAGTTTTGTTCCGGTCAACTGCGGGGCGATCCCCGAAGGCATTGTGGAAAGCGAGCTGTTCGGTCATGTTAAAGGCGCATTCTCAGGAGCGGTCAAGGAACGTAAAGGCCGGTTTGAACTGGCCCATAAAGGCACCCTGTTCCTGGACGAAGTGGCGGAACTGCCCTTGAAAACCCAGGTAAAACTGTTGCGGTTCCTCCAGGAGGGATCTTTTGAAAAAGTCGGTGGCGAAAAAAAAATCAGCGTGGATGTCAGAATTATCTCCGCCACCAACAAAGATCTGGCAAAAGAGGTCCGGGCCGAGCGGTTCAGGGAAGACCTTTATTACCGGCTCAACGTCATTCCCATCCACCTGCCGCCTCTGCGGGAAAGAAAAAACGATATCCCGCTTTTAGCCGAGCATTTCCTGCGGGAGGCGGAAAAAGAGAACAAAAAATCCGTACCGGAACTTGCCCCTGACACCATTCGGGCGATGATGGATTACCACTGGCCCGGCAATGTCAGGGAACTGAAAAATGTGATCCAGTTTGCCGTGGTCCGCTCCCGGGGCAACATTATTCTGCCCACGGATCTTCCCTTTGTATCCAACAGGCAGCCCATGCCGCCTGTTTTATCAAATGAGTCCGCAAAGCCTGGGGGACAGTTCACCCGGGGCAAACTCAATCAGGAGAATGTCCAAGCCGCCCTGGTCAAAACCGGCGGCAACAAATCCAAAGCCGCCCGGGTGTTAGGTGTGGGCCGGGCCACCCTGTACCGCTTTTTAGGTGACCATCCTGAGATTAAAGCCTTTTCAGACACGTTCTGACAGACCGGATTATCCCACAGCCTCCACATTTTTGGGGCCATGACCGGGAACAAGCCGGTCTTTTTCCCGGTCGAGGCGGAAATATACGGTCTCACCTTCCAGATAATCGCCTTTAAGCAATGCCATGGACAGCGGATTTTCAATTTCCTGCTGGATCACACGTTTAAGCGGACGGGCACCAAATCCGGGATCATACCCTTTCTGCGCCAGAAAGTTCATGGCATCATCATCCAGGTGAACAGCCAGATTCCTTGCCGCCAGCCGCCGGTTCAGGGCAGCAATCTGGATGGCGGCAATATCCATGAGGTGTTCGCGTTCCAGGGCATGGAAGGTAATGATCTCATCAATCCGGTTTAAGAACTCCGGCCTGAATGCGTCTTTAAGCGCCTGCTGCACGGCCTGTTCCACCTCATCGGAAAGACCACTCTTCCCGGCTTCAAGCAGGATTCTGGAGCCGATATTGGATGTCATGATGATGATGGTATTCCTGAAATCCACAGTCCGGCCATGACCGTCGGTCATCCGGCCGTCGTCCAAAACCTGGAGCAGGATATTGAACACGTCCGGATGGGCCTTTTCAATCTCGTCAAACAGGATCACACTATAAGGTCTACGCCGCACCGCCTCGGTGAGGTACCCGCCCTCGTCATATCCCACATATCCGGGAGGGGCGCCAATGAGACGGGCCACACTGTGCTTTTCCATGTACTCGGACATATCCAGCCGCACCATGGCGTCCCTGGAATCAAACATAAACTCGGCCAGGGACTTGGCAAGCTCGGTTTTGCCCACACCTGTGGGTCCCATGAAAATAAAGGTACCAATGGGCCGGTCTTCGGGCTGCAAGCCGGATCTGGCCCGTCGCACGGCATTGGAAACCGCATCAATGGCATTTTCCTGGCCGATCACATGTTTGGCAATAGAGGATTCCATGGTGATCAGTTTTTCCTGCTCACCCTGGAGCATCTTGGATACGGGGATGCCGGTCCAGGAGGAGACCACTTCGGCCACGTCAGCCTCTTCCACGTCTTCTTTGAGCATCTTGCAGGTCTGCTGCAGGGTTTCAAGGCTCTGCTTTTTCTCCTCAATTTTTCTATTCAGATCCGCAATAGTACCATAACGGATCTGGGCTGTTTTTTCATAGTCACCGGCACGTTCGGCAAGCTGGGCCTCAGTCTGGAATCGGTCAATCTCCTCCCGCATGGCCGAGATCTCCCGGATAACTGATTTTTCATTATCCCAATGCACCTTCAAGGGACGGATCTCCTCTTCCATGGCTGCGATGTTTTTCTCCAGGTCTTCAAGACGCTCCTTGGAGGCCTTGTCCTTTTCCTTGAGCAGGGCCTGGCGCTCAATGGCCGCCTGGGTCAGCCGTCGCTGAATTTCGTCAATGGCCCGGGGCATGGAGTCAATTTCAATACGAAGCCTGGATGCGCACTCATCAATCAGATCAATGGCTTTGTCCGGCAAAAACCGGTCCGCAATATACCGATCGGAAAGGGTGGCGGCCCCAACCAGGGCGGAGTCCTTGATCCGAATGCCGTGATGCACTTCATATTTTTCCTTCAACCCTCTGAGGATGGAGATGGTGTCTTCCACCGTAGGCTCTTTGGCCATAACCGGCTGGAAACGCCTTTCCAGGGCAGCATCCTTTTCAATATATTTTCTGTACTCGTCCAGGGTCGTGGCCCCCACACAGCGCAGACTGCCCCGGGCCAGGGCGGGTTTAAGCATATTGGAAGCATCCACAGATCCTTCGGCAGCCCCTGCCCCCACCACCGTATGCAACTCGTCGATAAAAAGAACGATTTCACCTTCGGCCGCTTCAACCTCTTTTAGTACCGCCTTAAGACGGTCCTCAAACTCACCCCGGTATTTGGCCCCGGCCAGCAGTGCCCCCATATCCAGGGCGACGACCCGCCGATCTTTCAAGGTTTCAGACACATCGCCTTCCACAATCCGCTGGGCCAGACCTTCCACAATAGCGGTTTTGCCAACGCCCGGTTCGCCGATAAGCACAGGATTATTTTTCCGACGCCGGGACAGGACCTGGACGATTCGCCGAATCTCCTCATCACGACCGATAACCGGGTCCAATTTTCCCTGGCGGGCCAAATCCGTCAGGTCTTTTCCGAATTTTTCCAAAGACTGGTATTTGTCTTCGGGATTCTGGTCGGTCACCCGCTGGTTGCCCCGGATCTCCTTGAGCACGGACAGGATAACGTCCCTTGTAACACCTAAACTTTTAAGGATTTCGCCGGCTTTGTCTTTACCCTGGGTCAGACTGATCAGGATATGCTCAAGGCTGACATACTGATCCTTCATCTTATCAGCCTCTTTATAGGCCAGATCCAACATCTTTCGTCCGGGTTCGGACAGATAGGGCTGCCCCCCGGACACCTTAACCATATTGTCCAGGGCAGAAGAGACAAGCTGTACGGCAGCACCGGGCTCAGCGCCTATTTTATTAAATATGGATACCGCAATACCTTGGTCATCAGCCAGTAGAGCCCCCAGAAAATGAATGGGCTCAATGGCCTGCTGTCCCTTGTCAACCGCAATCGTATGAGCCTTCTGGAACAATTCCTGGGATTTCAACGTTAATTTATCAAGATTCATAATGTATCTCCAATTCTGTATTACTTTTTATTTCTGATGGTGTAAAAGTAATGATCATTTATTATCCGTCAACAGATGTCTTAAATAAAATTTATCCGGCCTTGATCATATTTTAGTGCCTTAGGCCATACGAATTTCCGATAAATTGGATTTATGTTTATCAATGTCTGCGCCGGCCTGATTCGCCGGTCTGGCATAACATCTCATCCCATTTTTGGGCCATATGCACCCAGGAAAACCTTTCGGCATGGGCTGCTAAAGCCACAGTTTTGTCCTGATAGGCGTCAGGCTTAACCAGAATACGTTCCAGCTTGGCTTCCAGGTCAGCATCATCATGATAAATGACATCAGATTTTAAACGTTCGGGGATCAGTTCGGGGTATGACAAGCGATTCGGCAGCAAAGGAAAGCATGCATGGGCCACGGCCTCCATCACTGAAATACCGAAATTCTCCTGGATGGCGGTACTGATCACAACACGGCCCTGGGCCAGCCATTTTCTGTAATCCGCCACCTGTTCCTGGTACCCGCAAACAAGAAGCTCGACATCAAACCGTTTATCAATGCCCTTAAAGGCTTCCGGAACGGAGTCATACTGTTCCCCCATCACTGCCAGGTAAAACAAAATTCCCCGACGCTTAAGCCGTTCCAGCACAGTGAAAAAAGTCTTTGGATTTTTATCATACTCCCACCGGTGGTTCCAGATCACCAACGGTCTGTCAAGGCGGCTTTTCTCCTGTTCCGAAGAAACAACAACCTTGGGGTCCAGCTCAATACCCGGATACAGCACACCGGTTTTACTCCGGATGTTATCCAGAACCCATCCCGGCCGAAGGTCCGGCATTTTACGAATCAGCGATTTTGCAGCACTGAAAAAATCATCTCTGTGGAATTTTGAATTAAAGAACACCTGATCCGCAGCCAGGGCAGATATAATATTGGTAAATCCCAGATGGAAATCTCTTTTTTCACCGGGTTCCAGGGGATAGCTGAGCTGATTTTCATGAAAATACAAGGCCACGGGCGGACATTGTGGCCCTGCCAGGGCTTTAAAATCGGTGACATCCACCATATCCGTGGCAAAGACCAGATCATAATCCGTCAAATTTTTAACCTGTCGGATAAATGCCAAGGCACTGCCGCGCATCCGCCACTTCCAGAATCTGGGGGCAAGGGATAAAATATCCACCTGGTGGCGGGAACAGGCAGCAAAACCATCTGCCACAGCCTTGTGGGATCCGCCGTAAAAAGGTTCAAGCAGTAATATTCTCAAAAAATTTCACCCGAAACAAAAATTTATATTCTTTTTAATTATACTTGGAATCTGTAATAATCCCAACCTTGATTTTACTCCCAGCTTAGTGATAAAGTCCGCTCCATGATTGATTCTGAACTCATATCTTTTCATGGCGGCCATTCAGGCCAGTTCTGCGGCCATGCCCGGGACAGCCTTGAAGACCTGATAAAGGCCTATATCAGCAAAGGATTCAAAGCCGTAGGCATCAGCGAACACATGCCCCCGCCCGAACACCGGCTGCTCTACCCGGATGAGCTTGCGCAAGGCCTCTCAGTCAAAGACCTTGAGTACCGGTTTTCAAAATATTTTACGGAACTGGAACGGCTTAAACAAAAATATAAGCCGGATATCCGGATATTTAAGGGATTTGAGACTGAAACCGTCACCGGTAGCCCGGCCCTGGTGCGGTCGTTGATCCGTGAATTTAATCCCGACTATATTGTGGGTTCAATCCATCATCTCAATGACAGGTGTTTTGATTATTCCAGGCAGGACTATGAGACCATTGCAGCGGATTTTAACGGTCTGGATGCCATGTATACGGCCTATTTTGACGCCCAATATGAAATGATCCTGGATCTGCATCCCTTTGTTGTGGGCCATTTTGATCTTATACGTATTTATGATCCTGACTTTGAGGGACGACTTGACAAGCCCGAAATTGCTGAACGCATCCAGCGCAATCTTGCTGTGATAAAAGATCTGGGGCTGGTGCTGGATTATAACCTGCGCCCCCTTGCCAAAGGAGAAAACATGCCATATCTGACCCCGGCAATTCTGGAAAGGGCAAAAGCCTTGGGCATTCCCGTGGTTCCCGGGGATGACGCACACAGTAAAGAGCAGGCCGGCAAGTTTGTAGACAGAGCGGTCCAGTCCTTAAAAGATATGGGATTTTCCACGAACTGGCCTATACCTTGGTGCATGACGCCTGCCTGACTTTTTTATCCCCGTATTTAAAACAAACCTTAAGGAAGCCGATGAAAGCCATTGTTCAACGGGTTAAAAAAGCCCATGTCACCGTAGACAACACGATCATATCCAGTATTGAAACAGGACTTGCGGTACTTTTGGGCGTGGCCCATGGCGACAAAGAAAAAGATGCCGAATACCTGGTGGACAAAATTATTAACTTAAGAATATTTGAGGATGATAAGGGAAAAATGAACCGGTCTCTTGTTGATGTCAACGGCGAGCTCCTGGTGGTTTCTCAGTTCACGATTATGGCAGACTGCCGCAAGGGACGGCGCCCCTCGTTCACGGATGCAGCCCCACCCGAGCCTGCATGCCGGCTTTACCGCTTTTTTGCTGAAAGGGCGGCTTCACTGGGCGTTGCCGTCAAAAAAGGAAAATTCCAGGCCAATATGGATGTCTCATTGATCAACCAGGGGCCTGTCACCCTGATTCTGGAATCCCCCAAAAACTAAAGTTCAATGCTCAGGGATCAAAAAAACATGAACCATCTCACTATTATCCTGGTCCGACCCCAGGGGCCCATCAATATAGGTGCGGTGTGCCGGGTCATGATGAACTTCGGATGCACCCGGCTGCGTCTTGTCAGTCCCTGCAATGCATATAAATCCCTTGACGCAAAAAAAATGGCCCTATCCGCCTTTCATATCCTTGAACAGGCGCAAATATTTGAAACCCTGGAGCTGGCCCTTTTTGACGTCCATTCCGCCTACGGCACCACCCGCAGGTTCGGCAAATACAGAAAAGATTTTTTAACACCTGCCAGCGCAGGGGCCCGGATCGAAGCCCAGAAACCGGAACATCACAGTGCCCTGGTTCTGGGGCCGGAGGATACCGGTCTTGAGACAAAAGAGCTGGCGCTGTGCCGGTATTTTATCACCATCCCCACCCATGACGGCTACCCATCCATGAATCTGAGCCACGCCCTGGCCGTACTGCTTTACGAAGCATCCCTTAAATCCGGGGCTGTAAAAAAATTCCATGATCCCGGGGTTAAAGCGCCTGCCCGGGGAGAAGAACTTGAATCCATGTTTGCCCACATGAGAAAGACGCTTTTGGATATTGATTATCTTGATCCCCAGAACCCGGATCATCTGCTGCGGACCTACCGCAGGATTTTCTCCAATGCGGGCCTGTCATCCAGGGATGTCAGAATTATCCGGGGACTTTTAAGCCGTATTGACTGGACCGAATCCCAACGCAGATTGAACCAATCCTGATTTTTAATTTCTATTGGGATCCATCAGATAGATGCATCAAAGTGGTTTTGAAATCTTCGGGCATGGGGGCTTCAAAAGACAGGCGCAAACCTGAATAGGGATGACGAAAGGACAGGGTCCAGGAGTGAAGCATCTGACGTGGCATCCTGGGATCTTTTTTACGAAACCGGCGCTCCTGATAAATGCAATCGCCGAAAAGGGGCATACCCTGGTCATAAAAATGGACGCGAATTTGATGGGTTCTGCCGGTGTAAAGCCGGATATCCATAAGACACCCTGAACTAAAACGTTTTATAACGCTGAACCGGGTTTTTGCGTATCTGCCGTTTTCATCCATGACGGCCATGCGTTTGCGATGGTGAGGATGCCGGCCAATGGGCCGCTCAATCACCCCTGCATCCGGTATATTTTTTCCCCGGGCCAGCCCCAGGTAATGCTTTTCCACCCGCCGTTGTTTAAATTCTTTTTGAAGAAATTCAAGGGCCTTCCGGGTTTTGGCAATGAGCATCAACCCGGAGGTATCTTTATCCAGGCGGTGAACAATCCCCGGCCGTTCCCTGTCCCAGCCTTGTTCGCTGAAGCCTGGATAGTAGGCAATCAAGGCGTTGACCAGGGTACCGGACGCATTCCCAGCCCCGGGATGTACCACAAGGCCTGCAGGCTTATCAAGCAAAAGTATATAGTCATCCTCGTAAAGGATATTCAAAGGGATTGATTCCGGGCTAAGGGGTTTTCTATCCTGTTGATCCGGTGAGGGGAGATCCCCTTCAATCAAATCTTTGGGCTTAACCTTATAAGCAGGGCGTTTACACTCGTGGTTCACCAAAATCAAGCCCTGAGAAATCAGACTTGAAACCCTGGAACGGGATATCCGGGTTTGGGAATCCGCAACAGCCTGGTCAAGTCTGACACCAGCCTGATCCGGTGAAATTTCTATCTTTATGTGCATGAAAAACACAAAACCGGCAGGGCGCCACCTGCCGGGATTTTTATTTTATCAGAATTTAACGTGTTTAGTTAAACAGATTTTCAATCTCTTTAATCATGTGCGCTTCATCAACATCTTTGGCCATGGAAAGTTCCTGAACTAGAAGATTCTGAGCAGTATCAAGAAGTTTTCTTTCACCGAAACTAAGATCTTTTTCAAGCTTAAGCTGGAAAAGATCCCGGAATACCTCAGCCACATCATAGATTGACCCGGTTTTGATCTTATCCATGTACTCTCTGTAGCGACGATTCCAGGTCTGATTGTCACAGGCCTGGGCCTTTTTCTGCATAACCTCATAAACCTGGGGCACTTCAGTCTCAGGAATGACTTCCCGCAAACCTACGGATTCAACATTGGATGTAGGGATCATGATTGTCATACCGTTTTCCACAATTTTCATCATGTAGAAATTCATGGTATCCCCATTTATTTCCTGGCTTTCGATGGATTCAATACAGCCGACACCATGTGCAGGATAAACCGCCATGTCGCCCTTTGAAAACGCTGTTTTGGTTGACTTGCTAGTTTCTTTAGCCTTGGTTGTCCCAGATTGTTTTGCCATTTTTTGCCTGCCTTATTATTTTAAAGATACACGTTATCCATTCTTAAGCAGAAAACCATATCTAAACAATATTGTCAACTTATTAATTAATTTGAGGAATTAACAAGATTCATGGCCTTGACCACCCCTTTTTCCAGAATAGAGAGACAGGCGTCACAGGCATCATCAGTAACCTGATCCAGGCAGGCTTGCTCATCCGGGGTATATTTACCCAGGACATGTCCAGTCACAGACCTGTCACTCCCAGGTCGGCCAATACCCACCCGAACCCGGACAAAATCCTTTTGTCCAAAGGCATCAATAATTGAACGGATACCTTTATGGCCGCCATGCCCCCTGCCCTGAACAATTTTTATCGTTCCAAAGGCAAGATCCATGTCATCATGGACCACAATGATATCCGCTATATTGATTTTAAAATAGGCTGCCAGCTTCTGGATGGGAATACCGCTTCTGTTCATATACGAAAGGGGCTTAACCAGAAGTATCTCCTGGAGCCCCATATGTGCGCCGGTGTAGGCGGCATTAAACTTTTGCTTGTTCACACGGCACCCGGCTCGGTCCGCCAACGCATCAATTACATCAAAGCCAATATTATGACGGGTCCGGGAATACTGATCTCCAGGATTTCCCAGCCCCGCTAATAATCGTTTTGAGTCAGCCATGACTTTATAAGAAATTAGAGACAAGATACAAGGAACAAGAGAACGAAGCGCCTGCAGCGACCATTTTAGCCTGCATTATTAGCACATTAGAACAAAAAAAATAAAACGGCCACATAAAACAAACGTTGTATCTATTCAGCAGCAGCTTCAGTCTCACCCGCAGCGCCTTCAGCAACTTCACCAATTTCAGCTTCTTCTTCAAGTTCCTCTTCTTCTGAGACACTCTCAGGCGGAACAATGGTGACTACGGTAAAATTGGTATCAAACGGAATCTCAATTTCGGCACCCAAGTCAATATCCGCCACATGAATGCCATCCCCGATCTCCAGTTCTGAGATATCGAGTTTAACACTTTCCGGGGTATCTTTAGGTTTACAAATTACTTCGAGCTCACGACGAATAATCTGGAGCATTCCGCCTTCTTTAACGCCGGCGCTGACACCTTCGGTTTCAACCGGAACAACAATGGATATTTTTGCATCCATATCAATTTCATGAAAATCAATATGTTGATAGCGCAGACCAAAAGGATCCATCTGAAAATCCTTGAGCATGGCCCTTCTACTGGTTTCTCCTTCGATTTCCAGATCAAAAAAGAGACCTGTAGTACCGTTTTCCCGGATCACCTTATCAAAAGAAGCAGCATCAATCGACACTTTTACAGGCTCCTTTTTCGCGCCATAAACAATGCCCGGAATAGCGTTGTCTGCCCGTAATCTTCTGGCAGCACCCTTGCCGGTAGCCTCTCTTTTTGCGACACTTAATTCTATAAGTTCCATCTTAACCCTTTCGTACCCGCCCTTTCACACAAAAGGCAGGTTGATCAAATATATCTTTTTATACAAATAAAGAATTTACAGAATCTCCCCTGTAGCTGCGCATAATAGCCTCTCCGACAAGTTTTGCAATGGAAAGCGTCTTTATCTTGCCACAGGAACGGGCCTTTTCCGACAAGGGGACGGTATCCGTTGCAACAAGGGAGCTCAAAGATGATTGTGTTATTCTGTCAATGGCCGGACCCGACAATACCGGATGGGTACAATAGGCATGCACTTCTTTGGCACCCTTCTCCCTGATGACACCGGCAGCCTCGGTCAATGTTCCTGCAGTATCAACCATGTCATCAATAACCAGGGCGATTTTGTCTTTGACATCTCCAATGATGGCCATGGCCTTGGCCTGGTTGGGTGCGCTGCGGCGTTTATCCACGATGGCAAGGCCGGCATCCAACCGCTTGGCATAGGCCCTGGCACGTTCCACCCCGCCTGCATCCGGAGAGACAACAATAATATCATCACTGAAACGAATTTTTATATCGTCAATAATAATGGGGGCGGCATACAGGTTATCCACGGGGACATTGAAAAAACCTTGAATTTGTCCGGCATGCAGATCCATGGTGATCACCCTGTCAACACCGGTTCGTTCAAGCAACTCTGCAACCACCTTTGCACTGATGGGCACCCGGGGAGCAACCTTCTTGTCCTGGCGGGAATATCCGAAATAGGGAATTACCGCAGTCACCCGGGCGGCAGAGGAGCGCCTGAAGGCATCAACAAGCAGCAGAAGTTCCACCAAATTATCGTTCACAGGCTTGCATGTGGATTGAATGACATAAACTTCTCGCCGACGTACATTTTCATGAATCTCGACCTGGGTCTCCCCATCACTGAAACGGTTGACTTTTAATCGCCCCAGAGGTTTGGCCAAATATTCCGATATTCTTTCTGCAAGCGGGGCATTGGAGTTTCCGGCAAAAATTGACAGGCCGTTCATAATAAACCTCTTTGTTTTCTAACCATTTCTGGCCCTTTAAAATTGTGGCTGGGGCGAGAGGATTCGAACCTCTGAATGCAGGGATCAAAACCCTGTGTCTTACCACTTGACGACGCCCCAAAACTTTTTATATCAGCCATTCCCAAGCCCGATCCGGGAAAGAAAAACAAATTTCATATTTCCCGGCCGCGCCTGCAAAAGCGTTTCATAATTTCTTTCGGCCATATTGTGGTCCGAATAAATCGCAAAAAGAGACGAGCCGCTTCCAGACATATATACATTTCTTCCGAGCAACAACGCCATCTCTTTCTTTGCAATACCGATCTCAGGGTATAAACTGCATGCCGGTCCCTCAAGATCATTATGCAAAATTTCCCTGCCATCAAGCTTTTTTCCGAATGGCAGTACATTCGAACTCGGATTTATAATATATGAAGGGGTGAATGTCAATCCAAATTCCAACTTTCTGAAAACATCTATGGTTGACGCAGGCACCCCCGGATTGACAATAATCACCGACAGAGCCGGCATATGCCTGCAGGGGACAAGTTTTTCGCCTGCGCCGGAGGCAAACGCAGGCACTCCGGAAATAAAAAAAGGAACATCCGCCCCCAGGGTCAAACCTAAACGCATCAGTTGATTTGTGGAAAACGGCGTTTCGCTATATTCATTCAAGGCCAGCAGCACACAGGCGGCATTGGAACTACCGCCGCCAAGTCCGCCGCATACGGGAATTTTTTTTTCAATATAAATTGTCAGATGATCAAACCCATAATCCCCTTTTTTTTCAATCATTGCAGACCTGAAAAGGGCAGCGGCCCTGCATGCCAGGTTCGTATCATCTTCAGGCACATCCGGGTGGCTGCACACCGCCCGGATGCCGTTGCCCGACCGGACAATTTCCAGGCGGTCGGCAAGTGTCAGCGGGGCCATGAGGGAAAACAGCTCGTGGTAACCGTCAGCCCGCCGGCCCGTGACATAAAGAAACAAATTAATTTTAGCAGGAGAACGCCGTACCGGCATCAGGCCTTCGCCTCCACATAGGCCATGCGCAACTCACTGAGCAGGGCTTTAAGCAGATTCTCCTCTTCCCCGGTCAGATTGCCTGCTGTTTTCCCCTGGAGCATTGCAATCATCTCAATGGTGTGTTTTGCCATTTCCAGATCTTTTGTTTTTTTTCCGGTGGCGGGCTCCGCCACGGTGCCAAGCTGAACAAGACCGGATGAATACAAAGACAAAATAAAGCTTGAAAAATCTATCCTGGGCAGTGCGCTTTCAGCGGCCGATCCATCAGTTTGCGCCTCATTCATTACAAATCCATTTCCTTGGGCCATATTTCCTCCTTTGTGTCACAGAATTTTTATAAATCTCCCAGGGCATACAGGGCGGCTTTCAGGGTATTTTTCATAAGCATGGCAATGGTCATAGGTCCGACGCCACCGGGAACAGGGGTAATTTTTCCTGCAATTTTCCTGGCTGCGTCAAAGTCCACGTCACCTTTCAGGATGGCTTTTTGGGTAGATTCGTTCATACCCACACGGTTAACACCGACATCAATAACCGTGGCACCCGGTTTGATCCATTCGGGCTTAACAAGACCAGGCACACCGGCTGCAACAATTAGAATATCAGCACGTTTGCAATGGGCGGCAAGATCTTTGGTCTTTGTATGAACAATGGTTACGGTAGCGTTGGCGCAAACACTTTTCTGAACCATCATCATGGCAATGGGTTTGCCGACGATATTGGAACGTCCCACCACAACAACCTCTGCGCCGCTGGTTTGCGTGCCGGAACGGACGATCATCTCCTGGATACCGGCCGGCGTGCAGGGCAGGAACCTGGCTTCTTCACAGTTGATCATCAAACGGCCGACATTAACAGGATGAAATGCATCCACGTCCTTGTCCGGATTGATGGCATTAATCACCTTTTTTTCATCAATATGCTTGGGCAGCGGTAATTGAACCAGAATGCCATGAATATCGGGATCATTGTTGTATTTATCGATCAAAGCCAGCAGATCCGCTTCGCAGATATCTTCGGGCTGATCATCCTGAATCTCATTAAAACCAACCGACAAAGCTGTTTTTACTTTCAAGGTTACATAGCTGACAGATCCCGGATCTTTACCCACAAGAATGGTCGCCAGACCAGGCACTTTGTCGTGTTTGGCCTTCATTCGGTCAACATCCGCCTTAATTTCAGCCAAAATAGTCTTTCTTATCTCGGTTCCGCTAATGATTTCTGCGGTCATGCCGTTTCTCCTGTTATGATCTTAGAATTAGAATATACCTTGAACCTTACCGGTTTCAACATCAACATCAATGCGCTTAAAGGCCGGGTTGGAACAAGTGCCCGGCATCAGTGAAATATCGCCGGCAACAGGAACGATGAAGCCCGCCCCCCTGTAGATCAGGACTTCGCGGATGGCCAGTCTCCAATCTGCGGGAACCCCCTTAAGTGCAGAGTTATCAGACAAAGACAGGTGCGTTTTGACCATGCACACCCCCATTTTGGAAACGTCCGGATCGTCCTGAAGCAGCGCCAGTTTCCTGTCGGCAACAGGAGCGTAATCAACACCACAAGCACCGTAAACTTCTTTGGCAATAAGTTCAATTCTTTGTTTAAGCGGCATATCCAGCATGTAGAGAAACTTGAATTCCGTTTTTTCCTCACATGCGTCCACAACAGCGTGAGCAAATTCAATGGCACCCGCACCGCCTTTTTCCCAGTGGCGGGAAAGCGCTACCCTTTCACCTTCCGCCTCGACCAGCTCACGAACCTTGGCAATTTCAGCCGCCGTGTCAGTATAAAAGGCATTGATGCAAACAACCGGAGATATACCGGCTTTACGCACGTTGCGGATGTGGTGGATGAGATTGGCGCATCCTTTTTCAACCCATTCAACGTTTTCAGTGTCGTACGCGTCAGGCATGGGCTTACCCGGAACAGGCACAGGCGCACCGCCGTGGCACTTCAAAGCACGGATCGTTGCAACAACAACGGCACAGTCAGGTTTCAGCCCGGAGTAGCGGCATTTCAGGTTCCAGAACTTTTCAAAACCAATGCCGGCACCAAAACCTGATTCAGTCACGTGGTAGTCAGCCAGTTTCAAGCCGACTTTGTCGGCAACGATGGAACTCTGGCCAATGGCAATGTTGGCAAAAGGTGCGGCATGAACAATAACAGGCTGGCCTTCCAGGGTCTGCATCAAAGAGGGTTTCATGGCATCAACCATCCAGGCGGTCATGGCACCGGCCACCTGTAAGTCTTCGGTGGTCACAGGAGCGCCTTTTTTGGTGTATGCCACAACGATTTTGCCCATTCTTTCACGCAGGTCTTTAAGGTCCGTGGCCAGGGACAAAATGGCCATAACTTCCGAAGACACGGCAATACCGAATTTGGATTTCATCATGAAACCGTCAAACTTGCCGTTTACACCGTCAATACCGATAATGATGTTACGCAGGGCCTGGGAGCAGAAATCCATAACCCAGCCCATTTCAATGTTGGTGGGATCAATATCGATTCGCTTCATACCGGAGAGACGTTCCAGCTGCTCGTCCGTATAGTTTCTTTCATGCTGTAAACGGGCGGTCAGGGCAACCATGGCCAGGTTGTGGGCGTTCATGATGGCGTTGATGTCACCGGTAAATCCTAAAGAGAAGGGGGTTAAAGGAATGCACTGGGCCAAACCGCCGCCGGCGGCAGACCCTTTGATGTTCATGGTCGGGCCGCCTGAGGGTTGACGAATGGCGGCGGAAACACTTTTTCCAAGTTTTCCAAGGCCCTGCACCAGGCCTATGGCTGAGGTGGATTTGCCTTCGCCCAGCGGGGTGGGGGTAATGGCGGTGACATCAATATACTTGCCGTTGGGCTTATCGTTAAGACGGTCAAGCACTTTCATGAAATCAATTTTACCAATGTAATGTCCATGTGGCAACAATTCTTCTTTGGTTAACCCGAGTTTTTCACCAATTTTATAAATGGTGAGCATCTCTTTTTCCGCTTCTTCTGCAATTTCCCAATCAGCATGTTTGATTGGATTCAACGCCATGGCCAAACTCCTTTCACTTGATGATTGAGTTTCACTTTTTTATTTATTTGTCAAGGGCGGCAATTGTGGTGTCAAGCATCCGGTTGGAATATCCCCACTCATTGTCAAACCAGGCCTGAATTTTTACAAGCCGCGATCCCGATACCCGGGTCTGGAGCAGATCAACAATGGCGGATCTGGGATCATGGTTAAAATCACAGGAGACCAGTTGTTCATCATTCACCCCTAAAATGCCTTTTAAATCTGATTTTGCGGCCCGGGTAAGCAGATCATTAATCTGATCCGCATTGGTATCCACCGCCACCACAAGGGCAATGTCCATAATGGACACATTGGTGGTGGGAACCCGGATGGCCAGGGTTTCAAATTTGTTATCCAGATGGGGCAGAATCCTGCCGATCCCCTTTGCAAGGGAGGTGGTCACCGGAATAATGGACTGCAGGGCAGACCTTGTTTTTCGCAGATCCGTATTATATGCGTCAATTACCGGCTGGTCGTTCATGGCGGAGTGAATGGTGGTGATTGAACCGCTGTCAATGCCAAGCACAGCGTCAATGACACTCAAAATAGGGATCAGGCAGTTCGACGTGCAGGACGCATTGGAAATAACAGCATGTCCGGCTTTCAGACGATCGTGATTCACCCCATATACAATGGTGGCATCCATTTCATCTTTGCCGGGATGGGAATAAATAACCTTTGGGGCACCGGACAGGATATGCAGTTTGGCGGCCTGTCTGTCATTAAAGATACCGGTGCAGTCCAGTACGGCATCCACCTTAAGATCTTTCCAGGGCAGGCGCCCAATATTTTTTTCCTGAAGCAGACAGATGTCATCGTTTTCAATAGCCATCCCCCGGGCGGTTTTCCTCACATCCCCGGGAAACCGTCCATGGGTGGAATCAAACCGGGTCAGATGAAATACCGTATCCGGATGCCAGGCTTCATTAACGGCCACAAGGCAAAGCGTGTTTCTATATACCCTGGACTCATAAAGGGCACGCACAACACAACGTCCGATCCGTCCATATCCGTTCACTGCTATCCTGTATGCCATTACCAGACTTCCTGAACCAATTTGGGTTAATAAAAACCCTTCTAATACCTGGGAAATAGGATCGATGTCAAGAAGCCGCACGCTGAATACAATAGAATTTAAGGCCCATGGTCAAAATAAAATCGCCCATCTGCTTGTCTTTTAAGCCGCCCTCGGCGTTACGCCAACAGATATTAGGAACAATCTGATTACGTTGGCGTGCCTTGGCGGCGACTTAAAATCCGGCGCATCTGTGGCAGATTTAATTTCGATCATGGGCCTAAACACAGACGCCTGAAGACCGGAAAAAAATCTTTCTCACGTTCACATGCCCACACCATCAATTTTTGTCCCGCAGTCAGGGCATTTTCCATTTTGCAAGTCATTTCGCATGAACCCCAAACCAGAGCGTTCAATAACAACAGTCCCGCAGTCAGGGCAGTAAGTATTCTCACCGGCTTCACCCGGAACATTACCCTCATATACATAGCGGAGGCCTTCTTCCATGCCGATGTCACGAGCGCGGCGGAGCGTGCCCACCGGGGTCAATGGCCGATCCATCAGCTTATAGGTGGGATAAAACCGGGTGACGTGCCAAGGCACTTCGAGGCCGACACTTTTTACAAAACGGGCGATATCCCGCAGTTCGTCATCTTCATCATTCAGGCCGGGTATGATAAGCGTTGTGGTTTCAACCCACACGCCCAATTTTTTCATCAGCCGGATCGTTTCTAAAACGGGCTTTAGACGGGCACCGCAGATCTCCTTGTAAAACTTGTCGGTAAAGGCTTTAACGTCGATATTAATAGCATCCAGATATGGCGCAATTTGGTATGCGGCTTTGCTGCTCATATAGCCATTGCTTACAAATATGTTTTTTATTCCTTCTTTTTGAGCCAGCATGGCCGTATCATGAGCAAATTCAAAGAATATCGTGGGCTCGGTGTATGTATAGGCGATAGTTTCACAACCGGCAGATTTTGCGGCTGCGACAATTTGTTCAGGTATGCGATCCTGGCCGATGATTTCCCCCTTATGCCTCTGGGGGTATTGAGAGATATCAAAATTCTGGCAATGCTTACAGCGGAAATTACACCCCACGGTTCCGATAGAAAATGCCCTTGAGCCCGGCAAAAAGTTAAATAAAGGTTTTTTTTCTATGGGATCGATATGCTCGGCAATGATCTTGCCGTATACAAGACTGTAAAGTTTTCCATCCTGATTTTCCCTAACACCGCAAATCCCCCTTTTACCCGCTTGGATCTTGCACCCATGATTACAAAGATTGCAGCGTACCCTGTTCCCGTCAAGAGATTCATAAAGCAAGGCGTCTTTCATTATCTTGCCTCCGTTTCTATTTTTCAATAATCGAGTATTTGTAGTTGATATGGTAGACACCTCCTTGCATTGCCCGTACCGTCTTTTTCACGGGCAATGCATATACTTATAGTGCGCCCCTTATGCCCTTGTCATCGCAGCCCCGCATTTAGGGCATTTTAAATCAAAACAGGAAACGCCCAACTCGTGGGGCACTCTTTGCCCACATTCAGGACAAACACAGTCTCCGCCGGGGCCTGCGCCGAATCCACCGCCTCGACCGCGGCCGCCTCCACTTTGCCCTCTGCCCCTGCCTGTACCGGGGCCTTGGCCTTTTGGCCCGGTTCCGTCTCTTCTCGGCATTTTTACCTCCTTTGGTTTGCAAGTTTCTTTTTTATCGTGACCTGAAGACAAGATTTTTAAGTCTTATTTCAGTTTCAGAATCTCATCTGCCATCATATGTGTTGATCAATTGCACAGAAATCGTCGATTTTAGTCAAACTGTTATTTACGGATTGGGTAGATGATTCAGCTCTGCTCTGAACGAATATCGAAAAGTGAGTTAGAAAAATCTTTATATGTCTTCAAGAATTGAGTCAGTTTAATAAAATTAAATATAAAACGCCCAAATGAGCCTTGTCAATAAAAATATGAACAATCTTGAATATTTGAATCAATTTTAAATATGACTCTTTTTAGTTGAGAAACTCGTACAAAGATACAAAGATTTTTATTTGACTTTCTGATCCGTTGTCTTTTTGAGGCTTTGTGAGAGAATAACTTTAGCGGGTGTGATTCCAACTCCGATAGACGGCCTACAAATTTTGATGGCCCTAACCTGGGAGCGCGGGCGTTCCGCTCCCAGGTTAAACTATTTCGCTTCGTTCCTAAATCCCCAGATAGGCCTCTTTATCGGCTATCCACCATCTGCTGCTCCCCGCCGGACATGGTCAGGGCGGTTTGATTTTCCCGTTGTTGCCCTAAATCCATGCACATGTATTTGATTTCCAGATAATCGTCCAGCCCATATTTTGAGCCTTCCCGGCCGTTACCCGACGCTTTGACACCGCCAAAAGGCGCCACTGCGTTGGAAATAATACCGGAATTGATACCCACCAGGCCATATTCCAGTTTTTCTCCGATGCGCCAGCTTCTGCCCAGATCTCTGGTATAAAAATAGGCCGCCAGCCCAAATTCCGTATCATTGGCTTTGCGGACCACTTCATCTTCCGTGTCAAACTTGAAAATCGGGGCCAGGGGACCAAAGGTTTCCTCTTTGGCCACCCGCATATCATCGGTGACATCCGCAACAATGGTGGGCGCAAAAAAGGAGCCGCCCAGGGCATGGCGCGTACCGCCGGCCAGGATTTTCCCGCCCTTGCTTACGGCATCTTGGATGTGGCTTTCCACGGTTTCCACGGCCGCCAGATCAATGAGCGGACCCAACTGAACCCCGTCATCAAAGCCGTTGCCCACCTTAAGGGCTTGAACGGCCGTTGTCAGCTTCCGGCAAAATTCATCATACACGCCGGCCTGGACATACATCCGGTTGGCACACACACAGGTCTGACCCGAATTACGGTATTTGCAGGCCATGGCACCTTCCACCGCCGCATCAATATCGGCATCGTCAAACACAATAAACGGGGCGTTTCCTCCCAGTTCCATGGAAAGCCGCTTCATGGTACCGGCGCAGTCCCGCATCAATTGTTTACCCACCTGGGTGGAGCCGGTAAAGGTCAGTTTACGGACAATGGGGTTGGCCGTAAGTTCCCCGCCAATGGCCGAAGAGGAACCGGTCACCACATTGAACACCCCTTTGGGCACCCCGGCCTGCTGCCCAAGTTTTGCAATGGCCAGTGCGGAAAAAGGGGTGGCTGTGGCCGGTTTCACCACCATGGTGCAACCGGCGGCCAGGGCTGCACCTGCCTTTCTGGTGATCATGGCACTGGGAAAATTCCACGGGGTAATGGCACCCACTACTCCCACAGGCTGCTTGATCACCACCAGGCGCTGGGAAGCCACGGTCTGGGGGATCACATCTCCGTACACCCGTTTGGCCTCTTCGGCAAACCATTCAAAAAAGGCCGCGGCATAGGTGATCTCTCCCTGGGATTCCGCCAGGGGTTTACCTTGCTCTGCGGTCATGATCGCAGCTAAATCCGCCTGATTGTCCATGAGCAGGTCGTACCACTTTCGCAGGACGGCCGAGCGCTCTCCGGCGGTTTTGGACCGCCAGCCATCCAGACTTTCATTGGCCGCGTTAATTGCCCTTTGTGTTTCTTCTGTACCACAAAAGGGCACCGTACCAAGAACCTTTCCTGTGGCAGGATTGGTTACATCAACGGTTTTTCCGCTGTCTGCGTTTACCCACTCATCTTGAATAAAACAATGCCGGCACAGGAGATCCGGTTTTTTTAATTTCAGCATGTTAACTCCTTTTGTTAGCCGGCCAGACCAACCAGTCCAGCTTCCATTAGGTTACAAAATTATATCAAATAGTAATTTAAAGAATTAAACTTACGACTCAAATAGAATTTTTTTATTAAAATGCAAGCACTTTAAATGGCTGAAACCCACAGCCTCTATTCCTTATCCTTATAA
>NZ_JACADJ010000017.1 GCF_013389365.1 Desulfobacter latus
AAATAGACGCTTTTGAACGTTACTGTTCAATCGTTCCAAGGTCAGGTCTCGAAATTTGTGTGAGGACAGTAGTTCATGCCCTCTGGGCTTAACCCAAATCCTGGCCCTTCGGGTCAGGATTTTTACTTATAAAACACTACTTATGATTTTAATAAATTACTTATTGATATTTTTTAATACTTTTAAATCGACTATATAGCATCTCAGCACACCCAACCATAATTCTCAATACAGGATGAAGTCTGGAAATCAAGCTCCGATGAAAGTAAAGTGCTTTATGGTCGAAAATGCCAAATGATGTCTCATGGCACAATTTTTCGACGCGTCCCGGCTTTCCCATTTCAAAAAGTAGTCGCTTACTTTCTTCAAGCCCATTTCGGTAACCGCCGGTGAATGTCTTGATATCGGTCTGCAGTTGGATTGACAGATTTTTAAAAGGGATTTTTTTCTGAAAGTTGGAGAGTGCCAGATAGACCAGAAGGTCATTTTTTCTGATTTCAAATGCCTGATCCAGCGTCTCTTTACCGTATCTATCGATAAAAAGCCTTTTAGCCGCTTTAAAAGATCCGGCAATACGCTTTATCTCGTCATATTGAGAAAATTCAGATTGCTTTGGAAGACGACCGATATCCAACATTGTTTTCCAAAACGCTTCAAATAAATCTTGATTCTCTTGATATAGGGTTTCTCGCCTGGCTTTTCTTCGTTCTTCACTATCAGGATAAAGCTTTAGACTCAGCTCATTCCAATCAATCTCTTTTCTACTGCGGCGAGAGAGAAAATCTTGATACGCTTCTATTTCTTTAAAAACATAGAAAATTCCTGGTCCAACCGCTATGGCAGACGTATTCAGAACATCCTCAAGGTATTGCGCTAACTCATTTTGAGTAAAATATTTTTGAAATGTTCCCTTCTGAGTAATGACACCATCTTTGTATGGCTTTCCTCCGGGCTCTCCATTGACCCTTATGAGCATTACCGAGACGACGAGTACTTTTTTGGTTAAATCAAAAGCCTGATGCAACACATCCACACGTTCTATGGGATCCTCAATAACGTTGATCACAAACCCTAAATTAACAATATCGGATGGTCTCTTTTCATTGGAAGGATTGAACACCGGATCCCACCCTTGGACATCCATCCCCATCTTTTTCAGTGCTTGAAGATCGTCCCCTTGTCCGCAACCGTAATCAAAGAAGGTTACATTCGGGTTCAAAAAATTATATTCTAAAAGCGTCTGGACCGGTTTTGAGAAATTCCTTCTTGATATAGCCGTTTTGTGGCGCTGAATCATAGGAGACGATTTCGGCAAAGAAAAAGGCCCATTGTTATCGGTATGGATATCGATAAATTTTGTTTGAGATTTCTCTTCAACAACACGGATGAGTTCATGATTTTTGTAAGATAATCCTTTTGAATGAAGCAAGGTTTCCCAATTCTTTTTGAATCCTATGGTTCGGGGATTGGCATAAAGTCCTGCTTGCTCTTCGGCTTGGGTCAGTGCCAGATATTTCTCAATTTCGGGATGCTCAGGATCAATGAGATTTTCTTTCCGGTGTAAAATCGGTGGATTGGATGAATTGCGGTAATTAAACTGTCTCACTTTTCCAGTGCTGAGGTCGATGTGTGTGGAAATCTCAAGCTCCGGGTGGAGTGTGTCCCAGAAACTTTTATACTGAAGCAGGGAAAGCTTAAACTGTGATGTAAAAAGCTTGATGACGTTGTGACGGGCATCAAGCTGTGTAGTTTTAAGGATATTTTGATAAAAATCAAAAAGTATTGAAGGCGCAGCTGTCCTAAAAAATTGAAGCTCTATATACAGCGCATCGGGCAGCCTCTTTCCGGCCTTCAGTTGTTTCAGATAATTCTTGTATTCCGTAAAATCCATTTTCAATTCAAAGAAAGCTCATTTTTGATGAATTCAAAAAATTGACGCTGCATCTCCACAGGCATCTGTCGGAATTTGACAATCAAACCTTCAATCTGCATTGCTTCGAGCCGATCTTCCAGCATCTGTTTGAATGTTGCCATCTTCTCTGTCTGTGATGCATTGAAATATGCCGGGATAAATTGCAGTTTGTTCAGCAGCTTCTGGGCCTTGTCTGCGGACATGGTTTCAATGTTATCTTCAGTTGTGTAAATCCCATCAATCCACTCTTCGGCTCTCTCAAATCTTTTCTGCAAAATACGCTTCAAGGTTTCTCGATATGCGGTATTCGTATCCCATACCGGCTCATCAATTTTATTGAGCTCCTCATCGGTTTCCGTAATGCGATGTTCTACTTTTTCCGTCAATTCATCATTGCTGATCGTCTCATCAGCCCATGACATCATATCATTTTTAAATATGGCCAGTTGACGTTGCATGATATCGAAGTCTTCAAGATCAGACTGTTGCCCATCAAAAATATAAAGAATGTTCTGAAGCTCAGTTGCGACTTGATTCACATCTTCAAGTGATGAGAATTCGGCATTATATAACTCGGCAGCTCTATCTTTATGGTCACTTATCTGTTGTCGGCAGCGCTTTTGAAAATTCGAAACCCGCTGAATAACGTCACTGATTTCACTCGCTTCATGTTTTTTCTGACTTTTCTTCAAGATTTTCAGCAACTCATCACATTTTTTAACCCAATCGTTCATCTCCGCAACTTTACTTTGGGGATTGATACTGTGACTTTTAACAAAGGCTTGGGATTCTTCAATAATGTATTGAACCTTTTGTAATTCCTCAATATTGGAGATGATTTTTTTGACATGGACATTCAATGCTTGATATTGATCCTTCAACTCAAGGGAAATTAGAGATTTTCCAATTTGCTCAAGCATTTTGTGCCTGAAATCTCCAATCTGTTGAGATTTGAATATTTTCTGCTGAGGAAGCCATGGGTCAAAAAAATGAACCAACGCTGTTCTTGCTGTTCTACGGAGTTGTTCTACCTTTTCAAATTCTTCACTTGTCCAGGACGATTCATCGGATTGCATGTTTTTGTAGAAGCTATTAATTTTTCGAGCAGCCCAGGAAAGAGATGGTACATTTTCTTTCTCACACGCTTTGGCAATTGTTTCTTCCTGGTAATCTAATAAATCGTTGAACTCTTTAATCAGTTTAGATGAGTTTTCTGATTGTGAGTTCAGGCGATCCCATCTATCATAAAGATGACTCGGCCTGGGGATTTCCCGATTGAGCTCTTCTGCCCGTGTCATGAAATCGACACGACCGATGTGGGTTGTCTCCCGATCCCAATCCTCAAGAAAACGCTGCCATTCGCTTGCTTCAGTTTCCGAAATAAAGCGAATTTCGCTTTTAGCCAATACCTTTGTGTTTAGAAAATTCCCTTTAAAGACTTTGGTTAGCCAAGCCGAAGCGGTAACTTTTTCATCATGTAATAGAATGGCTGTATTATCTTGCCTGGGAGCCAAAAACAAGGCGATGACAAGACCGGCAGAGGCAATGTTGCATCCGAATGGCGGTTTGATCAGACTGTTGAAAATCGCGCCGATGTTCACAATCTCCTTTGACTTCACCTCTTTTTCAATTGCCGCAATGATAAACCGCACCGTTTGATTATCCGGTAGCAATGCGATCCGGCCATCATTTCCAAGGCCCCCCCATCCTTGACGTTTTTTGCCCAGCAATGCATTGACACGGTTTCTTGTCTGAGACGGTTTCGTGCTGATCCAATCATGATTCAATTGCCCTTGAATCAATGCAGCCGTAATTTCCCTGCAATCTTTTGCCGCATTGCCTCTTGCAGTTGAAAACCCATCAAATGGAAATGGAATGATTTTTGGATAGGATTGATCAAACAGATCAAATGTGATTTTTTTAAGGCGCGTATTTTCTATTTTGAATTTTTGGGAATAGACATATGCCTTTTTCCGAAGTAATGTATCGATAATCCGCTTGAACTCATCAAACAGATACCCGGTATGATTTTTAATGAAATGTGAAAATTTCTCATTCTCTTCGTCACTTAACGCCGTTGTCAATATCCAATATTCAGATAACGCCTGTTTCAAGGCACCGTCGGTATCGTGAAGTAAAGCGATGAAAATCGGTATTTTTCCACTATTCCCTTCTGTTTTAAGCCGCTTTTTAAGCAGTCTGGAAACAACCTCACCTGCCTCATCCAACTGTCGTTCCGGAGATACATAACAATAGATCATCTGCCCCCGGTATGAATCGGTTTCAATCGCTTCTTTCCATGCGGTTACGGCATTATCAATAGCCGATTCAATGTTCCCCATGTGAGAGCAGGTGAGCTGAAACCGCCATTCAACACTCTTGATGTTGTTCTGTGGTCCGAAATCGGAATCCATATCATTGATCTCGCCCCACTTTTTCATATGAAGGGCAAAGAGGTCTTCGATCTGATCTGAAGAGAGTTGATTGGTTTTTCGGCGTAAAAACGCGGTGAACGCACTTCTCGGCACCGAATCACTGAGCAGTTCATACCGTTTGAACCGGTCATTCCACTCAATGACGCCAAAATCGGATGTCAGTTTTTCGATATCATTTCTCACGCCATTGAGAGCGACCCCGGAAAGCAGACCGAGCGCAATATCGGCTTCGCTTTGATCCTCGACTTTGATTCCTATTTTAGTGGCAATCAGTATCGAGAGCAGGACATTTTTTTGCGGATCGGATAGATCATGCTTGTATTTTTGTTCAATGCTAACAAAGGCATGGGCCAATGCGCTTTTATTTCCGGATTCCTCGGATGAGAGCATCTCATTGATCACCCAATTGGAACACAATTGGGCCGCAGAAATGTTCCATGGGGTTTCGCTCTGTCCAAGCGTGATGCCGTGCATCTGTTGATAGGCATCGTTGAAAAAACTGATGGCGGATCGTGTCTGTAACTCATTTTCCGTATCTGCCAGACGACAAAGAAACCAGGTCGCCACAGGATGGAGTGGCCAGCAGCCTTGATAGATGACCTTTTCAAATAAATCGTAGCTGTTCCAGACACTATGGGATCCAGCATGGGGCAGCCATTTATTCAACTGACCAAAAAGAGATTTTGCGTCGTTTTCCGCGCCTGGTGAAGTGAGGTAAGTGGAGAGGAAATGTGAATCCTCTTTTTGAATCAGGTGCGCAAAAAGCGTTTCAAGGTTTGTCGATAACAGATATTTTTTTGCAGAATCATATCGACCGATATATCGCTTGATGGTATCTCTTTTTTCATGGGATACCCTGGAAATATAGGCTTTTAACTCGTATTGGATAAAACACACCAGAAAACACGTATCGCTGTTTTCCTGAACGCCCTCAAACAGCTGTTGCAGTGCTGAATCACCGGCGACATGTGGTTTTTCTGCTGCAAATTCAAGGTATCGTCCAAATTCATCAAAAACAATCAGGATTGATTGGAACGGCCCCGCGTCCCCACAATAGTGTTCGGTTACAGTGGAAATGAGATGCTGCAATGATTCCTGCCCAATGGCTCGGATGGGATACCCATTGGCGTTCTCGAAAATCTCATTTACCTTACTGTAGGTGGTTTCATTCCTTGATGCCAGTAAATCACAAATCGAGTCGACGGAAACGGATTCGCCAAATCTTTCAATAAATTCATTTTGTCGAATTTCAAAATTTCGTTTGACAAAATTGGATGCCATGGAAAATCGAGGGCTTAACTCTTCGATGATGGCAGTATCGCAATTTGCGGATTTGAGTTGGTGTAGAATCTGCCGAGTAATCTCTCCGGAGAGATCGAAATCATCCATTCCGTTGATTGCCACCACTAAAAATGGATTGGAAATCTGTGAAAGATCACTTCGAATCGCCTTGCCGATCTCCGGATCGGCGGATTCGATATTGGCAAGAATATTCCCGGATATTTCGCTGTGTGGCGCGGAGGTCAGCATGGACAGGGTCAAGCCCAAATGAGATTTACCCGTTCCATAGCCTGCAATGGCAAGCGCGAAAGGATTTTGTTTGTCATCTGTTGTGGTAATGGCGGAAATGATTTGACGGGTAAAGCCAGCGGTATCCGTCAAAGCATATTTTCGATCGGCAACGCTATCGTCATCACTGACACCATGATATTCCGGACCGTGGAAAACAAAATGAGACGCTGCCAGCCGGCTTTTTTCAATATCACTTTCAAACCACCCGATTTTAACAGCACCATTAAAAAATAGATCTTCATTAAAACTGACAACATCAGATAACTGTGTCATATGCGTTCTCCGTTCATTCAGGCTTTTATTGTATGTTGTGGTAGGAATTGTGAGCTGCCATGGGCCTTATACAAGGTCATCATATATTGTCCGCCAATACGCACTTGCGTCTGACTTTCTCGTTATGATCCAGGGATTCATCTGCCGATCAACGTCCACCGCTTTTTTGTTCTGGAGTAAATCCCAAATAAATTCCATTTGCGATTCATTCCAACCACCAATACGCCCCCAGTATGTTTCCGATTCAAAGTCCGTCACCGTGACTTGACGTTCCCGGGAAAAGTGCTTTTCAAAAAGAGAGAGAAAATGCGCGCAATACCCGTCCGAAAACCCGTCAAGCAGCGGTGCGGGAAACCGTTTAATCATCTCATTTTCTACAGAAAGAATACGGGATGTCTTAAAAGAAGCAGGATCATCGTACATTCCAAACATTGGTCCGGCCATGGTTTTCTTCGGTCGCTTTCCTGTGGCACGCCGTAAATATTGGTCTAACTCATCTTTTGAAAACTGCATCCCGATGGCATCCTGACCCGGCCCAAAGGTCAAAAACCAGATATCTGCACCATGAAATCGACGGCATAGATTGAGGTGGGCAAGCCACTGGGTCAGCTCTTCACTGAAGTTGGGATCTTCGAGAAGCACTGTTCTGCCAAATGGTGTAAGACACGGTTTTTTCTCAGCGCCTCTGCCTTTACTTTGATCTTCAATGAGCCCCATACCTAACGCATAATTAAAGATCGCAGGCATTTTTCCACTGGATTTCCCCATGGGAATCCCGGTTTCATCAGACATTTCCGTAAACGATCCGGAAAGATCATCTGCGGCATATCTAAGTATGGCCGTGAGATAGTGCTTTTCGGGTATGAATGTTTGATGAAAATTGTGTGGCAGTCGCAGACTCGAATCAGTCATAATGGTTTCCTTTTATGCGTTCCGGTAGAGAGGTGATTTGAATTCGATAAGCTTTATTCTCATATAATTTGTCCGCTCCTTTGTTCCAAACCGGACCAACTGAGTAGCATTGCCCCTTTTGTAATGTTGAAAGTCGTTCTCTCCACTTCAGAGCAGCTTCACTGGTTGTTTTTTCAAGAAGCTTCGCATATTCGTCAATTTCCGGAGTGGCGGGTTTAAAAAATAGTTTATGCGCGGCCTGAAAAAGGCGATCCTGCTCTTCCGATTGTAGATTCCTGATCGTTTGAGTAGCTAAAATATTTGAAATACCGAACTTTCGTCCTTCTGTTAAAAATTTGGCCAATGGGCTTTCCAGTTTATGATTTAAATTTTGAATTTCATCTAAAACCATGACCCTTGGGTGATCTTTGCTGCCATTGCTCCGGCAGTACCAGTAAAAATCAACCAAAGAAAATTCCGTGATCAACTGTGAAATATCCGGTGCACATCCTGCCATTTGAATGATATGAAGCCGATGCGTTATGTCTTGAAAAAAGCCTTTCCAACTGTCGGGCAGATCCCCTTTAAACGGTTCTTGATCGACAAACGGTTCGATTCGACTCAGCAGTGACGTTGCTGCATTTTTTTTAATACCTTTTTCAGTTGAATACTCTTCCAGTATGTCGATCAACTTTTCGAGATCCATATTTTTATCATAATGCTGCAACCCTTCCTTAACCGCTTTGTAAAGCGCACTTTTCTGCTGATCTCCCAACGGATATACTGAACCGAAAACACTCATGACTCGACTCGCTGTATTGTTTACCTTTTCAGGTGATTGGCGACCATTGATATAGTTATACTGTTTTCTAAAAGGGTTAATGGGCAATGGCGTGTCAGCAACGTAATATTGCTTGGGCTTGACAGTTTCTACAATTTCGTTTTCCAGCTGATTGGCATCAAAGCCATTCGTATAATCAAGAATGACTGAGTTTTGATTTAATGAACTAAGCTCATAAAGAATTGATTGAATTGCATAAGTTTTTCCGGCACCGGATTGACCAAAAATCAAAAAGTGTCTGTTATTTAACTGTTCATGGCCAAATTCCCAATAAATTTTTTTATCCGTTTGGGTCATGTTACTTATCGCATGACCAAGGAAAACTCTTGATGGTATTTTGTTCTTATTTTCATCGGGTGGGGAGATAGTCTCTTTACCCTCAATGTCCTCTAAAATACCAATAGGATCTTCTGGGGGAGGGGTTTCATATTCACTGGTATCTGAAGCGTTCTCAGAGTCGTTGCCCAAAAGGCTGAAACCGTCCAATTCTTGTTCAGTTTTTTCATCAATCCCATCCGACTTTTTTTCATCCTCGCCATCCCCATATCGATAGATGATCGATGTCCGAGGGATGGGGATCAAAGCGGTATTATCACCATCACAACACAGGGAATGAATCAAATCCTTTCCACAAGAGACGACCTCCATCTCCATATTCTGATCATCGAAATCAAACGGCCACTGTTCATCAATAACAAACTGATCCCCGATTTGATCTTTCCAGAAAACCAGCGCCGATGCATGCCACTCAATGGTGTAGTATCCACCAAGTACTTTTTCTAATGAAGCCATTACCCGCTCGTACTCATGGTGGGCGATTTTACTTTTACCGGCAATTAAGCGTTGCAGCTGCCCCCACCAGTAGCGTTGATCATGGCGGCCTTGATGGGATGAACGAGAAGGTAAAAATGTCGGAATGAGATGACGCAACCCCAGTTGAAGTTGATCATGGGCTTTTTCAAGGTGAGCATCGGCATGATTGGCGAATTTACACTCTATCAGATGCGCCGAAATATGTACGATGCCATCATCTTCTATGCAGGCAACAATTCTGAGAAGATCCGGGAGAGAACCGGTATCTGCATCATCAAACCAGTGACGATAGGTATCTAAGGATATTAACTCATCACACAGGAAACCACTCTGATCTGCCTGTGACGGTAATGCGGACCGAACCAGTGCACATGCAATAAGGTTTCGGACATATTCATCTTTTGGTGCAGTGGCCCTTACCAGAGACATCCCGGCCAGCGTTCTTGCATGGGTGACAATGGTGTGGGCACCGATATCCAAGTGATCAGGTTCCCAGGGGCCGACCAAACGATTCAACTGTCTGGCAATGCCTTTTTTGATCGTATGAAGCGACGCTTTTTCCGTTGATACGGTGTAATTCAGCTCACCATGGGCACCCAGACCGGAAGCAAATCCGATGATTTCCCGTTTTGCCATGCCGGTATGGTTGTATTGGGCGATCAACCGCTCATCAATGAACGGATCGATACAGACGACCCATGAAGACTTGCCGTGAATCTTATCTATCAGATCGACCCATTTCTCAAAATTCCCTGTGGTTCTTACCACATGGCTTTCACCGATTTGTTGTTTAAGTACGGCACTCATTTCCGAATGCACCGTCGCAAGCTTAAACTGACGATTGCTGATGATGCGAGCGCGTCGATTTTGTGCCCCAGGGTCGTCACTGTTCCCACAGGGCATCTCGACAACCGGATATTTTAAGTTGTTATAATCAACCTCATAGGGGGCCATGGTCAGAAATTCATTTCCACCGCTTCCCGATTCGATAAAATTGGGTAAGAGGGTGATATCAACCTCATAATTTTCCCTTGATACAATATTGTTATAATCTCTGATTTCATTTTCTGCGGAAACAAACCGCTGAGAGATGGAGAGTCTGCATTGGCTATAATACCCATGGGTGTTGTCACTCTCTGCACCGCTCCACCGCTGACGCCACGCTTCCAGCCAATGGGCAATGACATGATCTTCCCCTGTCTTGGTCAACAAAATCAGCGTCAAATAATATGCTGGGGCATCCGAATCGTTCCGGTGCCTCAATCTCTTTTCTAAAAACTGGTCAATTCCGGCAATAATGGCCTGAATATTACGAATGTTGATGACGGCAATTGAAATACCATCTTCGGCATGGGGATGAATCTTAACGTACTCCTCCAGAATTCGAGTAATCAGACTGGATTCACGGCTACTTCTGAAAAGCGCTTTGTTGGAAAGGGCTTGATCTTCCGGGGCCTCATATTTAAGCAGCATTTTGGCCGAGAGAATTCCCCCGCGTTTTTCAGGGGCACCAAATTTATGCAGCATCACTCCCATGGATTGCGTCTGGGTGTTCAATACCCTGTCTTGCCCACTGATCAGGCCGAAAAGAGGGTATTGAATCGTCGTGAGCGCACAGATATTCTCCCATGTCTTAATGGGGATTTTCTGCTTGTTGCGATCCATAAGATATTGTTCCGCTTTGGCAGAAAAGCTTTGCAGCAGAAAAACATCCCGATGACGAAGCATTTCAATCAACGCCGGATGAATACCGGTAATAAGCGCGGAGTCGATATAATTGTTCCAGAATCCAAAAGGATGCCCATGCGCCGGTTTTTGCAAAATGAAAAATGCTTTGTAAAACAGTGGAAGCAAAGGGCTTTTACTGCCCTGTCCGGTACCATGTCCCATCATATTTTTTGCGGTATTTTCATATTCTTTGCTCACATTGAGCCAATCATTGGAGAGTGCATGAAAAAAACCCTTTTCCAGGCAGCTTTGAATAAAATTGCCAAATGCATAGGAAAGGTCTTTCAGACATGAATACCCGGAATGATTTGGATCAATGTCCGGAGCATCCAGAAGATTTTTGACCTGAAGGTTATTTACCCCGAGTTTGAAAACTCGATTGGCCTCTTCCGGATCGGATACGCTGAAAATTTCTTCATAATGAGGGATATGGCAAAACGGCAGGAAATGGTCATTTTGAGTCTCTTTATGAAGTTGCTCATACAGTCGAATCAAATTTCTATAGGAATGGATTTCCGGAAGCAGCCATTGAAATTCCTTTTCAACGGTGAGCTCTTCCGGGAACTCGGGTGAAGCCTCGAAAATAACGCTATCACACTCTTTTTTGAACTCATCCAATGCGTACCACAACCCTGTCAAAATGACTTCAATAGGTGTTCCATTGATTTGTTTGGGCTTGGATGTTTTTTTGGAATCCTTTGCTTTAGGTTTGAGTCCAAGAATTTTGTCCTTGATAAAGACAAAATCGGTTTTCAGCAGACGTTTTCGGGAACCTTGGGTGTTGTTTCGATATAATCGGCAAGGCATCCCCAAAAATCCTCGTCAGATGAGAATTCCGGTAAATTTCCTGCTCAGCGTAGATTTGAAATTCATTGAATGCATTTTCAATCCAGGGGGGCAAAGGATGACCGTAATTGAGCGTTCCAAAGGGTATGGGGGACCACCCGGTAAAAATCCTGAAGGCCGGATTTGTCGGTTGCCATTTCGACGCCCACAAGAAGAATCACCATGGCAGAATATTTTCCGCTGCCATCGAGCTGTTTATTTCGAGACAAGGTGAGTTGATCTTTTTCGTCAACCCATCCCTCTTCTCGTATTTTTTCTATAAAATTATTGCTTTTAGAAAAATGGATAGTATCATGGCCAAATAAATTTGGAATTACTCATTACTCAATGCAAAATTTTATTTCAATACTATCTTTGAAGGGTAGAGCCTATTTTAATGGACATCAACACCGCCAAAACCCTTTTTGATAATGTTACCATGTGGAAAAAAGGGGGGCAAAGAGCCCCTCACAAACCGCTGCTGATTCTTCTTGCCATCTCATATTGCGTTCAAGGCAACGGACGATTTACAAGTTTTGCTGAAATTAACGACAAATTGAAGCAACTTTTAATTGAGTTTGGCCCTACCCGGAAAAGTTATCGTCCGGAATATCCTTTCTGGAGATTGCAACATGACGGGCTTTGGGAGTTAACCAATACAAACGCTTTTGCAAGTCAAGTGGGCAAAGGGGATGCCAAAAAAAAAGATCTGATCTCGTTTGACGTCCATGGCGGTTTTTCACAAGAAATCTATAATTTTTTGATGTCAAACCAAAATGAAATTCCCTCCATTGCCTCATCCATTCTGGAAAAAAATTTCCCATCATCAATTCATGAAGATATTTTGCAGGCGATTGGTCTTGACTTTGAGACTGATACCGGCATGAAAAAACGGCGTGATCCGAATTTCAGAGATAGAATTCTAAATGCTTATGAAAATCAATGCGCGGTCTGTGGATTTAATGTTCGGGTTGGTAACGCTCTGGTTGCACTTGAGGCAGCGCATATCAAATGGCATCAAGCTGGAGGGCCTGACCGCGAAGAAAATGGAGTTGCATTATGCGCTCTTCATCATAAATTGTTCGACAGAGGTGCTTTTACTTTATCGAAGGATATGAAGATCATGGTTTCAGATAGGGCCTATGGTACAAAGGGATTTAACGAGTGGCTTATGGCATTCCATGGAAAAAGTATTGCACAACCTCAAAGGCCGTCATTTTTTCCAGAGCCCAAGTTTTTGTCATGGCATGTGCGAGAAGTTTTTCAAGGATATGAAAGACATTATGATGCTTACACCAACGGGATTGAAATATCTTAGCGAAAAAAAATCCGGCCTTTTAAGCAGCAGCTCCATCTCTACTTGCAGATAGTTTTTACCTTGCTGAACATGCGCGGCTGAAATGTAAAAAGTGCTTTTCTGCTTCGGAAGTTTCCGGCCTTCCTGATGGTGCTTTTCATAAAATGCGGCAAGGAAACCCCTGAGTCTTTAGGTCAGGGGAGGAATGCCGCCCTCCTTATAATAATTTAGTAGCCCAGGCACGAAACCTCAGCACGTCGTATTGTAGGAATAACCGTCAGATGCATGAAGCAGCCTGCAATATTTCCAGCTAATGCCCTGTACTGTTTTGTCCACTGTTTTAATGTTAAACGAACCGCTTTTTCTGACAGCGACGCGCCCGATGTACGTTCCAACCTTTTTGCCGGAAGTGACAACCGCCTTGACGATCTCGCCCGTCTGAAATCCTTTGACTTTTTTCTCAGTTGACTTTGCTGTTGTCCGGGGGAATCCGAACTTGTTTACCCTGCACATCTGCCTTGAACCATGACCGTCTGCCTTTACAATCAACACGGTTTTGTCGATCTGAAACATCTTTTCAGGTGTGCTTTTGCCTACACAGGCGGCATCGAGCCAATGCGTTTTGTGAAGTCCCCTAGTCGTCCGGTTGAATTTTGTCAGACCGCCGGAGCCGATTTCAACCGGCAGTCCGGTTTTTTTCAAGGTACGGAACAAGTCCCATCGGGTCGCATTAACGGCGCCCGCATCCTTGAGCGGCATTTTGGACTGTTTTTGAATTCGTTTCAACAGTCGCGGTTTCCTTGAAAGGAACTGTTCGAGTGGTTTGTTCCCCTTCTTCCTGTTGCACGCCGTACAGGCCAGTGTCAGATTGCTGACTCTGTTTGAACCGCCTTTCGATCTCGGCACGATATGTTCAATCTCCAATGGGATATCTGTTTTTCCGCAGTAGGCACACGTTCTGTCCCACTTCTCCAGAAGGTATTCCCGTACCTCATAGCCCATGAGTTCCCCCTGCTGATACGCGACACCTGATATTTCGGGATTCTGTATTTTCTGCATGTCAAACCGAACCAATTCCATTGAAATTGCCTGAATATTGCAAAACCGGCACAACCGGTTGACCCAGGTTTCGATATTGTGAATCCGGCTTTTTAATGAAGGCGGCAACCATCCTTCCGCCCTGGTCCGGTTATCAAAGCGCGGCTTCCGGTATCGCGTTTTCCGGTTTCTCCGGGATCTTCTGATGGCTCGTCTTGATTCCAGATTATTTTTGATCTGCTGGCCTCGATGTCTCAGTTCCATGGCAAAAACAATCTCTCCGGTATCGTCGTTAATCACGGCAATTCCGGTGTCTCTACTGCCCGGATCAATCTTGATCCGCAACGGGTTTGATGCCACGTCCAAAACGGTCTCTTTCAAAATGATTGTGAAGGGGAACTGTCTGAAAACTGCGGCTTTCCCTTCTGTCAAAAGCAGTCTTGCTTTTGCCGGATGTACCGGATTCTGCGGCTTTTTGTTTGTATCCAGAACAAATACACTCAATTTAAAAATCCTCTTGTTTCCAAGGTAATGTTTGCCTCGTCAATGTTATGATCGGGTTTGGCGCAAGCAGCACCGGCTTAACCCCTTAAACCTGTTTAACCACTTGCCGTAGAACCTGGAGCTGGCGAACACCCCAGGGTACCTATTTCCGATCTAACGTAGTGCTCGAAGCACTTAGACTGGTCAACTTTGGGGCCTTTTCAAGCCCCTCGGTCTTCAGCCGAGGGGTAGTTGACGTCTGCCAAAAGAGCCGCGGTTTATTTCAGTATCAAATTTCATAAAATGCGGCAAGGAAACCCCTGAGTCTTTAGCTCAGGGGAGGAATTGCCGTCCTCCTTATAATTAAGATAGTAGCCCAGGCACCGGACCTTAGCACTCTGAAAAATCTTTTCAGGTGTGCTTGTCCCGACACAGGCCGCATCGAGCCAATGCGTTTTGTAAAGTCCCATGGTCGTCCGGTTGAATTTTGTCAGACCGCCGGAGCCGGTTTCAACCGGCAGTCCGGTTTTTTTCAAGGTACGGAACAAGTCCCATCGGGTCGTGTTGACGGCGCCCGCATCCTTGAGCGGCATTTTGGACTGTTTTTGAATTCGTTTCAACAGTCGCGGTTTCTTTGAGGGGAACTGTCTGAAAACCGCGGTTTTTCCTTCTGTCAAAAGCACTCTTGCCTTTGCCGGATGCACCGGATTCTGCGGCTTTTTGTTTGTATCCAGAACAAATACACTCAATTTAAAAATCCTCTTGTTTCCAAGGTAATGTTTGCCGCGTCAATGTTATGACCGGGTTTGGCGCAAGCAGCACCGGTTTAACCCCTTAGACCTGTTTAACCACTTGCCGTAGAACCTGGAGCCGGCGAGCACCCCAGGGTACCTGTTTCCGATCTAACGTAGTGTTCGAAGCACTTAGACTGGTCAACTTTGGGGCTTTTTCAGGCCCCTCGGTCTTCAGCCGAGGGGTAGTTGACTCCAGTTCCGGATTTTTTGGTAGTCATTGAACATAAAATCCATTTCATCCTTGGTTATGGCGGCCCCGGAGTCTTTAAGCGGCGTGAAAAAAGCCGGTGCCAGGGTCTCGTCTTCCGGGGTCATGCCTTCCCTCTGGTTGAATTCCCGGGCCTTGGCTGCCACGTTCAGGGCAATGCCGGCCAAGTTCTCCTGTGATCCGTTGATGCCTGTTGCCGCCGTGACCATCTCTCCGAGCAGTTCCCAGGGGTAAAGATCCCGGTAGAACTTGCACAGGATCATGGTGTCAAACAGGGTGAGCCTGTCTTCAAAGTCAATAAAGAGTTTTGCCTTGCCTTTTGTCTGTTTGGGATCAATCATGCCTGACAGTTCCGGCTTGTAAAAGGTCGCCCGCAGATGGCAGGCACCCCGGTCCGAGGCGGCATAGGCCAGGCCCATGCCCTTGAGTACCCTGGGGTCGTAGCCTGCCGGTTCCATGCCTTTGACATGAACGGCCTGGTCCTCCAGACCGTAAACTGCGGCGGCGTGACGAATGCCTTTGGCCAGGGTTTGGCCGATGCCCGCTTCATTGGTCCCAATTTTGACTAGTAGTTCTTCGATGGCCCGGGCGTCACCGAATTGAATGGCATAGTCGGATTTTCCCTGTTCGTGGGCCATCATGGCAAAGGATACCAGATTGCCGGCAGTGATGGTGTCTATCCCCAGACTGTCGCAGACATGGTTGAGCCGGACAATCTCTTCCACCTCCTCTACCATGCACAGGCCGCCAAAGGTGTATAAGGTTTCGTACTCCGGTCCCTCCAGCACCAGGCCCTTGTGGGCCCCCTGGGTGACTTTTGTCATCCGGCCGCAGGAAAGATAGCATTTGGCGCAGGCATGGGGGGTGACGTCGCATTGGCTGTGCAGGGCATCTGATGATATCTTTTCCCAATGGGGGGCATATCCTTTGGTCCAGTACCGGGTGGGAAAGGCCCCGGCGTTGTTCATGATCTTTACCATCTGGGAGGTGCCCATGGATTTGTAGGCCTGGACCACGGGATGATCCTTGGCCTCGGCAGCCATGCTCTTTGCAAGCTGGGTCAGTCCTTTTTTATCAAAAACCTCCCGTTTTTTGTTGCCGGTAAAAACAATGGCCTTCAGATTTTTTGAACCCATGACCGTGCCGGTGCCGGCCCGTCCCGCACACCGCCAGCCATCGTTTTTAATGATGGAAAATTTGACCCCGGCCTCAGCAGCAGGGCCGATCACGCTGAGTCCGGTTTTCCAGCCTTTGGGATATTTGTCGCTGAATCCGGCTTTAACGGCTGCCTCGGTCTCAAAGGTGTCTTTGCCGGCAAGGTGACGGGCGTCGTGGAAAAAGGCCCCTTCCGGGGTGATTTCCATCAGGGTCAGGCCATCTGACCTGCCGTGGATGACAATGGCGTCAAAGCCTGTGGCGGCAATGGCTTCAGGGACCTTGCCCCCGGAATAGGATTCGGCATAAAGACCGGTCAAAGGGGATTTTGTAAAGACCCCGTACCTGGAACTGCCCCAGGTGGCGGTGCCCGTTACAGCGCCCGTAGCAAAGATCAGCCGGTTCTCCGGCGAAAGGGGATCAATACCCGGCGGGTTCAGCTCTGTCAGCAGCCAGGTGGCAAGCCCCTTGCCGCCCAGAAAGTTTTCGTAAACCGCCTGATCCCCAGGCTTAATCTCAGCCGTCTGATTAGACAGATCCACGTAAAGAATTTGATTAAAAAAACCTTTCATTTTCATCTCCTTTTTCCCTTGAAATACCTATCTGCTACAGCAATATTTTTTGTCCGGGACAGCTCTCACCAATGTATTATATGCCGTACATATCCTGACAGAAAATGCCGACTATTACGAGCTATCTTAATATTCTGATCAAGTTAATCAAGTTATTATTCGTAGTCGGTAGAACACATAGGGGGCCACAAAGGTCCAAACAAGGTTACTGAGTCTGATTTTATCAATCTTTTTTCAACTTTCACCCAAAAATTCAGCTAAATAACTTTGCCAATAGTTGAAAATTAATTATCAAACAGGCTATAAGAAATAATCTAAAAACAGTATTGAATCAAGTGGTTGAAGATGCTGATGATACTATCATTACACGCCGTGATTCAGAAGATGCAGTTGTGATGTCACTGGAAGCTTTCAATAGCTTCATGGAGACTTTTTACCTTTGAATAATTGTTTTATTTATATTTGTGATTAAGTTTATTATCAAAGCCATGAGTTGGGCTGGATTATCATCATCATTCGGGCTCAACTCTCAACAAAAATGAAAGGAAGATTTAAATATGATAAATGTTACCAAGACGGCACAGGAACAGGTTAAACTCTATTTTGAGGGCAAAGAAATTACACCCATCAGAATTCTTCTCAATGGAGACGGATGTGCAGGGCCAAGTCTTGCCATGGCTTTGGACGAGAAAAAAGAGACGGATGCCGTGTTTACCTTTGATGGTGTGGAATACATCATGGATAAGGATCTGATGGAAAAAGCAAGTCCTGTGGATGTTGATTTTTCAGGTACGGGCTTTCGCCTTGAATCCAGCCTATTACCACCTGCCGGGTGCAAGGGGTGCGGTAGCGGCACATGCTGTAGCTAATGTTGGAACAAAAAGTCCCCCGGATGCGCCTTGCATCAGGGGGGACTTTTCGTCCAACCACGGTTTTTGTTCAAGCAAGAATTAATTAAATAGTATAGGAATTTCCAGTACCCAGCACCCAGTACCCAGCACCCAGCACCCACTACCCAGCACCTACCAGCCCGCCCAAAGGGCGCTAATTTAAAAAGTTTAAGTTTTTCAGGCCAGGATGTAATTCGGTTCTCTGAGTATATCCTCAGTCTGTACAGGTTCAATTGCAGGCGCATACATGTGTGTTTCCATGGACGGCGCCTGTATTCTCTGGTCATGCAACACGCGGACCATGCCGTCGGCAAGTCCCTGCATGGGGACATGGACTTTTTTGCACCGGCCCCAGGACATGGCTTTAATGTAGATCCGTGCACCCGGAATAATAACGTCTGCCCGGTCAGGTTTCAAGTTAAAGCGTCTCATCCGTTCTTCCAGTCCATAATCGGCCAGTTCGTTTCGTATTTTTTTTATTTTTTTTCGCGTCACCCATGTCCCGGGACGACCCTTGGCCAGCTTAAACAGTTTGTTGATGTTACCACCACTGCCAATGGCCTCCACAGACTTGTGTCCCCGGGTAATTGTTTTTAACCAGGATTTCATAAGATCCCAGTCCTGCTGCCGGGCGCGGTTGTTGAGCAGACGGATGGTGCCTATATTGAAGGAACGACTGGCCTGGACCCTGCCGTCACAGAACAACGTGATTTCCGTACTCCCGCCCCCCACATCGATAAACAATGCTGCTTTTTCTGATGATGTCATTATTTTATGGCGATTCTGAAAAAGGTAGCGGGCTTCCTGTCTGCCGTTAATAATTTCAATGTTTATACCGGTTTGTTCCCTGATTGTGCGGCATATCTGCCGGCCGTTATGGGCAGTTCTCATGGCCGAAGTGGCACAGGCCTTGAGCGCCACAGGCTGGTATGCATTAATAAGGTTTGCAAAACCGCCCATGGTTTTTGTCAGTTTGCAAGCCCGTTCATCCGAGATCGCACCCTGTAAAAAGGCATCTTCACCCAGGCGGATGGGCATACGCATCCAGGAAATTTTTTTTACCCGAAGTCCGAACTCTTCTTCCGATACCATGGCTAAAAGCAGGCGGACGGCATTTGAACCGATGTCGATGGCGGCGTATCTTGTCATTGAATCCATAATGGTTGACATCTTAATTTAATGACGTCATTATATCAAGGGGTGAAACAAGGACTAACAAGGATCTAACATGGTAAAACCCAAAAAGGTGAATACGTCCCTAAGGCTTGAAAAAAAGGTACTCAAGGTGCTTAAAATTCTTGCCATTGAAAAAGAAACCAGCGTTCAGGCCATTATTGAAAACTTGATCTATGAATACATTGAAAAGAACAAGGAAAAATCAAAACAATGAATCTTCCTGCTTCACAAACGTTTATGCTGTCGGCCGGCATTAATGTCAAAAAAATCAATACCATACTAAAAGATGCAAACATGACCCTGGCAGGCAATGCATGTGAGCCCGAAGCGGGGACCGTTCTGGATACCTTTGATGCGGCGGTTCACAAGTCAGACGCCCTTTTAATCCAGACGGCATCCGATCTGGTCACGATCTGCTGGTCAGGAGATGTAATCGCACAGGCTGCGCCGGAATCCGAATGGCAGTTTGCCCGGGATCTTCCCCAGGGGCCTGTCAGGGATCTGTTATTGGATCTGTCGCCTTTGCGGGCGTTTATACCGGAAGCTCAAGTGAGCATTGTTCGGGATATATTCAGTCTTTTGGATGACGAGCAAAAAACCTGCTGCCGCGTTGAAACGGTCAGTTTGAGCCGTGGGGGAAATACCTGGTCCTGGCTACGGACTCGTCCCATGCGTGGTTACAAGGACAGCCATGCGCTGATATGCGATATTTTGAAAAAAATGGAAAAATCTGAGCTTCCGGCAGAGGTGCTTAAACTGAAGGTTTCAGATTATACATCCAAGCCGGTTATTCGCTTGTCTGAAAATGACCCTGCCAGGAAAAGCCTCTGTACGATTGTTCAGGCATTTTTGCAGGTAACACGGCGCAACGAACCCGGACTGATCAATGATTTGGACACTGAGTTTCTTCACCAGTGGCGGGTCAGTCTGCGCAAAGTACGTTCCGTACTCACCCTGTTCAAAGGCGTGGTGGCCACTGAAACCCTCGACCGGTTGAAGCAGGATTTCAGGGATATTATGCAGGATACCAACCTGATGCGGGACCGGGATGTTTATCTCTTATCCAAGGACGATTATTTTGCCCTGGTGCCGCCCCAGGCCCACCCGGGTCTTGGGGTTCTTTTTGAACTATTGCAACAGGAGCGGGATGAGGCCTTTGAAAAAGTTAAGACCATGCTTGAATCCAAGGCCTACAAAAAACAAATAAAATCCATTCAAAAATTATTTGAAAATCCCAAAGACTTGCCCAAAGGCCCCAAGGCCGATGCCCCGTCCAAGGCGTTTGCAGCAGATCTGGTTTTGAAGCGATATAAAAAGGTGTGTACGCTTGCCGGGAGTATAACCGATAAAACCCCGGATGAGACCATTCATGAACTGCGCATCCAGTGCAAAAAATTGCGGTACCTGATTGAATCGGCCCAGCCTTTATTTGACGTCAAACAGGTAAAATCCCTGCTTAAAACCCTTAAAGGATTGCAGGCGCATCTGGGAAGTTTCAATGACCAGTCTGTCCAGCAGGCCACCCTGGCCCAGTGCCTTGACCGTTACCCGGACACCGCGCCCAATGCCAAGGCCCTGGCCGAAAGCATCGGGGCGTTGACGGCCATGCTTTATCGCAAACAGCTGGAAGAACGCCGGCTGATTATTGAAAATCTGTCCCGGTTTTACAGTCCGGAGACACAGGATGCGTTTAATGCCCTGTTTGATTTAAAAAACACAGCGACGAAACAAGCCAATACCCAGGTTGATTCATAAGGAGATATTATTTTCGTGAAACTTATAGCTTGTTATTCCAACAAAGGCGGTGTGGGAAAAACCGCAGCCTCGGTCAACCTGGCGTATGCCAGTGCGTTAAGCGGCAACCGGACACTTTTGTGCGACCTTGATCCCCAGGGGGCCTCGGGGTTTTATTTTCGGGTGAAGCCATCCGAAAAATTGAAAAGTAATATTTTTTTTGAAGGTACGAAAAAATTTGCAAATGCCATCAGAGAAACTGATTTTCATAATCTGGATCTTTTACCGGCCAACATAAGTTTCAGGGATTTTGATATTTTTCTGTCCCGAATGAAAAAGAGTCGCTCCAGGCTGAATAAAGCGTTGAAGCCGGTTGATGGCGAATATGACATGATTCTCCTGGACTGCCCCCCCAATATTTCACTGCTTTCGGAAAATGTTTTTAAGGTGGCCGACGGTATTGTCGTACCGGTGATCCCCACCACCCTCTCCCAAAGAACCCTTAAACAACTGTACGAATTTTTCAAAGAACAGGGGTATCAGGCATCCAAGATCTTCCCGTTTTTTTCCATGGTCCAGCAGAGTAAGTCCTTGCACCTTGAGACCATGGAAGCGATTCGGACCGGGAATAAACAGGTGCTGAACACCTGGATACCTTTTTCCACACATATCGAGCGCATGGGCATCCACAGAGCTCCGGCCCTGTCCTATGGCGAAAAGGAAGAGGCGGTGGCAGCCTACGCACAATTGTGGCAGGAGGTTCAGAGATTGTTTGTGCATTAGGGACTGGGGAAAAAATTGATGTAACACTTAGTGACACAGGAGACATCATTTGATATGACGATCTGGCAATGCACCATGTGCTCTACGACTATGGACCAGGAGGAACAGCCTGAACAGTGCAGCAGTTGCGGGGCTGACAACCGCGTTATTCTTGATAAGGAAACCGTTCCCCAAACCCTTGAAGCGGTTCGGGACAGGGCAAGAAAAAATCTTAAAGGGGTTTGTGCGGCCTACCCCGCCTGTGACGGCAATTTTGATAAGATCTGCCAGAAAGAGGCCTATGGCAAACCCATTGGATTCGGCGGTGCCGGTGCAGGCTTCTCCTTTCGAGCAAATGTTGCATGCCTTGAGACGCTGCGCCTTAAGTTAAGGGTGGTGGGGGAACATACCGAACCTGACACCTCTTGCACATTTTTAGACACAACGTTGGATTTTCCGGTCATGGCAGCTTCCACGGCAGGTGCTGAGCGCTACAACAATGCCATCAGTGAAGAAGATTTTTGCAGGGCTGTGATCCGGGGCTGTAGAGATGCCGGTACCATAGGCTGGCGGGGGGATACGTTTTTTTATACCCCGGATGATAACCCCGCACTCAGCGCCATAAAAAAAGAAGGTGTACCGGCGGTTCCCATCTTCAAACCCAGATCCCAGGATGTCCTCAAACGGCTTTTTATCATGGCCGAAGAACTGGGATGCCCTGCGCTTGGTGTGGATCTTGACGGATGCGGGTCTACCATTATGGCCCGGCATAAGCAGGCGGTATTCCGTAAAAGCGTTAAAGATATCAAAGAACTGGTCCGGGCCACGTCGCTGCCCTTTATTGCCAAAGGGATTATGACGGTGGAGGATGCCTTAAGCTGTGCGGATGCCGGTGTCAAGGTGGTGGGGGTGTCAAATCATGGCGGCCGGGTGCTTGATGCAACGCCGGGAGTGGCAGAGGTGCTTCCGGATATTGCCAAGCAGCTTAAAGGCCAGGTCACCATCACGGCAGATGGTGGGGTCAGGACCGGCTATGATGTGCTTAAGATGCTGGCTCTGGGCGCTGATTTCGTTCTTCTGGGCAGGGATGTGATCCGGGCCGCCCTAGGTGCAGGTTCCCTGGGCGTCGGAATACACATGGAACACGTTCGCAAGATATTGAAAAAAGCCATGTTTATGACCGGGGTCAGCACCATCGCCGAAATTGATTCATCCATTTTGTGCTGAGCAAATATCAGGAACGTCCTGATGGATGGTGTTTAAACAGGCCCTTAAAACAGATTAAAATAAAATTGTTTTATCAGGGACTGGCTCGGGTTTGCCATGGTAAAATCCTTGTTGATAATTAACCCCAAGGGATTTTGTTTTAGCTGAAAGCGACTCACTGGAGATGAACTCTGCGATGGTTTTCATCTGAAGTTTGTTTGCATAAGAGACAATAGAGTTAACAACATCAACGGCCCGCTCATCTTTGGTGATCAATTTGATGATACTGCCGTCAATTTTGATATAATCTGCTTTGATTTTCAGCAGATAATCAAAGTTGGAGTATCCTGTACCAAAATCATCAATGGCAATTTTTGCGCCGGCATTTTTAAATTTGTAAATAATCTCTGTTGCACCGGCGAAGGAGGTCAGGCTTTCCGACTCCACAAGTTCAAGTATCATGCGTGACATGATGTTTTTATTAACCGCATAGTCATAAATAAAGGCCATGGTCTCGCTGTTCTGGATATCCTCCATCGAAATATTGATACTGAATCTACTGTCATCGTCGATAAATGTGTCTATGGTCTTTTTTACCATGATTTTGGTCAATGCCGGATAAAACCGGGTCTGTTTGCTGATATCAAGGAACTGTTCCGGGGCAATTATGCCGCCATCCGTGTCCTTGATACGCATCAGGCTTTCAAATTTTGGTCTGCCGGCACCTGTGATCGGTTGGAAAAACGGCACGACCCGGTCTTCATCAATGGCACTGTTGAGCATTTTTACAACCCGGATATTTTGCTCATATATCTTGCTGTTATCCACTTTTAAAGGATCGTAGGCATAATGATCGATATTGTTTGCTTTTGCAAACTGCAATGCCGCATCTGCATGGGCCATAATATTGCCTGAGCCATGCGCATAACCTGTGATGACACTGATCATTAACTCCTTGTTCTCGATAATGAAGGTCTCTTTAACAATATCCTTAAGTGCTGTTTCAACATCAATGATAAAGAGATTTTTATCACTTTGGGTGGAGAATACGGCAAATACATCAGAGTGAAGCCTGTAGATAAAATAGCGGTACAGATGTATATGATTCGAAAGCCTTGAAGCAAATATTTTGAGAACTTCATCGCCGATCTTCATCCCGTATGTTTCATTTATTTTATGAAAGTCGTCTATATCAATGATAGCAAGATCTGCTGATTTGGCTTTTTTTATCTCCATCAGCAGACTGTTTCTGTTGTTCAATGCGGTCAAAGAATCATAATTGAGGTATTTTTGAAGCTGGGATTTATTTTCAAACACTTCGGTGACATCATGGCTGATTGAAATATATTTAATCACTTTGCCGTCTTTATCTTTAAACGGCACAATGGTCGATTCCTGAAAAAAATATCCCCTGTCTTTTTTGAGATTTTTAAAGATCCCACGCCAGGTTTTTCCCTTTGTAATGGTCGCCCACAGTTCCTGGTAGGTTGAGGCCGGGTTATCCGGATGGCTGAGTTGACTGTGAGTCGCATTCATTAACTCTTCTCTATTAAATCCTGTGACCTCACACATTTCGTCATTCACATGAATAATATTTCCGTTCAGATCAGTAATACTGACAATTGCGCTTTTGTCTATCACTGTTTTGTACTGCAGTAGATCACTGAGAAATTGTTTCTGCTCAGACTCAATTTTTCGGATTCTGTTGTAAATAAAAAGAGACACCATCAGCGTAAGGACAAAAAGAGAGATGATAATCAGGCTGTTTTTTATTATCTCATGTTTGAGAAGTGAACTGCTTATTTCCTCCACCGTTCCCACAAGGTCATAGAAATTTTCAAAATAAAATCCAGAGCCTAAAATCCAGTCCCAGTCAGGGATATATACCAGATACGATATTTTTTCAGCCGCTATGGTCAGTCCGGGAATTTCCCAGTAGTAGGTGCTGAAGCCACTACCTTTGGATAATGCGATATCAACAAACTCTTTGATAACCAATTTGTTGTTTGCGCCGCGGAATGTTTTCAGATCCGTATGATATATATTGGGGTCAATGTGAAAAATTGTTTTATAATCGGTTGAAAATATCCAGAAATAGCCATAATTTTCATAGCCGAACCTGTCCCCGGCAATAAATTCCAGGATTTCCTGTTTTCCCTGTTCATTCAGACTCTCCATGTAGTATCCCGTGCCGATAATGATATCAAATGCCGTGTTGTATACGGCATACCCGAGCTTTTTGTAGGGTTTATCCCCCTCGCCCGGTTTATAGTACATGTAAGTTTGCATGGCAGATCCGCTGCCTTTTACCTCTTCAAGAAATTTTATGAAATCAGGGAACTTTTTTCTCTGGGAATCAATATTTTTGCCGACCAGTTCCGGCCTCCCGCCGTGGTGCTTGAAAGTACCGTCTCCGGATATAATATAAAAATAGCCCGACTTGTTGGCCCAGTTAAAAGATGTGATCATGTTGTTTATATGTGTTTTATACTGATCCTCTTTATGGGTCATGTATACATTTTCAATAAAATCTTCCGCCGAATGGACCTGGTCTTTAAGATTCTGCTTGGCCGCTTTGATGATAGCGTTCTTTGTGGCGGATATGCGTTTGGTCAGCCGTTCAACTTCGTTTTTGATAAGTTTTTTTTGCTGATCAATATAAAAAGTTCGAAGCCCTTCCTTATTTTTTTGGCTGAATTGCGTAAAAATGCTATGCATATCCCACAGAATGACCCCGGAAAATACGGATGCGATTGTAAGTGCTGTAATTAGTGAAATGTTGGAAATTCTAGTTTTCATCATGGCAGCTATTTCCATTTACCAAAACATTTCACCAACAAATGGTAATGATTTGGCATCAGGGGTACATTATGCGTAATGGTCTAGGTATGCCATTTTAATAGCTGAATGAACAAAATCAGTCAATAGTACATATTTTCGGCACAGGCGGCGGCCGGCGTACAGCCGAAGAGCAGGGCATCAAGTACCTGGGTAATATTCCTTTGGATCCGGCATTGGTTGCCCTGGGCGATGCCGGTCGTTCCATGCAGGCGGAAAAGCTGTCTTCCCCTGTGACCAAGGCATTCCACACCCTGGCGGAAGAAGTGGTCCGCCGGAACCGGTCATAATGGTCATGGCATTATAAGACCCATTCCTTAGCAAGCATATTTTGAAATTGACATCTTCTGGGATCTGATCCAGGTTCTTTTCAGCAGATTAAAGATGTTTTTAGGCATGCCAAAGGGCAGATCCACCAGAGAATAATCATAGTCAATATTGATGGCACCAATAAAACTGCTTTCCAGACCGGATTCATTTGAAATGGCGCCGACAACATCGCCGGGTTTAAGGCCATGCTTGTAACCCACTTCAATGCGATATCGTTCCATCCCTTTTTTAGTCGGCGCAATTTTATTGGGGTTAAGCCGGGCAGATGTCTGATTTTGCTTTGATGTAACGGGTGCCTTGGCTTTTTTTTCGGATTTTTTAGCCGTCTTTTCAGCTGTTTTTTTAACAGCAGGTTTGTCAGCCGTCTCCTTAAGCAGAAACGGTGTGCTGCCCTGATGCATTTTTGCCAGGGCTGCAGCCACCTGGGCAATCGATACATCCTGTTCCTTTGCGGTGGCTTCCACCAGATCCATAAAAGTGCTTAAATCTTCGGTGCCGATGGTTTGAGCAATTTTACCTTTAAAATCATCCACCCGTTTTTCATTGATTTCCCTGTTGGAGGGGAGAGCCAGTTCTTCAACCTTCCGACGGGTGGCTTTTTCGATGCGTTTTAACATCCATTTTTCTTTAGGCTGGACAAATAAAATGGCTTCACCGGTGCGTCCAGCCCGGCCGGTTCTCCCGATTCTGTGAATATAGGGTTCGATTTTAGCGGGCATATCGTAGTTAATGACGTGGGAAATCCGGTCTACATCAAGTCCCCTTGCCGCCACATCCGTGGCCACGAGAATATCAATGTGCCCGTTTTTCAACCGGTTCACCGTCCGTTCCCGGGCTGCCTGGGCAATATCTCCGTTCAGGGCTTCTGCTTTGAATCCTTTTTCTTCCAGAATTTTTGTCAGGCCCACTGTGTCATTCCGGGTCCTGGTAAATACGATGACGCCATCATGGGAGGCGGCTTCGAGTATCCGGACCAGGGCATGACTTTTTTTCACATGTTTTACCAGCCAGAATTTTTGATGAATGGTGCTGGTGACATCTGAATCATGCCGGATAATAATTTTTTCAGGGTTTTTAAGATATTTCCCTGCAATTTTTTGAATAGGTGCCGGCATGGTGGCGGAAAAAAGTGCGATTGGGGTCGGCTGGGGTATTTGGGATAGAATCCATTCAACATCATCAATAAATCCCATCTGCAGCATTTCGTCCGCTTCATCCAGCACCAGCCCGGTAAGATCGTCAAGACAGACGGTTTTACGCCGCATATGGTCCATGAGACGGCCTGGTGTGCCCACAACCACATGAACGCCCCGTTTTAACTGGTTTAACTGAACACCGTAGCTTTGGCCGCCGTATACCGCCAGAACGTTAAGGCCTTTCATGTTTACGCCATAGTCATTGAAGGACTGAGCCACCTGGATGGCAAGTTCCCGGGTCGGCGTAACCACGAGAACCTGGGGCCGCCTGTTCTTAAGATTGATCCGTGAAAGCAGCGGCAGTGCAAACGCCGCTGTTTTTCCGGTCCCGGTCCTGGCTTGACCTAACAGGTCTTTACCTTCGATCATACGGGGAATGGTCATGGTCTGGATCGGTGTCGGGGTTTCATAACCAACGGTCTGCAAAGCCGCAAACACATCCGGGCTCAAGTTCATTTCGCCGAACCCGGCCTGCTCTAAATTTTTATGGGGCATGATTTTCCTTAAAAGCAAAAAGGCCGGCACAGCCAGCCTTTGTATATCAATATTAATTCACAACAAAACAGCTTTAAATATACGAAATTTTTAGAAAATGCAAGCTGTTTATTTATATCTCTGGATATTTGCCATAAGGAATTTGGATAGCACATATAGTATTTTTGTGTACCATTTACCCACAACATACAGGCGCTTTAGACGTAAAAAGTGCTTGTATCAAATATCCAGTTTATATCTTGAATTCTCCCATCATTTTGTTCAAATGTTCAGCAAGTTTTGACAACGCCGCAGCACTGGTTTTTACCTGCCTGCTTTCGTTGTTCATTTTTCCGGCGGCCTGACTGACCTCGGTAATATCACTTGTTACCTGGGCTGCCACAGCTGATGTCTGACTCGCGTTCTTATTGATTTCCTGTACGCCCAAAGCAGCCTGGGAGACATTATTTGCAATTTCCTTGGTTGTGGTAGACTGTTCTTCAACTGCAGCGGCAACAGTGGCGACAATTTCATTAATTTCATTAATGATTAAGACAATGGCGTTAATTGCAGAAACGGATTCTGTTGTTGTTGCCTGGACGGCACCTATTTTACCGCTTATTTCCTGTGTTGCTTCTGCAGTCTGTTGGGCAAGGGCTTTAATCTCATTTGCGACAACAGCAAACCCTTTTCCCGCCTCACCTGCCCTGGCTGCTTCGATGGTTGCATTCAGTGCAAGCAGATTTGTCTGTTCTGAAATAGCTGCAATGGTCTCTGTTACCTGACTTATCTCAGAGGTGCTTTTTCCAAGCTTGTCTACTTTTTGAGCCACTTCCTCAGTTGCCTTAACCGCCTTGTGTGTTGTTTCATTACTTATTGATGTGTTGCCCGCGATTTCATTTATTGTAGCGGCCATCTCCTCCGCTGCTGCAACAACCATATCGATGTTGGACGCAGCCTGTTCTGTTGCAGCCGCTACATTATTCATATTGACGGACATTTCTTCTGCGGATGCAGATACATGGTTTGCTTTTTCGCTGGTTTGTCCGGAATGCGCAGACATCTGTTCAGAAATAGCTGAAAGTTCTGTGGAAGAGGCCGTCAGGGTTTGCGCCCCTGTTATGATCTCAGCAAACATCATTTGTAAATTTTTTGCCATCATATTCAATGAGTTGATCAGGTTTCCGATCTCATCTTTTCTATTGATGTCTATTTTCTGGGTCAAATCTTTTTGGGCCACATTCTGTGCAAAAACCACTGCCCCTGCAAGCGGTTTTATAATGTAGATTTTGAGAGAAATATAAACAATCAAAAGAATGATAAGAACCGTACCAATGAGAAAATAGTTAGAGAATTTAATCAATTGGGCGCTGGTTTTGATCAGATTATTGATAAATTCCGCCTGATAAGCAAGAAGCGCACAGCCGATCTCATGACCCTTAAAGTCTTTAAGAATTACAGGGGCTGTGAAATACTGGTTGTCAAACGTATAGCCGTCTTGAATCCCTTTAGATAAATCGTATTCTTCGCTCATCACATAGTTAAGGAAATTTTTGTCAATATAGGATTTGCTGGATAACATATATCCATCTTTGATTTTCTTATCCTTTTTGAAAAACTGCTTGTATTCCGGACTCAGAAAATACAGAAAATCAATGTGTTCTTCCTTAAATGCCTTAGCCATGCTGTTTATCCCACCTTCAAAATTGATCATCCCAAGAACGGTTTCATCCTTTTTGACTGGGTAAACGCCTTTGAGCCTGAGCCCTTTGGGTGACTCTTCTATAGAGACAACAGGTTTGTCTGTTTGTAAAACCGTTTTATAAACATCACTGTAAATCAGTGACTCCCCATAGTTGTCAGGCGCCCAGGATTTAAAGAAAGAGACAAGATCTTTGTTAATGACATGAACATTAACATTTTTAAAGCTGGTATTATCTTTAAACGTTTTATTGATATTGCCGATAAAACTATGGATTATCTCCCTGTCCTGTGCTGCCAAACCATTAACAATAGTTTCATTAATAGCCATCTGTAAAGCATTGGTAAGCCAAACATCTGATTTTTTATCAAGAGATAGTTGATTTTTCAGGGTCAGCTCTTTTGCAGTCGTTTCAAGCAATGTGTTAATTTGATTTTTTTGAATTGATTTGAAAACAAGAAAAGAGATTACAAGAATAATAATCGCAACTATAATAATCGGCAGGATAAATTTTTTTTGAACACTTGCAGTTTTATTTTTCATACCAAATCCTTTTTCTGGTTATAACGATTTTTTTTGGTGGGTGCTTAACTATTTGAACTCATTGCTAAAAGATTTATATCTTATACTTAAATTATAACCCAAAACAGGACAGATAATTCATGTTCAATACTCAAGAAGCCCGAAAAATAAGGAAATACCAGAAGGCCGAATCAATGGCCTCCTCCCCCAAATCCGTTATAATCAGCAGATGTTTAAACACTGACCGTAACGTTTGGGACGTGTGGATGATTGGTCGGATCTGTATCTCGAAGTACCTATGTATTCTGCGGTAACGTAGCCCCGCTTACCAATAACGCAGGGCTGAGGCTAACCAACCGGGCTTGCGGTTTGCCCACAAACCCCTCGGTCTTCAGCCGAGGGGGTGTTGACGGGATATGTTTTTTTTTAACTAATCAGCCTTACGTCTTAAAAAAGTGGGGATCTCCAGATCGTCATTATCAATGTTCATGCCGTAGTCCTGGGCCTGGTTGTCATCTCCCACCACGCGTTTGTGGCGAACAACACGCACCGGTTCATCCCAGTTGTCCATATCTTCTTTTGTGGCGTCCCTTACAACCCCTCTGGCAATGGATCTCTGGCTGCCGGCAGGTGTTGTTGACTGTCCCATGTCTGGTGCGGTATGAGCATAGGCCTGGGTCCCATATGTCCCGTTGGCCATATTCGTCTGCTGGGGCTGTGTATAGGCCTGGGCGGTTTGGAGGTCAAATCTGCGCATATTTTCACTAAACGCCGGTTCTTCCATACCGATACCTGTGGCAATGACGGTGATGCGGATTTCATCCCCAAGCTCTTCGTCAAAGCTCTGGCCCCAGATGATTGCGGCTTCGTCACCTACCTCCTGGGCGATGCGGTCACTGGCTTCTGTCGTTTCCTCGATGGTAATATCTGAAGTTGATGTGATATTCATTAGTACGCCCTTGGCACCGGACACGGAGATATCTTCCAGCAGCGGATGGGAAATGGCCCGTTCCGCTGCTTCCGTGGCCCGGTTTTCCCCAGAGGCAATACCGATGCCCATTAATGCTTTGCCTGATTTCTTCATGGTCCTCTTTACATCGGCAAAGTCCAGGTTAATGTAGCCGGGCACCATGATCAAATCCGTGATGCCTTTAACGGAGTGGTGCAAAATTTCGTCGGCTTTGATGTACATGTCCTTCATTCGGGCCCCTTTGCCGGCAATGCCGCGCAGGCGGTCATTGGGAATAGTGATGACGGTATCCGTAATTTCCTGCAGTTTTGCGAAGCCGTCCAAGGCTATTTTTTCCCGTTTTTTGCCCTCAAAGGAAAAGGGTTTGGATGCAACCACTACGGTAAGAATGTCAAGATCCTTGCATATTTCTGCAATTACCGGTGCTGCTCCTGTGCCGGTACCACCGCCGAACCCGGCGGTAATAAAGACCATGTGGCTGTCTGTAAGGGATTCACGAAGGTCCTCCATGCTTTCCAAGGCGGCATCTCGACCCACACTTGGATCTGAACCGGCCCCAAGCCCTTCGGTAAGCTGGGCGCCTAATTGGATTTTCACTTCTGCCCTGGAATGTTCCAGGGCCTGGACATCGGTGTTGGCCACAATAAATTTAACCCCCTGCAGCTTGGCGTCAATCATGTTGTTGACCGCGTTTCCGCCGGCCCCGCCGACACCGATGACCTTAATTTTAGCCTTCTTGTTGTCGTTGTTCTCTACATAAGAAAAAGTCATATCCACCTCTTTTAAGCATTTAAATAATATTTTTGAACCATTGTTTCATTTTATTTAAAATCGTTTGCAGTCCATGGGAATCGGACTTGACCTCCTGGATACGGCAGCTTGTTTTTGATCCGAAAATGATCAATCCAACGCCTGTGGCGTATGCAGGGTTTTTGACGATATCTTTGAGTCCGCCGATACGGTCGGCTTCACCGATACGAACGGGGACGCTGAATACGGATTCCGCCATTTCCGCAATGCCGTCCATGACAACGCTGCCGCCGGTGAGTATAAATCCGGCCGGAAAACTGTTTTCAAGTCCGTTGGAAAACAGCTCCTGTTTCAGCAGGGAAAAGATTTCCTCCACCCGGGGTTCCAGGATTTCAGCAAGAATGCCCTTGGGCAGACGCTTGGGCGCCCTGCCCCCCACCGCCGGCACCTCAATGACATCATGGGCCTTGACGTTTTGCGGTATGCAGGTACCGTGTGCTTTCTTGATCTTTTCCGCTTCGGGCAGGGGGGTACGAAGCCCTATGGAAATATCGTTGGTCAGGTTATGACCGCCCACGGTAAGTTCGTGAATGAATTTCAGATTGTTGTCTTTGAACAGCGCCAGGTCTGTGGTCCCGCCGCCCATATCGGCCAGGATGCAGCCAAGTTCCTTTTCTTCATTGGTGAGAACGGCATAGCCCGAGGCCAGGGATTCAAGTGCAATGTCGCAGACCTCAAGCCCTGCCTTGTGACAGCACTTGATAATGTTGCGTGCTGCAGATATCGCGCCTGTGATGATATGAATCTTGGCTTCCAGGCGCACGGCAGTCATGCCTACGGGGTTCTGGATGGATGTCATTTCATCTACAATAAACTCCTGGGAAATCACATGCAGAATTTCCCTGTCCGGGGGGATGGCAACCGCCTTGGCCGCGTCAATAACTCGATCCACATCCATCTCGGTAATTTCCCGGCCTTTGATGGCAATGATGCCATGGCTGTTGAACCCTTTGATGTGGTTGCCTGCAATGCCCACATAAACAGAAGATATATTGCAGTCTGCCATGAGTTCGGCTTCCTCCACAGCTTTTTTAATGGAATCCACCGTAGACTCTATGTTGACGACCGAGCCCTTGCGAAGTCCTGTGGAGGGGTGGGAGCCCACACCGATGATGTTAATCTCATCACCAAGCATTTCACCCACGACTGCGCAGATTTTGGTGGTACCAATGTCAAGTCCCACCAGTAAATTTTCGTTTCCCTGCAAGTTAAACCCCCTTTGCTGTAGTATTTTGAGCAGCATCTTCCATTGTAACTTGATGATCAAGTGTAACAAACACTTTTTTCAGATTGAAAAGATCCATGGCGGATATGGTTTGGTTTGGGTAATTGCTCTTCACATAGCGCTGAATCTGCCTGGCCCTTGCAAGTTTTTTTTCAAATTGGTCAAATCCGAGTTTAACCGGAAGAAGTGCCTTGTTTTCAGATTTTGTGTCTCCGGAATTTTTTGTAAAACCTGTCTCCGGACTCATGTTTAATATATTTATGCGTATGCCTGTATTTTCATCTCCCAAAATGCTTTTAATTTGTCCAACGTTTTTTATTTTTAAAATCTCCATCACGGCATTGAACAACGCGCCTTCAAATAGGTACGTGCTGTTGGACAGGCTTAAATCCACCCCGGATATAACCGGCAACGCCGTGAGGTCATCTTTGGCTGCTTCGTACGTTTTGAAGGGCGCCCCCCGGGTGTTGATGACGATATCCGCCAGGTTTTCAATGGTCACGATAGCCAGAGGGGCCTGTTCTTCAATTTTGATGGAAATGGTTGAGAAGAGCTGACGTTTCACCGTGGCTACGCGAATCCATGGATGGGTGTTCAGCTCTTTTTCGAGCATGTCAGGCCGCAATTCAAACATATTGGCCGGCTTGTCAAGTCCTGTCCGGACCAGAATTTCCTCTCTGGTCACCCGATCAAGGCCGTCAATCATAATGGTTTTAACATCAAATAGAGGACACTGGAGAACCGCATCGTGCATGTAGGTGAAGCCAAGGCTCATTGCACAGATAAAAAAAATAAAACCACTTTTTCCTAAAAGGACTTTGCCGCCGGGAAAAGTCTTCAATTTCCGGCTTTTTTTATTCGACTTTTTGTACCGGTTTGGGGTATTTTTTTTAGTCACCAATGGTTTTTACCTCTTCTGTAAGGTTAATCCCGAATTTTTTGTATACGCGTTTTTTTACCTGGTCAGCCAGGTTCAGGATATCTCTTGCACAGGCGTTGCCGTGGTTGACAATAAAATTGGCGTGCCGATCCGATACCATGGCCCCGTTGTACCGGGCGCGTTTCATGCCTGCCTGTTCAATGAGAAACCCTGCAGATTTAACGCCTGGGGGGTTTTTGAAAAAACACCCGGCAGATGCCTGGGATACCGGCTGGGTGGATTGTTTTATTTTAAGGTTGCGGTAAAATTCATCCCTGACGGTGTTGGCGTCAGCCCTGGTCAGCCCAAGCCGGACTTTGAGTACGACGCTGTTTTCAAGGCTAAGTTTGCGGTAGGAAAATTCAAGCCTGTTTGCCGGCAAAACTACGGTTTCCAGGGTGACAAGATCCAACACCTCGAGTTGGCGTACAACGTGGCTCATGTCGTTGCCAAAAGCCCCCGCATTCATCATCACGGCACCGCCAATGGTGCCCGGAATCCCGGCTGCCCATGCCAGACCGGCCAGACCTGCGTCAGCCGTATATCGGCAAAGGCTGCCAAGAGGTTGTCCGGCGAGTGCCGTCAAATAGATCCGGGCCGGTGAGTCGCTGTCTGCGTTGATAGGCGGTGTTATTGACTCAATGTTTTGTTTCAGCCGGGTGAGAATTATCACAAGCCCGCGGATGCCTTTGTCCGATATCAGGAGATTGGTGCCGCCGCCGATAATCGTAACCGGCAGTTCGACTTTTTGTGCGGTTTTGACAAGGGCGATCACCTGTTCCACGGTTTGCGGTAGCGCCAGGAGATCCGCAGGGCCGCCCACCCTGAAACTGGTATATCGATCCATGGCCGTTTGCGTTTCCGCGGCAAAAGAAGCAAACCCGCTTTTTATGTTATCGCTTAGCACCATGGTTTACAAAATCTCCACCAGTTTTTCCCCGAGGGTATATACATCCCCGGCCCCTAGTGTGAGTACCATATCCCCCGGCTTTGCCTTATGGGTGATAATAGACAACGCCTGGGTGAAATCCGGGGCAAAACAGGCATCTTTGTGGCCATGGGCCTTTATACCGGCCACAAGTTTTTCCGAATCCACGTCCTCAATGGGGTCTTCCGACGCCGCGTAAATGGGCAGCACCATGAGTACGTCGGACTGGTAAAAGGCCCGGGTAAACGCTGTGAACAACGCCTTTGTCCTTGTGTATCTGTGGGGCTGGAATACCACAATAAGCCGTTGGTCCGGATAACTTTCCCTGACTGCCGTCAACGTCGCCTTAATTTCAGTGGGATGATGCCCGTAATCATCCATCACCGTAATCCCCTTGGCCTTGCCTTTTATTTCCAGGCGGCGTTTGACGCCCTTGATCTCTTCCAGCGCTTTTTTAATGGTGTCAAAGGGGATATTAAGCTCCAGGCCCGTGGCGATGCCGGCCATGGCATTGAGAATATTGTGCCGGCCCCCGATATTTAAAAGAATTTGGCCCAGGTCCTGTTCGCCGTTGAATACGTTGAACAGGGATTGTCCGTTTTCAAACCGGATGTGCCGTGCCTGCAGTTCCGACTGGGCTGTCATACCGTAGGTGCTGTACCGCACCGTGATCCGGGGCAGAATATCCTGGATATGGGGATTGTCCAGACAGAGGATGGCAAGGCCGTAAAAGGGTACGGAGTTGATGAACTGGACAAATTTGTCTTTTATCTCTTCAATATCCTTGTAAAAATCAAGATGTTCCAGGTCAATGTTGGTCACCGCGGCAATGGATGGGGCATATTTAAGAAACGACCCGTCGCTTTCATCCGCCTCAGCTACAATGAATTCACCCGACCCGTGCAGGGCGTTGGTATCCAGCCCCTGGAGCAGGCCGCCGATGATTACCGTGGGATCAAGTCCTGCGGTGTTAAGGATTTGTGAAATCATGGCGGTGGTGGATGTTTTGCCATGGGCCCCTGCCACGGCAATGGCGTATTTGATACGCATCAGTTCGGCCAGCATTTCCGCCCGGGGGATGATGGGGCAGCCCAGTTCTTTTGCCCGGATCACTTCCGGGTTCCGGGATGCAATGGCCGAAGAGGTGACGACCACATTGACCCCCTTGATGTTTTCCTTGGCATGACCCTTGTAGATCACCGCGCCTTTTTCCGTGAGCCGGTCCGTGATGTGGGACAGCTTGAGATCAGATCCGGAGACGGTGTAGCCAAGGTTTAACAGCAGTTCGGCAATACCGCTCATGCCGATGCCGCCGATGCCTACAAAGTGTATGTGATAATCATGCTGGTACATTGTCTTCCTTTTTTGAAACATCCGCCCCGAGAATACGGTCGGCAATGAGGTCTGCGCCATGGGGCATGGCAAGTGACGTCATGGTGTCTGCCATGCCGGTTCTTTTATTTGTATTGTGTCGCAGGTTTTCTATGGCTGCCGATAAGGTTTCACCCGTGAGGTCCTTGTCCGCAATCATGATGCAGGCGCCCTGGTCGGCCAGGCTTTTTGCGTTTGCGGTCTGGTGGTCGTCTGCGGCATGGGGGTAGGGGACCAGGATAGCAGGTTTCCCCTTGATACACAGCTCGGATACCGTTCCGGCGCCGGCCCGGCTGATGACCAGGTCGGCCCGGTCCTGGATGGCAGGCATATCGTAGAAAAAGGCTGCGGCCTTGTGCCGGATATCCCCGGCAGCATAAAATTGTTGTATCTGTGCCTCGGCCGTTGCCCCGGTCTGATGGATGATAAAGAGCCGGTGGGTCTCTTTCATCATGGCCACAGCCTGTATGAATGCCGCATTGATGGAGGCGGCCCCCTGGCTGCCGCCGGTGACAAGAATGAGAAAATCATCCGCGTTTATCCGGTTCAGGACACATTCATCTGTCATGCTGTTTTCCTGTGCAGTACTTAAAGGGCGGCGTACCGGGTTGCCCACCAGAAAGGTGGTGTCATTTTCCGGCATGCCCTGTGTCGCTTTAAAGGAGATAAACCGGGTCCGGGCAATTTTGGACAACATGCGGTTGGTCATGCCGGGAAAGGCATTCTGTTCGTGGATGGCCGTCTCCTTAAAAAGGATACGCCCGGCCAGCACCAGGGCAAAGGATGAAAATCCGCCCACGCCCAGAATGAAATCCGCCCTGAACGCAATGATGATTCCCAGCGCCTGGATCAGGCTGATACCCACTAGGCCGGCTGACCAAATCTTTGCAAAGAGGTTTTTTCCCTTTATGGGTTTGGAGATAATCGATTTATGGGCAAATCCGTACCGGGCTAGGGTTTGGATTTCAAAAGGGGCGCGGGTACCCACAAAAAGGATTTTTGTGGCAGGGTCCTTTTCCATCAGCGCCTGGGCCACGGCAATGCCCGGGAACAGATGGCCCCCTGTTTTTCCGCCGGCGATAATGACGTGTTTATTTTTTGACATGGTGTGCCGACGCTCCGATGTTCATTAAAATACCCATGGCGGCCATATTGATGAGCAGTGATGTCCCGCCGTAGGAAATAAAGGGCAGGGTCAACCCCTTGGTGGGCAGTACACCCAATGTTACGCCTGTGTTGATGATGACTTGAAGTCCTAAATATAAAGTGATGCCCGTGGCTGTCACGGTCCCGAAAAAGGTATCTGCCTGCCGGGCAATGCGGGTACCGGTGTGGAGGATAAGCCCGTACAGCGCCAGGATTACCGTTACGCCGATAAGGCCGAGTTCCTCGCCAATGATGGAGAAAATAAAATCGGTATGGGGTTCAGGCAGAAAGTGCATCTTCTGCATGGAAAATCCGACACCTTTGCCGAACAGGCCGCCCGATCCAAAGGCCTTAAGGGAGTTGGTGAGCTGAAACCCGATGTCGAGAGGATCTTTCCAGGGGTCCAGGAATCCGAGAACCCGATCAAGCCGGTAACGGACTTTGATAACCAGAAAATATGCGACAGGAATGACCAGCGGCAATGGGCTGAGCAGGTGCAGTAAGGGAACGCCTGCAATGAACATCATTCCCCAGCAGATCATGCCCATGACCACAATGGTACCGAAATCGGGCTGGCACAGGATGAGTACGGCCATGAGGCCGAACACCATGGCATGGGGCAAAACACCGATGGAAAATTCATTCAGCTTTCCTATTTCCTGTTTTTTAGACAGGGAGTAGGCCATGAAAAGGATCATGGCAAGCTTGGCAAATTCCGCGGGCTGGAATGCAAAGAGCCCGAAATCAAGCCAGCGCCGGGCATTGTTGGCCTTGATGCCGAAGGCCGGGATAAGGACGGCAACCAGAAGGCCGATGGCTGCAACCAGAATGAGATACGCCATACTTTTATATAATTTGTAAGGCAGCGAGGCGGTAATATACATAATGCCAAGGCTGATCAACAGGAATATGGACTGACGTTTCAGGTAATAAAACAGGGTGTTATGCTCATCCATGGAGATGGCGCAGGAGGCTGAGTACACCATGACCAAGCCAATACCGGTAAGAATGAGTACCGGAAAAAGAATGGTTTTTTCTCTGAAAAAGGGATGGAGAGGACCCGGGATGTATTCGCCGATGCCCAGGGTGTTAGCCATGGCATACCTCCTGAGCCGGAACAAGCGTGTTGACAATGCGGGCAAAATCTTTTCCCCGTTCCCGGTAATTGTCATAAAGATCAAAGCTTGCGCAAGCCGGGGATAATAGCACCACATCGCCTTTGTCTGCAAGAGACACGGCGCTGTTAACGGCGCAGATCATGTCCCGGCAGGTGTATACAGGACAGATGCCGTCAAATGTTTCCATGATATGACCGGCTGCTTCACCCATGCCGATAACGGCCTTGGCCCGGGCGCTCACTTCGGGCACCAGAGGCGCAAAATCAAGGCCTTTTTCCTTGCCCCCGAGAATCAGAATGACATTGGATTCCACGGATTTCAGGGCACAAAGCACGGCAGCCACGTTGGTGGCCTTGGAGTCGTTGTAAAACCGGATGCCGTTAATCTCCCGGACAAAGGCAATGCGATGGTCCGACACGGTAAATTCATTTACGGCCTGTCTGATGCCTGCTACGGTACCACCGCAGCTTAACGCCGCAAGGGCGGCGGCTGCCACATTCTCCCTGTTATGGATACCGGGAAGCCCGGCCGGCGTGTCGGCCGCAAGGGTGTCACTGGTCTCTTGGGTTTTGATGTCGATTCCCGTTTTGTGAATGTCTGCTCCCCGGGTTACAGGATTTGTGGATGAGAATGCAAGAATATCAGCGCCAATGGTTTTCGTGCGTGCTGAAAAATCTTTGATGCGAGCGTTAACCACAGCCGTATCCCCGGCGGTCATATTTTTAAAGATTGACCATTTGGCATCGGCGTAGGCGTCAACGTCTATATATCGGTCCAGGTGATCCTCGGCAATGTTAAGAAGCGCTGCCGTATGGGGCCTGAAGGTTTGGGCAAGATCAAGCTGAAAGGATGAAAGTTCGGCCACCACAACATCCCTGGAGCTGTCCTGCATAAGATATTCCACCAGTGGCGTGCCGATGTTTCCACCCGTAAAGCAGGATATTCCAGAGGCTTCAAGCATGGCTGTGGTCAGCTCCGTGGTGGTGGTTTTACCGTTGGTGGCTGTGATTGCGATCACAGGTGTGGTGTTGTATTGGGCAAAAATATCCAGTTCGCCTTTGACAGGTACGCCCTTGTCCCGGGCTGACCTGATGAACGGCATGGTTAAGGGAATACCGGGGCTGGGGATGATAAGGGACGCCTTGTCAAACATCTCCTGGTCATGGCGGCCGATCATTACCGGTATCCCCAGCTTTTTTAACGCCGCTGCTTCACTGGTCTTTGTTCCGTCAATGTCCGTGGCAACCACGCCGTGCCCCCGGGATTTCAAAAACCGGGCCATGGAAAGTCCACAGGCGCCTAAGCCCACAACCAGTTTATATGTTTGACCAATATTGACCATTTTATCTTATCTTATTTTTAATGTACTCAGGGACAGGGCCGCCAGAGCAATGGAAATAATCCAGAACCGGACAATCACCTTGGATTCATGCCAGCCTTTTAGTTCAAAATGGTGGTGCAGGGGGGCCATTCTGAAGATTCTCTTGCCGTGGGTGATTTTAAAATAGGCAACCTGGAGAATTACGGACCCCGCTTCAATGACAAAAAGTCCGCCCACCAGCACCAGCATGATCTCCTGCTTGGTAACCACGGCAATGGTGCCGAGGATGGCCCCAAGGGGGATGGAACCGGTATCGCCCATGAAAATCTGGGCCGGATGGGCATTGAACCATAAAAACCCCATGCCTGCCCCTGCCAGAATGCCGCAAATGACGGATACTTCACCGGCTGCGGGAATGTGCCGGACATGCAGATACTCGGCAAACCGGGCATGACCGGCCACATAGGCAAACAGCATATAGGTCATGGCGGCCACAATCAACGGGCCGATGGCCAGGCCGTCCAGGCCGTCCGTGAGATTCACGGCATTGGAGGTACCCACAATGACCAGACAGGCAAAGGGGATATAAAGTGTACCTAAATTGATGGCCACGTTTTTAAAAAACGGTACCGTGAGTACGGCATTGAAGTCCGGGCTGCTGTATATCAGAAAACCGATGAGCAGGCCCGAAAGAATCTGGAGAAGAAACTTTGTTTTTGCCGTGAGTCCCATGTTCTTTTTTTTCATCAGCGACAAGTAGTCGTCAATCAATCCGATAGCACCAAAAAGCAGGGTGGCGAGCAGCAATATCCCCACATAGTGGTTGGTGAAGTTTCCCCATAAAAAGGTGGAAACAAAGATGGAAAACAGGATCATAATGCCGCCCATGGTGGGGGTGCCCTGTTTCTTTAAATGGGACTGTGGCCCGTCGGTCTGGATGATCTGGCCGAAATGCATGATCTGCAGCTGCCGGATCACAAACGGGCCGAGAATAAAGCAGATGATAAAGGCGGTCAGTCCCCCGTATATGGTGCGGAAGGTGATATACCGGAAAATATTGAAAAGGGTATAGTGTTCGTGTAACGGGTATAAAAATTGGTAAAACATTTGATCAATTCGCCTTTTCAGCAGGGATTTCTTCAAGTATCGGGATCAGTGTTTCCATGGCCATTCCCCTGGAGCCTTTGAGCAGTATCCAGTTTTCGTGTTTGGTTGACGTTTTAAGGGTCTCTCCCAATTCCTTTTTGGATCCCATGGTGATGCGTGCCTTTGGGTAGCCTTTTTCCAGAGCGCCCTCACGGATCTGGGCGACCTGGGTGCCGAACAGCAACAGCTTTGCCGGTGACAGCGCTGCCACCAGGTGCCCCACCTGCCGGTGGTGCCGCCGGCTCTGATCGCCTAATTCCAGCATGTCACCGAGTACGGCAATGCCCCGGTTACTGCCGGCCAGGTGATTCAGGACTTTCAGTGCCTGGTCCACGGATCTGGGATTGGCATTGTAGGTGTCGTCAATGAGATGGAGGCCGTTGGCAAGATGCCTTATCTGCATTCGGCCTTGGACCGGGACAAAGGCGTCAAGCCCCCGGGTAATATCTGTTTTATCAATGCCTGCCGCCTTTGCCAGCGCTGCGGCGGCGGCGGCATTAAAAGCCATGAAAGGTGCAGGGGAGGGGACCGTGTAGTGGCGGGGGGGACCATCCATGGCAAGGAAAAAGGCAATGCCGTGGTCGGTGACGCTGATTTCCGACAAACGGACATCGCTGTCGGGTCGGGTACCGAAAAGCATTATGTTGGCTGTGTCAGTGCTTTCTTTTGCCCCCTGGATAAGAATGTCACGCCGTGGATCGTCGGCAAAAATAATGGCTGTGCCGCCGGGGGTCAGTCCTTTGAAAATTTCAGCTTTGGCCCGGGCTACATTCTCCAGTGACCCCACACCTTCCATGTGCGACCCATGGGTGTTGGTCACCATGGCGATGTCAGGCCGGGCAATGGCCGTCAGTCTTGCGATTTCACCCGGGTGGCTCATGCCCATCTCCACCACGGCCCATTCATGGATATCCGCCAGCCTGAGCAGGGTCAGGGGAAGGCCGATCTCATTGTTTAAGTTGCCCCGGGTGGCCAGGGTGTCATGATGCCGGCAAAAGATATTCTGGGCCATTTTCCGGATGGATGTCTTTCCGTTCGAGCCGGTTAGCGCGGCAATGCGCGCATTCGAGCGCATTCTGTGATACCGGGCCAGGTGCCCCAGGGCAACCCGGGTGTCCGGCACTTCAAAGAAGCAGATTCGGCCTTTGTCCATCCGGCGTTTCTGATTTAAATCAAGGGTGTCTAAGTAGCCCTGGCTGACAACAAAAGCAGAAACGCCTTTTTCTGCCAGACCCGGAATAAAACCGTGGCCGTCAAAACGGTCCCCTGCCAAGGCCAAAAATACCATATCCGGGGCCATGGTTCTTGAATCGGTGCTGATGCCTTTAAAAACCGATCTCTTGGCATCTGTGACGCTTTTTTGCCCCAAGACGGTTACGGCATGACACCCAAGGGCACTGGAAAGATCGGTAACCCCCCACGGCCTTGGCGTTAATGCGCTGTTGCAGGCACGGGTTAAGTGTTCTTTGTCGTCAAAGAGAATGGTACCTGTATTGGTAATCTGGTAGGTTTCATGGCCCTTACCGGCAGCCACGATAATGTCCCCGGGTTTTGACATCTGAACGGCGAGCGCCAGGGCTTTTGCCCTGTCGGTCATCCGGATATATCCTTTTTCACAGGCATTTGATTTGTACGGATCAATTTGTTTACCCCCCCGGGCACGGATACCCGCTATAATTTCGTCAATAATGGCGTCCGGGTCTTCGGTTCTCGGGTTATCCGAGGTGACAACGGCGATGTCCGCGTATCTGCAGGCAATGACCCCCATGGGGCCGCGTTTGGTGCGATCCCTGTCCCCACCGCATCCAAACACCGTGATCAGTCGTGCCGGGGCGCGACCGGCAAGGGTTTTCAGGATGGATTCAAGGGCATCCGGGGTGTGGGCATAATCCACAAAAATATGCCGGTTCAGTTCCGTAGGAAGTTTTTCCAGCCGGCCCGGTATGCGTTCAAGACCGGCAATGCCCCGGGCAATGGATTCAGGGCAGATGCCCGTGGCGAATGCCGCACCTGCCGCACATAATATATTTTCCAGATTGAAGCGGCCTGTGAGCTTCGAGTGTATGGGCGCCTGTACACCGCTGACATCCAGGGTGCCTTTCAGGCCATGGATGTCATCTGTGATGTCAATAGCCCTGATATCGGCGTCACAGGTTGCACTGACCCGGATTACGGGCTGGTCCAGGCTGTCTGCCAGGCGGATGCCGTATTGATTATCAATGTTGATAACCGCTTTTCCCCGGGTTCCGTCCCCAAAGGGCCCTAAATGCCTGGTGAACAAGGTGCGCTTGCAGGCAAAATAGTCATCTAAGCCGTTATGGTAATCCAGATGATCCTGGGTAAGGTTGGTGAACACGGCTGCATTAAAATCACATCCGTCCACCCGGTGCTGGTCCAGGCTGTGGGAGGAGACTTCCATGATGACATGGGTGGCCCCGGCAAGTTTCATATCGTGCATGGTTTTGTGCAGGCACACCGCATCCGGGGTGGTGACGGGATTGTCAAGGGTGGTGCCCGGATATCTGATATTTATGGTGCCGATGACACCGCAGGTGATCCCGCAGGTCTGGTAAATCTGTTCCAGGAGCCAGGTGATGCTGGTTTTACCATTGGTTCCGGTGATACCCACAAGCACCAGATCTTTTGACGGATGGCCAAAAAAATTAGCCGCGGCAATGGCGGTATCTTTGCGGGTGTTCTTTGAAAGCACAACCTGCAGGGCCTGTTTCCGGGGCAAATCCCGGGGGATCTTTTGGGCCAGAACCGCGGCGGCGCCGTTGTCAAGGGCCTGGTGAATATAATCATGACCGTCTGCGGTGTAACCGTCCACGGCGATGAATAAGGCGCCTTGTCCCACCTGTCTGGAATCGCAGGTAATATCGGATATGGCGGTGTCGCCGATGCCTGCCTGTTCCTGATCCGGCGTGAACACGACTTCAGCCGTGTTCAGGATTTCAGTCAGCCGCATGCAGCACCTCCCGGGGTAATGCCGCGACCATGTCTGTCTGGGGCGGAATGTTCAGATAATTAAAGGACCGGGCCATGATGTCCTTAAAAGCCGGTGCTGCCACAGTGCCGCCGTAATGATTTTGTTTGGGCTCGTCCACCACCACCAGAATGGCCAGGGCCGGGTTGTCAAAGGGGGCAAAACCTGCAAATGCCGCTGTGAACCGGGAATGGGAGTATCCCTTTCTATCTCTGGCGGCTTTCTGGGCTGTACTGGTTTTGCCGCATATCCGGTAGCCGGGGATGGCGGCCTTGGTTCCGGTGCCTTCCTCCTGGACCACTCCGGCCATCATTTTTTTTACAATCCCTGCGGTTTGGGTCGAAATAACCTGGCGGATCACGCAGGGGTTATTTGTCTGGATAATTTTACCTGAGTTGGAAAGCACCTTCTGAACCAGCAGAGGCTTCATAAGCTTGCCGCCGTTGGCTATGGCGGAAACCGCGCTGATAAGTTGAAGCGCCGTTACCGACATGCCCTGGCCAAAGGAGATGGCCACGGCATCAATGCTTGTCCAGCGATTCAGGGGCAGAATAACGCCGGCGCTTTCTGCCGGGCAGTTAATTCCGGTTTTTGTGCCGAATCCAAAGGCCTTCAGATAATAGTGCATGGCCTTGGGACCAATGTCCTGGGCGATTTTTGCAGCCCCGATGTTGGATGAGACTTTCACAATCTCTGCCGGGGTCAGGTACTCATGGGGATGTGTGTCATGGATGACGCTTCTCCCCACGCGGTAATTGCCGTTTTCACAATTGATAATGGTTGTGGCGGACATGCCCCGTTCAATGGCCGAGGCCACGGTGATCACCTTCATGATGGAACCGGGCTCAAATGCGTCGGTCACCGTCCTGTTTCGGTATCGGCTCCGGCTGAAATCGCCATAGTTATTGGGATTGAATTCCGGGTAATGGGCCACGGCCAGAAGTTCACCGGTAGCGGGCTGCATGACCAGGGCCATGCCCGATTTGCCTCGATATTTTTTTACGGCCTGTTCAAGGGCTTCTTCGCTGAAAAATTGAATTTTTTTATCCAGGGTTAAAACAATGGTGTCTCCCTTAAGTCCGGCACGCTTGTTTTTTCCCGTATTAAGGATGGTGCCCTGGCCGTCCCTGTATTCTTTTGTCTTCAGGGTCCGGCCTTCCAGAAACTTATTATATGAAAATTCCAGTCCCTCAAGGCCCTGATCATCTTTGCCTGTGAAACCAATGACCTGGGCGGCCAGGCGCCGGTTGGGGTAAAACCGTTTGGAGTTATCCGGGGTGTAGATACCGACAATGTTCAGCTTTTTAACGGCGTCTGCCTTGGCCGGCGCCACCCTGCTTGCCAGAAGCGCAAACCGGCGTTCCCGGGACAGTTTTTTCTCTATTTCAGTCCGGTTGCCGCCAAGGATTTTTACCAGTTGATCTGCCGCTTGCCGGGCATTTTTGACCTGGGTGGGGTCTGCGGTAATGTTGGGCGCCTCAATGCTGGCACCCAGTTTGTTCGAGTGACGGTCAAGAATCAGTCCACGGTCTCCCTGGATGGTGATTCTTCTGACATAGGTATTTTCAGCTTTTTTTTTAAGCGCTTCACCCTGGAGAATCTGAATATCAAAGGAACGGATGATAATGCCCACCAGACACAACAGCAGAAAAAAACGGATGCAAAGAATCCGTGAACCGATTTTTTCACAAGGGGTTGCCGCCATTATTAGTTCGTTCCTTTGGGCAGATAAATGGTTTGATTAAATATATCCGGTCTCAGGCCTAACCGGGTGCGGGCAATGCGGGTAATCCGTGCTTCGGATTTAAGACGTTCAAGTTCCACGCTTAACGCCTGACGGTAATCTGCCATGTCCCGGATTTGGCTTTCAGTTTTGGCAATCATGATCATGGCCTGGCTGGATTCGCTTCTGATCCAGGTATTGCAAATGAGTTCGGCAGCCAGCACGATGATTAAAAGAAACCACCGCAGCTCTTTGTGGGTCTGGATAGTTGGTGTTTCTAATTTCATTTTTTATTGTGGTTTAAGCTTGAGGTCGTCAGTTCATGTCTATCATATTTTTTGCGCCACCCGCAGCTTGGCACTTCTTGCCATGGGGTTTGCTTTAAGCTCCTCCGCATCCGCAGTCACCGGTTTTCCGGTAACGGATTCCATTTGTTTTACAAATCCGCATATACATTTGGGAAATTGTCTTGGGCATGTGCATCCGTTTTCAAAGGCGCGCACCTGCTGTTTAACAATACGGTCTTCCAGGGAGTGAAAGGAGATGATGCTGATACGTCCGCCCTTAACCAGCATGGCGGGCACCGCCTGCATGAATGTTTCTAAACGTTCAAGCTCCCGGTTGACGGCAATGCGCAGGGCCTGGAACACCCGGGTAGCCGGATGAATTTTTTGTTTTGCCTTTGCACGGCCGGGTACGGCGCCTTGGATAACTTTGGCCAGTTCAAGGCTGGTGGTAATGGGACTGCAAGCCCTTTTTTCAATAATTGCCCGTGCCATCCGTCTTGAAAAGCGTTCTTCCCCATATGTGAAAAAAATATCAGCCAATTGTTTTTCCGAATAGGTATTCACCACCTGGTATGCGGTTAATGAATTGCGGATATCCATCCGCATATCCAACGGTTCCTCTTTCTTAAAACTAAATCCCCGTTTGCTTTGGGTCAGCTGGTTGAGTGAAAAGCCCAGGTCGAGAACAATACTGTTCACTCCGTTAATACCGGCATCTTTGAGAATCCCGGGAAGATCACTAAAGTTGTTATGGTATAACCGGACATTATCCCCAAAAGGGTCAAATACCTTTCGGGCATTGGTAATGGCGTCCATGTCCTGGTCAATACCGATGAGCAACCCGTTGGAACCTATGGCCCTAAGCGTTGCCATTGCATGTCCGCATCCGCCGAGGGTGCAGTCCACACATATATCTCCGGATTTAAGATTCTGATACGCAAGCACCTGATTCGGCATGACGGAGGTATGTTCAAAATCCATATTATTATAATCCTATGGAAGCAATTTCTTCTTTGACGTCCTCCCGTTTAAGCTCCTGTTCCATGATTTACGATCCCCAATGGCTTTCCATTCGCTGAAAGTAAAAGCAAAGATGCAGCCATCTTTGGTTGAGACCACGATCCCGTAATCATTTTCCGCCTTGAGCACTTTCCTGAATCGTGCCGGGATAATGAGCCTTCCTTTGTCATCAATAGTATGACAAGAACTGGATCGAAACATTTGAGTGGCCTTTTTCCAAGACGCTACATCCACTTCACACCCACAATGCTGCCACTTTCACGAAAAATATAAGATAAGTCAAGTTAAAAAAAAGGGTATTTTTTAGTTTAATGCGCTTTTAATGCATATCCAGTACCTTGGCAGAACGAGTTGTTCATGATTTATTTGTATTAATATCAGATTGTTAAAGTGATTGATGCGATATTTTAAATGTTTGCTTATTAATAAAAGTTTGCCTGTATGAACTTGGGATTTTCTATTATGCAGCGCCTGAAATAATCCATGTGGGGGATATCGAATGTTTGTTCTAGGGCTGTGGGCGGATTGTGAGGGGGGGTGGTGGTGCGAGGGAAGGGCGCCGGCGAATTCCGGTAAACAGGGTTCTCAACGGTAGAAATCAGACTAAAGGGCACCGGCTATGGTTCGGTGAATCTGATTGATTTTTTTATCCAGTTCCGCCTTGCTGCAATTTGGAATATGCACCGGGGGGTGGATGATAAGATCCACCGTACCCGGCATGAGATCAAGTGTATCAGAGGGGAGAATCTGTTCTGAATTTTTAATGGTTACCGGCAGCACAGGCAGCCCTGAATTCATGGCAAAGACAAACGCGCCTTTTTTAAAGGGCAGAAGGCCGCCTCTGGATCTTGTCCCTTCGGCGAAAAAAAGCACGCTGGCCTTATCTGATAAGCTCTTTTTTGCCGCTTTTATGGATTCCACAGCCGCCTGACTATTGGATCTGTTTACATAAATACAACCAAGAAACGTACAGGCTGTGCCGAAAACCGGGATCTTTTTAAGCTCCATTTTCATCACCCATTTGATGGTGAGGCCTATAAACCCGTGTAGCACAGGGATGTCCACCATGCTTTTATGATTGGCCACCACCACATAAGCGGATAATGGATCGTAATTCCGCCTGCCCTGGATTCTGACCCGTATGGGCGCAATCGCACAGAATATCTTGGCCCAGGCCACAGCCAGTGTATCTGCTTTGTCCGGGCTGAAAACAGCCCCCACAAAGATGCAACTCAATCCCATGACCAAGGTGGTTAAAACCATGGCCGGAAATACAATGATCCACTTATAGGGTTGATACGCTATGTTGAAAAACGTGTTCACTCTTTATCAGGTTCAGTGTCGTCCTGTTGTTCAATGCCCAGAAGTTTATCCGTGTACGAAACAATATCCTCGGCTTTATAGCTGGTCAAGGTGAAGGCATAGGGTGTATATGAACACGACCCTTCCACATCCTGATCGTCATTTTTGTTGAACAGATTTAAAACAAACGTTTTATCGTTTTCAAGTGAAATTTTACATGAGGGCGCTGTTTTCTTTAAGCGGGCAGCCTTGTCATCATCTATAAAAGCCTGACATTCAAGGTCTGACAAAGACGACAGCAGATCCGATATCGTTTTTTGATCTGCCACATCCCCTGCTTCATCTTTCCAGACGGTTTCTTTGGGGGCCGTTTTTTCCGCGGTTACATCCTTTTTGCCCTCGTCTTTTCCCGGATCCGGTTTTTCAGGTGCCGGGGTTTTTACCACGGTGACGGCTTTTCCCTGCTTCTCCAGAGTGATCTTTTTTATGCCGGCCGGGTCAAACCCCAGCACTTTTTTATCTCTGAAATCAGCCGCTGCTTTGTCAAACTGACTTTTGAAATTGCCGTTGGCCTGGTATACGGTCTGATCCTTGTTATCCAGATAGATAAATGTATGGTTGTAGCTGGGGGCTGTTTTACCGATGACAAGGCTGCGGACCACCTCTTTGCCGGCCAGGGCCTTGACCTTTACAGCATGGATATCATCCAGTTCATATCTTACAAGGTCCTTTGCCTCGGATACAAGGGCGGATAGTTCTATCTTTTTTAGGGTGCCAAGTATCCGCTTTATGTCATCCGGGGTTGCTGGAAATTCGTTCTCGGTAACGGTCCAGCCTTTTTCTCCTTTATTAAGGACCACAAGGCGGTCTGCCTTTGAAATTTCCATCCGGTCAATGCGGGTGGTATCCACCTGGGGAATTGTCGGCAGTTCATAATGGACCTGGTCGTCTTTTTTAAGGCCGAGATAGGCGCTTAAGCCGATGATCAATATGATCAGGATAATATATTCTTTTTTCATGATTTTTCCTTAATTCTAAATCAACCGAACATATGTGCAATTTTTTTCTTTTTCATGCTTCTAAAAAACCAGACACCCAGGCCGAACAGGAAAACCAGGACGGAGAGTCCTATAATATTGAATCCCTTGATGATGCTTTTTGCCAAAGGCGTGGTGTCGGAAACGGGGTTCAGGGTCTGTTGTTTGCTTCTTAAGCGTGCGGTGCCGTCATCGCCGTTGAGATGGTCTATGGCGTTGAGCAGGAAGGTGGCGTTGGGGCTGCGGCCCTGGTCGTCCAGCATGTTGTCATGCAGCATCTGGGCGCATCCGAGTACAAATATTTTTGCAGGCGCTGACGTCTCAATTACGCGGTTTCCGGCTTTAAGTCCTTGGATGTTTTTAGCCGGCGCCTCAGATGGTTGCGGGCCTTCCACGTTGTCTTCGTCTTTTAGGTCGCTCTCTCCGGCTTCTTTTTCCGGGACGGGTTTTCCTTTAAAATAGGATGTAAATTGTCCTTCGAGAAGATATGCCAGATCATAGGTGGAAAGATCGTTATCTGCGGTGGGCGGACGTAAAAACATGGGATTCAGGTTAATGTTGTCTTCCATGAGCCATGCTTGGTCAGATGAGGATAAAAGGCGCACGGTGCGGACCCTGGTCTCATCCTGGGCGCCTTTGACACGCTTGACCGGGGAGATTTGCATGGCCACAAGGCCTTTGATATTTTTCATAAAGACCGGATCGTTGTTAATGGCGTCGTCCTTGAGTACCGGCGCAAAGTAGATGATCTGCTCTCCGCCGCTCTGGGACCGGGGCCTTTGCTGTTTATACCCATTTTTGTCCAGCACATAGGCTTTTTGGATTTCTACGCCATAGTGGGCTAACAGTTTTTCCAGGCCGGTGTCGATGGGGGTGAATGCGGGCATGCCCATCATGCCGCCCCGGCCTTGCTGCTGCTCAAATGCATCGGCAAACACAGCAATGTTGGTGCCCTTCATCAGGGCCTGGTCAATCTGGAACAGCGCATAATCGGAAAAATGTTCGGTGGGCTTGGCAATCACCAGGCAGTTGAGTCCTTCGGGGATGGGTTCCTCTTTAAGGGGGATCTGTTTGATATTGTATCTTGATCCCACAAGCTGTTCAAAAACAGCCAGGCCGTTGCCGGCCCGGCCCTGCATCATGGCCATGCGGTCCGGCCCCAGGGTGGGGCTGCCATGATCGGACAGATACCCGATATCCTTGTTGATGCCGATAAGCTTTTCCATGATCGCCGTGATCTGTTCCCCAAGCCCCTGGGGATCCGCCATTTGATAGGTGGTGCCGATGATGGGGAGTTCCACGGCCGTGATCAGGGGCAATGTCCGGGTTTTGCCTTTATATGCCACCACAAGGCCGGCCGTACCGGCGCCTGCCTGGATATTTCTTTCAGGTACATCAGGCCAGTTCATGGCCATGAGATCATACTTTTCTGCGACTTTTTCAAGTTCATCCGGATCTGAAAGATCCTTGCGTTCAAACTGGAAAATCCCCAGGTTTTTGCTGTTTAACTGTTCCACAGCCGCAGCCACCTCATCACCAAGATCCGGGAGCGCGTCCAACCCGATTAAAGGCGCTATGGCATGAAGTCCCGAAGACATATACATGGTGATATTGATTTTATCGGTCTGGCGCAAAAGCGCCGATACCTTATTATTCAGCTTGCGGATGGCGCTGGTCAGCTGATATTCAAGACCGTCCGTGGCAGTAATGGCCGGGATTTTTTCTATGAGGTCCCCATGGAGGATCACCAGGCCCATGTAAGCGTTTTTAAATGTCAGCTCGTCGTTTTCCATCACCCGGATCTGGACCGGTGAGATGCCGTAATCCCGGGCCATGTCACGGTTCCGGTTTGCCTGGTCCCCCATGTCGGTTTCCTGGGATACATTATAAAAGGTGAAGTTGAAGTACCGGCCGGCCTGGGCGGCGTACTCCGTGAGCAGGTCCCGTAAATACCGTTCCGTATTATTGTGGGGGGCGGGCATATTTTTTGAGAAAAACACTTTGATGTTCAATGGTTCAGACAGGGTGGATACGGCCTGTTTACTGGCATCGGACAGGGAATAGATTCGGTTGGCCGTCAGATCAAACCTGAAAAACAGGCTTAATCCCGCCACATTCAACAGAACGATAACCACCGCATACAGGATAAATTTCAGATAATATTCTTTAAGGATAGGCTTACCCATGGTGACTCCTTAATTTTTTTCTTTCATGGCAATGTCGGTTGAAAAAATGAAAATAAAGATCACGGATGCAAAATAAATCAGGTCCCGTGAATCAATAATGCCCTTGGAAATATTTGTAAAATGGGCATTGGCGCCAAGGTATTCCACAACCGGCACAAGGCGTTCAGGAACAAAGAACAGCATCCGGTCAATAATGGTCAGGGTAAAACATATGGCGCACCCGATAATGAATGCGATGATCTGATTGCGCGTCAATGCCGAGGCAAACAGCCCGATGCTGCAGTATGCGCCGCCGAGAAGCACCGCCCCGATATATCCGCCGGCCACAGGCCCCAAGTCCACATTTCCGATAAAGGAGATGAATAGCGGGTAGGAGAGGGTGGGCAGCAGCATGGCTGCGGCAAAGGCGCTTGCCGCAAAAAACTTACCCAGGGCTATATGGGTAAAGGAGACCGGCATGGTCAAAAGGCTCTCATAGGAGCCCACATTTTTTTCTTCGGCAAACATGCGCATGGTCACGGCCGGAATAAAAAAGGAGAAAGTAATAGGCAGAAGTGCAAAAAAATCCCTTAGGTCGGCACGTCCGTAAATGAAAAAGGTGGAAAAGAAAAACCACCCGGTCACAATGAGAAAAAGAGAAATAACAATATATGCAATGGGGGAAATGAAATAGTCCTTAAATTCCTTTAAGGCGATGGTTTTGATCGGTGTCATGTGTTACGCGCCCTCCCGTGTCAGTTCGTGGAATATTTCTTCAAGGGCTAAAGACTGTCTTGCAAGTTCAGTGATAATCCAGTCGGTTTCTTTAATGGACAGGTAAAGGTCCCGCCGGATGTCTTTATCATCTTTGCAGCACAGTTCAAAACTTATGCCTTCACTTGCCGGGGTGTCTGTCACAGTGATGTCAAGGTTTGCATCAAAGGCTTTTAGATGGTCAAGGGCCGCTGTTATCTCGGCATTCTGTACCGTCAGCCGGACCACGCTGCGGTGCCGGGCATTTTGTTTTAATTGCTCGGTGCCGGCATCCGCTACTTTTTTGCCCTTATTAATGATGGCGATCCGGTCACAGGTGGCTTCGGCTTCGGAAAGGATATGGGTGGAAAAGATAATGGTCTTTTCCCTGCCGATGCCTTTGATGATATCACGGATCTCTGCGATCTGGTTGGGATCAAGGCCCGAGGTGGGTTCGTCAAGGATCAGGATATCCGGGTCGGACATCATGGCATGGGCCAACCCGACGCGCTGGCGAAGGCCCTTGGACAGATTGCCGATGGGCTTGGCCATGATACCGGACAGCCCGCACAGCCGGCTTAGTTCTTTGAACCGGGACAGCCTGCGTCCGGGATCATCCATCCCTTTGAGCCGTGCCACATAATCCAGGTAATCATATACCAGCATATTGTGGTACAACGGCGCGGATTCGGGCAGATATCCGATCATGGATTTTATTTTCAGGGTGTCTTCCGGCATTTTAAGGTCATTGACCCTGATGGTGCCGGATGTGGGGGTATAGAATCCTGTGAGCATCCTCAGTGTGGTTGTCTTGCCTGCCCCGTTGGGGCCGAGAAGGCCAAGTATCCGTCCGGGTTCAATGGTAAGGCTGATGTTGTCAACCGCACAAAAATCACCGTAATACTTGGTCAGGTTTTGAACATCAATCACGCGCTTCTCCTAAAAATCTTCAAGTACTTTGCTTTTTTCAAGGAACGTATCCACGTCCTCTGCAGTTCGTTTCATATGGTCTATCAATTTTTCAAGATGCCGGCAAAAAGGGTCTTCTTCGCCTAAGGTCATTGCCGAGTCCCGATAAAGTGAGAGAACATCGTTGAAATGGTTTTCCAGATTTCCGGCCAGGCTTTTTCGTTCTTTGTGCCTGATTTTTTCAGACTGGATAACGGATTCCAGTTTTTTGATGGAATACTCAACCAGCGCATCCCGGGGCATATTATAGGTTTTGGAAATGGCCGTCAATGCCTCAATGGTTCTACGGCTGAGTACAAAGGTTTTCTGTTTTCTGTCCAGCTGTTTGAACCGGCGTATTTGGATGGTTTGGGCCAATTGATCTAAAGACGCATGGTCTTCAATGATGTGGTCAAACAAGGACTTTTGCTTGATGCCCATGTGGACGGCCACAAGGCCGATGGCATCAATGGCTTTCTGGGAAAGCTTGAATGTTGCCCTGACCGATTGTTTTCCCCTTAAGTCAAACATGGACAGTTCGGTAAAGGGGGGATTTGATTTTACCATGTATTCTCCTTTTCAGGACGCTGTATTATTGCAGAACAACAATCCAAAAAAGTAATGCAAGTTTATTTTGAGCCCGCATATTAGCTTAAACTATTAAACGGATCAATGGTTAATACCTGGATAATCAAAATGTAATAGAGATTATTGGAATACCGAACTTACCGCTCGGATCTATCGGAAGGAAACAGGGTGTTGGTTTTGCCGGTGATATAATAGGCTGCCAGACCGGTCCATTCAGTTGCTGCCATGACCAGTCTTCCCAGGTTCCCGGAAAAGTTAAGGCCTAACGCGATCTTTCTGTCAGGGCGGGTAACATGATCTACGGGATAGGGAATTACCGGCCAGCCGAGCCGGTTGAATACGCCGACGGACCGGGGAATGTGTGCGGCTGTGGTTACAAGTACCCAGGCCTGCCCGGGTTCGGGGTGAACCAGGCGCTTTGCAAACAATCCGTTTTCATAGGTATTTCGAGATTGATCCTCGAATATCATGTTTGCGGTATCCAGCCCCATATCCATAAAAACCTGCCGGGCCGTATTTGCATCTTTCCATTCCTGGTGCATGGGGCTTCCGGAGCCCCCGGTAAAAAGATGCACCGCATCCGGATATGCGCTGACAAGACGGGCAAATGCTATATACCGGTCAGCGGCACTGTTTATTTCAGGTTGACGCCACATCTGGGTCAGGCGATTGCTTTCCGCCCCGCCAAGCATGATAATCCCGTCCACCTTTTCCGGCAGGGCCGGGTTTGTGGGGAATCTGTGTTCCAGGGGCGCTAGAAGAAGCCTTCCTACAGGGAAAACCGTGATGATGATCATCACCAGAACCACACACGCAAGTATCCATTTTGCCGTTTCCACTGCCCCTGAAAACCAGAACAGCATTCCTATTACGGCAAACGCAACCAAAAGAAAATCCGGACGGATGACCATCCAGATCAGCTTGGACAGCCAGAAAAACAACGAGTTTGTCATTAATATCTCCTGTATATAACCACGGAAGACACGGAACGCACTGAAAATTAGCGCGCAAGGCGCTCAATCTGTATTTTTGGGTGACTGCCAAAGTTGATCAATAACCCTAATTTTAAGTTTGTTGTTTGTTGCTTTCAGGTCGTTGATAACCTGTGCTTTATGGTCGGGCGCGATACTCTTAGGAATGGGTCTTAAATAACTTACCCATTTTGCTATACCCGGGAGCGCGGGCGTCCCGCCCGCAGTAATGATGCAGGCGAGACGCCCGCGCTCCCAGGTTAAATTATTTCGGTCCCGTTCCTTAACCGCTTTTAACTCTAATATGATTTTGTTGTAACAAATCCGTGTCCTTCCGTGGTTTACCTGTTTATTACCCGCCATAAATTACATCAAATATCCGGCCGATACGCTTCTTCCAGCCCGGTAAGCATAAGGTCATACATGCCTGCATCGGTCTGCTTCAGATTGACCAGCAGCGCATGAATATCTGCAAAATAGGGAATCCGTTCACCATGATATTGTACAGGTTCCCCGATTTGGTGGAATAAAAATCCATATTTTCTCAAGGTATAGAATATTTTTTTTTCAGTGATCATGTACCAATGGGTCAGCCCCTGCCGTAAACTTTCATGGAACATGACCTGATAAAGCCCTAGAACAATGATCGGATTTTTCCTGCCCTGCATTTCTTTTGGAATGGTCCCATCGTCAGGTAATATGCCGCCTTCTTTTTTCTTTAAATAAGACTCCACGCCATACATGCCGTCCTCTTTACGGCGCCTGAGGTCTTTGGCCACCGTAAGTCTGGAAATCTCGCCGGTTTTATCCGGCTCAGGTTTTTCTCCTGGAAAATTTAATGTTGTGGCATGTTCAATGGGAAACCCTTTGTCTGAATGAAGCACCAGCCGTATGGTGCCGACCACGGAATCGGTTTCGTTCAGGCAGGCAAAATGAATGGAGTCCTCTTCATACGCATCTGTTTCCAGTCCGTTCGGGTGGTCAGCTTCATCTTCAAACCCGAACTCATCCACATAGACTTCATACCTCATCCGGAACGTATCTTTTAATACATCATCATCTATGACCTGGCCGAACCGGAATCTGTCGTAGGTCAAACTTTTACGGATCATCAGTTTATTTTAACCTGTATTATTTTTTTATGATATGATAGTGCTATCGAAAATGACTGAAGTATCGTGTAATTTTTAGTATTGTTTGTCAAGCGCTTTTCCCTGAGGGTCTAGAATATAATCACTCGGTGGCGGCAAAACAGCATCACTTTCTTGTGCAACCGGCCTTTTTGTTGAAAACTGCCCCAGTCTCCAATCCGTTGTCAACCAGTCAGGCGGCTGATTTCCAAATGCTGTTGCACAATAGCCGCTCCATAACCAGTCTCCGGGATGTTCAACCATTTTTGCCCGGACCGGATTCAGGTAAAAATTTCGGCATATTTATGTTCGATTGCCCGAATTTCAAGGTCAGTCAATTTTTCAAATTCTTTGTTCCGTGAACGTTTTGAAAGCGCGCCACCATTTTGGACAAGAAAACGTATAAGCAAATCCACAAGTTTATCCGGCATATCGATATAGTTTTTGATGAAATTGTTGAGAAGGTCGTATTTTTTTATATATTCAACCTCCTCAGGCAATGTTTTATTCACTGTTTCCTCAACGCATTCAAAGAAAAATTCAGCCTGTTTTGTTGCATCAAAATAGCGATACAAATCTATGGTTTCGTTCAGCACCTCAACATTATTCTTTTCAGTAGGTCTCCATTCGATCAAATCAAGCCTCGGTTTTGAAAAATGCTCCAATATTTTTTTATATTCTTCGAGCTTCTCCAAAATAACTGCTGATACTGGAAAGATCAATCCTTATCCAGTTGTTCCTCACGTAACCACTCCCACAAGAACCACAATCGACGGCTGTAGCTCCCCGTTGGTTCCGAACAAATCATTTTTTGAATTTCTTCGGCCTCAACCGCTTGAAATAAGGCATTGAGGATTGCCAGATCAATCCCTTCATACTTCAAAGCAAAGATTAAATGGCCAAAAAGTGTATCCTCCGGCTTATGGCGCGGCGTAAAAATACGCCAGCGTCCTATATCAATTTTTTTATGCTTTACACCTATGGCACAAAGACGATCTGGAGCAGTCACTTTCAGATCATGTGCTGAAATCAGCGCAGAATATCCGGAAAAACTATTCCCTTTGGAAGGCAAATCATGAAAAATAGTTATATTTTGTGAATTTTGATTGTAAATAGTCATAAATTATGAATTCTTATGTTTGCAACTGAATCCATATTGCCATGAGAAACGGTTATGGTCTATGAATTTTGATTATATTATGATTTTTTTATGAAAAATACTTATTTGTCTCAACGGGTTTGCCTGTCTGTCATTGTGAAATTATATCCGGTCTGGTTGATCGGCTCAAGGGATATGTTTTCCGGAAGTTGCATAGCAAAGCCGTTCAGCCTGAATGTCTTCTTAAATGACTCCAGGGGTCTGTCATGTTGAACAAGGACTGCTTTATACCGGCCTTAAAGATCATAAGCTATTGATATTTAATGATATTTCAATAATCGACATAAAAAGTCATGCGTCAGCACTGTTTAACCTCTGGATATTTGATATAAGCACTTTTTACATCTAAAGTGCCTGTATGTTGTGGATAGATGGTACACAAAAATACTATATGTGGTATCCAATTTCTTATGGCAAATATCCAGTTTAACCTGTATTATTCTTTTTTTTTATGATAATTCTGTCGAAAATTACTGGGCTATCGTGTAATTTTTAGCATTATTTGTCAAGCGCTTTTCCCTGAGGATATAGTCAACTACCCCTCGGCTAAAGACCGAGGGGCTTGAAAAAGCCCCAAAGTTGACCAGTCTAAGTGCTTCGAGCACTACGTTAGATCGGAAACAGGTACCCTGGGGTGCTCGCCAGCTCCAGGTTCTACGGTAAGTGGTTAAACAGGTTTAAGGGGTTAAGCCGGTGCTGCTTGCGACAAACCCGGTCATAACATTGACGCGGCAAACATTACCTTGGAAACAAGAGGATTTTAAAATTGAGTGTATTTGTTCTGGATACAAACAAAAAGCCTCAGAATCCGGTACATCCGGCAAAAGCAAGACTGCTTTTAAAAGAAGGGAAAGCCGCAGTTTTCAGACAGTTCCCCTTCACAATCATTTTGAAAGAGACCGTTTTGGACGTGGCATCAAACCCATTGCGGATCAAGATTGATCCGGGCAGTAGAGAGACCGGAATTGCCGTGATTAAAGACGATACCGGAGAGATTGTTTTTGCCATGGAACTGAGACATCGAGGCCAGCAGATCAAAAATAATCTGGAATCAAGACGAGCCATCAGAAGATCCCGGAGAAACCGGAAAACGCGATACCGAAAACCGCGCTTTGATAACCGGACCAGGGCGGAAGGATGGCTGCCGCCTTCATTAAAAAGCCGGGTTCACAATATCGAAACCTGGGTCAACCGGTTGTGCCGGTTTTGCAATATTCAGGCAATTTCAATGGAGTTGGTTCGGTTTGACATGCAGAAAATACAGAATCCCGAAATATCAGGTGTCGCGTATCAGCAGGGGGAACTCATGGGGTATGAGGTACGGGAATACCTTCTGGAAAAATGGGACAGAACGTGTGCCTACTGCGGAAAAACAGATATCCCGTTGGAGATTGAACATATCGTGCCGAAATCGAAAGGCGGTTCCAACAGAGTCAGCAATCTGACACTGGCCTGTACGGCGTGCAACAGGAAGAAGGGGAACAAGTCACTCGAACAGTTCCTTTCAAGGAAACCGCGAGTGTTGAAACGAATTCAAAAACAGTCCAAAATGCCGCTCAAGGATGCGGGCGCCGTCAATGCGACCCGATGGGACTTGTTCCGTACCTTGAAAAAAAACGGACTGCCGGTTGAAACAGGCTCCGGCGGTCTGACAAAATTCAACCGGACGACCAGGGGACTTCACAAAACGCATTGGCTCGATGCCGCCTGTGTTGGGAAAAGCACACCGGAAAAGATGTTTCAGATCGATAAGGCCGTGTTGATTGTAAAGGCAGACGGTCATGGTTCAAGGCAGATGTGCAGGGTAAACAAGTTCGGATTCCCCCGGACAACAGCAAAGTCAACTGAGAAAAAAGTCAAAGGCTTTCAGACGGGCGACATCGTCAAGGCGGTTGTCACTTCCGGCAAAAAGGTTGGAACGTACACCGGACGTGTCGCTGTCAGAAAAAGCGGGTCGTTTAACATTAAAACAGTGGACAAAACAGTACAGGGCATTAGCTGGAAATATTGCAGGCTGCTTCATGCATCTGACGGTTATTCCTACAATATGATGTGCTAAGGTCCGGTGCCTGGCTACTAAATTATTATAAGGAGGGCGGCAATTCCTCCCCTGAGCTAAAGACTCAGGGGTTTCCTTGCCGCATTTTATGAAAAAACGTATTGCATGGCCGATGATGGCCTTCTTTTTAATAATTTGTTCGGGGTGTGGATACCGGCTGGCCGGCGGTGGTTTCATTCATAATGATGTCACCCGGGTCTCTGTGGCTATATTTGAAAACAAAAGCACCGAATCCAGGGCCGGGATATCGTTTACCAACGAATTGATACGGGAAATTACCGCAAAAACAGATACCATTGTTGTGGATGCCGATAATGCCACCCGCAAAATATCAGGTACGGTTCAATCCATCACCTTTTCCACATTGTCCAGATCTTCTTCGGAAGATGTTACGGAAAGGCAAGTTAATGCCAGGGTTGATGTGGTTCTGACCGGGACCGGGGGCAAGGTTCTCTGGTCGGTGAAAAATTTTTCAGCCAGTGAATCTTATGACGTATCAAGCAATACTGTGAATGATGAGGCCAATAAACGGGAGGCGGTTGATCTCATTGCCGAACGTGTGGCCGAACGCCTGGTCAGCCAAATCACAAACGACTTTTAAATCCAACAAAACGAACCGGCGTCTGTTCCTTGAATAAGAGCAGACGCCGGTTTATAGTCTGGACCGGCTGAGCTTAAATGGTGCAAAAGCGCGCAACTTATGCGTTCGCAAATTTGAACAGTCTGGAGATCTTTCTTGACGCAGTTTTTTTGTGGACAACACCTTTTTTAGCCGCCTTGTGAATGGCTGACTGGGTTTTTTTCATCAGTTCCTCGGTATTCTCACCCGCTTCTTTAGCTGCACGAAGCTTTTTTTCAAGGGTTTTAAGGGCGGTTTTTACGGATTTGTTTCTCATCCGTCTGACCTGATTTTGTTTTGCGCGTTTTTTTGCTGATTTATGGTTCGCCAACGTGGTCTAGCTCCTTCATAAAATAGAAAATTAAAAATAAATAATAAAACTTATATCAAATTCGGTAATTTATATAAAACATATAAACATGTCAAGGAAAACCTGTGGCCCATTTTATTAAAAAAGCGGCATCTATCAGTTCGATTACACTGATGTCAAGAATACTCGGTATGATAAGGGATGCGGTCATTGCTTTTATATTTGGTGCGGGGACGGTTTCTGACGCTTTTTTCATTGCGTTCAGGCCCTTTGACCTGATCCGGAAAATGATGTCCGACGGGATTTTAAGCATCTCTTTCATCCCGTTGTTTGCAGTACAATTTGTCCAAAATAAAAAAGACCAGGCCGTGGCCATGTTTTTGAATGCACTGTTTTTTATATCCATTGCAGGGACGCTGCTGGTCGGGTTCGGGATCTATTTTGCGCCCTTTTTGATAGATTTTTTTGCCCCGGGGTATGGTGCCGGTTCTTATTCCCATACATTGTCCTGTCTGCTGTTCAGGATAATGATGCCCTATATGTTCATTATTTTTTTTGTGGCCTTGTGCATGAGCGTGCTCCATGCAAGGGGAAATTTTCATGTGCCTGCAGCTACGCCGATTCTGCTCAATCTTTGTATTATCACGGCCGTTCTACTGTTTTCCGACCGGTTCACGCCAAAGATTGTCGTTCTGGCCTTTGGGGTAACCGTCGGCGGCATTGTTCAGCTTGCCTTTCAAGTTTCAAGCCTTGCAAAGCTTGGGATGTTTGATTTCAAAGCCTTTGTCCGGGTGCATCCCCATGTAAAAAAAGCCTTTATTACTCTCGGCCCTTCCGTGATCGGGGCTGCGGCTTTCCAAATTAATCTGCTGGTGGCAGGACTTACCGCCTCAAAGCTTGATTCCGGTGCGGTCTCTTATCTTAATTATGCCGAACGTCTGGTTCAGTTTCCTTTGGCTTTGGTGGTCTCTCCCGTTGCCACGGTTTTATTATCCATGCTGTCTGCAATGGCTGGTACGCGTTGCCCGGAAACCGGGAAAAATTCCGCGAGGGTGTCGGAATTTGATTTTTTTGATCAACCACAGCAAACCCAGGATTGCAGTCTTTTGTTTGATGCTGGTGTCCGCATGGTCTTTTTTTTAATTATTCCTGCAACAGTCGGTATCATTGCCTTAAACCGTCCCATAGTTTCGTTGCTGTTCGGCAGGGGGGCGTTTGATTTGACTGCAGTGGATCAGACCGGCCAATGTCTTGTTTTTATGGTTCTTGGGCTCTGGGCGGTTGCGGGCACCCGGCTTTTTGTGGCGTTTCACTATGCCTTGTCCAATATCCGGCAGCCGTTCATGGCAGGCGTTGTGTCCATTGGGTGCAACGTTTTATTGTGCCGTCTTTTTGTGGAAACCATGGGGGTCACAGGGCTTAGTCTAGCCGTATCCCTGTCCGCTGTCGCCGGATTTGTCCTGCTTGCCGTATCCGGGCCCTTTGACATCCAGGGCAGGGCCGTACTGGTTTGCGCTTGCAGAGCAGTTTTTATGTCTGTTATAATGTTTTTTCTGGTTCGATGGATATGGGGCTTCTGGGCCGGCTGTTCAAGCATGATTCAGGCAGCAGGCCTTGTTGTCAGCATTGGTGCAGGGGCCGGCTGCTACCTGTTGGCGGCCCATCTTACATCAAATCCGGAAATGGCAATGCTTATAAGGATTTTTTTTAAATCAAAATGACCCATATGGAAAAAATAGGCCTTTACCTGGCCCTGGGAGCCGCGGTTATCCTTTTATTTATGTTCTTTTTTTCCACAAGCGGAGTCATGGATTACAGTCGGCTTAAAGCCCGACAGGCGCAGCTTGAAGTCCAGGTTGCCATTGCCGGCAGTCAAAATTCAAAAATAGAAAAAGAGATATTGAAACTTAAAACCGATATCGAATATATTAAGCACCTGGCCAAACATGAGTATGAAATGGCCGCTCAGGATGAATTGATTTTCAAAGAAAAACCCAAGGCGGTTACACCGCAGAAACTGGAAACTGGAAACTAAAAACCGGGAAAAAGGAATTTCACCATTTTTTATTTTTTGTAATAGAATAAAGATCAAGGATCTGAAAAATGACTTCTAATTTTGCAACCCTGTCGCTGGCCCGCTTGTATGAGAAACAGGGATATATAGATGATGCCCTTGAAATGTACAGGGCAATGGATACAAACCAAGGCGCTGATGGCAAGCATATCCGTGACGCCATTGCCCGCCTTGAAGCACAAAAGAAAATATCAGATTCCAAAGAAAAGATTCCCGCCAGCACCCAGGAAGCCCGGATGGCCCATATGCTCGAAGTATGGCTTCGGCTTATTGTCATGCAGAAACGGGTGGGCATATTCAAACGCATTAAAGCCCGGTTATGATTTTTAAACGAGATATCCCAGGGTGTTTTTTTATTTTAATTATTTGCCTAATGCTAAGTCTTGGCGTTAATGCACTCTCCCCTAACGGTATTGCCCTCAGGGGCCAGTGGAATCCCGATCAGGGGGTGGTTATGGCCGGGGCAAACAAGGCCCACGCCGTTGATGTTATGCAGATCAACAATCCGTTCAAAGTTAAACGACTGGTGGAATCCGGGCCGGCGGTCGTGGTTGATGTCCGCCGGCCTGATATGTATGAGCTGGGGCATATTCCAGGGGCATTGAATTTTCCTTTGGATGATTTTGAAGAGGACGAAAAAGCGCTGCTGTCAAAAATAACCCCCGAAGATGAGATTATTGTATATTGTGCAAGTGTGACCTGTCACGATTCCCATACATTTGCCACCCGTTTGGTTGAAATGGGGTTTACCCATGTGGCGGTTTATGCCGGCGGGTTTGCTGAATGGGAGGCGATGGGATTTGACGTGGCCGTCCAGGGAGCCGACCCATGAGCAATCTGTTTCGTTCAAAATTTAAATTCAAAAATGGGGTTGGACCGGCATCTATGGATTTTCGTCGGCAAACAAGGCTCATTGAATGGGCACTGCGTCTGTTTCTGGGGGGCACGTTTATTTTCAGCTCCTGGCACAAAATCGTGTCACCGGATCAATTTGCCACAATTTTGTATGGCTATGCGGTCTTTCCCCACCCGAGTATAAATATCTTAGCCATTGTCGTGCCTTTTGTGGAGCTTGTCTGCGGTATCAGCCTGATCACCGGGTTGCTTAAACGTTCGGGTCTTTTATTAATTAATGCCATGCTGGCAGGCTTTATTTTTCTGATCAGCTTTAATCTGATACGGGGCCATGAATTTGACTGCGGCTGTTTCTCTTTAGGTGAGACCAAAGGCACCTGGACTTCAATCTGGCTGCTTGTCAGGGATCTTGTGATGCTTGGGGCAGGGATTTATCTTTTCAGGCTATTCGATAAAAAAGACAGGGGGTGAAATCCAGGGCCATGGGCCTTACCGGCTCACTGCTCCCGGACAATTCTGAATCCAAGGCTGTTGCGGCGGGCCACGGGCTTGTAATTGGTGCGGTAGGCGCATCGCTGGTATTTACTGTTTTGAAACCATCCGCCGCCTCTGACCACCCGGTGGTCTCCTTTTGTTTCCAACGGATCTGTAATGCCGTCAACATAGGTCCGGGTAATGGTTCCGGCGCCCACGCTCCAGATCGTGCGCCATTCACAGGCATCCTGAACCCATTCCTGAACATTACCGTGCATGTCGTAAAGCCCCCATTTATTGGGCTTAAGAAGCTTGACCGGATGGGGCTTGAAATCCCCAGCCGGTGAGAAACCACCGGAATTAAAGCAGTACCAGGCATGATCAACAAGCGCTGGTTCCGGTTCCTTGCATGAAAAAGTGGTTACCTCTCCGGTGGCAAAGGCCGTCTGACTGCCGGCCCGACAGGCATATTCCCATTCCGCTTCCGTAGGCAAACGGTATTTACGGGTGCCTTCTCTTTTGTTTAAAAATCGAATAAATTCAATGGCATCATACCAGGATACGGTATCCACAGGATAGTAATTGCCCAGCTTAAACGAGGAGGGATTCGGAGATACAAGGCGGTTCCATTGACCCTGGGTGACTTCGGTCTCCGACATATAAAAGCTTTTGGTGATGATCACCCTGTGTTGCTTTTCGTGTCTCTGCCGTCCTTTTTCCGAGTCTGGGCTTCCCATAATAAAGGACCCTGCCGGAATCAGAATAAATTTCATTCCGATTTTATTGATAAAAGAGTTTTGGGCAAATAGATCCGAAATCATAGATCCATTAATCAATACGAAAATCAAAAGAAAAAACGGTATGGCGAACAAGGACTTTAACCTCATAATAAGTTCCTGATTTCTTGTCTCTCGATCATCGAGTGTCTGGTTTTGAATGAGCCAAGCGGATAATAATGTTGACATTAACACATTTAAAACCCGGGCTTCAAGGGGATATCCATGCGTATGAAAATGATATGTTGACACCTGGTTTAAATTTATATAGTCGATTTAAAAGTATTAAAAAATATCAATAAGTAATTTATTAAAATCATAAGTAGTGTTTTATATAGTAAAAATCCTGACCCGAAGGGCCAGGATTTGGGTTAAGCCCAGAGGGCATGAACTACTGTCCTCACACAAATTTCGAGACCTGACCTTGGAACGATTGAACAGTAACGTTCAAAAGCGTCTATTTTCAAAGGTCTTCGACCTTTTTGACAAGGGCAGAGCCTTTTATCTCTGACCTGGTCCAGAGGACCAGGTTTTATACAACTGAATAAATCCTATTACTTATAAAATAATATTTGAATAGTTACTATATAAGTGCTAACATATTATTCAGCTCTTTGAAAAGGTGTTGGCGGTTGCACTCAAAAAGCTGAGTGTGTAAAACCTTAAGCTATAAGCAGAACTTATGTCCGACATACGGGACAAGAGAAGTTCA
>NZ_JACADJ010000018.1 GCF_013389365.1 Desulfobacter latus
TTAGGACATAGTGGAAGCCTTTCGTTAAAAACATACAATGCTAAGCGTGCTTTAACCGCTTGATTTTTAAGTGTTTAATTCCTGATTAAAGAGTTGTTAAGTCAGCCGGGAAAATGGGAATGCGCCCACAGGTGAATGGATAATGAACAATGACCATGCTGCCCAGATTTTCGGCCTTAACCACAACATCCTGTTCGGCCGTATGCGCAAATTAAACATTACCAGATCCTGATTCTAAAACCGGATGATTGAAAGGTTATATGTGGCCTATTGGCCAAATAAAACCTTTTTTCAATCCTTCCATTATCGTATACAATTCGGTCAAGCAGAAACCTTTTCTTCTGAATTATCAACCACAACTATTATTCATATTGCACCTAAGGTATGGGAGGTTTATTGGTTGAGGATTAAAAACCTGGTACGAAATTTGTATGAAAGATCTGTACAATCTATACAGATCTTTCAAATTTCGTTGTGGGCTGATCTGGTATATCAACACCCAGACTCAACCCACAACGAAACCTCAAATTAATTCAATGTAATAAGTTGTTTTTGTTTTCGTATATAAAAACAAAAGGAGTTTTAAGTGAAGGACAAACGTAAAGCCTACGAAGAAAAGTTGGATGCGCAATTTGAGGAATGGAAATCGCAGATTGCGCTTCTTAAGGCCAAGGCGGACAAGACCAAAGCCGATGTAAAAATTGGATATTACAAAAAAATCGAAGCGTTGGAGAGCAAGCAGGAAGTTGCAGGTACAAAACTCCGCGAGTTGAAAAACGCAGGAGACGAGACGTGGGAAGCGTTTAAAATAGGCACGGAAAAAGCCTGGAATGAAGTCAAAACAGCTTATCAAAAGACAGTCTCAAAGTTCAAATGAACAATTGAGAGATGCGAACCATCGTATGAATCCAAACCAAAAGGCCGGGGATAGCTTTATTGCTTAATTTTAATGTTTTGGGAGCCTGTTTAAAAAAAGAAAAATAAGGATGAAAATGATGGGACAATATAATCTTGATCGCATTTTTAAACCGCGGCATATTGCAGTGGTTGGTGCAAGCGAAAAAGCAGGAACAATCGGCAATGCATTGATGAAAAATCTTGTTAACCGATTTTCTGGACAGTTGTTTCCGGTGAATCCCAAACATAAAAGAATCTACCAATATGATGCCTTTAAATCTGTTTCAAAGCTTCAAACCGAAGTGGATCTTGCGATTATTGCCACACCGATGCATACGGTTGTTGATATAGTGAGTGAATGCGTTGATAAAAAAGTGGGCGGAGCCATCATTATTTCAGCCGGAGGCAAGGTGACCGGTGAAAAAGGCAAGGAAATAGAGAAAAAAATTCAGAAAATAGCTTATGCCGGCAAACTTCGTATTGTTGGACCCAACTGCTTGGGTCTCATCCGGCCCGGCGGGGACCTGAATGCCAGCTTTGTATCCGAGATGCCCGTGTCTGGAAATTTAGCATTTATATCCCAGAGCAGGGCCATTTGCACGGCTATACTTGATTTGGCTCTACAGGAGAACATTGGATTCAGCCATTTTGTAAGCACCGGCTCCATGCTTGACGTTGATTTCGGAGATATGATTGATTATCTCGGAAATGATTCCTCTGTAAAAAGTATTTTATTGTATATCGAAAGGCTTACTAATTTTCGTAAATTCATGAGTGCCGCCCGTTCGGTCTCCAGGGTCAAACCAATCATTGTACTTAAATCCGGCAAAAGTCCGGCCGGTGCAAAAGCTGCTGCATCCCATACAGGTGCCATGGCAGGAGAGGCCGCCGTATATGATGCTGCCTTCAAGCGTGCCGGGATTGTGCGGGTGGACACCATAGAAGAGCTCTTTGACTGTGCAGAGCTGATGTCCAAACAATCAAGACCTCATGGATCCCGTTTAGCTATAATTACCAATGGAGGCGGGCCTGGGGTGATGGCCACAGACACTCTGGCTAAGTATGGCCACAAACCTGTGCCGCTTGACCCTGAATCCATGGAGGCACTTGATCAATTCCTGCCGCTCTTCTGGAGTCAAAGTAATCCGATCGACATCCTTGGTGATGCCTCGCCGGAGCGGTTTGCCCAAACCCTGGACGTCTGTTTTAACTCGAAGAATATAGACGGGGTACTTGTTATTCTCACACCCCAAGCATTTACTTCCTCTATTACAATGGCAGAAACGCTGGTGTTGACCATGAAAGGGCGTCGATATCCTGTATTTGCTTCCACGATAGGCGGTAAAAACATCGCCCCAGCAGTGGCGCTTTTGAATGAAGCGGGAATCCCGACCTATGATACGCCGGAACGGGCGGTTAGAGCTTTCCTTTACATGGTGGAATATAGCAAAAACCTTAAAACACTGCTGGAAATTCCGCCGAAATTGACCCGGCAGATAATGGTTGATCAGGATAAAGCTGGAAAGCTGATCATCCACGCGTTCCCGGGTGAATTTATGCCGGAATCGGATTCTAAGGAATTGTTAACGGCTTACGGACTGCCTGTAATAAGGACAGAAATTGCAAAAACAGAAGCAGAAGCATCAAGTATTGCCAAAGAGATGGGCTATCCGCTGGTCATGAAGATACGCTCTCCTGATATCACCCATAAAACCGATGCTGGTGGGATAAGTTTAGATTTACGCTCAGATGCCGATGTCTGCAAAGCTTACGCACAAATCATATCGTCAGTGCGGAAGTTTAAACCCGATGTCAGAATTGAAGGGGTAATCATTCAGCCCTATTTTTCAAATGCTGATTTTGAAATTCTCCTCGGTGCCAAACGGGATGCCGGTTTTGGTCCTGTGATTCTCTTTGGAATGGGTGGAATTTACACGGAAGTTTTAAAAGACCGTGCGTTGGGGCTTCCACCCATGAACAGGTTACTTGCCCGGCGACTCATGCAGCAGACCAAAGTATACACGTTGTTGAAAGGATACAGAAACCGCTCTGCCGCCGACATGGAACAACTTGAAGAGATGATTATCAGGCTTTCTCAACTCCTGATTGATTTTCCTGAAATTGCAGAACTTGACATGAATCCTGTTATGATCAAGGCGGGAAAACCCATGCTTGTTGATGCCCAAGTATTAGTCTCAACTATTGAAACACCTTCTCCCCTGCATCTTGTGATAAGCCCCTATCCGGAAGAGGAAGAGTCCCATCTGGTAAGCGTTGGTGGAGAGCGGATTTTTGTACGACCCATCAAGCCTGAAGATGCTCCGCTTTTTCAATATTTTTTCAAGACACTTTCTCCAACGACAATTTATTATCGTTTTTTCGGGATATTAAAAGAATTGAACCCTGAGATGCTCGCCAGGTTTACCCAAACCGATTACGATCGTGAGGTTGCATTAGTTGCCATTGATGAAGATTGTGAAATCGATAGAATGCTGGGCGTTGCAAGAATCATCGGAGATCCGGATGGGGAAAAAGGCGAATTTGCGGTTTTGGTGGGTGATGCCTGGCAAGGCAAGGGTATTGGTTCAAACCTTTTGGAAAAATGTCTGTCAATTGCCAAAAAACGAGGCTTTAAAACGGTTCACGGCATAGTTTTAAATGAGAACAGGAATATGATCGCTTTGGGGAAAAAGTTGGGTTTTGAAACAAAAAGAGAACCTGGCTCTGGAGAAAATAAGCTGGTGATCTATTTATGATGAGCAGCCCATGATGCTCAGGACCGCAAATTAAATAAATTGTCCATTTACCTCACCCCTCTCTCCATGGATGAAGAGGGGAGGTATATTATTCGCCCTGAACAAACAAGGGTCGATGAAGCTGATCGGCTTATTAATTAGGAGATAACTTATGACTGAATCAAATCACCCCCTGGGGAGCAGGCCAACGCTTGATGACCTGCTGAAAAAAAATCTAAAACAGTTTGAAAAATTCAAAGGCGCTCCGGTCCTTATCCTTGTAGGCGGTGTGGTGGTAGTCGTTGTTTTGGTGGTGGTCTTATGGACTGCATGGTTCACCGTCCAACCGGAGGAAACGGCTATTGTACAGCGCTTTGGCAAGGTCATGCGCACGGCCGGTCCGGGACTGCATTTCAAATTCCCTTATGGTATCGAAAAGGTCCGTTTGCTGCCTACAGCTCGCGTACTCAAAGAAGAGTTCGGGTTTCGGACGGTTTCCACCGTTCCCGGTGAAAAGAGCCGCTATGATACGCGAGGCACCTACAAGGACGAGTCGCTGATGCTCACCGGGGATTTGAACGTTATCAATGTTCAGTGGATCGTTCAGTACCGCATCGAAGACCCGAGCCGCTACCTGTTTCAGGTCCGCGACACTTCAAAAACAATCCGCGACACTACCGAGGCGGTCATGCGTCGAGCAGTCGGCAACCGTCTGGGCAGCGATGTGCTGACCACCGGACGGGTGGCGGTGGCCAGTGAAGCCAAAAACGAAATCCAGAAAATCCTGACAACCTATGAGTCTGGAGTGCGTCTGGTTACCGTAGAGCTTCAGGATGTAACCCCGCCGGATACCGTAAAACCTGCCTTTAATGAAGTCAACGAGTCGCGTCAAGACAAAGAGCGAACGATCAATAAAGCCCAGGAACAGGCCAACCGGGAAATCCCCAAGGCCCGAGGCGTGGCTACGCAAAGCATCAGCGAGGCCGAAGGTTACGCATTGGAACGTGTAAACCGGGCCCAGGGAGAGGCCACCCGTTTTGAGACCATTTTAGAACAATACGAACAGGCGCCGCAGGTCACGCGCCGGCGGTTGTATCTGGAGGCCATGACCGGTTTCCTGTCAAACATGAAAGGGCTCTATATCGTGGATAAGGACCAGAAGGCAATGGTGCCCTGGCTCCCATTGGAATCCAGTGAGCAACCATCAGCACAGGGGAGGAAACCATGAACTTTACCGTAAAAGCAGTAATCATAGCAGCAGCCGTAGCGATCGTCACCCTATCCTATGGCGGTCTATATACACTGGAAGAGGGTCTGCAGGCCATTGTCGTGCAGTTTGGCCGGCCTGTTGGGGAACCGGTAACCGAGGCGGGATTGCACATGAAACTACCCTTTGTGCAGGAGGTCCGGCGATTTGAAAAGCGTCTGCTGATCTGGGATGGTGATCCGAATCAGGTTCCCACCAAGGGACGAGAGTTCATCTGGGTGGATACCACCGCCAGATGGCGGATTGCCGATGCGAAAAAATTCCTGGAGAATGTAGCCAGCGAAGAGGGGGCCCAGTCGCGTTTGAACGATATTCTCGATTCGGTCGTGCGCGACCAGGTGTCGAGCAGCGAACTCGTGGAACTCGTGCGCAGCGCATCGTGGGAGGTGCCCGAGGACGAAGCCTTGAAAGAGATACCAAAGGAGCGCGAAGAAGAGCTTAAAAGGGAGATTGCCCGGGGCAGGGAGGAGATCACCCGCACGATACTGACTAAGGCACAGAAGATCATCCCGCAATACGGCATTGAACTTGTGGATGTGCGCATCAAACGCCTGGATTACGTGGAAAGTGTCCGGGAAAAGGTCTATGAGCGTATGATTTCCGAGCGCAAGCGCATTGCCGCGCAGTTCCGCTCCGAAGGCGAAGGTCGCAGCGCCGAGATCCTCGGCACAATGGAAAAAGAGCTGCGCCAGATTCGCTCAACGGCCTACCGCCAAGTGCAGGAGGTCCAAGGCAAAGCCGACGCTGAAGCGACGCAAATCTACGGCCAAGCGTACAATAAAAATCCAGAATTCTATGCCTTTTTGCGCACCCTTGAAAACTACAAGGAGAAAACGAATAAGAATTCCGTACTGATTCTCACCACGGACAGTGACTTCTATCAATATATCAAGCAGGCGAGCCCCAGGGGAAAAAATTGAAGTTTTCCATCAAAAGAGACACCAATTACGGAGACAAAGAAAAATCATATCGATCAGCTACGAAGACCTCCCGATTCAAATTGTTTTGCTCGGTTCGGGTGAACCCGAATATGGTTCCCGACTCCATTATCTTCAACGTCGATATCCCCAAAAAAATGGGTTTTATCAAATGATCAAGGCCAATTAAAATCCTGCTATTTAATTATTTGATTGATAGCACCAGATTCAGCCGGCGCTGAATTTTAATCTGAAAGCAAAACATAAAAGGGAGCAATTTATGAGCACTCATACAAACATTGACATGACCATTAAAATTGGCGGGGCAGCCGGTCAGGGGATACAGACAATTGGAAATCTTTTGGCCAGGGCATAAGCAAAAAAAGGAGGTGAAGAATAAAACAGAAGACAAGTAGAAACCAAAACAATGTGAGGACATTGTCAAAGAAAAAAAACGAGGAACGACAGCGCACCATGGACAAAATGTCCGTGGACACGTCTGAAGTCCACACTTATGACAAGAACCGGGCTGACGATTTGGTGGTCTGCCTGGATTCATTTCTGCTTAAAAGGAGGACAGTTATGAAAATTAAGAAAATTATTATGTTGATGTTCGTTGTGTTTGCGCTTTTACTGGTTGGTTGTGAAAAAGACGGTCCCGCTGAAAATGTGGGCAAAAAGATCGATAATACTGTTGAAAATGCGGGTGATAAAATGGAAGAGGCCGTTGAAAAAACAGGCGATAAAATTAAGGAGATGGGCGACAGCATAAAAGATAGCACTAATTAAAACAGTACCGAATTAGACTATTCTGTGTGAAATAAAAAAGTTCAAAGAGCAACTGCATACCTGAAGAAGAACACATCCTGTCGCCTACCGTATCGATTATCAGCAGGGGTCGAGGCTGGGGGGGCAGCATGGTGTGGCCGGTATCGTTTTGGGTTTTGCCAGGGAAAATCCGCTCAGGGAATCCGTCCTTTTCGGCGTTGCGGCAGGTACAGCAGCGGCCATGACACCGGGAACGGGACTATGTCGAAGGCAGGATGCTGAACGTTTGTATGGAGGCATGATTTCAGGGCTTGAACCAAGAATAAACGGCGAGGAGAAACGACCATGAGATTACCGACCCATAAAACCAAGATTGTGTGCACCATAGGACCGGCCTCACGTTCGGAGGCCGTCCTGGAACAACTGATGCTGCGGGGCATGAATGTGGCGCGGCTCAATTTCGCCCACGGCACCCGACAAGGGCATCGAGAGGATATTCGGCGCATCGAAACTGTTGCGGCAAGGCTTCAGCACCATTGCCTGATCATGGTGGACCTTCCCGGTCCTAAGATACGAATCGGCCAACTCCTGGAGGAACCACTTCTGTTGGAAAAGGGGGATGAGGCTGTTTTGATCATCAAAGACCTTGCGGCTGCCCCCAACCAAATACCAGTCGCCTACAAGCGGCTGCCGGAAAGTGTGACCGCGGGAGACGTAATTTTCCTTAATGACGGCTTCATACAGCTCCGGGTGGAGAAGGTGTCGGGGAAAGATGTCTTCTGTCAGACGGTTATCGGCGGTCCTCTCCTTTCTTATAAAGGGTTGAGTATTCCCGGGGTGAAGATTGTGGCCGAGGCGGTATCGCAAACCGATCTCGCCTTTGTCGATTTTTCACTTCAGGAGGGTGTAAATGCCTTCGGGGTTTCCTTTGTGGAGACAGCCGCTGATCTGTTAAAGGTCAAGGAATTTGCGCAAAAAAGGGGGCACTCCGCATATGTGGTTGCCAAGATCGAGCGCGCCGAGGCCATTGACAATATCGATGAGATCCTCTTGGCGGCGGATGCGATCATGATTGCCCGCGGTGATATGGGGGTGCAGATTCCTTTACAGGACGTGCCAGCCGTTCAGAAAAAACTGATTCGCAAGGCGAATCTGCTGGGCCGGCCGGTGATAACGGCGACTCAGATGCTGGTGTCCATGACCGAGAACATACGCCCCACCCGTGCCGAGGTGTCCGATGTGGCCAACGCCATTCTTGACGGCACGGACGCGGTGATGCTGTCCGAAGAGACAGCGATTGGACGTTATTCCGCCGAAGCAGTTGAGATGCTCAGTAAGATCGCCATCTCCACCGAGCGGAAGGAAAAACCGATCGGGTGCTCAGCCGATTTGCCCACCTACTTTCGGTCGGCTGCGGGTTCCGGCAACGCCACCGTGGAAGATGTCGCCACGCTGAATGCGGTTGAATCCGCCAGTGCCTTGAATGCACGTTATATTCTGACCCGCACGCAAGGCAGAGCCGCGCCGTGCCTGATTTCCAGATTCAGACCCGACTGCTGGATACTGTCCCATGGCGGCGATGAAAAAACGAACAATCTCCTGGCCCTGGCTTACGGGGTTTATCCCGTTACCCTCGATGATGCTAAACGCGGCTTTGTCGGCACGGCCGTCCGGTGGTTGATTACGGCTGGCATGATCACAAAAGATGAAATCTTGATCTGGATCGAGGAGGATGCGTCCGATGATGTGCTGGAAGCCTTGTCGATGAAAATTATCAAAGTATGAAAGAGACACTATTTATCTTTGTTTCATATGTGATTTCCCTGTCCGGTAGTGACTGGGTATTTGCCATAAGCACTTTTTACCTCTAAATCGTCTGTATCTTGTGGCTAAATAGTACAAAAATACAGTATGTGGTATCCGAATTCCTTATGGCAAATATCCAAGGTAGTGAATTCGGTGTTGACAAATATCAGAAAGGCGCATATTTTAATCCGATTCGTTATGACGTATTACGATACGCCGTGACAGGCCGGAAAAGAAAAAGAGAGTCCCGGTTAATTATGAAGATTGTATAAAACAAATTTCTGCCGGTTTCAAGGAGTTTTTTTATGAGTCGACAATCTGAGGTGTCAAGACTGACTAAGGAAACCCGGATAACTATCCGGCTAAACCTCGATGGACAGGGAAAGGCTGAGATCAGCACAGGCATTCCTTTTTTTGATCACATGCTTACAGCATTTACAGTGCATGGATTTTTTGACCTTGGGATTTCAGCAACAGGCGACCTTGACGTAGATTTTCATCATACTGTAGAGGACACGGGGCTTGTGCTAGGACAGGCGATCCAGCAGGCGTTGTCTGAGAAGGAGGGTATCCAGCGCTTTGGTGATGCAAGCGTTCCCATGGATGAATCCTTGTCCAGGGTAACCATTGATTTATCCAACCGACCTTATCTTGTTTACAATATTCCTGACAATTTGAAATCCCGGGGGCCTTTCGATGCGTATCTTGCCCGGGAGTTCTTCCAAGCAGTCTGTGTCAAAGGCGGATTTAATCTGCATATGAATACCTTGTACGGTGAGAATGAACACCATGTACTTGAGTCCATATTCAAGGCCTTTGGCCGGTCTTTGCACGCAGCCACACGTCCGATTTCTCAGGTATCAGGCGCATTATCCACCAAGGGATGTTTATAATCTATTGCATGTTTCGTTGTTGACATGTTGTATTCATTGCTTATTTTATCTGGATTAAATTAAGATTTGAGATCTTGGAGCCTGTACCACCCAAAATGCTGATCCCTGAAGAAAAAATTGCAGAGATTTTAGCTGCTTCTGATATTTTTGATGTTGTTTCAGAGGCAGTTATTTTAAAAAAGTCAGGCAGGAGTTACTTTGGTTTATGCCCCTTTCATTCCGAAAAAACGCCTTCTTTTTCAGTGAATCCCGATAAACAGATTTTTCATTGCTTTGGATGCAATGCCGGGGGCAACGTCCTGTCTTTTGTCATGAAATATCATGGGATCGCCTTTCCCGAAGCCGCAAGGATGCTGGCCAGAAAATACAACATTGTTATTGAAACCCCAAAAATGAATCCGGAACAGCGCAAAGCCGTTCATACCCGGGAATCTCTTTTCCGTCTGAATAAAAAGGTGATGCAGGCATATACCGATTTTTTCAAGAACCCTTTAAAGGGCACTCCAGCCCGGCAGTATCTTGAACGGCGGGGAACCAGTAAACAGATCATTGAACAGTTTCAGATCGGCTACGCCCCGGATGCCTGGGATGCCATTGTTCATGTTTTGAAACAAGAGAAAGTATCTAAAGGGATTGCAATCAGTTCCGGCCTGGTGCTGGAAAGAAAACAAAAGAATGGGTTTTACGACCGGTTTCGAAACCGGCTGATGTTTCCTATTTTTGACATTAACATGCAGGTGGCCGGATTCGGCGGCCGGGTCATGGACGACAGTATGCCCAAATATATGAATTCCCCTGAAACCCCGGTGTACAGTAAAAGCCGTATTCTTTACGGGTTGCATGCGGCCAAACAGGCGTGCCGCAGGCAGGATCAGGTATTTATTGTGGAAGGCTATTTTGATTTCCTTTCCCTTTATCAACACGGGATTAAGAATAGTGTGGCAAGTCTGGGTACGGCCCTGACCCGGGAGCATGTCAGGATTCTTAAAGGTTATGCAACGACCATGATCCTGGTTTTTGACTCTGATGACGCCGGTATAAAGGCTGCCAAAAGAAGCATTGATATTTTTGTTCAGGAGGGGGTTGATACCCGGATTCTGGTGCTTCCGGGAAACAGTGACCCTGACGCCTATGTCATGGCCCATGGCCGGGATGCCTTTCTTGAGCTTGCAGGTACTGCCAGGACGGTGATGCAGTTTTTGCTTCAGCTGGCCCTGGATACCCACGGCACTTCCGTTGAGGGACGTATAAAAATTCTGGACGAAATGAAGCAGCACCTGGCCATGATCCAGGATTATGCGGTCCGTTCAATTTATGTGCGTGAACTTGCTGAAACACTTAATATTGATGAAAAGGCTGTGCTTGAAAAGGTGAAGGACGCCTATGAAAAACAGGTAAACAGACAGGCCCGTGCCCCTTTGATTCCTGCGGTTGACACGTTCAAAAACGTTTTGGAATCAGACCCAAGGGAAAAACAAATTCTTTCCATGATGCTTCACTGGCCTGAACTGATATCTGTTGCCGTGGAAAAAAAGGTGGTTCCCTCCTTTTATTCAAAGCAACTTAAGCGATTAGGTTGTTTAATCATTGACAGCGGAACAGACCCACAAAATATTGTGGGTGCGGTCATGGCCCGGGTTGAAACCGATGAAGACCGGCAGTTGATTGCATCCATGGCAATGGAAGATTATACCGGGGTTCAGAATCCGGCGTACACGTTTGTTGTTCTGATTAACCGGGTTATAAAAATAAAAAATAAAACAGACAGATTAATTGTCAGTGAATTAACAAAAGCAAAAGAGGGCTGTGATGTTGATGTGATCAAGCTGCTCAAACTTAAACAGCAGCAAATTCAGCAGTTGCATAACAGTTAACGTTAAGCCTTTGGGAGGCATATATGGCAGAAAAGAACAGCAGATCTGAGCAAAGCGTGATGATCGGCAAGGATGAAATGCGCAGGCTCATCAAAAAGGGAGAGAAAACAGGTGTCCTGTCCTTTGCTGAAATTAACGACGCCATTTCAGATGATTTGCAATCCTTTGAGCAGATAGATGATATTGTCATTCAGTTTAAGGAACTGGGTATTGAACTGGTTGATGACAGAGGCAAGGAGACGTCTGCCATTAAACCAGGTAAGACCAAACCCGCCAAAAAGACTTCCCGGCCATCAAAAAACAAAAGAGTCAACAGCTCTGTATCCCGTGAGGGTAATGATGAAGACGGCCTTGAAAACGATGTGGATAAGAAGGGGAGTAAGGAGGGGTCACTCTCTTCCGGGCGAGACCGTGCCGATATGGAATTTGGTGCGGTCACTGATCCCGTGAAGATGTATCTTAAAGAGATGGGGATGGTGACCCTGCTCAGCCGTGAAGGTGAAATTGAGATCGCCAAAAAAATAGAGGTTGGGGAACGGGATGTACTGCGGGCCATGCTGGATTGTCCTTTGGCGCTGAATACCATTTTTATGTACGGTCAAAAAATGGAAGAGAGGGCCATGCGGCCCAAGCATGTACTCCGGGACGTGGATGAGGGAGACGGGGTGGTTGATGAAGTTTCCAAACAGGAAAAATTCCTTGAATCCTTAGCTCGGATAAGAACCTTGCATGCAGAGAATCAATTCTGCCGTGATCAGCTTCAGAACATCAGGAAAAGTACAAAAAAATACAGTAATCTCAGGGAACAGATTGACTGCAACACCGAAGAAATTTTTGAACTGCTTAAAAGTTGGCGATTTGAATCCAATGTCATTGATAACATAGAAAAAAGTATCAGAAACACAATAATCTGGTTTAAAACCGTAGACAATCTGTTGGCCAAGTGTGCAAAGACGTTTAATGTCCAGCCCAGCACCATGATGAAACAGACGAAAAGTCTGGCTGTTTTTGTTGAATGGGCCACGGCAAGAAGTGAAATTACTTCGGATCGTGCCGTCACTCTTTTTAATGATATTCAGGCGCTGTGCGATCAGATTACAGAAAAAAAAGACTCTGTCAAAGGCGGTGTGGAGGATCTAAACACAATTATTCAGGGGATTGAAATCGGGCGCAAAAAAGCGGATTCCGCCAAACGTGAACTGGTCCGCGCCAATTTAAGACTTGTGGTAAGTATTGCCAAAAAATATACCAACAGGGGGCTGCAGTTCCTTGATTTGATCCAGGAAGGCAATATCGGTTTGATGAAGGCCGTGGATAAATTTGAATATCGCCGGGGATATAAGTTTTCCACATATGCCACCTGGTGGATTCGCCAGGCCATTACCCGTGCCATTGCAGACCAGGCCAGAACCATCAGGATTCCGGTTCATATGATCGAAACCATCAACAAGCTGATTCGGACCTCCAGGTACCTGGTTCAAGAGATGGGTAAAGAACCGTCCCCTGAAGAAATTGCCGAAAAAATGGAAATCCCCATTGATAAGGTCCGGCGGGTACTTAAGATTGCCAAGGAGCCTATTTCCCTTGAAACACCCATTGGTGAGGAAGAAGACAGCCATCTTGGGGATTTCATTGAGGATAAGAAATTTTCTATTCCTTCCGAGGCCGCCATTGATTTAAGCCTTGCCGAACAGACGCGTAAAATACTGGCAACGCTCACGCCCAGGGAGGAAAAAGTGTTAAGGATGCGTTTTGGTATTGGAGAAAAGTCTGATCACACGTTAGAAGAAGTTGGAAAGGATTTTACCGTGACCAGGGAGCGTATTCGTCAGATTGAAGCCAAGGCCTTGCGTAAACTTCGTCATCCGACCCGGAGTAAAAAGCTGAAAACTTTTATAGAAAATTAGGCATCCTTCATTAGGCATGTTGACAAAAGACCTATGCTACTGTCCTAAATTGAGTGCTTTTCAAAAATGCATAGCCTGAAAAGCACATCACAATCCGTCAATTCATCCCCGAAGCTAAAGACTTAGGGGTTTTCTTGCCGGTTTTTTATAAACCCCCAGCTTTGCCGGGGAAATTTTCAGAGTTTGACATTTGCGGGAAATATCCTACTATATTGATTTTAAAAACTTCAAGAAAAGGAGTGTCCAATGGCCGTATCATTGACAAAAGGCGGAAACATTTCATTGGAAAAAGTGGCGCCGGGACTTATCAGTATTGCACTGGGGCTGGGCTGGGATCAGATTGAAAAAAAAGGCTTGTTCGGGAAAAAAAAAGTGAGTGTCGATCTGGATGCTTCCTGCCTTTTGTTCGATGCGAACAGAAACCTTGTGGATGCCGTCTGGTTTCAGCAATTAAAAAGTAAAGACGGTTCCATTGTCCATACAGGCGATGATCTCACCGGAGGGGGAAAGGCAGGCACGCCCAATGAAGTCATTAATGTCCATTTTAATACGGTTCCCGATAACATCACGACGCTGGTATTTACGGTGAATAGTTTTTCTTCCGACACCTTTGACGGGGTACCCAATGCGTTTTGTGTACTCAGAGATCAAAAAACCAATGAAGAGATTGCACGGTATAACCTTTCCGTTGAAGGAGGCGGGTATACCGGACTTGTGATTGCAAAACTTTATCGCCACAATGGGGCATGGAAATTCAAAGCCCTTGGCGAATGGGGAAAAGGAAGAACATTTGATGAGTTGTTGCCTGCTATTATCCCGTGTATTTAACTGTTTTGTAACCTCTAAAATTAAGGAGAAAAAAAATGGCCGTATCCTTGAGCAAAGGCGAACGGGTTTCATTATCCAAAGAAGCACCTGGATTATCTAAAATTCAAGTAGGGCTGGGATGGGATCAAAGAACAACGGATGGATCGGACTTTGACCTTGATGCATCTGTTTTTCTGCTGGATGAGACAGGGAAAGTGCGAAGTGAGAGTGATTTTGTCTATTACAACAATTTGAAAGCCGTTAACGGTGCCGTCGAGCATATGGGGGACAATTTGACCGGTGCGGGTGAGGGCGACGATGAAGTGGTCAAGATCAATTTGAAGCAACTGGAAACAGAAGATCCGGGGCTTGTAAAAATTTCATTTGTCGTGACAATTCATGAAGCTGAGGCGCGAAAACAAAATTTCGGACAGGTGAACAATGCCTTTATCCGTGTCCTCAACCAGGACAACGATCAAGAACTCGTCCGCTTCGACCTGACCGAAGATTATTCAATGGAAACGGCCATGATTTTTGGTGAAGTCTATTTCAAAGGCGGAGAATGGCGATTCACAGCGGTGGGACAAGGCTATGAAGGGGGACTGGCAGCCGCATGTAACCAGTTTGGAATCAATATTTAGTTCTGTCGGTTCGACAGGATTGCAAGCCTGTGGCGTACAGATATGACCTGGGCAGCAAGTCCGGGCAGATGCGATGACACAGGCGCTTCTCATAATTCGTACCAATTCGTACCAAATGGGTAAGAACAAATAAGAAGAAAGGATCACAAAAAAATGGCGGTATCTTTGAGTAAAGGCGGGCGGGTTTCACTGTCCAAGGAAGCGCCGGGATTATCTAAAATCCAAATCGGGCTGGGATGGGATGAAAGAACCACGGATGGCTCCGAATATGACCTTGATGCATCCGTTTTTTTATTGAACGCAGACAGTAAAGTTCGTAGTGACACTGATTTTGTATTCTATAACAATTTAAAAGCCGTCAACGGCGCTGTCGAACATATGGGAGACAATCTGACCGGTGGCGGTGACGGCGATGATGAAGTCATCAACGTCAATTTAAAACAGATGGAAACCGAAGCGTCGGATGTCGTTAAAATATCCGTTGTCGTGACCATTCATGAGGCAGAGACCCGGAAGCAAAATTTTGGACAGGTAAACAATGCCTTTATCCGTATCGTGAACCAGGATAACAATCAAGAAATTGTCCGCTTTGACCTGACCGAAGATTATTCAATGGAAACGGCCATGATTTTTGGTGAAGTCTATTTCAAAGGGGGAGAATGGCGCTTTACAGCGGTAGGGCAGGGCTATGAAGGGGGCCTGTCAGCGGCCTGCAAACAGTTTGGAGTCAATATCTGATAATTTGGCGTTTCGACTTTGAATTTTTGCCTCGTTTTTGTTTTTCAACAGAAACGAGGCAATGTGTTGTTCAAGAATTTCAGTCTGATACATGATCATTCAGTGATAATAACGGTATTGCCGCAAGGTAGACACCTTTCCATATGGTGCAAAGGATAGCGATATGGGTGAAACAAAGGGCTCTCTTGGAGAAAAATTGAAAATTATTTCAGGATCTGCATGCTATTTGGGATACGCCCCTGTGATGCCTGGGACATTTGGGGCACTTCCCGGTATTGCCATCTATTATTTTCTCTGGAAGTTTTCAGCGCCTGATTTTTTATGGGTGGGACTATTTTTATCGGTCTTTTTGCTTGGGGTTCTCAATTACTATTTGACCCCTTGGGCCGTGGTGTACTGGAAATCCAAGGATCCGTCCCAGTTCATTCTTGATGAAATTATCGGATTCCTCTGCGTACCGCTGTTTTACGGTACCCATCAGTTTGCAAAGACGGCGCTTTGGGGATTTATTTTATTCCGGGTACTGGACATCATTAAAATATTTCCGGCAAACTATGTAGACAAGCATGTGGGCGGTTCCACAGGCATTCTTTTTGACGATGTTATTTCAGGCGGATATGCGGCATTTTGTCTGTTTTTGTTAGATTTTTTTCAACTTATTTAAAAAATTCGTTTTAGTGATACGCCACTATTGTGTCTATGTCGTCAACTACCCCTCGGCTGAAGACCGAGGGGCTTGAAAAGGCCCCAAAGTTGACCAGTCTAAGTGCTTCGAGCACTACGTTAGATCGGAAATAGGTACCCTGGGGTGCTCGCCAGCTCCAGGCTCTACGGCAAGTGGTTAAACAGGTTTAAGGGGTTAGCCGGTGCTGCTTGCGCCAAACCCGATCATAACATTGACGAGGCAAACATTACCCCGGAAACGGGTGTTGAGCCCTGGCATATGGCTGTTTAAATATTATATGCCTTTTACAAAAAATATTTTTAACCAAAAGGAGGCGGCAATTCCTCCCCTGAGCTAAAGACTCAGGGGTTTCCTTGCCGCATTTTATGAAATTGAAGACAATGGTTCCAGGCCAAAGGTGCAAACTGCATGACCTGCCCCTTGGGCATCTCTTTGACGTGGAGATCTCACTGTCGTTCACAGAGTCAATTCTCGTTGATATCAGTTGCTTTGGTGTCGATGCCCAAAATCAACTCTCTGACGACCGATATATGATTTTTTATAATCAAAAACGCTCCCCATGCGGTGCACTCGCTATTGTCAAGGATGATGTTTCGAACAGCCATACCTTTCAAGTCAACCTTGATCAACTCCCCGAAACGGTCCAAAAACTGGTTTTTACGGCAACCATTGATGGGGCAGGGACAATGAAGGCTCTGAAAACGGGGGCATTGACGCTTCGCGATCATACGGGAAGCGGAGCCGAGTTCAAATTTAACAGCGCGTCCTTGAATCAGGAAAAGGCCCTGATTATTGCTGAAGTTTATTTAAAGAATCAATGGCGTCTGGCAGCGGTTGCCCAAGGGTTCAATGAAGGGTTGGGCGCATTGCTCAGACATTTCGGCGGTGAGGAAGAAACTGCGCCGCAAGCGACATCGACACCCCCTCCACCGCCCTCTCTCCCTGAAAAAAAAGTCAGTTTGAGTAAGATCACGCTGGAAAAAAAGGGCGACAAGAAGTCCATCTCCCTTGAAAAATCGGCTAAAAATACCATACATGTCAATTTAAACTGGGATGCGCCCCAATCTAAAAAGCTCTCCTTTTTTGGATCCGATGCGGCACCGGATCTGGATCTGGGCTGCATGTTTCGCCTTAAAGACGGCAACGCCGGGGTCATACAACCCCTTGGGAACAATTTCGGCAGCCAACACCAGCTTCCCTATATCCTTCTTGATCAAGACGATCGCAGCGGCAGCAGCGCAGCCGGGGAAAATTTGACCATCTACAAGCCTGAGCTGATTGATGTTATCATGATTTTTGCGTTTATTTACAAAGGGGCAAAGGATTTTACCACCGTCAATGGCCGTGTGACGGTTAGGGATCACAAGGGCAATGAGATCTATATCAAACTGGATTCGCCGGATCCAAGACATGCCTTCTGCGCCACATGCAGTTTTACAAATACAGGCGAATCCCTTGATCTGAGGAAGGAAGAGCTTTATTTTCCAGGGCATCAAGATGCGGACAAACATTTTGGCTTTGGATTTCGTTGGAAAAGAGGCATCAAATAATTCGATCATTCTATCATTTGTCTAAGGCGGCTGAACCGCAGAAACTAGAGACAAAAAAAGACGTGGGGTGGGGCAGCCTGTGCCCAGAAGGAGCGTATCAAACGTGCAAGATTTTTATCACCTGAAAAGAGAAAACAACCCCCTTCGGGAAGATGCCTTTACAGTCTCATGCCTTGGCAAACTCTTCCCTGCGTCATTCTCGGAGTTGATCCGGTTTCGCCATGGGTTGTCAACATTGCTTGATGACATTGCGTCAGCGCCTTTATCCTTATCTTTTCAGCCATCTCTTCCCAAGAGCGGGTGTGTCTACGATAAGATGGCACCGTTTGAAAAAGAGAAAATTTTGATTGTCGGATTGACTGAATCCGGTATTATTCCCGCTTTTTTAATGTATTTGGAATCGCGTAAGAGAGATTTGAAAAGCCATCTGATCTATTCCAGCCGCCGGCCCATCGCCGGCATGGCATTCAATGAAATCCATTCCCATGGCCCAAATCATGTGCTGCCCCTTGCAGGTTCAGGTGCCGTGTTTAAAGAGATATGGATCGTCGAGGATGAAATCACCAGCGGCAATACCGTGATGAATTTAATGGGCCGATTACGGCGGCATATGCACATGGAGCGCGTTCGGATATTTGCTTTTGCCGATTTTAGAACCCAAGATCAAAAAGCAGCGCTCATTTTTGAAACGGCCAAACAACAGATTCGTTGCAGTGTCCATATTCCGGATTTTTTCAACGGCCATGGCAGGGTACCCGGCACAACAGAACATGAAAACCCGGGAACCTGTAAAGAGGGTGCGTTTCAAATTTTTCAGGAACGTTTCGTCCCCAAGGTTTCGCCCCCTTTTAGAGACGATGCCGATTGGCATGGCTGGCATCTGCCGTTTAGCCGTCCTGCGCTCGGCGTCATGTCCGGTCATTTTTTTGATCCGGTATTCCGGGCGCTTCCCTCTGATATTTCCGGAGGAACCATTTTAACTGTGGGAGAAGCCGTGGATTTGGCAGCCTGCCTGGCCTGGTCGAATCGGAAAATCGCTTTTCAGCAAATTTCGTTAAGTCCCTGGCAAGTGGATCAACAGACCATTTTCAGTAGAATGACATTTGCGGATCGGTATTATCTTTATAATTACGATCGCCTTGACGGCCCGGTTTTCATACTTTCCGATCCGGTTGACAGGAGCATTGAAATTGAAGTCATTGAAAAATTGAGGGAACATGGTATTTGTGTAACACCATTGACCTTTGTGGCAGAAAAAGAAGAAACGAAAAGGATCGCTTGTATTGATGGGCAATAACACATTTAATCCCAATATCAATTCCGATATTGATCAGGATATTGATGGGCATACGGTTTATTCTTCAGGGAATTCAGACTTCCCTTTCCGCGCCTGTAACGGGCTTCTGTGGGATCAGTCATTCTATCTGCGCCTTGGGGAAGAGGTGCATCCTTTCAAGGATCTGCATCGGTTTCGATCTTTGAATCAAGCCTATACCGGAAACAATACATTCTGGGCTACGCCATCCCCGGAACCGGACTTGACCGATGGCTTTTGGCATGGGGTCACTGCCGCCTTCAACAAGGACAACGGCCTTCAAGAGATCGCTCAAAATCTGGCAGGGGCTATTTTAAAACAATACCCCGATCCGGACAAAATTGTGTTTGTTTCGATTTTAAGAGCCGGTGTTCCCGTTACAGACTGGCTCTGCCGTTTACTTCCCGGTGCTGTAGGCGTTGCGACATCTCTGTTTGTCGGTCTTGGGATTGATACCGTGGCACTGAATCGTATTTGCACGGATTTTCCTGATCGCGCCATTATTTTTGTAGACGGCTGGACAGGTCGGGGCGGCGTTGCCTCCGTGATATCCGCACTCAACCAGGGGCCGCTTGCCGTACTTATCGATCCGTGGGGATGGGCTGATTTTTCCGGCATACAGGACGATGTCCTATGCCCCTCTGCCTGTTTCACCGGGCTTGCGACACTTGGATTTTCCCGGACTTTTTTTGTGGATCGGCAAAATTGTTTCTCTGCATACCGCTTTCCGGAAACATTTCTACAGCACGGCGTGGTTCAGGACTGGCAACGCAGATGCCCGGCACATTCCGGCCCCTCTTTGGGCTGGACAGCAGGGGGGCGGCGCCATAAATTTTTTGAGAAAACCCCCCTTAGAATTCACAGCAATGAAGTGTGCCGCGCACTGATCAATGCGGCACCCAAGGTCCTTTTCTTTTCGGACGACACCGTTGCCGCCGAAGAAAAATTCAATTTGCTGCTAGAACTGGCCGCTCAAAGATCGGTGCCGGTCGAATTCAATGTGGCGCATCTCAACGCGTTAAAAACAAAAGTGGCGTGCCGTTTGGCGTCATAAAAATTAAATCAGCGCCCTTTGGGCGGGCTGGTGGGTGCTGGGTGCTGGGAAATGGAAATTCCTATACTCTAAATTTATTTTATTTTATAAAGCCGCCTTGCGTTGTCACGGGCGGCGGGTAATTCAAAGATTATGCCATGTGTTCATAGCGTTAAAAATAGGTCGGAAAATGTGGTTGATGCCGTGGTCTGTGATCTCGACGGTACGCTGCTCTATCCCCGGGAGGAAGCCTTTGGCGTTGAAGGCCGTTCAACGGTCAGTTTTTTAAGCAAAGCGTCTGCACGACTTCTTGCCCGGATCAGCCAACTATCTCCCCTTGTCATTGCCACGGGCCGTAACAGCGTCAGTACCGGAAGGCTTGTCAAGCAATTGCCGGATGTTACCTTCAGCGGCTTTGTATTTGAAAATGGGTTTATCGTCAAGCAGCATATTGACGATTGCATTCCTTACAATGGGAAATGGGATGATATTGCGGCATTATTCCCGAATTGGGAGCGACTTCCGTTTTATGAAAATTGTGCAGGTTTCATTCCGCCATCCCCCGACAGGGAGAGTGCAGAAAGCACGGCCCGGGCCATGCTGAAAAAATATGGGTATGACGACCTTGTCTACAGGGAAAACAAAAAAATTTTCATCTATCCGGGAACCGTGAACAAAATGAGAGGGCTTTCCATTCTCGGCATTCATCCTTATATTGCCCTGGGAGATCAGATCAATGATATTCAAATGATGGAACAGAGTACCTGGCCGGTGATGCCGGTTTCCGGTGCAGATGAATTGAAAACAATTGTCAAAAAGAAAGACGGGTTTTGCTCGTTGCTGACTTCCCATGAGGCAGCGCATGAAATGCTTAATTTTGCATATAAAAAGTGTATGATGTGTGTGTGAACCCGATGGACATGTTAACCATTTGATAAAGGAGTGATCAATGGGATTTTTAAGTAAGCTGAAACAAGGTGCAGTGGAAATGCAGAGCCAACTGGTTTCCCAGGTAAAGCAGTATCAGAATAAGAATTTTGCCGATGCAACAATGGCGATCTGTGCGCTGGTCGCTGCTGCAGATGGGACTATTGATGCCGATGAGCGAAGAAAAACAGCCGGTTTTATCAGTTCAAGCGACACCCTTGCCGTATTTGAAGTCAGTCAACTGCAAGACACATTTAATGGGTTTTGTGACAAACTGACTAAGGATTTCGATTTTGGAAAAATCGATCTTCTTCAGGTTGTTTCGAAACTCAAAAAATCACCGCCACAGGCACGTGCTGCCGTTCAAGTCGGCATTATCATCGGGAATGCCGATGGAGTTTTTGATGATGATGAAAAACAGATTGTTCGTGAAATTTGTCGATCTGTCGGAATTGATGCCGCTGAATTTGATCTTTAGGAACCGGAGCCATCATAAGTGAGGTAATTATGACAACATGGTATCTCTCCACAAATGATAATATCAAAGGACCGTTCACGACAGATCAGGCAAAGGGATTTGTCCGTGAAAATCATGGGGCCTATTGCTGGCGTCAGGGCGGTAATGAATGGGAACCTGCCCATGGTGTAGCGGAAATCTGGCCGGTTAAAAAAAACGGTACGCCGTTTCCATCCCCGCCTTCTCATATGATGTCCACGAAACCGATTGCAAGACCTGTTGCAGACCTCCCGGTACAGAGCGGCTCCGCGTTACAGGATGGAAAAACAGACAAACGCCTCTCCCCCTCACCATCCCGTAGTGGCTATGATGCAGGTACCGATGTAACCGACAGCCGGAATCGTTCCGGCGGATTCGGCACGACTGAATTTACGGAAGGCATTGATTTTCATATCTATGGCCATGAGATGCAGTATATCGAAGTGGAACTCGACCCCGGAGAGAGTGCCGTGGCTGAAGCCGGCGCATTGATGTACAAAACCGAAAGTATTGAGATGGAGACGGTTTTCGGTGATGCGGCATCAAGTCAATCCCAGGGATTTATGAGTCGTCTAATGGGTGCCGGACAACGACTTTTGACCGGCGAAAGCCTGTTTATTACAGTCTTTACCCAGCAGCGGCAGGGAAAGGGGCGGGTGGCGTTTGCCGCGCCTTTTCCGGGAACGATCATTCCTGTCGATCTGACAAAGTATCAGAATAAAATTATCTGCCAGAAAGACAGTTTTTTAGCCGGTGCAAAAGGAGTGCAGATCAAAATTTTTTTTCAAAAAAGGATTTTGACCGGTCTGTTTGGCGGGGAAGGGTTTATCATGCAGAAAATCGAAGGCGACGGCTGGGTTTTCATGCATGTCGGCGGTGCCGTGAAGGAGATCACGCTGTCTCCCGGAGAGATGCTGCATGTGGATACCGGTTGCCTGGCAGCCATGACCGCTACGGTGGATTTTGACATTATGCAGGCAGGAGGAATCAAAACCATGCTGTTTGGGGGAGAGGGCCTGTTTTTTGCCAGACTCACAGGGCCGGGTAAAGTCTGGCTTCAAAGCCTCCCCTTTTCAAGGCTGGCTGGACGAATGTTGGCCTGTTCCCCCGGTACCGGATCGAAGCGGCAGGGGGAAGGATCTATTCTTGGAAACCTTGGAGATTTGGCTGGCGGAAGATAACTTGAGAGTAATGGTCGTGAACTAGCTGGTGTAAGTCCAGCCATAGCCCTTGAAAGGAGGGCACTCATTTTCTCCTACCCCATTTTGGGGGATCACAATCTGTCCGATACTTTTGATCATTGTTGTCATTTATCTGTGTCATGAATGCCCTTTCATTGTTTGGACGAAAAGTTGCCCAGATGGGCTTTGGTCATATTTTAGGCCATACGGATTTCCGGTAGGTTGGGTTGAGGAACGAAACCCAACGCCGATAAGTTGTTGGGTTTCACTTCGTTCAACCCAACCTACGCTGTGGCAGATGTTATGACCAAGTCCCAAATTTTTCTGCAACACCGCAGATGGGTGACTTTTCGTCCAAACACTAATTAAAATCCGTAACATTGGCCGTCAGCGCATTAACAATCTCATCAAGATTTTTCCAGCTGAGCATGATGTTTTTGGAAATGTCATCAAGGCTCTGCAACTCTTTTAATGTGCGATACGCCGTTGAAATATCCCTGCCAAGCTTCAGGGTTTTGTACACATCATCATAAACCAGCGCGCTTTCATCGACAGTGAAGACAAATCGGTCAATGGATTTGCCGGCATCGGCAACCACCTGCCTCATCTTTGCAAAGTTTTGAGAAAAACCACTCAGCATTTCAATCCGTTTATCACAAAGCATGATGCGGTGCGAAAGGGCATCGGATCGTACCGCAGCCTTTTCCGGATCAAGGTTTTCAAGATGCTTCAACTGGTCCTGCAGCATTTGTTTGGTTTGGTTGTTCTCAGCTATTTTTCTGGGGATGACGGCAATGAAATCATCAATCTGCCGGGCGTAGGCCCGCAGCTCTTTTGTAATTTTACCGTTCTTGTTCTGTTTTTTCAGATCCTGATAAAAATCCCTGATCTCCTTAATGCCGTTATATAGGATGTCAAACTGCTCAGCATCGTCACGCTTGAACAAAAACCATTTCCTGGATCCTGCCTCATCTTTGATCTCCTCGATCATTTGGTTGTATTGCTTGATATTTTTAATCACATAATTACTGGAAAGATCCTTGATGTCATCTTTAACCTCCTGGGTTTGGTCAACGATCTCCTTAATTGACGGGGTTAGCGGGTTTTCACCATCACTTGAAAAAAAGTGTTTAACTTTGTCAATCATTGTGGTTTCTTCTGCATAACCAAGCGTTGAATTCATTGCTAAAATCGTTGCAAGTGCCAGAATTATTGTTTTCATCTCTCCACTCCTTTTTTCAAATTTTTATTTTCCATTGTTAAGTTTTAGATCCGTGCCCGTACTCGTTAACGTGCTCGTGCTCGTTAACGTGAACGTAAACGAACCCGTATACGAATTTGTCATAATTTTATGAACATTGCCACAATTCAGGCGGACAATACATGACCCTAAGTACACAATTTTTAATTTTTCGCGATCCAACATAATGAACTTTTGTTCCGTTTACGAGTACGTTCACGATTGAGACCGCTCTGTGACTTGTATCCGCATGTTCAGTGCGTGATATAAATCCACCAAGACTACTTATTCAGACCGCTGCCGCCCACGGTCCATTTCCGGCTCAAATCACAACTCTTCTTAAAATTGTCAACAACCTGGGCGCTGATGGTCCTGGTTTTGACCGTTTCAGACGCCTTGGCAAACAGCTTGTCCCGGGTGGATTGCACATAGGACATACGCAGCTTTTCAGATACGTCAACGGCAACACATGTATTGGCAATAATATCCTCAAAATTATTCTCGCGGTTTTCAGACCTGGGCTCCAGAAGTTTTGCATATTGTTTTTTCAATACCGCCATTTCATTGAGTTTCTCCTGAACCCGAATCATCAAGGTCTGATATTCGTTTTTGCTGTCCCCAAGGTATATAATGATGGCTTCATTGGCTTGAATCGCGGCCAGGTTCATGCGCAACTGGGCTGTGATTTCCGCCTCGCCCGCCAGTGTCACCCCGTTGTATTCAATTGCGGAATAATTATTGGCCTTGGTGATTCGGCACAACTCCACGGTTTTTTGCGCAAGCGTATCATTCTTGGTGTCCAGCTCCTCAGACAGTGCGATGATATTATGTTTAATATCATGAGTCAGGTTGTTGCTGATTTCCGCAAGCCGGTTGTACTCTTCATCAACCGCCTGGGACGCCTTTTCTATACGTTCGTATCGTTCCATTCTCAAAATTCCGAAATGTGTGCCGCTGCACCAGTCGGCATGGGCTGAAGATACAGTGAAAAGGAAAAGTGCAGCTGCTGTCATGATGGTGTTTGTCAGTTTCATTTGATCTCTCCTTAAAATAGTTTGTTTGGTTACATGGTTTTTCCTGTGCCCTGTTGCTTAGACGTAAGCACAGAACACTTTTCTTTTTTTTTTTTCAATTTGAATAACAGTTATGGAAAGTATAGATTTATTTGTCTTAAAGTTAACTAGTTTTAGTTATGATCCTTGCGTGCCCGTGAACGTCCTCGTGCTCGTGAACGTACCCGTGAACATGGTAGACATAATTTTGTAAGCATTGAACCTATACAGATAATCAAAATGTTACCTTATCAAATATTATGAATTATTATTTCGTTCACGTTCACGTTCACGTTCACGAGCACGTTCACGGGTACGGGAACTAGCACGAGTACGGATTTACAAAAACCATAATCAAGAAAGGAGACGTGGATGCCCGACATCTTTCAACAGATTCCCCAACTGCTCGCCAACCTGGAATCCGAAGATATCCAGGTTGACGAACAGTTGTGGAAAACCATGATGCAAAGTGTATATATGGTTACAAAAGCTGTTTCCAGGAAAATGGGGACCCAACAAAAGATTGATGATATTGTCCAGGTGGCATTAATCAGCCTGCTAAAACATGAAGACCTGTGCCAGGTGAGAAACTGGAAAAGGTTTTTATATACGGTCGTCACCAATGCCTCCATTGATATTCAACGGTTGAAAAGGGAAAGGGTGGGGCAGGACCCCTCCCTTGATGCCCCCATCGGTGATTCGGACGGGAAAAATACCACATTCATTGAAATCACGGCAGATGAGCACTGGAATCTGGCGCGTATCCATCAAAGCCGGAAGTGTCTTGAGTTTTTCTTTCATATAATTTCAACCATGCCGAAAGAAAGGCAGCAGCCTTTTCGTCTTTATTTATTAGGACATACTCAAAAACAGATTGCTTTGCTTGTCGGATTGCCGGTGACTACGATCAATAACTATATTCATAAGGCAAAACAGTCTGTAAAAAAGGTCATTACAACGCATCAAATTAAATTGGAAGATATGATTGAGGAGTAACATCATGATCTGGAATAAGAATGAACAGGACATTGCATTGCCGGACTGGTTTGAAGCCGAGCTTGAAACAATGCAGGTGCCTGACAGCAACATATTAGAACGCTTTGATCATCTGAAAAAGGATTTTTTGCATGCAGCTCGCCGTTCGGTCCAGCAGGAAAAAAGGCGTCAATCGGCTTTCTCCTTTTCAGATGCCGTGATTTCCGTAAAAGGCAAAATACTTGACACCGTGGAAGGCATTGCCGCTGCTATGACCATGAGCCCTGGGCCGGTTATGGCAAGAGGCATTACCGATGACGTGCATCCAAGCCCGTCCCAAAGATGCGCCATGGGTAAAATCAGCAGGGTGACCGGAACCCATTGTATGGAAATTACCACATTAAAAGAGCAAAACCGGATTAAGCTTGAAGTCAACCTGACGGACAGCGAAACCGGTGTGGAAGTCCGGCCTTTTACCCTTACGGTCCAGGACAACCAGGGCAACGACCTGATTGATCCATTAAACGTGGGAAAAGCGCAAATGCCGCCCAAATTGCCTGATCCAAGTCCGGGGTACTATGTCTTTACCGTCCTGTGGAACAGCGGCCAAAGCGAAATGCGCATTGAGATTAAGGACTGAATTTAAGCCACGGAAAACCCGTCCGATCCGCGCCCGCGCCCGCGCCCGTGCTCGTACTCGTGCTCGTGCTCGTGCTCGTGCTCGTAAACGTTAACGTAAACGGAGTAAAATCAAAATGTTAGACCACGAAAAATTAGATGTATATCAAGTCTCTATCGAATTCATGGCCATTGCAATCAAAATTACCGACAATATACCAAGGGGCTATTCTTCCCTTGCAGATCAACTCAAACGGGCGGCGTGGTCAATACCTCTTAATATAGCTGAAGGTTGCGGAAAAAGTACTGTTAACGACAAAAGGCGGTTCTATGTGATTGCAAGGGGTTCGGCAATGGAATGTGGTGCGATCATTGATGTTTGCCGGGTGTTGGAGATTGATGACATGGAAGCTTTGAAGCAGGGTAAAGACTTGCTTGTTCGTGTTGTTTCAATGCTTACTAAGTTGTGTCAATTTTGTTGAGTGGTATGTTTCGTTTACGTTTACGTTTACGTTTACGTTCACGAGCACGAGCACGAGCACGAGGATGGGGCGGGGCGGGGACGTAGAATAAAGAAGGAGGAAATATGAATCAAGGACATAAAGATATTTTGAATTTTTTGAAGGCCTTAAACGAGGTAAAAAAAGAAGATGGAAAAATAACCCTTTCTGCCCAAGTCTGGGAAGAAAGTAGCACAGACAAGGCAGAAGCCAACGGTTCCAGCGCCCGGGGATTTACCAATAAACCAAGCCAAAAGACAAAAACCGTTGAATCTGCCCCCAAGGATGACATCAGAGAAAACATCACCCCCGGGGACAAACAATGGCATGGCCGTATCAAGGCAGGCAGTACCGTATCATTTTCGGGTATCTCCCCAATCACGGGGTTTGTTCACCTGTTCAACCTGGGCACCAGCGGCACCTGCCAGAAGCTTGCCCCGTCCAGGGAGTTCCCCGACAACCGGGTGGCGGCAAACCAGGCGTTTGCCATCCCGTCGGAAAAGTTGTTCAGCCCCCGGTATCTTGGGGGATCCAACGGATTTAAAGTCAGCCTGAACCCTGATAAAACCCATATTCAGCCTGAACGTTTGTTTGTGGTCGTCACCCGGACAGATCAAGTGGTGCAGATCGAAGATCTTGAGCCCCGGCTGGTTACAAGACAAGGCTGTGGCGATGTCCTGACCCGCTGCGCTTCCCGCGGCCCCGGGTTTGGCGGCTCTGTGGAGACCGGCAGGTCAAATCTATTGTCACACCCGGAGGCGTGGGAATATGGTCTTTTGGAAATGGAGATATGTGAGTGATCTATGAAAAAGCATGCCATCCTCGTTGGAATTAATAACTATTCTGAAGCATCCGGGTTTTCACCCTTAAAGTTTGCGGAAAAAGATGCAACGGACCTTGCCAGGGTTCTTGAGACACGCTGCGGATTTACCACTGAGGTTATAGTGGGAACACAAGCCGTATATAGCCGGATCATGACCGTTTTGCAACAAAGCGGGGCCGGTGATGTTCTTTTCTGGTTTTTTGCGGGCCACGGGAAACAGGTGGGCGGCAAGTACCGGCTGTTTCCCTTTGACAGCGCGGCCAGCGGCTACGGATCAATCCTGTTTGAAGATATCACCGGCTTTTGCCAGAAAGAGTGCAATTATCAAAAGGTTGTTGCAGCCGTTGATGCCTGCAGAAACGTATCCGGTGCCCGGGGCGGACCGGTGTTTGAGGGGCTGAGTACCCGGGATGTGGACCTGACATTGTCAACCGGGACTACCCTTGAGGTGATTTACGGGTGTACCGAAGGGGAACAGTGCTGGGAAGATAAGAGCCTGAATCACGGTGTTTTTACCTACGCAATGCTGGATATTCTGGAAAATTATGCCGGCGAGCTTGATACCACCTTATTGTCCCACAAGGTCAATGATGCCATGAGAGATGTGCATGGCAAACTCGGCCTGGGTGTCCAGCAGCGTGTGCGCAGATATTATGAACCCTCCGAGCGAAACCGTATTGTTTTACTTGGGCCTGAAATATCAGACGTACCTTCCGCCCCGCCGGAACAAGATACCCCGGTTTATCAGTTGACCTATGTTACCTGCCCTTGTTGCGGTGCCAATAATCAGAAGGATAAGACCTTTTTATGCAGGGAGTGCGGTACTGATAATCTGTGTAAAAATCATCAGGATCCTGAACTGTATATTTGCAGGGCGTGTAAGGAAAAGAGAGAACGCAAGGCGGCAGAAGAACTTGCCCGCAAAGCAAAGGCGGAAAATACAGGCAATCAAGCGCAGCCCGATGGGGGGAGAGTGCGTCCCCCCAAAAAAGGACAGCATAATTTTTTAAAATTACTGTTTGTATTGGGTGTTATTGCAGTGGTGATTGGTGCAGGAACCGTTCTTTATTCCAATCACTTTGAGAAAAATGAAAATGAGCTTAGGGCGCAACAGGAACCAGAGGGACAAACGCAGGATGAGGCGGAGCGCCTTGCCCGGGAAGGGGTATTCGGCAAAGAGTGGAAAGACCCCAAAACGGGTATGGCGTTTGTATGGGTGCCTGGGGGGACTTTTGATATGGGTGATACCTTTGGGGATGGATACAAGGATGAAAAACCCGTACACAAGGTAACGGTGGACGGGTTCTATATGGGGAAATATGAAGTTACCCAGGAGGAGTGGGTTAAGGTGATGAAAAGCAATCCGTCAGATTTTAAGAAAGGAGACCGGTATCCGGTGGAGAATGTAAGCTGGGATATGATCATAAAGCAGTTTATACCGGAGTTGAATAAAATATCGGATCAGACCTACCGCCTTCCCACAGAGGCGGAGTGGGAATACGCCGCCCGCAGCGGCGGGAAAAAAGAGAAATATGCCGGGGAAGATGATGTGGATGCCCTGGCCTGGTATGATGATAATAGTAATGGCTCAACCCATGAAGTCGGTACAAAGGCCCCTAACGGCCTAAACCTGTATGATATGAGCGGGAATGTGTGGGAATGGTGTGAAGATGATTGGCACAATAATTACGATGGGGCACCCGATGACGGTACGGCTTGGATGGATTCTCCCAGAGGCGCTGACCGTGTGGTTCGCGGTGGCGGCTGGTACGTTTCTGCCGGGCTCGTGCGCTCGGCTAGCCGCCGCAGGGGCGCGCCGGACGTCCGCGGCAACGTCCTTGGCTTTCGCCTTGTCTTCCAGGCCGTCAAGTAAGGCAGTACCGGTCCGGGTCGGGTCGCCGGCCGGTGCAGAAAGCCGATAGGCCCGGAAGGCGGAGCCCGGGACTACGGATTTTTTTTTGCATCGGCCGGCGGCAAAAAATAGCCGGGTGGCCAGGTAGGGTGGGCAAAAGCGCAGCGTTGCCCACCATTATAATAAATTTGGTAAAGATTATTTTAATATCCGGTAATCTTTATTCCGTACTCGTACTCGTGCTCGTGAACGTAGTTAAGAATTATTATTTGGGAGCTTGGTCATAAGATCGGCCACAACGTAGGTTGGGTTGAACGAAGTGAAACCCAACAACTTATCGGTGTTGGGTTTCGTTCCTCAACCCAACCTACCGGAAACTCGTATGGCCTAAAATATGACCAAGGCCTTATTTCGTTTACGTTCACGTTCACGTTAACGAGTACGGGCACGAGTACGGAACGGGCAAGAATGAAAAGCATTGGAAATTACTGTAAATGGCGTGATCAGGTAAAAATATCATGAAAAAATACGCATTTCTAGCCGGGGTAGAGGAATATAACTCTTCTGATATTGCATCACTGAAGTATGCTGTGCGTGATGTTAAAAAAGTGGGCGCTGTCCTTGAGCAGCGCTGCGGGTTTCAGCCTCCGGAAATATTGGAAAATCCAACGGTCTCTGATTTATTTAACGGCCTTGATGATATGGTGAAACGGGTCAGGCATGATGATATTTTTTTCTTCCTGTTCACCGGGCACGGCCAGGAACTCAAGGATGATGCCAGGGAGGAGCGGGGATATCTTCTGATGAGAGATGCGGTAGCCGACCCGGAAGTGACCATAGGGAAATATGCGCTCCATGACTTGAAAAAACAATTACAGAGAATTGACTGCCGTCAACGCCTTCTGTTCTTTGATTGCTGCAGGAATTATCCGGAACTGGAAAATGATGGTCTCAGCGCCAGGGGTGTTGCAGGCAATATCATGGGATCCATTTTCAGCCGGGACATTGATTTTGCCGGCACCAGCCAGGACGCCCAAGGCCAGGTGACCATCCTGCTCAAAGCGTGCAAAGCCGGACAACGGGCCTATGAATGGCATAAGGAAAAGCATGGGGTATTCAGCTACTACCTGAAAAAAGGCCTGCTGGAATCTGCCTGGAAAAGCAATGCGCTAAGAGCAACGGAGCTGTGCCGGTATGTTGAACGGGAAGTCGGGCTCTGGAGCAAGGGGAAAGCAGTGGTCCAGATACCGGATTTCGTACAGCTGGAAAGTGCCCAGGATATTATTCTGGCCCGGGATGAAGTCAAGCCTGAACAGGACCTTGTGCCCTGTGCCATTTGTGGAAGGTATAAAGAAGTGGGGGACACGTTTCGGTGCCCGGCCTGCAACACGGACCACATCTGCCTTGACTGCAGGGGAAAAGATACCCGGATCTGTACCCGTTGTGTGGAAAAAGCGGAAAAAAGAAAACCTTGGGCAAAAAAAATAAGGGCAGGCATGGTTGCGGTGGTTGTATTGCTTGTTGTTGCAGGGGGCTATCAGGGAATCACCCAATTCCAAGGCTATCTGACATTCCCGGAACCAACAAAATCCAGACAGAAACAATCTGAATCTTTGCCGGCACATAAACAGCCGCCTGTTAATGAAGCTCCCCTGCCTGAACCAGTATCCTCGAAGCCTGCAACCCTTGCTTCAATGACTTTTGAGCCAGGGACCTGCCCTGAAGATGCGTCCATATATTTTGCTGATCTGTACAAGCAGCTTTCCAGTGGCGCGCTTGAACACAAAAAAGGTGATATGGCGCAATTCTTTACCCGCTATAACAGGGTTTGCGGGCCAAATAATATCCATTTTAAGGACATTCGGGCAGCCGGCCGGTCAGTCCCGCAATCCTGGTATCTGCCGGAGGAAAAAAACGGGGGACTCTTTGTAGATGCATCTTCCGGCGACGTACTTGCCACGGGGAATGAAATGGCCAAGAAACTGGTATCGATGCTTTCCACACAGGATGAAAACATCTGTGGATTTCAACCGGATCAACTTTTCAGCCTGCTCCAAACCATACATTTAAGAGGAGGTATTGCCCTTTCCCCGTCTTTCTGGGAAAGGGCGGCCCTATGGTATAACAATTCCTGCGGCAATAAGGTGGTTTGGCTGGAAGGGGTGGATATTGATTATTCCGGCACGGCACAAGATGTTTTTTACTACGCTGATCCTGGAGACAATGGCATTTTTGTTGATATAAACGGAAACCAGGTGTCAACCGGAAAAAAGTTTACTCAAGGTCTTTCTGATGCCATAGACAAAGGAACCATCTGTTCAAGCAATGAGGATTCGTTGCTTACATTAATTTATTTTATGGATCAAACAAAAAAAATCCAAATCTCCGAAGATTTCTATGGGACGCTTGCAGCACATTATAAGAAAAAATGTAAGAACTAAACAACCATCAGCTAAAATGGGTGGTTGTTTAGTTCGTGCTCGTACTCGTTAACGTTAACGTGAACGTTCACGTGAACGTTAACGAGTACGGTCACGGCCATGAGTAGAAAAAAAGCAATGCCGCCAGCGCCCCCCAGGCTTAATTACTTCGGACACGTTTTTTACCAACAAGGAGAATCACGTTGCAAAAATACAAAAAGCATACAAAGCGGTTTTGGGCAAGTGTTGTTTATATCTGTATCTTATTACTCGCAATGCCGGCCCTGTATGCCCTGGGCGAACAGCTCAGACTAAGCCTGCCGCCTGCGGAACCCATAGTGCAGCCTGACAACCTGAAGCTGGCAAGTCTTACCGTGGTTCCTGTTCCAACAAATGCCACAATACGCAATTTATCTATAGAACCAGCCTATCGTGCCGGGATGCCCCTTGCTCCGGGAGATTATGTCATTGAGGTCTCAGCGCCTGGTTATAAGACCCGCAGGAAAACCATAGCCTTGAAGCGCGGTGATAATCTGCGGGTGCAGATACGGTTAACGCCGATCACTACATATACTGATAAGGTTGTCGATAATAAACAGAAAAAAAAGAGATCTGATGCAAAACACTTAGTCCGGGAAGGGGTATTCGGCAAAGCGTGGAAAGACCCCAAAACGGGTATGGCGTTTGTATGGGTGCCTGGAGGGACTTTTGATATGGGTGATACCTTTGGGGATGGATACAAAGATGAAAAACCCGTACACAAGGTAACGGTGGACGGGTTCTATATGGGGAAATATGAAGTTACCCAGGAGGAGTGGGTTAAGGTGATGAAAAGCAATCCGTCAGGTTTTAAGAAAGGAGACCGGTATCCGGTGGAGAATGTAAGCTGGGATATGATCATAAAGCAGTTTATACCGGAGTTGAATAAAATATCGGATCAGACCTACCGCCTTCCCACAGAGGCGGAATGGGAATACGCCGCCCGCAGCGGCGGGAAAAAAGAGAAATATGCCGGGGGAGATGATGTGGATGCCCTGGCCTGGTATGATGATAATAGTAATGGCTCAACCCATGAAGTCGGTACAAAGGCCCCTAACGGTCTGGGCCTGTATAATATGAGCGGGAATGTGTGGGAATGGTGTGAAGATGATTGGTACAATAATTACGATGGGGCACCCGATGACGGTACGGCTTGGATGGATTCTCCCCGAGGCGCTGGCCGTGTGGTTCGCGGTGGCAGCTGGGACCATTCTGCCAGGGGCGTGCGCTCGGCTAGCCGCTCCGGGCCCGGCCGCCGCCGCAGCAACCTTGGCTTTCGCCTTGTCTTCCAGGCCGTCAAGTAAGGCAGTACCGGTCCGGGTCGGGCCGCCGGCCGGTGCAGAAAGCCGATAGGCCCGGAAGGCGGAGCCCGGGACTACGGATTTTTGCATCGGCCGGCGGCGGTGAAAATTTATACGGTGTTATACCCGGGAGCGCAGGCGTCCCGCCTGCATCTTTATTGCAGGCGGGACGCCTGCGCTCCTAAGTTAAGTTATTTCGGACTCATTTATAAACAGTGAAAACAGAGACATGATCAATGCAAATTAAAGTTTATACCATACCGCTTTCAAATAACGATTCGGCAATTGCCGAATGCAACGCCTTTCTTAGATCCGTGAGAGTCTTGGCTTTGCATCGGGAGTTTGTCAATACTGGGCCACATTCGTTCTGGTCAGTGTTTGTTGAATATCTTGATGATAATGCACCAGCAAACAAGAAAAATAAAAAAGCCGTTGATTACAAAGAAGTGCTATCTGAATCTGATTTTGAGATATTTTCCCGGCTGAGGGTAAAAAGAAAGGAGTTGGCTGAACGCGAAGGTGTACCGATTTATCTGGTCTTTACCAATGAACAGCTGGCAGGTATCGTAACAAAACAGATCAAGACCATAAAAGAACTTGAAAATCTCGATGGTGTCGGTAAAAACAAAGCGGATAAATGGGGTGAAATATTGGATATTGTATCCACGGAAGACAAATGAAACGCATTGGGAATCGAATGGTCTTTCATTCCGTGCTCGTTAACGAGTACGAGTACGAGTACGAGTACGAGTACGAAAAAACCAACAAGGCGGATAAATTGGGATGAAACGCACAGGCAATCTAATTGTGAAAATCGCTGATCCTGACAATCTGCGCCTGGCATTTTCCAGGGCCTGCCTGGGGAAACAGCAGCGCAGGGAAGTTATCCGGTTCAGGGAAAACTTACAATACAATTTGTTGCAACTCAGAGATGAGGTGTTAAGTGAAACGATTAATCTTGGTGAATACCGTTTTTTTTATGTTTACGAGCCTAAAAAGAGGCATATTTGTGCGCCGCCATTTCGAGACCGGGTTTTACACCATGCAATCATGAATCTTGTTGAACCTGTGTTTGAGCGATACGCTATTTTTGATCATTGGATAAAAGAGAAAAAGCGCATCAAAGGGTATCTGCGCTATATGGATGATTTTTTAATTTTCGGCCATGATCGTGAAACCCTGAGGGCTGTTCGGGATGATGTGCAGGATTTTCTTGCTGAAAAACTGCATCTGAAACTTCACCAGAATCGTTTGCTGGCCCAATGCAGAACCGGTATTCCTTTTCTGGGCTATCGTGTTTTCCCGGATGGTTTAAGGCTGCTGGGTAAAAGCAAAAACAGGTTCAGCCGGAAATTGAAAAAATATGAGCAATTATATCATGAGGGCTTATGGGATATAGATACCCTTACAAGGCATGTAACCTCACTGGTCAGCTTTACGGAACATGCTGACAGTGCGGGGTTTAGAAGGAGAGTATTGTGCAATATGCGATCATCAAGTTGTTAGTTAGGTGGTTCTTTCCGTGCCCGTGAACGTTAACGTCCTTGTGAACGTAAACGTATTTGTTAAAGCAGTTGATTTAATTTTGTGAGCATTGGGACTATTTTTATGATCTATCATTCTTCCGTGTACGTTCACGTTCACGTTAACGTTAACGTTAACGTGAACGTGAACGTGCACGGAAGAAGGGTCTGCCCGAAAAAGACAAGGCGCTGACCGTGTGATTCGCGGTGGCAGCTGGAACAATTCTGCCAGGAACGTGCGCTCGGCTAACCGCAACAGGAACACGCCAGACAACCGCAACAACAACCTTGGCTTTCGCCTTGTCTTCCAGTACGCCTGGTCCAAAGGAACCTGCCGGCCAGGGTATGATCCTGCCTTTATGAAGTTGGAAGTTAAAGGCAAAACAGATCAATTTGCCGGTGTTGGTAATTGACTCGTGGATGCGGGTGGTGAAGATTCCGGCAAATATTTTTAAAAGGAAGGCTGATGAAACAGCAAGGGCTGTTTATATGCTTAGATGCCTACATGGTTCAAAGCCCCGTTTTATCCGTACTCGTCCTCGTGAACGTGAACGTACTCGTACACGTAAATATAAACGAAGTAATAATTTATAATGTTAGATCATGAACGCAGTCTCAATGGTTACAAAATTATGTTAACTGCGTTAACGAATACGTTTTCGTTCACGAGTACGTTCACGTTAACGAGCACGAGGACGGATACCACCACGCAAGGGCGGTGAAGATTGCGGCAATATTTTTAAAAGGAAGGACAATGAAACAACAAGGATTATTCATAGGTGTAAATGAATACGAAAAAGATTCCGGGCTGGGTTCCCTTTCGACTTAAAACGCATCTTTTACGGTCGACAAGAACGCTGTGAGTTTTTTTGTTGATTATATCAAACAAAAAATATATTTATTTTAATTATATTGATTATAATAAACAAAAGGTGGATTGCCGTGGATATTCCTGAATACATCGAACGTCCGGTATACATAGACCGAATAATGCCTTATGTCCGAAAGGATATTATGAAAATCCTGGTAGGCCAGCGCAGGGTAGGCAAAAGCTATCTGTTGTTCCAGCTCATGGACCGGCTCTCTGCCCTGTACCCGGAAGACCAGCAGCTCTATATCAACAAGGAACTTCATGAATTCGTTGATATCCGCCATGCCCGGGATCTCCTGGAATATATAGCCTCCCGGCGGGATTTGGACAGACGTCTGGCACTTTTCATTGATGAGGTGCAGGATATTGATCAATTTGAAACCGCCCTTCGCAGCCTCCAGGCGGGTGGAGGCATAGATATTTTTGCCACAGGCAGTAATGCCAGACTGCTTTCCGGAGAGCTGGCCACCTATCTGTCCGGCAGGTACGTGGAAATAAAGGTATACGGGCTGACTTATGGTGAATTTTTAACTTTCCACAGGCTTGAGCAAGGATTGGACAGCCTGCAAACCTATCTGAAATTTGGCGGGCTTCCCTACTTGAAACATTTGCCTTTAGATGATTCAATTGTTTTTGATTATCTAAGCAACGTCTCAGATGCCATTATCCTCAAAGACATTGTTGCCCGGTACGATATCAGAAACGTTGCCTTTCTGCAGCGGTTATGCCGTTTTCTTGCAGATAACGTCGGTTCTCTGGTCACAGCGCGTAAAATCAGTACCTACCTGAAATCCCAGCAGGTCAAAATCTCCCACAACCTGGTCATTGACTACCTGTCATATCTCTCCAGTGCCCTGCTTGTACTTCCTGCAAGACGGTATGATATTGCCGGAAAGAAAATTTTTGAAATTGGAGAAAAATACTATTTTGAAGATCTTGGCATTCGCCATGCGATGATTGGATTTAACGCATCAGATATCAATAAAATTATTGAAAACGTAATTTTCACCCACTTGAAAACAGCTGGATACGATGTAACCGTGGGACAAATCGGTAAAAAGGAAACCGATTTTGTCTGTGAAAAGCAAGGAGAACGCCTGTACATCCAGGCAGCATACATGATTCCGGATGACAAGGTCCGGGATCGTGAGTTCGGCAATCTTCTTTCTATTCCGGATAATCACCCTAAAAAAGTGGTGACTATGGATCCGGTTACCGGCGGCACATACAAAGGTATTGAGCATATTCACCTTAAACAATTTTTGCTTTCTTTATGAATATAAGGAAAAAGAATGAAACAACAAGGATTATTCATAGGCGTAAATGAATACGAAAAAGATTCCGGGCTGGGTTCCCTTAAATTTGCGGAAAAAGATGCAGACCATATCTCCAGAATTTTCAGCAGCCGTTACGGGTTTGAGGTTGATACCTTACTGGGTAAAGCCGCCACCCAGGGAGGCATAGAAGGTGCTCTTGTAAATTACCAGGGAGGAGACTTGTTTGTGCTGTTTTATGCCGGCCACGGCGGAGAAAGCCACGGACAGTATAAGCTGTTTCCCAGCGGGGCAAGCGCAAACGGCCTCGGTGCTCTCGATTTTCGAGTGTTGTCCGATATACTGCAATATAATTTTGGTTTTAGAAAAATACTTATCCTGCTTGATGCCTGCCGCAACGAGAACCGGGTTTACGATAACAGGCGCAGAGCCAGCCCCGGATTTTATGCCAGCCGGGACATACAAGCGGCCCTGGTGGGGGAAAGCTATGTGGATATTATCTATGGCTGTGGAGAAGGGCAGGTAAGCTATGAAGCTGAGGAGTTGGGCCACGGGCTTTTTACCTATGCACTCAGCCAGGTGCTGGCAAACGGCCCTGAACAGATGCACTGTTCCTTTCTTCTTACTCATTCTTACCCGTCGAGTATGAATGATGAGAAATTCCTGCTTCATAGAGTGTGCCCGAACAAACTGCTTAGGTCTCATTTCCTCTCCACAGGCTTAAAATTCCGTAGAACCTACGGTATTTACTACTTATTGCTTTTTTGTGATGCACAACACAAAGCTTGGTTTTCGCGGTTGTTTTATGCACATAGCCCAAAAGATTTTACATGCTTCAGGTCTGTAAAGCATAACCCTATATCTTTTCAAAGAACTTAAGGAATTATAGCAGAAAGAATGATATTGTGAAAGTGAAAAATTAGTTGCTCAAAATGAAAAATAACAATGAAGTTTTAAAAAGAAAATGACTATAGTTGACCGCTCCCTTGATGTCGGCGGCCAGGCAGCAGACCGTGTAAGAGAATGGTGTGTCCGGAATAATAAGAAATGGCACCAGCACCCATCTGCGGTACAATGCCGGGCAAGTTATGAAGATCGTATTTTGCTGCGTACATGCGCGCCAAAGGCAGATAAGCAACCTGATGAACCGGATATTTTATCGCCATGTTATGTGCTTTGTCCCCTGTGCGGCAGGCGTAATGAAGAAATCAATACCTTTAAGTGCCCGTCCTGCGGCAAGGATTATCTGTGTTTAGTTCACCAGGATGCCGAAACATACCTTTGCGAACAGTGCGAAGCGGCTTATCAAAAAAAGAAAAGAGAGCAGGAACGTGTCCGGCAGGCACAGGAGAAAAGGAAGGAAGCGCTTAGAGTACAACAGGAAAGAGAACAAAAGAGGCGTGAGGCGGAACGCCTTGCCCGGGAAGGGGTATTTGGTAAAGCGTGGAAAGATCCCAAAACCGGCATGGAGTTTGTGTGGGTGCCTGGCGGTACTTTTGATATGGGCGATACCTTTGGAGATGGATTCAGTCATGAACAACCCGTACACGAGGTAAAGGTGGACGGGTTCTATATCGGCAAATATCAAGTGACCCAGGGGGAGTGGGTTAAAGTGATGAGTAGTAATCAGTCAAAATTTATGAGAGTAGACCGGTATCCAGTGGAGAGAGTAAGCTGGGAAATGATAGTAGAGCAATTTATACCGGAGCTGAATAAAATATCGAACTACACATACCGCCTTCCCACAGAGGCAGAGTGGGAATACGCAGCCCGCAGCTGCGGGAGAAAAGAGAAGTATGCCGGAGGAGATGATGTGAATGCTCTGGCTTGGTATGGTAAAGACCATACCAATAAGGTGGGTAAAATGAAACCCAACGGCCTCGGGCTCTATGATATGAGCGGGAATATGTACGAATGGTGTGAAGATGACTGGCATGCCAATTACGATGGTGCACCCAACGATGGTACTGCCTGGTTTGATTCACCCAGAGGCGCTGGCCGTGTGATCCGCGGTGGCTGTTCGCGCGATTCCGCCAGGAACGTGCGCTCGGCTAACCGCAAAATGTGCACGCTGGACGACCGCAGCTTCTATCTTGGCTTTCGTCTTGTCTTTCAGGCCGGCAAGTAAGCTAGTCTCCAGCCAAAGCAAAAATCCGAGTTCCGCAGCATCCGCTTTGCGGGACTTGGATTTCTGCTTTGGCTGGAGGCGGGGAAAATTTATAGGGGCAGCTATTAGCTATTGTTTGGGATTTGGGTAAGCCCGCAACATACAATAAAGCTAAAACCCCTAACTATAATTTAAGGCAAACACAATTTAACTTCATAAAGATGGACTATGAAAAAAGAAAAAATTATTGCTGCCAGTAATATTCTGAATAGAGATTTTTATTTAGACTATTTTGCCACTAGTGAAAATGCGCCCTTTTTAATAATGTATTATGGGGGCTCTGGTGTTGATAGAGATAAATATGTTGAAAGAAGCAAAACCATAATACCGATTTTTGATCAATATTTTTTTCAACTCAAGCAAGAGCTGGATTTTTCTTTTTGTTATATTTCATCGCCGCCGGACATCAATATAATAAAATTTGAAAATAGCGGAGATGAAGTTGAACGATGGTTTGAACATATAGAAAGTGAAGTCATGCCCTTGCTCCCTGATCTGCCTTTCTATTTTATAGGGTATTCGGGGGGTATCGCTTTGGCGACTTGTGGTATCCATTTATCTGATCGTTGTTTTGGTGGCGGGGCTTTGGGTGGCGATCAACTTCCTGACGATCTTGAAACAGGGTGTTTTTGGAAGGAACCACTGGCACTTTATTATAATTTGTCAGATCTCGTTTATCAAAAAAATGAATCTGTTATCAATGAGTTACAAGCGGATGAAATTGTGTACTGTTATCGAAGACTTCCCGGCACACACAACATACAGGATTATCTTGTCAATGAATCTTTTAGCGGCCAGATCAGGCGTGCTGGAAGACTATTTGCTGATTCCGCAAAGAAAAATTTCACAGGATCATAGCTTTCAGCCAACGCCCGTGCTCGTGAACGTACTCGTGCTCGTAAACGGATTAATAGTCCATAAATGTGAGATCATGAAAACAGTTTCAATGGTTATACAATTATGGCAACTGCGTTAACGAATGGGCTTTCGTTCACGAGTACGTTCACGTTAACGAGCACGGATACCAACACGCAAGGGCGGTGAAGATTGCGGCAATATTTTTAAAAGGAAGGACAATGAAACAACAGGGTTTATTCATAGGGGTAAATGAATACGAAAAAGATTCCGGTCTGGGTTCCCTTAAATTTGCGGAAAAAGATGCAGATCATATCTCCAAAATTTTCAGCAGCCGTTACGGGTTTGAGGTTGATACTTTGCTGGGTAAAGCCGCCACCCGGGCAGGCATAGAAGACGCCCTTGACAATTACCGGGGAGGAGACCTGTTTGTGTTGTTTTATGCCGGTCACGGCGGAGAACACCGGGGACAGTATAACCTGTTTCCCAGCGGATCAAATGCAAATGGCCGCCGTGCGCTGGATTTCAGCGTATTATCCAGGATACTGCAATATGATCTGGGCTTCAGTAAAATCCTTATCTTGCTTGATGCCTGCCGCAATGAAAACCGGGTTTATGATAACAAGCGCAGGTCCACCCCCGGGTTTTATGCAAGCCGGGATATAGAAGCGGTCCTGATGGGTGACAGTTATGTGGATATTATCTATGGCTGTGGAGAAGGACAGGTGAGCTATGAAGCCGAAGAATTAGAGCACGGGCTTTTGCGTACATGCGCGCCAAAGGCAGATAAGCAACCTGATGAACCGGATATTTTATCGCCATGTTATGTGCTTTGTCCCCTGTGCGGCAGGCGTAATGAAGAAATCAATACCTTTAAGTGCCTTTCCTGCGGCAAGGATTATTTGTGTTTAACTCATCAGGATGCCAATACCTATGTTTGCGAGCAGTGCCAGGCGGCGCATCAAAAAAAGAAAATAGAGCAGGACGGTATCCGGCGGGCACAGGAGAAAGAAAAAGAAGCGCTTAGAATAGAAAAAGAGAGACAGAAACAGCGGCAGCAGGAAAAAGAACAAAAACAGCGTGAGGCGGAACGCCTTGCCCGGGAAGGATTGTTAGGTAAAGCGTGGAAAGATCCCAAAACCGGTATGGCGTTTGTATGGGTGCCTGGGGGGACCTTTGATATGGGTGATACCTTTGGCGATGGGAAAGAAAATGAACAACCCGTACACAAGGTAAAGGTGGGCGGGTTTTATATGGGTAAGTATCAAGTCACCCAAGGGGAGTGGGTTAAGGTGATGGATAAAAAGTCTCCAGGATTCTGGAGTAAAATTATCGGCTTTGATCCTAATCCGTCAGATTTTAAGAAAGGAGACCGGTATCCGGTGGAGAATGTAAGCTGGAATATGATTGTAGAGCAATTTATACCGGCGCTGAATAAACTATCGGACCAGACATATCGCCTTCCCACAGAGGCGGAATGGGAGTACGCGGCCCGCAGCGGCGGGAAAAAAGAGAAGTATGCCGGGGGAGATGATGTGGATGCCCTGGCCTGGTATGATGATAATAGTAATAACTCAACCCATGAAGTCGGTACAAAGGCCCCTAACGGTCTGGGCCTGTATGATATGAGCGGGAATGTGTGGGAATGGTGTGAAGATGATTGGCACAATAATTACGATGGGGCACCCGATGACGGTACGGCTTGGATGGATTCTCCCCGAGGCGCTGACCGTGTGGTTCGCGGTGGCGGCTGGGACAGTTCTGCCAGGTACGTGCGCTCGGCTAACCGCGGCAGGGACACGCCGGACTACCGCAACGGCAACCTTGGCTTTCGCCTTGTCTTCCAGGCCGTCAAGTAAGGCAGTACCGGTCCGGTTCGGGCCGCCGGCCGGTGCAGAAAGCCGATAGGCCCGGAAGGCGGAGCCCGGGACTACGGATTTTTGCATCGGCCGGCGGCGGTGAAAATTTATACGGGCTTGGTTATTTCGGACTCATTCCTAATCCGTGCTCGTACTCGTGAACGTAATTCTCATGGATAGATAAAAAATGATAGCCGGGTAAAAGAAAATCGGCATTGATCTCGTCTAAAAATTTAACACCATAGACCAGGAGGAAAACATAAATTATAGAGATTTTCGGGAGATAAAATATTTTGATGAAATCATTGTTTGAAAAATTTAGTACAATATGTGTTTCTGAGGCTAAAAGTCAAGGACTAAATTCAGAAGAGGAACTTCACTCTGCTTTCAACGCCATGACGTCTGTTGTTTGGATTGTTGATAAAAATCACCATATCTTGAAGGCAAACAGTGCTTGCCGGGTTTTATTCAATCAACCTGATTCTGAAATAATCGGAAAAAAATGCTGGGAAATTGCGTACGGTACTGAAAAACCGATTGAAAAGTGCCCTGTTCTAGTTGAAAAATGCCCTGTTATAAAGGCCGGTCATAGTTTGCAACAAGAATCTATTGAAATTCAAATTAATAAGAAATGGTTTAAGGTATTTGTCGACCCGATTCTCGACGCCAGGGGGAAACTCTCCAAGTATATAAACATCATTATGGATATTACCGAGTTTAAAGAAGAAACGGCATTTAAAAATGTAAAAACGCTGAGTGGTCTTCTTCCTATTTGCTCTGTATGCAAAAAAATTAGAGATGACAAAGGATGTTGGAATATTTTAGAAGAATATATTGAAAAACATTCTGATGTTTCTTTCAGTCATGGCATGTGTCCTGAATGCTCTGATAAATTATACGGAAACGAGGAATGGTACATTAAAATGAAAAACAAAAACAAAGATGATAAAAAATAATTTAAGAGTATAGGAATTTCCAGTACCCAGTACCCAGCACCCAGCACCCACTACCCAGTACCTAACAGCCCGCCCAAAGGGCGCTAATTTAACATGGGAGCCCGGACGTCCGGCCCGCGCTCCCGCCCAGGAGGTCCAAGGCATGAATCTGATTGCAACAATAAAGGATATCCTGAAACCGCAAAAACCCCAGCGTACCGGGGTGACCAGGAAAAAATGCCATTTTGTTATTCCATCCGGTGAACTGGCCATCGTTCAAACCAATGGTAAAACCCGTATCTGTTTCCCTTTGGGAACTGCTGAACAGACAATTGAATGTTCTGGAAAATCACTGGTTTTTACCTTTCTGCGCACCTTTTCTGTGCAGGTACAGTGCAGCAATATCCCTTTTTCAGGGGGGCATATGGGAAACATGAGCTTACAGCTTGTCCTGGGGCTTGTTACCCCAAAGCAAGATCAAGCCCACCCAATGGCATCCGCATTATCCGGAGATTTATCCCAGGCGTTGTTTGGACAGATCATTGGATCAGCGCTTGAGGCCACCATCACAGGGCCTTTGGCGCAGCTTGCCGCCAATTTTGAATACAAGCCCGGACAGGGACAGGATCAGATTCAGGCCAAGATCATACAGTTATTTCAGGATAGTGTTCTTAAAAACAGCTTAAAGGATATTGCCGGAATCTATGTTGCAGGGCAGATCAAAGTCACTTCCCTAGGTGTCCCGGCCCTGGATGATTATTTTCATACCAAGGTCAAAGCAAAAGAGGAACAAAAGAAAAGAGAACTTGATCATGAGATCCGTTCCGCCCGGGAACAGGCGGAGTTTGAGGCTGCCCTGGAAAAAAAGCGGCGTGAACATGTCCGGGATCTGGCAGCACTGAATCATGAAAAAGAGCTGGAAAACATCCGGTCCCGGGCTGAAGTTGCAAGACAGATCGAAAAACAGAAAATTCGATGCGAGCAGGCAAAGGCCCAAAAGGCGGAGGCGGAGGCTGAAGCGGAACAGCTCAAGCTTGGACACCTGGAAAAAGAATTTTTTAAGGCCGGAGCCTATGAGGAAAAAATTGATCTTCTGGAACGTAATCTTCATATCGTTACAGAACAATTGGCGGAACGAAAGGCAGCGAACTTGACCCCTGACCCGGAGACCAGGGATATGCTTGTTTTATCGGCGGTGTGGCGGGCCCATGACGTCCAGGGTATTCTTATTCCCGATATTGGTGTTTGCCCCAGCCTGCCGTCGGGTTCCATGGTGGATGTCCAGGTTACAACCAGTAAAGATGCCTGGGTGTATATCCTGCTCAAGGGCTCCACCGGCACATGGCAGTGTCTTTTGCCGGATCTGGCGGATTTTATGGGTATTATGCGTACAAACCGCCAGCAGGCAGGTGTGCCGACCATCTGGCCCGGGGTGAACAGGGATTATCCGTCCTGTCCGTTCTGGATACTTGATGAAGATCCGGGTGTGGAGCGTATCATGGTGGTGGCCAGTGAACAGGAACTGAACATTACTGATCACCTGGCTGATGCCCGGGTTGCCATGCTGCGGGATCAGACCGCCATAAGGGGCATGACCAACCGGGTCCGGGGCGCGCTGCCTGAACAGGCAAGCGACTATCACAGGGCTGCGACCCTGCTTGCCGGTGCGTATGGGAATGGGGGCGTTAATATGGAAACTGTTATTGTCCATACTTAGGGGACACCAATGAAAACAAATACAGAAGCTAAAATGATTGAAAAAAAGTTTGGACAGGATGCCGGATCAGGCAAAGATTTTATCCGACATGCAGCCGGGATGGAAAAACAGTTTTTAGAAGGGGCCAGGGCAAGTCTTTTTGCCATGGCCTCACCCCTTGCCAAAGACCTTGTGAATGTTAAAAAAGTAATCCCTGAAGAGGCCGGCGCAGACAGCCAGCGTTTTATGGTGGAGGAAGCGCTTTGTGTGCAAGGTGCTGACAGTGATTTAAAAACGCTTATGCCGGTCAATTCCGAGCAATGCTTTGATTTAGTCAAAAAAGGATGGTTCGGCAAAAAGAATGTTCTCCGGGTGATTTTTAAAAGTTTTGCCGCCACCCGGGTGCTTGAAAAGATGGGCGCAAATGATGTGGTCCTGGATGTGAAAACCGTGAACCGGCATTTGCAGCGCCTTGCCATGCAGGCAAAGGATACGCCCTGTGCGTTTCTTGTGTTTTCTCCTGATCCGTGGCCGGCCTCAATTCTTGATGCCGTCTCCGTAAAGCAAATGAAATCCCTTGTGTTTTGCCGGCCTTCGGACAACACGGCCGGGGAACTGATGTTCAGCGCGTCTGGTGCAGATATATCCTGGCCGGTATGGTGCGCGTTATCTGCCGATGCTTTTGAAAAAAGGGTGCAATATTATTATCATCAGCTCTTGCGGCATAAATGTGACAATGATCCTGAAACTGTGCTGCCGCCGGAACAGTTGATGCAGATTCTCGGGGTCCCCCAAAAGATCTTGCTGCCGTTACTGGCGCAGATATGCTTGCTTGACACGCATCTTGAGATTACAAAAGACAAAGGGATTGCCATCAAGGTCAATGATAAGGATGCCTTTTGCTGGAAAAAACTGAAAGCACAATTTTTTGAGGCGTATAACCAAAATCCGGATACGGACGTGCTTATTAATGTAAACCGGGAATCCGACTGCTATTCCCGGGATCTGCTGGATCGTATCAGTGCGGACAGATTCCGGGGTGATATGAAATATATTGAAAAAGAGGGGCGGGTGATTGCGCTGCGTCTTGAGAACGCAAATCAATGGGTTGAAGATTCAATTCGTTAATACTTTTATTTGTACTTGTCTTCGGGAAATATTGTGCTCGTGCTCGTGGACGTTCACGTGAACGTGAACGTGAACGTTAACGTTAACGTTAACGTGGACGTGGACGTTCACGTGGACGAGAACGGTTATTGTACTATAAAGATAAAATATGACAGCCAGGTAAAAGAAAATCAGCATTGCTTTCGTCTAAAGATTTAACACACCATAAACCGGGAGGAAAAGAAAACATGGGACAGGGACTTATTTCAACCGTTAAAAAGATATTGGGAAACTCAGGGGTCAAAGATGTGCGTATGGAAACCCAGGAAGATCTGGAACTTTGGCTTGATGAACGTAAACGCTACAGGGATATGAACAAGCTTGAGCTGCGCAAGATAGAAGAAAAGCTTGACCTGTTGTTCGACCAGGAAGAAAAGCAGTTAAAAGCTTATGGAAACACAATCCCTAAATCCACGCGCAGAAAAATCTGCCTTGAAAAAATCAGTCGTCTGCGCAAGGAGATCAGCGGTTTTAATGATGTGCGCACCATCCGGGAAAAAAATATTGATGTCAATGCAACCTTGTTGCTTGAAATAGAAAAATCAAAGGCTGTGGGGGATCTGGGGCTGGATATGGAACAAACCGAAGCGATTCGGGAAAAATGCGAAAAATCCATTGAGGATTGGGGCATGAAGACCTTTAGTTCAATGGATTCCTGGGCCACCAACATATATCAGGATGACAGCGCCCTGGATGATCTGGAAAGGGAATTGGACGGCATAAACATACAAGGTAATGACGAATTAGACGATCTGGAAAAATCACTGGATCTTGATGTTTAACTTGATCAAGGAGACAAAATGAGCTGGTATTCAAACATGGCAAAACAATTGGGAATGAAGAAAAAAGAGTATTTTGACTTGACTGGGGATGAAAAACAAAAAGCGTTACGGGAAATGAAGCTTGGGCAGAGAAATCTGGAGCAGAAAATCACCCTGGGTGAAAGAGAAATGAAAGATATTGCCCTTGAGCTTGTGAAAACATCAAAATTCAAGGCCCCCATGCTGATCAGTAAGCTGCAGCAGAGAAAAGCTTTGATGGCTGCGCGCCATAATGCGTTTTTTACCCGGGGCATGCAGCTCAACGCACTTGAAATTTGTATTGAGCTGGAAGGGTTATTGGGCAGCAGAATGGATAAGACCATATTAAAACAAATGGAAGCCCTTTCTCCCTCCAAACTTGCCGAGATTCTCGATTATTTAAAGAAACAAACCAATATCCAGGACATGAATGCAGAAGAGATTAAAGATATCATGGATGGATTTATCGCAAATGTAGATAAAAATGTGGACAGGGATCTTCTGGAAATTGTGGGCGAGGTTCAGGACACCGTTCTTGATAAATCCGACCTGAGCGACGAGGAAAAAGCAAAACAGATCCTGGATATGGTCTGAACAGGAGGATAATCCATGACTTATCTTGGTGACAGTATCGGGAAAAAGGTGGCCCTGGCAACCCTTTCAGAGCAACAGGGCAACCGGGAAAAAGCAGCTCAAACCTGGCAGGAAGCGGCTGAAATGATGCAGGTATTTGCCATTGATGCGCTGTCGGACAATTCGAAAACACGCAGGTTGGCCAAAGCCCGTGAATATGCCCAAAACGCAAGATCTTTGGCCACAAAAGCCTCGGACCAGAGTACGGTGCAACCCCAAACCGGCCGGACAACACCGGCCGGGGAAGAAAACCATGATAACAATCCCTATCGCAAAGAGGTGCGGGGTTTAAAGTTTTCTTCCGGAATCCACTGGGATGATATCGGCGGGCTTGATGAGGTCAGGGACGAGCTGGAGAGTTTTTTCGGCATATTTCTTGCCCAAAAACCCGAAGGGGTTGTGATTGATTCCTTTCGCAATATTATGCTGTATGGTCCGCCGGGCACAGGAAAAACCATGATCGCCGCTGCCATCAGCAACCAGCTTGACGCTGTTTTTTTCAATGTAAAAGCCTCGGATCTGACGTCCAAGTATTTTGGCGAGTCTTCCAAGCTTGTCAATGCCCTGTATGATGAGGCCCGCTCTGCCGCGGATACCGGGTTATCCATTATTTTCATTGATGAGTTTGACTCGCTTTGCCGGGCACGGGAAGGGGATACGTCCGGGGCTGAACAAAGAATTTTAAGCACAATTCTATCGGAACTGGACGGATTAGCGGAAAAGGGCGAGGACAAGGGGGTGTTGACCATTGCCGCCACCAACAGGCCGGATACATTAGACCAGGCCATTCGCAGCCGGTTTCAAAAGCAGTTTTATATCCCGTTGCCCGGGGAGCAGGCCCGTACCGATATATTAAAAAAAATCATCACCAAAAGCGGCATGACAGCAGGGTTTGATGTGGAAAACCTTTCGTCTGAAACAAAAGGATTCAGCGGCCGGGACCTGCAGGGGATTTTCCGGGGGGCCATGGCCAGGATGGTGGCGCGTAATAATACGGCCATAAAGGATTTGATCCGCCAAGGGAAACAGGCCGTGGAGAAATATACCCTGAAGGTCAGCGCACTTCTGGAGCGTGATTTTTTAGAAGAGATTGAAAAAATAAAGATAGATCCGGAAACCACAAAGAAAAACAATGACTTTTATGCCCGGTATCGCGGCTGACAGGGAGGAAGGCAATGGGGTTGTTTGAATCCAAAGAGGTTAAGCGGGCCAAGCGGGAGGTGGCTATCCGCATGGCCCAGAAAAAGGTGGCCGGCTTTGTTGCAGAATGCAGGAAGATGGCAGGTAAGTACACAGAACTGGCAAAACGTGCATTGGCACTTGACCGGCAGGCCCAGTGCGATCAATACTTGATGCAGCGTCTGCAGTATGAGCAGCAGGCAAAAAAATGGGATGCCTTTCTTTTGCGCATGGAAGATTTGTCCATGCGCGGCCAGATGAGCAATGCCATGACCGGCATACTTGAGGGCATTCAATCCTTGAACAGGGAACTTCGCGCCGGTGTTTCCGTGAAAAGTATGACCAAGGCCATTACCGAGCTGAATGTAAGCAAGGAAACGCTGGGACAGGCTGAACTGCAGCTTTCATCGGCGATGGAGCAGATGGATTTTGATCTGCATTCTGAAGATGATGGTATGGATTATGCCATTCCTGTGGAGATGGCACAGACGATTAATTCACTGAGGTCTGAATTGCTTGACGAGGTTGCAATCCAGGAGATGCTTGAGGAACGGCATGGATAGTTTAGGGCATACGAATTTCCGGTAGGTTGGGTTGAGGAACGAAACCCAACGCCGATAAGTTGTTGGGTTTCACTTCGTTCTACCCAACCTACGCTGTGGCTGATGTTATGACCAAACGCTATCTTTGTAACATTTAGTCACAACATACAGACGCTTTAGACGTAAAAAGTGCTTATGGCAAATATCCTAAACACAATTAACACTTGACAGTAAACAGGTGTTACTATATATATCTCAAATTTGCTTGTAACGCAGTATCAAAGCGGCTTTTCGGGCCTATAGCTCAGTTTGGCAGAGCCACCGGCTCATAACCGGTCGGTCCCTGGTTCGAATCCAGGTGGGCCCACCAAAGAACTTATTCATTTATGAGGTCTTAAACAGGAGGGGAAGCCGATTGATATGCTGAAAAGAGGGGATGAATGACCAGGTCATACATGGATATGCCTGTAAAGCACTACGAAAATAAACTGAATCTAAAGCGTGGAGTGTACTCCACGCTTTTTTATTTTGAGACGTATAATATATAATTAAAAATATGCCCACAGTAAAACAGGTTATTGATATTATAAATCAAATTGCGCCTTTTTCCCTGGCTGAATCCTGGGATAATTCAGGGCTTCAGGCCGGTGATCCCGGGTGGCCGGTGTCTAAAATTCTAATTGCCCTGGATGTGACGGACAAAGCACTTGCTGAAGCGGAAACGTTGGGGTGTGACATGCTGATTACCCATCATCCTCTGATCATGTCACCTGAAAAGAAAATTGATTTCAGCAAGATGCCCGGCGCAGCGATTCTGATCAGTGCCGGATCCCGGATTGCCGTCGTAAGCGCCCATACAAATCTGGATAAAGCCCGGGACGGTTTGAACGATTATCTGGCCCAAAAATTGGGAATCGTTTGCACCAATGTTTTTATTGCCGATGCAATGCAAAATGAATCTGTCGATCAGATGCTGGGGATTGGGCGTATCGGGCGGCTTGACGGGGCCATGACACTTGAACAACTGGCTTGCCGGATTAAAGAAAAATTGGGAGTTCCCCGGGTAAGAATTATTGGAAATCCCGGGAACATGGTATCAACAACAGCGCTGTGTTCGGGGTCAGGCGGCTCTTTGACAACTCAATTTTTAGCATCAGGAATGGATGTATATATCACAGGAGATTTAAAATACCACGAGGCACGGGATATAGAAGGCCATGCTAAATCCGCTGTCGATGTCGGCCACTTTGGTTCCGAATCCATTGCTGTTGAGCTTTTGAAAAAACGCCTTGGTCGGATATTTGAGGCCGAAAAATATGAAATTGTAATTCATACATATGATCAGGAACAAGATCCATTTTTAACCATATGAGGATGTAACACCTTATGTCAAAACCAGATATATCCACCCTTGTAAGACTTCAAGAGGCTGAAACCGAAATAGTCCGTCTTAAGGAGGTATTGTACGAGGTTGAAAAAAAGAAAATCAAGCTGGCATCCAGGCTTAAACAGTTTGCGGCAGCACTTGAGGAAAATACAGAAGAACTTGAAAAGCTTAATAAAAACTGCCTTGACAGTGAAAATGAAATTAAAATTGTTGATGCACGTATTATTAAAAGCAACGAAACCCTTCGCAATGTAACGACCAATAAAGAGTATCAGGTGTTGCTCAGGGAGGTGGATGATAACAAAAAAAGAAAAGATGCCTTAGAGACAGAACTGTTACAGATCATGGAAGAGCGGGAAAACTCCCAGGCGATTGTGGATGAAAGTACAAAAGAATATCAGCAGCTTGAAGAGCAGGTCAAGGCGGAACAGAATCAGATTGAAGAACAAACCACTAAGGACCGAAAGCGTCTTGAGGAATATCTTGAAAGTCAGAAAGAGATCGGTGCAAGTCTGGATCCTAAACTTTTAGATCAATTCAAACGTATTTCCAAAATGAATCAGGGATCTGCTGTTGCCCAGGCCCAGGATCAGGTATGTTTAGGGTGTTTTATGAATATTCCGCCCCAGCTGTATATTGAAGTTCAGCGCGGAAGTAAGTTAATATTCTGTCCCCAGTGCAGCCGAATTCTTTATTATGAGAACGGCTGAGATTTTTGGGTTAACGAACAATTTTTTTTAATTTCGGTCTGACCGGAACAAACGGTCGCCGGGCAAATTAACGCCGGGAGGAAAGTCCGAACACCGCAGGGCAGGACGCTCCATAACGTGGAGTCACGGTGACGTGAAGGAAAGTGCAACAGAGAGTAGACCGCCCGGCGACTCATTTAAATGAGTTGCCGGGTAAGGGTGAAACGGTGCGGTAAGAGCGCACCAGTTTTCCGGGTGACCGGGAAAGCTTGGTAAACCCCGTCCGGTGCAAGACCAAATAGAGAGACGCTTGAGGGCTGCCCGTCCAAGTCTCCGGGTAGGTTGCTTGAGGTGTATGGCAACATGCATCCTAGATGAATGACCGTTGATTTTTTTGCGGGTAACTGCAAAAAAATAACAGAATTCGGCTTACGGGCCGGTCAGACCGAAATTTTATTAAATAATGTTTGAACGAAGACAATATCTATCTATGAATGACACGTGTGACATATCTTTTAAAGAAAAAGCAAATATTTTTTCATATGAGTATCTTCAGTGCATTCTGTTTCTTATTGGATTGAATGACGACAGTTATCTTTTTACCAAGAAGCTTTGCTCAAAACTGATCATCACCTCCCATATCATGGAAGATTTTCTTGACTTTCATGGTGCAAAAAAAAACAAGGATTGGGTGTTTTACCGTGCAATATCAGCATCTGTTCGGCACCTCTCCCTTGCCTGTTATTCCCAGCGTCACACCCTGGATCGGTTCGATTTTTATAATTTCGGGGATCAGAACCACAGTGCGTTTAAACAGGAAGCCCTGGATATGCTTCAATTTCTCCAGAATGCCATTCATCAGGCCGCACCCGTTGCCCTGAGGGAGGCAAAACGTTTAGGTATCACCATTCCGGAATCCGGCTATGACCTGGACTATTTCCCCGGCATTGCCACAGCCGGCCAACTGGAACATAATATTGACGACGCCATGCCCCAAAGCAGTCAGAAAAAGAATCTGACACGAATTGCCAGTCAGTTTCTTGAATTGATCCGGGATTTTGAAGAGTTTACCTTTTACGAACGTTATGATCTTGAGGCCATTTACAAGCTTGTCCCTGATGTTATCAACGAGGTGACCATCAGAAGTTATGAGATGCGGGTGCATAATATTCAGTCTTCATTTGATTCTTATGTCGTTACCACGTTACAGTCCCCTGATGCTGAACTTTTAAGTCAGTTGCGCAGTCATTTTTCCATTGTATTTCATATTCTGCAGGTTTTAGGGCGCTTGCTTCATTTTTATGAACGTCATTTGTATGATACCGGCTTTAAGCATGTTTATAAAAATATCAGTCTGTCCCTTTCGGATCTCATTGATCCGGATAATGTTTTAGATCGTGCCGTAAATTACTGTCTATATTATGCAGGCCGTTTTTTATCCTCGGGCAAGGCTGTGGCCACAAAGGTTCTAAACAAAAATATGGAATCCGAAACAATTGAAGTGGGTATTCCCAAAGACAGGGGCTTTCACAGCCGGCCAAGCCTTTTGGTGGCAAAAATCGTTCAGCATTACGGCGGAGAAGTCAAGCTTCATGTGGGAAAAGACCAGTTTGATGCTTCCTCGGTCCTTGATATTCAGTGGGCCGGGGGGAAAATTAAAAAAGAGGAGATTGAAACGGTCGTTTTTACGGGAGATTCCAGGGCGTTGAATGATTTGAAAATCCTTTCCGGGGTCAATTATGGTGAAGACCATATGGGCAAGGGGATTCCCTTGCCCATTGAATTGAGTTATTTGATTTAGAATTCATGTCTGACGTCGAAAACAAAGAGAGGTTTAAAAATATTGCCGTTATTGTGGCGGGCGGAAAAGGGTTGCGCATGCAGTCCACTGTAAAAAAACAATTCATTGATCTGGAAGGTATTCCGGTGATCGTTCGCACGCTTGCCGCCTTTGACAGATACTGTCGGGTGGATGAAATTATTCTGGTGGTGCCTGAACAGGATCTGAATTTTACCCGCAACGACCTTTTGCACCGAGTTTCATTTTCCACACCGTTGCACATTATTAAAGGCGGTGTTACCCGTCAGGATTCCGTGGGAAACGGACTTGATCAAGCGTTGAAAATTTGTACCCAGCCAGAAACAACGTTTGTACTGATTCATGACGGAGTCCGGCCTTTTGTGGGTGACAATCTGCTTGATCGGTGCCTTGACGGTGCATTGCAAGAGGGTGCCTGCATCCCGGTGCTTGGTATCGCTGATACCGTAAAAAGGGCTGATAAAAACGGCAAGATAATTTGCACCCTTGACCGGGATGGATTGTTCCGGGCCCAGACGCCCCAGGTCTTTCGCCTGGATCTGATGATCAAGGCGGCTTCCCATGCCCGGAAAACCGGCTTTCTGGGTACGGACGAAGCTTCAGTATGCGAACATGCGAAAATACCGGTGGCGATGGTGGAAGGCGGATTGTTTAATATTAAACTTACGTCTCCCCAGGATTTGATTTTCGCAGGTCTGATTATTCGAGCAAAAAAAGAGGCTGAATTAACCGGGCACTCAGGTTTTTATTGACTTTAAATTAAACTTACGCATAATCGGTAATGCGATTCAGTATTATTTATTATACACTTATCATCCCCGGAGGTGCCTGAAATGGCGGAAAAACCCGCAATCAAGATCGGATATCTTAAAATCACTGATCATTTCATTCTCGGTGTAACAGATCGAAAACTACAACAAGGTATGGAAACCTTTGAACATTGCACACTGGAACCTGTGGTTAAAAACGGGTGGAATGAAGTTGCTGATGCGCTTTCTGTGAAATCCTTGGACGGTGCGCTGGTTTTGGCACCAACCGCCATGGATCTTTTTAAATCCGGTGTTGATCTCAAACTCTTATTGTTAGCCCATAAATCCGGCAGTGTTCTGGTTAAAAATAAAAGAGCCAACATCAATTCCGTTGAAGATTTTGCGGGCAAGACCGTATTGATTCCATATCAACTCTCCATCCACAATATGCTGTTCCATAAGCTGTTATCCGAGAAAGGGTTGAAACCCGGGCGTGCCACGGAAAAAGGAATTGATGTTACCCTTGAGGTGGTTGCACCCTTCCAGATGCCCGAAGCCCTTGAGTATGATGAAGAAGGCGAAATCGGCGGATTTATTGTCGCTGAACCATTTGGTTCCCAGGTTATTGCCGCCGGGCATGGCGAAGAATTTGAACTGTCAAAAAATTTGTGGGCCAAGCATCCCTGTTGTGTTTTTGTTATGCGTACCGAGATTATTGAAAAACATCCCGAAGCCATTCAGGAAATTTGCACAAGTTTTGTTCGGTCCGGGCTTGCTATTGATGCCCAGCCTGAGCCGGCTTCAATTATTGGTGCTGAGTTTTTTTCCCAGGACAAGGATATTATCAGGCGAGTGCTTACAGATCCCCCTGACCGGATTCTGACAGGCGAACTTTACCCCCAAAAAGAAGATCTTGATATAATCCAGAAATACATGATGGATAAAATGAATATTCTGACCTCCCTTATTGATTTGAATGAATTTGTGGACACGCGTTTTGCCGATGCTGCAGGGGCAAAATAGGAGTCTTAATAAGTTGTGAAATTGATTTTATGTTTTGTTTTTGGCTCAGCCTCGGGTGTTGGTAGACCAGGTCAGCCTATGGCTGTTATTTTGCAGAATCAATAAAACCGTAAATTTTTTCTATGGCTTTTAATCCCCAGGTAGGTTTCCCGGACAGGGTGGCCACATCGTCGCGGTTAAGCCGGTCTGTTGTCTGCTGAGCTGTAAGACCTTGTTCCTTTAATTTAATAATGATTTCCATGACGGCAGCTTTGTATTTTTTCATGTCCTGATCCGGCGAAATATCCGGTTTTATCGAGGGCGTTTCCGTAAGGTTATCCGTGGGAGCCTCAAAGCTGTCTTCATTATCATCAGACCTTGTGTCGGCTGTGGCCTGGCTGTTGTCTTCATTTATCAGCGCAGACAGGTTATCCAGATCTTCATTAAGATCTTCTGGAACATCGGTGTCCATATCCACAACGCTGAACAGATCATCCAGATCGTCTTCATTGTCATTTTCAGGGGAATTGGACGAAGAAACATCAGAATCAATCAGCTTTGACAAATCATCCATATCACTTGGTTGATTGTTTGTCTCAGGTGCGGCGGACTGCGTCTCTTCCGGAAGGTTTTTAAGGTCGCTGTCCGGATCTGATACAGAGCCAATCAATGAGGATAAATCATCAAGATCGTCAGGGTTCAGGGCTGTTTCATTGACCAGCAAAGAGAGATCATCCATATTGGAAGAGCCGATGTCGCCAATATCCTCGTGGTCCTGATCCTTGAATTGATCGTCCATGGGCACACGATCTTCAAACAGATGTTCATTTTCATCAAAGCTGGTATCCAACGTGCTTTGGTCGATTTCTGGTGATTCTTCCAGCGCCATGGTTTCCACGGCACGTCCGGCAATTTCCATGGCCTGGGGCGCAGCGCCGTGCCGCTGGTTCATCTCCTGCAATGCCAGGGCGATGTTTGTCATTGCATCGGCTTTTTTCTCTTCCGCTGCCGCCCGTTTTTCCATTGCATCGGCTTTTTTTTCTTCCACCCGGGCAAGTGCTTCCTGGGCTAACGCAATACGGTCCTGTTTTTGCATATATACCTGGAACATATCCTTGAACATAGATATCGACGCGATATCCACGGGGATTATGCCATGATTCCCCACAGGATGTTGCTCGTTTACCGGGGCTTTCAGCCGTTCTGCGTCCTGTGCAAGGAACGCCTCAACCTGTTCGGGCAGCATACCTGCATCCAGAAATTTTTTGATTTTTAGAAGGATGGTAACCGCCTGTTCGGTATAACATGTTTCATCGTTGACGACTTGTGTGGCAAGCCACGGGCTGAATCGATGTAAAATAAACTTTAACGTGGCCTTACCCATATCCAGCTCATTTATCAGATCCTCAATGGTCAATAACTTTAAACGGGTCATTATTTCCCTCATTTTACGATTATGGACTTTCAGTCCATAATCGTAGTTGAATTCTTCCGAGCCCTGAAATATTTATCACCAACTACCGGTCACAGCATTTGCCGTATTGTGTAAAAATTCGCTGATACCACCGGGTTGATGCAGGAATTCGATAAAGACACCGGACAGCTTTGCCAAAAATGAATTCCCGCCGCCATTTAAATAATCTGCGGCACCAATCGCATAAAGAATAAAAACAGCATAAAGGCTTCCCAATAAATAAACATGCGACTTGTGCATCTCTTCACTGAAGTAATAGATACCGATTGTTATAATGGTAACCAGCAGAAGCATGATCCGGATATCGATAAAAGCAGGTCCCGCTTCAATAAAATCCATTTTCTGGCCCGTAAATAAAAGATAAAGCGCAAGAGGCAGCCCCATGCTGATGGTGATATCAAATATATTTGATCCCAATACATTGGATAACGCATCATCATAATTCCCTTTTTTAGCATCTTTAATGGAAATAATTGTATCCGGAACGCTACTTGCCGCTGCAACGAGAATCAATGCAATGAACAAAGGATGTATTTTCAGTGCTTCTGAAATCCCTTTACATCCTTCAACGAGTCCTGCACATGCGGATGCAATAACCAGTGTAGAACATATTAATAATATCCAGCTTCTTCCGATGATGCCTTCTTTAGATCTAAATTTATATTTTTCAAACCAGGTGTCAGAGTCATCATTGTCTTCCGCTGCTTCATTATTATCGCTTTTCATGGATAACAGCGTATAAGCTAAATAGATGAAATAGAAACCGGTAAAATACCATCCATGCCAATGGGTGATGTAACTGCTGGATAATAAGACCAGAACCAGGATTTCAGCAGCGATGAGGAAAAGACCGTCTCTTAAGATGGCTTTTTTGGATACATTAACGCCGGTGATGCCCATGGCTAAAACAACCCAAATTACGAGCATGGGAATAACGATACTATTGAAGATTGCAGAACCGGTGTCTCCGCCGACACTCGCCGCAAAATCCCGCCCCAAATTTCCTTGTTTCGCAAAAACAAGAAAAAAAACCGTGGTCAGCAGCTCCGGCATGGAAGAGCCGATTGCATTCAGCGTGGCCCCTTTTACCCCTTCGCTCATATTCCTTCCAAGACAGTCGGTTGCCGATTCAAAAACATCACAGGCTTTTGCGATAATATACGAACAGATTATCATCAGGATTAAACCACCGTACCAGGTGTGTAGAATAACATTCATCAGTCCGATTCAACTCCTTTTTTAATAAAATAGGTAAGTAGGGGTAAAAAAATAAATCCCTATTAAGACAAGTTATAGATTATTATTCAATACTCTGTTTTTATATAGCTTTATTGAATTTTTATCAAGAGACACTAACCAGGAATTATTTCTATACCGGTACGGTACTTATGTTTAAATAACGACCATGTTCCGGCGAACACAACAAACAATCAAATATGTGGGTATTGGGTGGAGAGAAAAACAGTTTTTTTAAATCTCACCATTCAATACCCAGATTTTTCATTATGAAATTTCATACATATTTCAGCATTTTAAGGATGGATTGAACTATATATCCTGAACAATAACCTGAACGCGATTCTGTTTAAATCTGTCCAACCTGAGCTTTACCATCAGTTTTGGAAAAAATTCGGGCAAACCGGTCGTGTCAGCCAGGTTGAAGTGCAATGCTTCCACCTGGTGTTCTCGGCTTTGATCCGTAAGGGTCATTTTTCGATGACAGCCGCCAATGATGATGGACGATGTTACCCACAGATTTTCCATAAGAAAGACCGGTTCCGGATTGCCGGTGCCAAAGGGGCGAAGCAGATCAATCTGGCGGATAAGTTCCGGGGTAATATCCGCAATTTTAATCACGGCATCAATTTTTTTTACGGGTTTAAAATCTTTATCCGTGCAAACTGATGCCAGGATCTCTGTCAGCGCCGGTTTCAGACGCATCAGGTTTTCTTTTCTGACTGACAGTCCGGCTGCCATGGCATGCCCCCCAAAGGTTTCCAGCAGATCCCGGGTTTCAGACAATAGCTGGTGTATATTGATTTGGTTAATGCTCCGGCATGACCCTTTTGCAATGTCGTCTTTTGAGTTCAGCAGCACCACCGGACAGATATGCGTTCGGGCAAGCCTTGATGCGGCAATGCCAAGCACGGACGCCTCCCACTTGCTGTCCCACAAAACAATAAGCCGGTTTTTAAGTATGGATGGATCACTTGCAATACGCCGTTCAATATCCTCGACAATCTCTTTTTCAATGAGTTGGCGTTTTCTGTTCAGTTCATCAAGAAGGATTGCGGTGGTCTCGGTCTGGGCCGGGGCAGGGCAGGTCAGGTGGGAGACACAGATTCTTGCATGTGATAGGCGGCCCGCAGCATTAAGTCTTGGCACGATTTTAAATGAAATGTCGTCGGAATCAAGTTTATCCATGTCAATCCGTGATGTATGGGCCATGGAGACAAGTGCCGGACGAAGGCCCATGCGAATACGTTTCATCCCTGCCACGCAAAGGACCCGGTTGTCCTGCACCAGGGGGACCATATCACCTATGGTGCCGATGGTGAACAGATCCAGGTATTCGGATAATTTGGGTTCCGGAAATTGTTCCCATATCCCATTGTCTCTGAATACTTTGCGCAAGCCCATAATCAGGTAAAATGCCACCCCGACACCGGCCAGGTATTCAAGGCACGCGCTGCAGTCGGCCTGCTTTGGATTGATCACGGCAAAGGCCTTGGGGATGGTGGTGTCCGGTTCATGGTGGTCGGTGATGATGATGTCAATGTCTTCTTCGGCTGCCGCCTGAACCGCGTCATGGGAACCGATACCGCAGTCCACGGTGATGATCAGATCCACATCCATGGATACGGCCATCTCTATGTGGGGCAATTGAAGGCTGTACCCTTCCTTTGTCCTGTGGGGCACATACCAGGACAGATCCGCTTCCACCAGGGAGAGAAACTGGTAAAGCATGGCCGTCGCCGTGACCCCGTCCGCATCAAAATCACCAAAAATAAGAATTTTTTCTTTGTTGCGTACCGCCGTATGAATCCGCGCTACCGCCTTGTCCATATCTTTTAATTCAAAGGGATTGCTCAGTCTGGAATAATCCGGGTTCAGAAAAAACCTGGCTTCATCAACTGTTGTGATCCCTTTGTCCGCCAGCAGTCCTGCAATAACAGGATGGCAGTCAAGGGCCTTTTGAAGTCTTTGAGTCGCTTCCTTGTCAGGCGTTGTATATGTAAGTTTGATTTCCATGGAATGCCGGGTTATACCTTCTTGGATAATGATGTGTCAATCCAAGCGGCAATAAAGCCCTCAAGGCTGACAATTTTTTTCATACAAAACTCTTGAATAACCTGTTTTTTTAGTGATATTATATCCGGTTCATAAAGGATTAAATTTTAAAATATTATGCAATCTGTTTTCAAAGAATATATGGTGGATAAAACAAAAATCGGATTTATCCGTTTTATTTTTGAAGCCTATGAAGGTATCGCCGTTGTCACAACATTGGAGCCCGGAATCGGCCATATCCGGCTTACCATGCCCCCGGACCGGCAGGATGAGGTAAATATGGTCACGCAAGCGTTGAAAAAGGATTTTTATTTTGAGCCAAGATAAGCCCAAAGCCTATGTAAACACCATTGGGTGCCAGATGAATGTATATGATTCCCAGATTCTGGCAGGCCTTTTGCAGAATGCCGGGTATGAACAAACCCATGATCCGGACCTGGCAGATCTGGTTCTGTGTAATACCTGCGCCATCCGCCATAAGGCCCAGGAAAAAGCCTATAGTTTTCTGGGGCGTTTTGCAGGCACAAGGATAAAAGGAAAACGTCCGCTGACCATCATGGCCGGCTGTGTGGCACAAAAAGAAAAGGAAAAAGCCTTTGCACGCCTGCCGCATCTTGACCTGGTTTTAGGCACCCAGGCCTTTGGTCGTTTTGAAACCCATGTTAAAGCGCTGATTGCCGGTGAAACCCGCATTGTGGATACCGCCCCCAGTGAAAACATTTTTGAAGGCTTTCCCAAGGATGCATTGGCCGTAAAAATTCAGGTGTCACGCTTTGTCACCATTATGCAGGGGTGTGAAAATTTTTGCACTTATTGTGTGGTGCCTTATGTCCGGGGAAAGGAACGAAGCCGGAATCCACATGCTATTGTCGAAGAAATTGAGGGGTTGGCCGGTTCCGGGGTGCGTGAAATTACCCTGCTGGGCCAGAATGTTAATTCCTATGCCGGTAATAATGGACAGGTTTCTTTTGCTGATTTGCTTTACCTTGTCAGCAGGGTGGACGGCATTGATCGTATCCGGTTTGCCACATCCCATCCCAAGGATTTATCCATGGATCTGATCCGGGCCATGAAGGATATTGACAAGGTGTGCAACCATCTTCATCTGCCGGTTCAGTCCGGTTCAAGCGAGATATTGAAGCGGATGAACCGCAAATATGACCGTGACACCTATTTAAAAAGAATTTCAGCCCTGAGGCAGGCCTGCCCGGATATTGCTTTATCTACGGATATTATTGTCGGGTTTCCCGGAGAAACCATCTCTGATTTTCAGCAGACCATGGATCTGCTTGAAACGGTAGAATTTGATGCGGTCTTTGCGTTTGCCTATTCAGCAAGGTCATTTACACCGGCGGCCAAATTTTCAAACCAGCTGGATGAACAGACCAAGCGGGACAGGCTCAACACACTTCTCGATTTCCAGGAGAAGATAACAGAAAAGAAAAACAAGGCCTTTGTCGGCAAAAAAGTGACGGTGCTGGTGGAAGGTGACAGCCCTAAACCCAGGGACGGATTTGTAAAAAAGAATAAAAATACCAGACAGATGTTCGGCAGAAGCGGTGCAAACAAAATCGTGCATTTTGCATCGGACCAGGCTGCCGGCGGAGATCTGGTTACACTTCAAATTATTAACGCATACCCCCATTCCCTGTGGGGTGAGGTGTGCGAAAGTGATTAAAATATGAAAACTAAATCAACGACCATTCGACCCAATGAGCTCTGTCCGTGCGGCAGCGGGAAAAAATTCAAAAACTGCTGCAGGAACAGAAAAACTGAAATTTCTTTGAAGGATAAGTATAAAAACAAGTATGATATTATCCTGAAAACGCCCGAACAGGTTGACGGTATCAGAAAATGCGGCGAACTGCTTTTATCGATTATGGAAGGGGTTGAGGCCATGATACGGCCCGGCTTAAAAACCGATGAGATCAATACCTATGTCCATGAGCGAACCATAAACGCCGGGGCAGTACCTGCACCGCTCAACTACAGGGGGTTTCCCAAAAGTGTCTGCGTGTCCGTGAATGATGTGATCTGCCACGGAATACCCGGTAAGCGGGTTCTTGAGGATGGAGATATTGTTAATGTAGATATCACTCCGATTCTGAATGGGTATTATGCCGACGCCAATAGAACCTTTTTTGTGGGGACGCCCGGACGCGATGCCCAAAAAATCGTTGCCGTGGCTGCTGAATGCCTGCGGCTGGGTATGGAACAGATTAAACCCGGGGCGACCCTGGGGGATATTGGACATGCGATCCAGAAATATGCCGAAGGCCAGGGGTGTTCGGTTGTCAGGGAGTTTGTGGGGCATGGTGTGGGGCTTGATTTTCATGAACAACCCCAGGTGCTTCATTTTGGACGGCCCGGTACCGGCGTGACCCTTGTTCCCGGCATGGTATTCACCATTGAGCCCATGGTCAATTTAGGCAAAAAAGAACTGCATGTGCTTGAAGACCGGTGGACGGCTGTGACCAATGACGGATCCCTGTCCGCTCAGTTTGAGCAGACGCTTCTTGTGACGGAAGATGGGTATGAGAGTTTAACGCCATATGAGTTATAGTAAAATGGTATTAAATAAGGTTTTTTCAGCTCTATTTATTACCTTTATCTGTATCACATCCGCTTTTTTCTTCTGTGTGGCCTGTGTGTTGCGGATATGCACCGCGCCCTTTGATCCGCGAAGGATTGTGTCAAACCTCTTCAGTGCGTTCTGGGCCTCGGTTTATATCTGGGTTATGCCGCCCTGGTCCGTGAACGTTGTGGGGCGGCAAAAGCTTGATATACGCAAAAATTATGTGTTTGTATCCAATCATCAAAGCCAGCTGGACATCCTTGTGCTTTACCGACTGCTGTTTCCATACCGGTGGGTGTCCAAGAGTTCCGTTTTCCGTCTGCCGTTTGTTGGATGGAATATGGCCCTAAACAACGGGGATATTAAACTCAAGCGTGGTGACAAGGACAGTATCAAAGCCATGATGGCCACATGTGAGGCGCTTTTACGTCAAAACATCTCCATTTTTTTCTTCCCGGAAGGTACAAGGTCTAAAGACGGCCGTATCGGTAAATTCAAACCCGGCGCATTTCTACTGGCTAAAAAAACGGGGGTTGACATTCAGCCCATTGCTATTTGTAATACCAATAAGGCATTGCCTAAATACTCGCTGACCTTTCAGGGGCATACGAATATGACAGTAAAGGTGTTGGATACCATTCCCTTTTCCCGGTTCAAGGATATGGCCCCTGAGAAGATTGCCGATATGAGCAGGACGATGATTGCCAAGAATGTTGTCGGATAGCAGGGCTCAATTTATAGAATTCGGCAAGAAAACCCACTGATCACCGAAGGTGTCGGTGGGATGAATTGCCGCTTTTTAGCCTTGCTGTTCAATATACCTCTTAATTGTTTCAATTGAAGCATTACCAATTGAGCAAC
>NZ_JACADJ010000019.1 GCF_013389365.1 Desulfobacter latus
TTTTGTTCAATTCTAAAGTACACTAAAGGAACGTGCTGTTCACAGTATTTTTTTTAAAAAATAATTTTCAGCATCTCAAAAACACATTTTGATTTTACGAAGTGTCAAACGGAAAATGAAGGATGCCAAAAAATCATATCTTTTTTCACGGGTGTCATGATTTGGGTTGGGTTCTGTCTGGTTGCATCACCGGGCAATACCGCACCGAACACCATTAACTTCCAAGGGATTTTGAAAGATATATCCGGCCAACCCATCATCAATCCGTCATTATCCATGACATTTTCGTTCTTCAATATCAGCACCGGCGGTACCGCAGTCTGGACTGAAACCCTGAATACGGCTGTCAGCGACGGCCGGTATCATGTGGTTCTCGGAAATCAGACTCCCATCACGGCTGACGTACTGTCCAATGATGATTTATGGATTGAAATTGCTGTGGAAGACGACACCCTTTCTCCAAGACAAAAAATTCACAGTGTTCCTTTTGCGCTCCAGGGCGCCCCCATCACCGGTGCTGATATCCAGGACGGTTCCATAACGGATTCAGATTTGGGCTTTTCCGTGCTTCAAAATCCACACGGAGGAACATTTACGGCAAAACAGGATCTAAAGGTCTACCATAAAGTTATCGCAGGGAACCCGGAAGGGGCCGGAAGCGGGGAAATGTCCGTACTCTGCCCCAACGGTACCGAGGTTGTTGAGATCGAAGGGGATGACGATGGGGGAGAAATTAAACTTCGGACAGGTGCCGGGGAAACCTCGGTCGGAATTTATACGTCCGGCAGCGGGGACGGATATATCAGACTGTATGACGGTGCCGGGGAAAATACGGTTGTTCTGGACGGGAAAAATTCGGATGGCGGGGCCTTATATCTGTCGCATCAAGACGGAGACAAATTAATAGCCTTAAGGGAGTATGGCAATGCCGGGTATATGGAAGTGATGAATGAAACCGGATCAGCAACGGTAACCATAGATGGTGACTATCAAGGGGGCGGCAGAATCAGAATCAACGGACAAACCGTAAACGACTATGCCGAATATTTCAACCTGACGGATGCAGATGCCATTTTGCCCGGTATGGTGGTCTCCATTAATCCTGAGGACGGATCGTCACTGATGCTCACTAATTCTGCCTATGATAAAAAGGTGGCCGGCATTATTTCCGGTGCCAACGGGATGCGGGCCGGGATGGTAATCGGCCAGGAGAATAACGAAAACAGGGATAAACCCCTGGCTGTGTCCGGTATGGTATACGGGTATGTTGATGCAACAAACGCCCCGGTGGATGTCGGAGATCTGCTGACCTCATCGGAAGCGCCCGGTTATGCCATGAAAGCAACAGACCGGGACAGGGCCTTTGGTGCCATTGTGGGTAAAGCCATGGAATCTTTGCCGAAAGGCAAACAACTCATCCGGATACTGGTGACCCTGCAATGAGGATATCGCAAAACCCAGCCAATGCCTGTGGGAGAGAATCATGCAATTGAAACCGGCCCCTTTCAACAGTGTCATGGTTTTGCTCTCCCTGATCTGCTGTCTGGGGGTGAATGCGGACTCCCTGTCCGGTGACCGATTTACATCTCAGTCGCACATGATTGTATCCGGCAAAAATGAAACAGGTTCGGACAGATATCAATTGTTCTTTGAGATGGGGCATCCTGTTCAGGGAAATCAAATGAGGGGAGCGCGATACTTGGCACAAGTGGGGTTACCGCTTCTGGAAAATGAAGCAGAGCCTGTTTCGGAACCCCTTGCCTCTGTAGATATGGATCTCTCCACGATTGACTATGACTCTTCAGGGGTTTCAGATAGGGATATTGAAGCGGATATTGCTGCAAAACCCGGTAATATTGTTTTGGTGGCTGTTGTGGCAAGAAATGTCAGCAACTTAGATACGTACCAGGTGGAAGTCCACTTTGATCCGGAAAGCCTTATGTTTACAGCCGGGTTTGAAGATAATCTTCAAAAGGGCCTCAAGGGTTACCTTAAACAAAACGGGGGAATATCGTTATGGATGCCGGCAACCAAAGTTGCCCCTGGTGTGGTGAACCTGTCAAACGCCTTGGTTGGGAATAATATTGCGCTTGCACCGGACGGTACCGGGATTCTCGGACTGATGCACTTCAAAGTTCTTCAGCAGTCCGAAAATAATAGAATCTCTTTGCATCATGCCCGGTTTATTGACTCATATGGGAATTGTCGTCAAGTTGAAACCGTTTCAGGAGGCAGTTTAACTGGATCCGATGTGATTCCTGGAGATTTGGACGGAAACGGAATTATTACATTGGCAGATGTGGTTATTAGTCTCAAAGTGATTTCCGGAAAGATAAACAGCAGAGTGGAACTGGGAGCTGATATAAATAATGACCTTAAAATAGGAATCAAGGAAGCTTTGTTTGATATGAATATGAGAGCACCGTCAAGACAATGATTATGAATAATGGCTACCGATTTAAGCCGGGACACCCTTTAAAACAAGGCTTATCCGGACCCCCCGGTTTATGAGGCTTAGGTACTGCAAAACTTTAATCACCGGGTCAAACTGTCCCGTCTTATGTCAGTAGCCTGAATAATAATTCCAACTTTTATGAACTCAGGAAAGATCATGAACCCAAAAATGAAATGTATTATTTTTATTTTAATAATAAACTGTGGTCTGCTTAGTCCAGTTTTTGGTTACCAGCATATTATTTCTAACGCCACTTATTTTTCAAACATTGATAAAGGCTTTAATGATGATCAAGTGGATTTCTCTGATGGCAACGAAACTATCAGGTTCTGTAATGATTATAATAGCAATGGCGTTTTAGTTGTATCGTCACTTTTGTTTGGTTCTGACGTTAATATTCTATTCAAAGACGTTGCTACTGGATCAATATTTCCAGCCCAAAGCTGCGGATATTTACCTATATACTCAGTGGAGGGACGGTCTTTTGGTATTTTTATAAAAAAAGGACAATCCGTACTTATAGAATTAACCGGTGAACCAGTAGCACCACCCTCTCTTTTTTGTTTCACAGTCAATTTCTTTGCAGATAAGCCAAACAATGTAAACATGTATCAATGGCAACTTGATGCATATGATACAGCTTATAAAAAAGCAAAACATTTAAATAGAACCAGTATACTCTCATATGTTAATGAGATTGATTCTGATATTTCAAAGATGACCTCTGCTATTACAACAATTGATATGGTCGCCACTTTTGTTATTCCTAGCCCCAAAATTGATCCAAAAACAGGATTCGCTCTTAAGGGGCAATGGAAAACAGCCCAACAATTACTTTCATCTGATGCAGCCCAACAAATCAATACTATTCAAAAATACGCTGTAGGCACGGATGAGGATTCGAATTTGACTGAAAAGAATCTTTCTGCATTGACGGATGGTTTGACTTCATTAGCTGCGCTAGCAGGAGGCGATTATAAAACAGCTTGGCAAACAATTGTTACAGATTTCTCTACTGCTGCCGTTAACGCTTATGGTGTGTATAAATTAGGATTAATCAATGAACAAGTAAATGCAACAATTCTAGCAGATAACATAATTGATCGACATAAAACATATAATTCAATCACACGAAAGGATACACAGGCTCTTTATATTTTGGCCAATCAAGCAGCTGAAATATCAGAGGCCGATTGTGGTTTTTTTAGTAATATTTTTGCTGATTGCGGTTTGACCGATTACGATCAAAATATCTTAAAAAATGTTTATAACGGTTATTTTGATACAATTGAGCAATATATTCGATATAAGCAAAATATTGGAAATCCTTATCCGGATATAGACTATGATGGATTATTAAATGAAAAAGATGATGATCCTCACAATCCCTATCTTCCTCAATACTCAATTTTAACCGTTGAAAAAAAAGGTAGCGGCAAAGGCACCATCACTTCTGATACAGGAGATATTAATTGCACTGAAGACCAGAACGGTGCTTCCGAAAGCTTTCTCAACGAAACAACAGTAACATTAACGGCCCAGCCATCGGCGGGTTCTTTATTCTGGGGTTGGTATGGAGGTGGATGTTCCGGAACCGGTACCTGTGAGATAGTCATGACCGGTCCGGTCAATATCGAAGCCACCTTTGTTGATCCGGATAATCAAAAGGCACATACACCGGTTCCGGCTGATAGAGCTGAAGACCAGTCCAGGTATGCAACAGACCTTGATTGGGATTATGTGCCGTTAACAACCTCATACAAGGTGTATTTCGGGACTTCAAGCAATTTGACTGAAAGCAATTTGGTCAGTACCCAAGGCTGGCGGGGATATAACCTGCCGATATTAGAATATGATACCACTTATTACTGGCGGATTGATTCCAAATTCGGGTATGAGGAAGAATGGATCACAGGAGATGTCTGGCAATTTACCACCGGGGAAGAACAAAATTATGCTCCCCATGTATCCCGCGTCAGCCCTGATTACAGCGATTATTACGTCACCGGACAGACCCAGTTGTTTACGGTTAAAGCAACCGATACCAACGGGAACCTGTCCCATGTTGTTTGGAGTGCCGGTGATGAAGAGATTAATGACGAAAATAAAGCGGAAAAGTCCACCAGTATCAATATCGGTATCCCCAATGGCGGGAGAGTCGACTGCCGGGATGATGACGAGGATGAAGTGTCCATTAATATCTCCATCAATGGGGACAACGATGGGAATCACATGTATGTTTATGCCACGATTTATGACACTGCCGGTGAAAAGCGGCAGACCAAATGGGTGGTCAATGCAAGACTGAATAAGAAACCGGTGTTGACGGCCATCAATCCTGAACCGGATGAAGTTCAGCTTCTCCTTGGGGATGCCAGTTTTGAAATCAGTGTATTTGATGAAGATGACAATACCAAGAAATTAGAATGGTGGCTGGATGGCGTTCTTGTAGAGTCTAATAGCCTCGGCGGCGGAAATCCGGCGAGTACTGAAACGTATAAGCCGCATTTTTCCCTGCGAGCAGTAAAAACCCTCAAGGCAATCGCCATTGATGAAGATGACAATAAAACGGAGATGGTCTGGAAGTTAAATATCGGGGCCGATAGCGACAACAATCTGCCGCCCAGCATTGATTATCTGGGATTACACTCTTCTTCCATTCCATACCAAGTATTCAGAGCAGGCCGGCCTTATGAATTTAAACTGGCGGCGTCCGATCCTGATGGGAATTTATATAAACTCCGGTTGGAGCTTGATGGAAATGTAATAAATGAAAGGGATTTCGACCCAGAAATTGAAAAGGATATCCATTCCTATCTCAATTTTCCACAAGCGGGTGAATATCAGCTTAAAGGAATTGCTATCGATAACAACGATGTCAAAACCGAACAGGCAATTTCTCTTAAAGTAGAGGCTTCGGATGCGACAAAGGGAACTGCACCGCAACTCTATGAGGTTCATCCGGCAGGCAGTGAATTGTATGCTGGAACATCGTTGAATATAATCGCCAGGATTAAAGATGCTGAACTGGACCAATATAAGGTGGAATTTTTTCTGGATAACAAATTTCTGAAAGAAGAAAGCATTTATGGTCGTAATAGTGAAGATTTTTCCATCCGCGACCTACCGTCGTCCGGGACGCACACATTGAAACTGGTTCCTGTAGATGTAGCAGGAAACAGGGGAACTGAAATTACTTATACGTTAAATATGGGATCAAGCGGTTCAAATGCGCCAAAAATAATCAAAGTGGTCCCTCCTGAAAATGAAACAGTGAATATTCACACAGGAGAGAAAGCCGAATTATATGTTTTTGTAGAGGATATCGACGGAGATTTGGATCGAATTGAATGGAACATGGCTGGTGTGGGTGATCCTGAGCCCGAAGATGATTCAAATTTATCTGGTCGTTATGAAGACCAACAGCAGACAATTAAACCAACCCGCTCCGGTCAAGTGACCGCAACCGTATTTGATAAAAAAGGAAATAAAACCACCAAAACCTTTGATATTCAATATGGTGATTCCCAGAGCTATGCACCGGTTCTATTGAGACCCAATTTTACCGACAACCAGGAATTTGTCCGGAATGAAGATTTCGTATTTGAGTTGTCTTTTGATGTTTTTGACAGGGATGGAGATCTGAACCTCATTCAAATATTTCAAAACGGTATCGAGATAGAAAATCTTCCTATCGGTGGGCATGAACATGCCTACGACGGTACTATCTTAACCGGTTGTGACTATGTTGAAAATTTGGATCCACCTAATATTCGTGGGGCTTCCTATGAATATAGAGTCAAGGTATCAGATCTTGCCGGAAACAGTGTTGAGAAAATATTCACCATTATCCAGGGGCCTGTCAACCAAAGCAACCATGCCCCAGTCGTTGATACGGATATCAATATCAGTACACAGCAAAGGGGAACCACTGATTTCAAGGTATCGGTTCTTGATGAGGAAAATGATGCGCCTGTCCCCACTGTACCAAGCATGTCCCATGGCGGAATTGTTGAATACCTGGGGGATTATCGATTCAAATATGTGCCGGACAGCGATTTTTTCGGTAATGAAACCTTTGAGATCCATTGGGATGACGGTTTTGGCGGGACAGCTGTAACCCGGGTGAATGCCTCCGTTGAGAAGGTTGTCCGGCCGCCGCAACTATCCAGCACCCACGAAACGATCAGGCTCTCACAGGGAGAAACATACAATCTGGCCGCAGCCCTGGCGGGCATGGCTGAATCAGATGAATATGAAACCTCGGCCCTTTCCTTCCAGGTCCAGGAAAAAACAAATATTGATATTGCCGGTACCAACTTGAATAAAAATCCCTTGCTGGTTTCTTTTCTTTCCGGATTTGACTCCGGTCAGTTGAAAGGTGTGGTCAAAGATCCGGACGGCCGGGAAAGTGAGCCCCTCCACCTGGAATTTATACTGGATTCCGATGGTGACGGTGTGCTGGATCTTTCAGATGCCTTTAAATTCGACAAAGCCGCGTCCGTGGATTCTGACGGCGATCTCCATCCGGATCAGTGGAATCCCGGTATGAATCATTCGGATTCCACCACCGGACTGAAATTGGACGCATTTCCGGACGAGCGCGGCCGCTGGAATTACTACGGACCTGTATATGGTGACCCCACAGCCGGGAATTGGTATGTTTATCCGGCATCAGCCAAGCTGGGAAACATTGACCTGACCACGGATGACGAAATCGGCATTTTTGACGGAAATACATTGGTCGGCTCGGTCCGATTTCAGGCCCCTCTGACAAGTGACAATGCCTTGTCCAATCCCATTGCTGCCTGGGCTTCTCTCAATGACGGCAATGGGTATACCCCGGGCAACGTGTATCAATTCAAACTCTGGAAAGCCGATGAAAAAAGGGAGTATACATCCTTCAGCATTCAGTTTGATGATTCAAATCAAGACAGTTATTCAGGAACAGCGTTTCCGGAAGGCGATGCCCCGTACAGTATTGTCCATCTCAAATTCAACCCATTCGATACACAGCTGATTGACCTGCCCCAACATTATAAATTCATATCCTTTAATGTAAATCCGGATGATTCGAATCTGTTGCAGGTCTTTTCAGGTGTCCTGGACAGCTTGATTTTTATTAAAGATTCTAAAGGAAACCTGATACGGAAAATAGGGCCGAACTGGAACGATAATATTGGAAATTTTGATCCAGCCAGGGGGTATCTCGTTAAAATGCTGAATCCGGAAACGATTCATGTTACGGGTGAAAAAATTCTTCCTTCAATGAATATCCCTCTTGAACCCGGATATCAGTTTATTCCATTCCTGCCCGAAGATCCTGTGGATGCCGAACTGGCATTTGACGGTATCCTGGAGAATCTGAATTTCGCAAAAGATTCCAAAGGAAATATCCTGAGGAAAATCGGCCCGGCATGGGTCAACAACATTGGGGATTTAAACTCAGGTTCAGGATATCTGGTAAAAATGAATACTGCGGATACGCTTCAATATGAACCGGCTGTTTCACCTCAGTTTTTTACAGGCAGTATAGCCCGTTCTGCGGCTTCAACTACGGCATCCGCCCACTTTGGAAAGGTCGGCGGAAATCCGGCAGATCCAACATGGGATATTTTTCTTTCCCCAAGCACCCTTGATGGGAATGCCCTGGATATTGGAGATGAAATTGCTGTCTTTGATGGTGAAAAACTGGTTGGCTCATATGTCTTGACCAAACCTTTAACTTCCGATGATACATTTTTCAACAGCCTTAAGACCTGGACAACATTAAATGATGGGGCCGGATATGGTGTCGGAAACCCCATCAGCTTCAGGTTATGGGACAAAAGTGCCGGAATAGAATACACGAATTTTGAAGTGAGCTTTGATGAATCCATAGAAGGGGCATATTCAGGTAATTTGTTCCCTGGCGGGGATATCCCGTACAGTATTGCCACATTGAATTTTATTGGAGAAGGGGCGTCCAAGGATACGGATAACGATGGTGTGTCTGACGCTCAGGACCAATGCCCTGGAACTCCGGCCGGGACTATTGTGAATTCCAACGGTTGTGGCCGGATTAAAGGGGATGTCAACGGAGACGGCAGGGTCGACTTGAAAGACAGCATCCTTTCTTTACAGGTTCCATCAATCCGGACCTCTGCTTCCGGCGTGTTTGAGCAAGCGGATGTAAACGAAGATAACAAAATCAGTGTTCCGGAAACCGTTTATTCGTTACAAATTCTATCAGGAGCTGGTAAAGAATGTGCTGACAATGATTTTCCCTGCCCGGAAGTGGATTTGACCAGCGGTTTGGTAGTATATTATTCATTTGATGGAAATACCGAAGATGTCAGCGGAAACGATCTGAATGCAACAGAATACGGCAACACTTCATATTCAAATGGAAAATCAGGACAATCCATAAGTTTCGATGGAAACGATGCTTACCTAAAAACAAGCACTTCGAATTTGTTAAAAATAAATAGTACGCTCAGCTTCACGGCTTGGATTAACTTAAAAGATACTGGAAATCGTCACGCTCTTGCAGCACAAGGTACCAGTTTTGATACAACCGGCAATTGGGAAGTTTATGTTCAGAATGACGGCACAATTTCTTTGATGAAAAATAACGTACCAGGTGCAGTTGCGAACAGTTCAGGTAAAATTGTTTTTGATTCCTGGAATCATATCGCCGTTACTTTTTCGTACGGCGTGGTAAAATTTTATATCAACGGTGCGCTTGATTCATCAAAAGACTTGGGAGTTTCTTCATTCAACACTACCAGTGATGGGATTAAAATAGGGGAAAGAGAATATTCTGATGCAACAGATGATACATTCGGTGTATTAGACGAATTATACTTTTATAATCGAGTACTGTCAGACCTTGAAATCACATTGCTGCACAATAACCAGTCCTCAAAGTGGTATAAAGATGTCGATGAAGATAGTTATTCAGATGGTATTTCTAAAATAAGCAATACCAAGCCTTCTGATGATTATTATAAATCATCTGAGTTGATTTCAATTTTTGGAGATTTAAATGATGATGATAACTCAATATTCCCAGGAGCACCGGAAATCTGCGGGGACGGTATTGACCAGGACTGTGACGGCAGTGATTTGGCCTGTCCTGATACGGAATCAAACGACCTCGTCGTTCACTATCCTTTTGATACCGATACGGATGATGCTTCCGGTAATGGTAATCATGCCACATTCCAGAACGGGGCGGTCTTATCGAATGGAAAAGCGGTGTTTAACGGGGTAAATAATGCCGCCCTTTCCAGTGACCCCATTTCCATTGATAGCAACAGCCTCACAATAGCAACAAAATTTCAATGGGATGGTGGCGCATGCACTGAGTCACATGATCGGGGCGATACGGCAAACAGCAACCGGTGCGGAATTATCGGGATGAGCGATGATCATTATCCGAATAATCAATCTTGTTACAGTCATGGGGGGCGGCACTGGAGACTCTCGGTTACACCCAATGACAAATCTTTGAATCTTTTCTGGCATCATGACGGATGCCAGTCTACTGGAAAAAATTATGTATTGCTGTCAGGCAGTGTAGAGCCCGATGTCGAATACAAGGTTGTCGTTACCATGAGCAATGGACAGATCAAGGCATATGTCAACGGCACGCAGGTGCTGTCTGAAATTGACATGTTTCCGATGTCGGCATTCAACCAGGAACTGGAAGTCGGAAGACAGCACCGATTCTATTACAGTGGAACATATCCATATAATCACATTTACAATTATTTCAGCGGAACCATTGATGATGTCCGCATTTATGATCGTGCGCTGGAGGATAGTGAGATACATACAATCTGGGATTGAGCGATGCATTAAGGAACGGCTCTTAAATAACTGGCCCATTTTGTTATAAGCGGGAGCGCGGAGGTCCCGCCCGCGCTCCCAAGTTAATTATTTCGGACTCCTTCCTAAGTATCTATTCATACGGATGGTGTACGAGAGTGAAAAATGACGCTTGTGATGCTAATTGTCTGTTACCAGATAAAGGATTTTCAAAATCCGGAGCTTAAATTTAAAGATTATTGGAAATTAAACATGAACAAAAAAACAGATCCAAGCCACCTGACTCATATCAGTGACATATTATCAAAGGCTTTATCAAAATACAGGCCACCCCAGGAAACGGGAATCACGCAGATATGGAAAATATGGGATTTGGCCTTAGAAGCCCCCATTGCACAAAATGCCAAGCCTGACACATTTAAAAAAGGTCAATTACAGGTAATCGTGTCAAGCTCGGTATGGATACACCAGCTCAAATTTCTTGAAAAAGATATGATTGCAAACCTGAATGCAAGACTGAACACACCTTTAATTACACATCTACGGTTTAAAATTGGAGAAATTCACTACTGATCGGCTTTTTGGGGGAAAGCTATCTGTTTTGCAGCCGGCAAAGGGCTATCGTTACAGTATGGACCCCTTTGTGCTGTGCAGCCGGATACCACCCCCCTGTTCCGGTGATCGCATCCTTGATATAGGATGCGGCTGCGGTATTATTCCCGTTATTCTGGGATATTTCTTTCCTCAAGCCAGTATTACCGGCGTTGAAATTCAAACCAAACTTGCTGAAATTGCGCTGAAAAACATTATTAATAACAAACTTGAACAGGCCGTATCAATTATTAACGAGGATGTTAATAATATTAATCCTAAATCCACAAACGGACCTTTTGACCTTATATTGTCAAACCCACCTTATAAGAAACATAATACCGGAAGATTAAACCCGGATCTTCAAAAAGCCATCGCTCGCCACGAGATCACCATGAATATACAAAGTCTTGCAGCAAAAGCAGAAACACTCCTCAGACACAAAGGCCGATTTATGATAATTTTCCCTTCCGAACGTCTGCCGGATATCGAACAGGCAGTGCAGGCAACATCTATTTATCCGGAATGGATACGCTATATTCATACCGGACAAAAAAAAACTCCTAAGCGTGTTATTTTTTCAGGGCGTAAGGATATAACCGCTCCAAAACGCATTTTACCCCCCATTTACCTGTCGTCCTCCAATATCATTGATATGAATATACTACCCAAGCGCATTAACTCTTGACACTTTGATTAAAAGATACTATTTTTCTCGGGTCTATTCGGAGAGGTGACCGAGTTGGCTGAAGGTGCACGCCTGGAAAGCGTGTGTATCCTAACCGGGTACCCGGGGTTCGAATCCCCGCCTCTCCGCCATATTAAAAGAAGAGCTACTGTAATCATAGTGGCTTTTTTTATTTTATATTCTGTATAATTTACCACGAACCTGATAATTATACAGCCATGAATAATAATAAAAGAAAAAAAAACAATCCGAAAACAATTGTTGATAGAGTAGAAGACGGTTCACACCTGTGGAAAAAAATTATTTCCCAGGCAGTGCGTGATCCTGCTGAATTATGCAGACGACTGGAAATTTCAGACGAAAATGTGGATTTAAATCCGGATTTTCCAATGCTTGTACCGGAACCGTTTTTACAGCGCATTAAGCCTGCAGATCCCTTAGATCCGCTTTTACTTCAGGTGCTTCCCAGAAAGGCAGAATCAACTGTACGTCCGGGATTCACGAGCGACCCTGTTGGTGAAAATGAAAAATTAAGCCCGGAAGGCACCTTGTCCAAATACCATGGCCGGTCTCTTATCGTAACAGGCAAGGCGTGCAGTATCCATTGCCGTTTCTGCTTCAGACGACATCTGCCGCTTCCAGAAACAGAGAAAAACAGCATTTCAGGCAGTTTTTGCATTGACCCGGAAACCATTGCCGCTCAATTTGAGGCTGATCCCACAATCCACGAGGTAATTCTCAGCGGCGGAGATCCCTTGATGCTAAGCGACAGACAACTTCAGGATCTTATTTTCCGCCTTGACCAGGTGTCAAATATACAAAGGATCAGAATACACAGCAGGATGCCGATCATCATTCCCCAGCGGCTTACCGGAAATCTGCTTGGCTTTCTTGGTAACAATAAACGTTATGGTACGGCCGCTAAAATAATTATGGTATTACACATAAATCACCCCAATGAAATTGATACCAGGGTCTGTCAATCAATAGAAGAATTAATTGATTCCGGGTGTATTTTATTAAGTCAAACAGTGCTTTTACGACAAGTTAATGACGCATTGCCTGTTCTATGTGAACTTTTTGAACGGCTTATTAATTTAGGGGTTATGCCATACTATCTTCACCAGCTTGACCGGGTAGCAGGCGCGACGCATTTTGACGTCTCACCCGAAAAAGGATGTGACCTGATAACAAAACTGAGAACACGCTTGCCGGGATATGCAATCCCACGCTATGTCAGGGAAATATCAGGGGAGCCGGGGAAGGTTGTATTAAAGTAATTGATTCTCTTTATTAAGTTCTTGGTAAATTTCCTTGATAATCTGGTCTGCCTTCTCAATGGGTACCTGGCAGGTCCCCGCGCGCTTATGGCCGCCGCCGCTATATTTAAGCATCAAAGAGCCCACATCGGCGCCGGCGGTGTGGTTGATAATGCTGTACCCGCAGGTGATAACAATATTCCGGCGCTGGAAGCCCCACATAACCTGCATGGAGATATTGGCATCGGGAAACAGGCTGTATAATAAAAATCGATTACCTGAGTAGATTTCATCCTGCTGCCTTAAATCAAGGACCACGACACGTCCTTCCATGCGACTGTTTTCAAGAAGCATCTGACGAAATAGTTTGTCCTGTTCAAAGTAACGCGCGGTTCGCTCCTTGATATCCGGAATCTCAAGGATTTCCTGGACCGTCTTGTTCCGACAATAATCAATCATATCCATCATTAACGCATAGTTGCTGATACGGTAATCCTTGTAACGTCCCAGACCGGTGCGGGGATCCATGATAAAAGACAAAAGCACCCAACCCTCGGGGTTGAGAATCTCCTCTTTTGTAAACCGGGCAGCATCGGCTTTATCAACAGCACAAATCAGATCATCAAGATGCGGGTTCTTAAAATTTTCCAACCCGCCATAGTACTCGTAAACAACCCGGGATGCACTCGGTGCCGAAGGTTCGCAACGTCCTTCAACGTTGCATGATACACTTCGTTCCACTTCGCTGGAGTGGTGATCAAACCAGAGACCGCAACCGGGAACCAAAGGAACGTTTGCCAGAATATCGTTACAAGTTATTTCAATTTTGCCGTCCTGAATATCCTTGGGATGGACGAATTTAATATCATCAATAATACCCTTCTCTTTGAGAATGGCTGCACAGCCAAGGCCGTCAAAATCGGATCGGGTAACCAACCGCATGAACACCTCCTTTTGCTGTGAACATTTACAGGATAAAGAGAATACTAGTAATAGATTACCATAAAGCCCATCAAAATCTCAAATCATTTTAAATCACGTTTAAAAATTACAACACGATCCCAACTCCCGCCCTATACCGTGATATTCAAACCCGGCTTCTTTGATTTCTTCAGGGTCATATTGGTTTCTACCGTCAAAGATCACCCGCGCCTTCATCAGGGCGGCCATTTTTTTAAAATCCGGCTGCCTGAAGGTTTTCCATTCCGTAACCAGAATACAGGCATCGGTACGGTCCAGGGCCGTATATTGATCCTGCGCAAAACAGATTTTTTCCTGTTCGTGTGCCGGGATCTCCTTTTTAGCCTGGCCCATGGCCACGGGGTCATAAACATTAACCCGGGCACCTGCATCTAAAAGGGCTCGAATCAATACACGGGAAGAGGCTTCGCGCATATCATCAGTGCCGGGCTTAAAAGCCAGCCCCCAGATGCCGAATGTCCGGCCGGTCAAATCCGGCCCGAATCTATTGATCACCTTGTCTCCAAGCACCTGTTTTTGAAGATTGTTTCTTTCTTCCACCGCCTCCAGCAGCGTGGGAGCAAACCCTGCATCCCGGCCGGTTTTCACAAGGGCTTTGACATCTTTAGGAAAGCACGATCCGCCGTAACCGCAACCAGGGTAAATAAATGAATATCCGATGCGGGAATCCGACCCGATTCCCTTGCGCACGTTCTCCACATCCACGCCCAACCGTTCGCACAGATTGGAAATCTCATTCATGAATGAAATCTTTGTGGCCAGCATGGAGTTGGCCGCATATTTTGTCATTTCAGCATCTTTGACGTTCATAAACATCATTTTGTCCCGGTTTCTTGAAAAAGGCGCGTACAGCCTGCGCATCAGCTTTGCAGCCCGGTCGGAATCCGCGCCCACAATAATCCGGTCCGGCTTGAGGAAATCATTCACAGCCGCCCCTTCTTTAAGAAACTCGGGATTTGATACCACATCAAATTCAATGGCTGCCCCCCGGGCCTCAAGTGCTTGGCTGACCTGGTCCCGAACCTTGTCTGCCGTTCCCACGGGCACCGTGGATTTATCCACAATCACGGCATAATCCTCAATAACGGAACCGATCTGCCGGGCCACTTCCAGCACATATCGCAGATCCGCAGAACCGTCCTGCCCCGGCGGGGTGCCTACGGCAATAAAAAACACATTGCAATCCTTTGCAGCCTGGGCCAGATGCGTGGTAAACCTAAGCGTACCGTCCTGATAATTATTAAGGACGATGGACTCAAGGCCTGGTTCATAAATGGGAAGAATCCCTTTTTTCAAGTTGTCTATTTTTTCCCGGTCAATATCCACACAAGTGACATGACTGCCCATTTCAGAAAAACAGGCCCCCGTGACAAGGCCGACATATCCGGTTCCGATAATCGTTAATTTCATGCTTTAGTGTTACCTTTCATTTGAGAATTTTATCCATCTTCGGATAGTTTATTATTTTCCCATTATGAATAAAATTCTGTCGCATAGTAAAGGTTGCACAATTGTACAAGTCTTTCGATTTAAACGCTAAATCGGTAAGGTTCGCACAATTGCGCATTATGTGTCGTTCAACTCGCTTCATTAATCAAATCCTTGATTATCTTTTTTTTCCGATTTGAATAAAGTTTTATTGAGTAACAATGTAAAAGAGATACTATTTCTTCAAAGATTTCCTCTGAATCTAATTTTATTGAACCAATTTCAGAAACAACTACTATTTCTGTTCCAAATTTTTTAAAAAGATAATAAAAAAAATCAAACCCAACTCTACTAAGCCTGTCTTTATAGGATATGACCACCTTTTCAATTTTATTTTCAATAAGTTCATCGAGTAAAATGAAAAAATCTTTTCGCTTTTCAAAAGAAATTCCGCTTGCAATATCTTGGTATATTCCATTTATCTGCAAACCGTTTTGAAAACAATAGTTTTTCAAAAACTCAATTTGATTTGACAAATCTTTTTTTTGCTTACCAGTTGAAACTCTTGCATAAATAACAGTTTTTCTTTTTATATCTCGATTCAAAAAAGAATAAATTGACTCTTCGTCATAATCATATTGACCAGTTGGTAGTTTAGTTGCTTTAATTAATCCACTTTTCATATAATTTCTTAAAGTAGATCTCGATACCCGTAATATTTTAAGTGCTTGTTTAGCTTTCATAATAAGTAAATTAACGTATTTTACGCATTAATTCAAACACTTTTTAATATTTTTTAATGAGTTTATTATACCATATTGCCAAACCGCCCCTTGTTATTCTCGGCCTTGGACAAATTAAATATGGATCTGGATGTTATCCTGTTAAAAACAATTCATAACCGCTTCATAAATTGCTTGTCAACTCAATTTCTTTCTGATAGGGAAAATAAAGTTGATCTTTTCAAAAGTGTAAAAAACCACATAATTACTTGTTTGTATTTGTTTTTTATCGGCTGATATCGTAATTTTTTAGCAGAACTAATCAAGGAAAAACCACAATTAAATTTGGAGGATTATGTTATGAGCAAAAAAGTAGGTGTATTATTAGCAGGGTGCGGCGTATATGATGGTTCTGAAGTTCAGGAAGCCGTATTGACAATGCTGTTTTTGGATCAAGCCAATGCTGAGATGATTTTCATGGCACCGAACACGGAACAATATCATGTCATTGATCATTTATCAGGGACGGAGATGGCTGAAAAAAGAAATGTCCTGGTAGAATCTGCGCGTATTTCTCGTGGAAACATCAAGGATTTAAAAGATGTTCAAGCAAGTGATATGGATGCCCTCATCATACCGGGCGGTTTTGGCGCAGCCAAAAATTTAAGTGATTTTGCGATTAATAACGTTCAAGCTGAGGTTCATCCGGAAGTCCAGCGAATTATAACCGACATGATTAACAGCAAAAAGCCTGTTGGTGCCCTTTGTATTGCGCCGGCGACGTTAACGAAGGCAATTGCCGACAAACAGCCTGAAGTCACTATTGGAAATGATCTGGGCACCGCAGACGCGATCGAGAAAATGGGCGGCAAACATGTGGCATGCGGTGTGGATCAAATACATGTAGACCGGGCCAACAAAATTGTGACAACTCCGGCATATATGCTTGGCCCCGGTACTAAAGATATCGCAGTCGGAATTGAAAAATTAGTAGCTGAAGTGCTGGCCATGGCATAACCCACATGGACCGTAACACAAGCCCACAAGAAACACTGAAGGACTAAAATGGGCGCCGCAGGCGCTTCGCCCTCTTGTTTCTTGTATCTTGTCTCTAGTTTCTTATAAATTGACATGCTTGCGGGCCGGTTGTATTTTAGCTTGTATTATGAATGAACACAAAAAAATACACTTAAAAGACTACCGGCCCTTTGAATTTATCGTTGACCATGTTGACCTGGTCTTTGACATCCGGGATGACCACACCCGGGTGACCTCCAAACTTAAAATGAAAAAAGATCCGGCCAGGGCAAATGAAACAACGCCCTTGGTGCTGAACAAGGGAACGTTTGACATTATTTCCGTGGTTGCCGGCGATATGGTACTTTTGCCCGGTGAATACAAAAGCGATGATGAAATCTTCAGCCTTGTCGCCACCCCGGATATTTTCGAGCTTGAAATCACAAACATTCTTAAACCGGATGAAAATACGGCGTTAGAAGGATTATACCGTTCTGGCAGCATTTTATGTACCCAGTGTGAGGCCCAGGGATTTCGCAATATCACCCCTTATCCTGACCGACCCGATGTGATGGCACCCTTTTCCTGCACCATTGTGGCGGATAAAACCCGCTATCCTGTACTGTTATCCAACGGCAACCTTGTAAAATCCGGAGACCTTGACAACAACCGCCACTTTGCCGTCTGGGAAGATCCGTTTAAAAAACCCTGCTATCTTTTTGCCCTGGTGGCTGGAGACCTTGACGTGTTGGAGGACCGGTTCACAACAGCATCCGGCAGGGATGTGGCCCTTAAAATCTACTCTGAAAAAGAGAATATCGACCGTTGCAGCCATGCCATGACGTCCTTGAAACAGGCCATGGCATGGGATGAAAAACGGTTTGGCCGGGAATATGATCTGGACCTGTACCAGATCGTGGCCATCAATGATTTTAATGCCGGGGCCATGGAAAACAAAGGGCTGAACATATTTAACGCCAAATATGTACTGGCAGACCCGCAAACAGCCACGGACGACGATTTCATGGGCATCCAGGGCGTGATTGCCCACGAATATTTCCACAACTGGACCGGCAACCGGATCACCCTGAAAAACTGGTTCCAGCTCAGCCTCAAGGAAGGCCTCACTGTTTTCCGGGACCAGGAATTTTCATCGGACATGAACTCACGGCCGGTACAGCGCATCAGCGATGTAAAAAAACTGATGGCGGCACAGTTTCCGGAGGACAGCGGCCCCATGGTCCACCCGGTACGGCCGGACGCATACATCAAAATGGATAACTTTTACACCATGACCGTGTACGAAAAAGGTGCCGAAGTGATCCGCATGATCTATCAGCTTTTAGGGCAGGCGCTGTTCAGAACGGGCATGGACCTCTATTTTGAAAAATTTGACGGCATGGCCGTAACCCTTGAGGATTTTGTCGGTGTCATGGCAAAGGTATCCGGCCGCAACCTGGATCAGTTTTTCCGGTGGTATACCCAGTCCGGTACACCGGCCGTATCCATGACCCGTCAATATGATGAAAATACCAAAAGCATGTCTTTAACCTTTACCCAGGCCACATCCCCGGACAGAAATCAATCCGAAAAAAAACCCTTTCATATCCCTGTCCGGATCGCTTTGATCAACAGGGCCGGAGAAACCGTCAAACAAGACGCGCTGTATGAGCTGACACAGGAAACCGACACCTTTAAATTTGAAAATGTACCTGCCGATATCTACCCGTCCGTATTCAGGGAATTTACGGCACCTGTGCGTCTCACCACGGATTTTTCAGATCAGGACCTTGCCTTTCTCATGGCCCGGGATACCGATCCCTTTAACCAGTGGCATGCCGCCCAGACCCTGTTTGTCAATGAGATAAAAAATCTGGTGACGGCTATCCAGGCCGGCAATCCCATGGCGGTATCCGCGGGGCTTGTTAATGCCTTTTCCCTGGCCCTGGAAGAGAATCAAAAAGACAGGGCATTTCTTTCCAGGGCCCTTGCCCTGCCCCAGGAAACAGAAATCAAAGATCATTTTGAAATCATAGATGTTGAGGCCATCCACCAGGCCAGGACCTTTTTGAAACAGACCCTGGCTCAAAAACTGACATCAGAATTTAAAACCGTATATGAACTCTGCCGCTCCGCAAATTCCGACGATATTTCAGGTGGGGCCATGGCGGACAGAAGCCTTAAAAACCTTTGTCTTTCCTATCTTGGCAGCCTGGCGAATAACGATGTCCAGGATATCGTACAAAAACAATTTGAACACGCCGGCAATATGACGGATGAATTTGCCGCCTTCAAAATTCTGAGTCACATGAATGCGGACGTGCGGGATAAAGCATGTCCGGCCTTTTATGACAAATGGCAGGCCCGGACCCTGGTGATCGACAAATGGTTTTCCGTCCAGGCCCAGTCCAGCCTTGAAGACACTTTAGACCAGGTAAAAAAACTGACAACACACAAAGATTTTACCATGGCCAATCCCAACAAGGTCCGGGCACTCATATTTGCCTTTGCCATGAACAATCCCATGCATTTTCACAGGGTTGACGGTCAGGGTTATGAATTTACGGCCGAACGGATTCTGATGCTGGATAAAATCAACCCCCAGACAGCTGCACGGCTTTGTTCATGTTTTAATTTATGGAAGCGCTATGATGAGAACAGACAAGCGATGATGAAAAAGCAACTTGAAACCATGGCGGAACAAAAAGAGCTGTCCAGGAATCTTTATGAAATTGTCTCCCGGGCTTTGGAATAACCATGCCTGTCCGGTTAATTCAGTTGCCCTCCCCTACCCCCTGTGGTTGCCCTCTGTTTTCAATCCCCAAAAGGGCAGGCACAGGGGCCTGCCCCTACAAGCAGCCCGTAGTCAAAACTGCGGGGCATCCTTTCATCAGGCATAATATTCCTTATACCAGTCCACAAAATTCCGTATTCCCTGTTTTACAGACGTTTCAGGCTTAAACCCGGTGGCGGCAATCAGATCATCCACATCCGCCCAGGTGGCGGGCACATCGCCGGCCTGCATGGGCTGATAGTCAATTTTTGCTTTTTTACCCAGGGCATCTTCAATGGCGTGGACAAAGTCCATCAACGCCACCGAGTCATTATTACCAATATTGTAGATCCTGTACGGCACACACGAGCTTGAAGGAACGGGATTTTTCCCACTCCATGCCGGATCAGGCTCAGGAACATTGTCCATCACCCGGACCACCCCTTCCACAATATCGTCAATATAGGTAAAATCCCGTTGCATCTCTCCATTGTTAAACACCTTGATGGACTCGTCGGCCAAAATGGCCTTTGTAAAGAGGAACAGCGCCATATCAGGCCTGCCCCAGGGACCATATACCGTAAAAAACCGCAATCCGGTTACCGGCAGATTATACAGATAACTGTAAGAATGGGCCATGAGTTCATTGGCTTTTTTGGACGCCGCATACAGGCTGACCGGATGATCCACATTATGACGGACCGAAAAAGGCATGTGGGTATTCAGCCCATACACCGAACTTGATGACGCAAACACAAGATGCTTGACCCCGCCATGGCGGCAGCCTTCAAGAATATTGCCAAACCCCACCAGATTGGCATCCACATAGGAAGCCGGATTTTCAAGGCTGTACCGCACCCCTGCCTGGGCCGCCAGGTTCACCACGCAGTCAAAGGCGTTTTCCTCAAACAGCCTGGCCATGTTGGGCCGGTCTGCAATGTCCTGGCGAATAAATGTGAACTCCGGATATCCGGACAGGCGCGCCAGTCGGTCTTTTTTCAGGTTCACGTCATAATAATCATTGAGGTTATCAATCCCCCATACACGATGACCGTCATTCAACAGTCGTAAAGAAAGCGCAGACCCGATAAACCCGGCTGCACCGGTGATCAATATATTCATGCTGAGTCCTTTAAACTTAAAAATATGAAGTCGGAAAAACCGTAATCCGGCTTTTCCATATGCGACCATCAGTCGCCCCGGATAAACCGGAAGGCTTGTATATTTATTCAAGCGTGTTGTACCATGATCAGGTATTCATAACAAATCAAGAAATACAATTCAAACAAGATTCTTACCTCCGCAAAAGCTTAAATTTTTTCGAGCCGGTTGTTTCCGCCTTGAATTAATTAGGAGATTAATAAAATTCAATAATATCCGATCGGAAATATTGACCTCTTCCCGTTTCTTATATAGAGTTGAATGAATGGTTGCGGTGTGGCATTGAGCGCATGATTGTATAACGAAGAGCCTGCGGTTAGGCCCATGATCGGAATAAAATCTTCCAAAATATGGTTTAGAATTTTCATTCGGATTCAAGGCGTGGCAATGGGAGCATATTGAAATATGTACTCATTGTCACAACGAAGAAGACGGATGAAAAGGCAAACCATATGGGAGAGTTTATTTTGATTATGGGCCTTAGGGACTTGTCCAAGGGAGCAACAATGACAAACAAGCTCACGGAATCTATCCTCCTGGTTGACGACCAACCTGCGAACCTTCAGGTACTGATGAACACGCTGGAAAGTCTGGGCTGCAAGCTGCTGGTCGCCAAAAACGGCAAGACAGCCTTGACCATTGCCCAAAAAATGCGGCCGAATCTCATTTTGCTGGATATCATGATGCCGGGAATCGACGGATTTGAGGTGTGTCGACGGTTAAAGTCGGATCCGGACACCCAGAAAATTCCGGTAATCTTTCTTTCCGCCCTTGATGATACCGGAGACAAGGTGCGTGGGCTTCAACTCGGGGCGGTGGACTATGTCGCCAAGCCCTTCCAACCCGAAGAGGTCATTGCCCGCGTGAATACCCACTTGACCATCCATCGGCTCAATCGCGAGGTGCAAAAACAAAAGGATGAGCTGGCGCACGAGTTACAGGTTGTCTCCCAACTACAACGCAACCTTCTGCCTGAACGACTGCCCCGGGTTCCCGGATTAAAACTGGCAGTACACTATGAAACCAGCCGTTATGCCGGTGGTGACTACTATGATTTCATGACGCTGCCCGGGGATCTTCTGGGCGTCCTGATCGCAGATGCGGAAGGTCACAGTGCCCCTGCCGCGGTCATGATGGCGATGACCTGCGCCCTGTTTCGTTCCTGTTCCACCGACCTGAATGAGCCGGCCAGCGTACTCTCCTTCATTAATGAAAATTTATGCAAAGTAAACAGGGAAAGCTTTGTAACGGCCGCTTACGCGGTTTACGATACCACTCGCAGGATCCTCAGGATCGCCTGTGCAGGCCATCCATTCCCCATCCTCTATCGATTTTCAGAAAAGACTGCCACCGAACTTCCCTGTGACAACGTAATGCTGATGGGATTGGCGCCTTATACCGATGTGCCGGTTTCCGAAATTACACTTTATCCCGGGGACCGCATTCTGTTTTACACGGATGGAGCCACCGACCGATTCAATACATCCGAGGATCGTTACGGAACGGATCGTCTGCTGCATAAATTTAAAACCGCCGCCTCCGATGACCCCGAAGTCATTCTTAAAGAAATTGTCGACGATATCTTGCAATTCGCAGGAGACAGCCCGGCTGATGATGATCAGGCCATGATTGTTCTGGTTGTTGACTAAAGGGCCGTGTCTTTGAGTTTTTTCTCAAAAAATTTAATATAAATAAGTATGCGCTATACAATGCCTGCTGTTCTTCGGCGAAAAAATATAGGAGAATACTTTGAAAAAAAATGAAACCACTAAAGCAAGCAAAACGACGGGGCAAGTCGATGCCAAGAATGACCAGGCCGCTGTCGGGAGCGACGGGTTTTCCTTGACGGAAGTGATCGATATTGAACAGCTGAAACCCGTCCTTGAAGACTTCTGTAATATCATGAGAATCTCCTCGGCCATTGTTGACTTGAAGGGAAATGTTCTGGTTTCCGCCAGCCGGCAGCGGATCTGCACCAACTTTCACCATATTGATGCACGGAGGTGTTATCGTTGTGTTGAGAGCGACACGGAACTTGCTGCAAACCTGGGGAAGGGGAAGCCGTTTTCGATTTACCACTGCAAAAACGGCCTGACCAACGCCGCCTCACCCATCATCATTGAGGGCCGGCATGTGGCCAATCTTTTTGTCGGGCAATTTCTCACGGAAGCCCCCAATATGAACTATTTCAAACAGCAGGCCCGAAAATTCGGTTTTGATGTGGCCGATTACATGCGTGCCCTTGATTATGTTCCGATCATTTCCCAGGATAAGCTGCTCACCATTCTAAGATTCCTGACGGGGTTTGCGAACATTGCCGTCTTTTTGGGCATTGAGCGGATCAAAGCAAAAAAAGCCGAACATATCGCCCAAGTTCGGGTCGAAGATACTGAAAAGGCCAAAAAGGAGTTGATACGCTATAAGCGGCATCTTGAAAGCCTAGTAGAGGATCGCACTGAAAGGCTCAAGCAATCCGAGGAATACAACCATCTTATCCTGCAATCGGTGGCAGAGGGTATTTTCGGTACCGATACGGATGGTCGATGCATCTATGTCAATGAAGCCGCACAGAAGATGCTTGGATACACCGCCGAAGAACTCATCGGTCAAAATATATATGACCTGTTTCACCATTCCAATGAGGATGGATCGCCGCACCTTCGGGAAAACTGTCCGATTTATCTGGCCCACACCCAGGGGATCACCAGCTTCCGCAGGGACGAGGTCTTCTGGCGCAAGGACGGCTCATTTTTTTACACCTCCTACACAAGCGTGCCCCAGCGCAAAGACAAAACCATCATTGGCGCCGTAGTGGTCTTCCGGGACATCTCTGAGCGCAAAAAATTTGAAGATGCCCTGCGGGAGAGCGAATACCATCTTAAAAGCATTCTGATGACAACCAATGAAGGATTCTTCTGGGTAGACAATGACGCGCGCCTCGTATCCCTTAATGACACCATGTGCAAAATTTTCAATAGATCCCGCGAGGATCTTGTCGGAAAGACACTCTTTGAATTTCTGGATAAGAAAAATACGGCGATCTTGAATGAGCAGCTTGAACGCAGAGTTACCGGCCAAACAGGTGTCTATGAAATCGCCTTCAACCGTCCGGACGGTTCAAAAGTAACCTGCCTGCTCCATGCCACGCCCCTTTACGATAAAAACGGCATAAAAACAGGGTCTTTTGCCATGGTTGCGGACATTACCCACCGCAAAAAAATGGAAGAGGAACTCATTATCGCCCGGGATAAAGCAGAGGCGGCCACCCAGGCCAAAAGTGATTTTCTGGCCAACATGAGCCACGAAATCCGCACCCCCATGAACGCCGTTATGGGGATGACCCATCTGGCCCTCCAGACGGACCTGACCCCGAAGCAGAGAGACTATCTTAACAAAATTCAGATTTCCGCCAATTCCCTTCTCGGGGTCATCAACGATATTCTCGATTTTTCAAAAATCGAGGCCGGCAAGATGAAGATGGAGTCCATTGAGTTCAACCTGGATGAAGTCCTGGAGAATCTTTCCACCATGATCGCAACGAAAGTTCGGGAAAAAGAGGGGATTGAGGTTCTTTTCAACACCGGCGCCGACGTTCCCCGCCGTCTGATGGGCGATCCCATGCGGTTGAGCCAGGTCCTGATCAACCTGGCCAATAACGCCATCAAATTCACCGAACATGGAGAAATAGTGGTCTCAACCAAAGTACTCAGTCAGGCGAACCATGTTACCGTTCTCCAATTTTCCGTGCGGGATACTGGCATCGGCCTCAATAAAAAACAAATAGCCCAGCTTTTTACGAGCTTTAGCCAGGCGGATACGTCTATCACCCGCCGGTACGGCGGCACCGGGCTGGGGCTATCCATCTGTCAGCGCCTCGTAAAAATGATGTGCGGCAGAATATGGGTGGAAAGCACCTGCGGGTCAGGCAGTACATTTTATTTCACGGCGGCGTTCAAGACCGTGCGGGAAGCCAGACGGGTCTGCCATATTCCCCCGCCGGAGTTGAGAAACCTCAGAGCGCTGGTGGTGGATGACAATGCGACCTCCCGGCAAATTTTTCATAATATGCTGGAATCTTTCTCGTTTAATGTGACCTTGGTGGCGTCCGGTGAAGAAGGGCTGGAGGAGATTGAAAAATCCGTCGAAGGAACCCCCTACGACATCGTGGTAATGGACTGGAAGCTGCCGGGCATCGACGGCATCGAGGCCTCAAAACGAATCAAGAAGGATTCGCGGCTGACCCGGGTTCCGATCATTATCCTGGTCAGCGCCTACATCCGGGAAGAGATCATGTGGCAGGCCGATGCGGCCGGTCTGGATGGTTTCCTGATCAAACCCATCAATGCTTCAGTGATGTTTGATACGATCATGAACGCACTGGCCAAAGATGATGAAGATATGGAGACCCCGCCGGCGGCGGAAGAAAATGAATGCAAACAGGTCTCAGATGTACTCAAGTGCCTTGAAGGCGCCCGGGTGCTGCTGGTTGAAGACAATGAGATCAACCAGCAGGTTGCCATGGAAATCCTTGCCGCGGCAGGGGTTACGGTCACCCTGGCCACCAACGGACAAAAAGCTGTTGACGCAGTGCAGACGAATCATTTTGATGCCGTGCTGATGGATCTGCAGATGCCGGTGATGGATGGCTATACCGCAACCCGAACCATCCGGCAAGATCCGCAGTTCAAGGATTTGCCGATCATCGCCATGACGGCCCATGCCATGGCCGAAGATCCGGAAAAAAGCCGCCATGCCGGCATGAATGATCACATCACCAAACCCATCAATACCGAGGAACTCTACGCCGTCCTGGCGGAATGGATTTCAGTCGACACACCCTGTGGGGCGGCCGTATCAGAAACGGAGACACCACGGCAGCCCGTTCCAGACAATAGCGGCACTGTCGTCCCGGCATCCCCGGATAAGCAGACGTTGCCGGCGATTCTGGATGGATTCGATATTCCTTCCGGTCTGAAGCGCCTTCAAGGAAATCAGGCCCTTTACCGCAAGCTGTTGATCAATTTCGGCGACAAATACGCCCAGCGGACCAACGAAATCCGCCAAGCCCTGGCGGCCGGGGACTACAGCAGCGCCCACAAATTGACGCATGAAATCAAAGGCGTTGCCGGCAATCTCTCGGCATTCCAGCTGCATACCGCAGCCACAGAGCTGGATCAGCTGGTCAAGCATGCGACCTCGCAGAATCCCCCGCCGGAGGATATACTCGCCACAGCCTTAACCGCCTTGGAACGTCGTATGACAGAAGCCCTTGGATCCGTCCTGCAGCTGTCATCATTGATGGGCGAGGCCGAACCCGAAGCGGCCCTTGAATCAGAGCAACAACTGCCCCCGGATCTGGCCCAAGAAGTCGCTGTTCGCCTGCGGGAGGCTGCCGAAATGGGTGACATATCGGCACTGACGGAAATTTGCGAAGAGATGGCCGTCCGGTCAAAGGCGTTTGCCCCCTATCTCAACAACATTGCACGAATGAAGGAAGAATTTGATTTTGAAGGGATCATCGCTCTGGCCGATGATCTGAAAATTTGATGATCGAGTGAAAAAAATCAGAAAAATAAAGAGGGAAAATGAAACCAACCGTTAATAAAATCTCGAAATCCGATCTAAAAACATCAATCGACTACCATCTCCGTTGCTCTCTGTGCAAGGAAACGCCGACAAAGGATTACCGGGACCTCTTTTTGTCGACGGCCTTTTCCCTGCGGGACCGAATGGCGGAAAAAATTCTGCATACGGAGCAGCGATATCAGACATCCCAGACCAAGCGGGTTTATTATCTGTCTTTGGAATTCTTGATCGGCAGGTTGATGGGTAATAATCTTCACAATCTCGGCATGTTTGATGTCTGCCGTGAATTCATGGCAGAGGCCGGCATCGACATTGAAGCGGTGCGTGAGTACGAGAACGACCCCGGTCTTGGAAATGGCGGTCTCGGCCGTCTGGCGGCCTGTTTTCTTGATTCCATGGCAACGCTGGATATTGCCGGTTTCGGCTACGGAATCCACTATGAATACGGTCTCTTCAAGCAGGAGATCGACAACGGGTATCAGCGGGAAAAACCGGATAACTGGCTGGCGGACCTTAACCCCTGGGAGTTCAAGCGGACCGATGAAAAATGCATTATCCCCATCAAAGGACGGATTGAACACTTTCAGGACCGTGATGGAGATTACAATCCCATGTGGCTTGACTGGAATTTCATCGTGGGGATTCCCTTCGACATTCCCGTGGTCGGATACGGGGGCAAAACGGTGAACTGGTTAAGGCTCTATGGCGCAGGTTCCTCTGCCGATTTTGATATCCAGATCTTCAATGAGGGGGATTACTTCCGGGCGGTGGAGCAGAAAGTTGCGTCCGAAACCATCACCAAGATGCTTTATCCCTTGGACACGATCATGTCAGGACGGGAACTGCGCCTGGTGCAGGAATATTTTCTCGTGGCCTGCACCCTCAAGGACATCATTCGGCGGTATATGAAAAATAACGAAAATTTCGACCGGTTCCCTGACCAGGTTGCTATCCAGATGAACGACACCCATCCCTCCCTGGCAGTGGCGGAACTGATGCGGCTTTTCGTGGACGAATATGCACTGCCATGGGAGCATGCCTGGGAGATTACCCAACAGACGCTGGCCTATACCAACCACACAGTGCTGGCCGAAGCACTGGAAAAATGGCCCGCAGACCTTCTCGAACGCATCATTCCCCGTCATCTCCAGATCATTTATGAAATCAACCGCCGGTTTCTTGAAAAAATTGCCACCCGTTATCCCGACGACGTCGACATTCTCCGGCGCATGTCTCTCATCGAAGAAGGAGAAAGCAAGCTGGTTCGGATGGCCCACCTGGCCCTGGTGGGGTCCCATTCCGTTAACGGGGTTTCCGCCCTTCATACGGAGATTTTAAAGCAGGACAATTTTTCAGACTTTTATGCCCTCTGGCCGGAACGGTTTGTCAATGTCACCAACGGCATCACCCAGAGACGCTGGCTTCTGGAAGCCAATCCCCGGCTCGCGGGATTAATCACCAACACCATCGGAGATGCCTGGATCACCGATCTAAGCCGGCTTCGACAGTTGGAGTCCTATGCCGATGAGACGGCTTTCATGAACGAATTCCGTGACATCAAACGGGCAAACAAAGCGGATCTGGCCAAAACCATCTCCGATACCCTCTGGCTTTCCATCAACCCTGACAGTTTGTTCGACATTCATATCAAACGCATTCATGAATACAAACGCCAGCTCCTGAAAATCATGCATATCATACATGAATATCTACAAATCATCAGGGGAGAGAAAACCCCCACGGTTGCCAAAACCTTCATCTTTGCCGGCAAAGCGGCGCCCGGATACTGGGTGGCCAAACAAATAATCAAGCTGATTCACAATGTCGGGCAGGTCATCAATCAGGACAGACGTATCGGGGATGCTTTGAAGGTGGTTTTTCTGCCGGATTACAGCGTCTCTCTTGCCGAAAAAATCATTCCGGCTGCGGATTTGAGCGAACAGATTTCCATGGCCGGCCAGGAGGCGTCCGGAACGGGAAATATGAAATTCATGCTTAACGGTGCGTTGACCGTGGGAACATTGGATGGTGCCAATATCGAAATGCTCGAGGAAGCGGGCGCAGATAATATTTTTATCTTTGGATTAAAGGCGGAAGAGATCGTTGATATGATCAAAAAGAAAAACTATTACGCGGTGGAGTATTATCGTCTCTTTCCGGAAATCCGCAGGGTTTTGGACACCTTTCGCGATAATATGTTTTGCCCTGACGAGCAGGGCCTCTTTCAATGGATTTACCATCAAATGATGAATAATAAGGACCCCTATTTCCATTTACCGGATTTTTTCCCCTATATTCAGGTGCAAGATCAAATAGAAGCGGAATACCTGGACCCGGTCAATTGGACGAAAAAAGCGATTTTGAATGTGGCGCGGTCCGGAAAATTTTCCAGCGACAGGGCCGTCTCCGATTATAACCGCCTAATCTGGAATAAAGAAACCCCGAGCGAACCGTTATGAAGTGAAAACGTTTCAATGCGGGGATTTAAAAAAAATGAATTTAAATTCTATATAAATAGACTTTAGGAAGGAAATTATGCAGCTGAAACATAACAATGTAGAGGATGTCCTGATCGTGAGGCCGCTGGAAAAAAGAATTGACGCGTCAACAGCAACTGAATTCAAACAAAAAATGAACGAATGGATTGATTCGGGAAATCGGAGGATTGTACTCAACCTTTCCGAAGTGGACTTTATCGACAGCAGCGGACTTGGCGCCATTATTTCGGGGTTCAAGAAGATCGGCAATAACGGCAATCTCGTGATCTGCGTCGTGAAAGAAAGCGTCATGAGCCTTTTTCGGCTGACCCGTATGAATCGGGTATTTGATATCTATGCATCTGAAAATGAAGCCCTTGAGGCGCTTTCCGGAAAGGCATAAAAAAATTGAACGCGGCAAACATGATCCGGCTGATTATTGACAGCAGGCTTGAGAATGTTTCCCTGGTAGGGGGTGCCGTGCGCGGCATCGCCGACACCCTGTGCATGGACAGTACAACAAGCTACCAATTAGAACTATGTATCGTGGAGGCGGTAAATAATAATATAAAACATGCCTATCATTGTAAGGCGGGGCATTCAGTGGAAATAGATATCCTGCTTTATCCGAACCGGTTGACCTTCAAGATTTACAACAAAGGAGAACGCATGAACCCCGCTAAAGTTGCGCCCTTCAGCTTCGATCCCTCAAATGTCGAAACCCTTCCCGAAGGAGGGATGGGGCTATATATCCTGCACGCCCTGATGGACGAGGTTCATTATGAAACGATAAATGGACAAAACATTTTGACTTTGGTTAAATATTTGAAGAGTTGAAATTTATCCAGTCACAAAAACTTGATCATCGAGTGTCATGTTCCAAACAATATGTAGACAATTTTGTCAGCTTGTTTACCTGGTTGAAAGAATACTTTGATTCATCGGAAATGAACCGGCTTGTGAATACGCTATGGAAGAAATACCCCAAAGGGCTTGTTGCAAATGTTAGAAGGACAGGGTCAGGTCTTGAATTATTACTTTTTAATCAAAAAAGCTTATAATTCAAGATCAGACCCCAAACCCACCGTCCGAGTGCAGGGCATGGTTCGGTAACTCGCTACGCAAAAGCTAATCGACGACCTTTGGGCTCAGGAATAGGATCATTGAATTCCTTAGCCGTTTCTATCCATAATTCCATCGCAGATTTAATATTTGCTAACGCAGATTCGTATGTATTACCGTGCGCCATGCATCCTTGGAGTTCCGGAACATCAGCGATATATACTCCATCTTCATCGCTCCAGTAGATTATGATTTCATATTTGTTCGTCATAATTTTCCCCATTTCCTAATTTCTTTTTATGTGCCCACAAGACCGCCTCAAATAAAATTAAGCATCTCCGGCCACAGAGTTCAACTATAAATTTGATGCGCGTGTAAAAACCTGCGGGAATCCACTATTCGGCGGCAAGGGTGTTTGCCGCAAGTCCTGCAATGGTCAACCCGAAACATCCCGGTACCCAGGGTGCAGAACCAATGGGCGGCCTTGGGCGGCCATGGCCGCCTTCTACATGATCCTGCTCCAGGGGGTCTACGATGTCTTTAGCTTCAAAGGGTTCTTTATTTAATGGAGGCTCAATGGAATAGACACAGGGCACGCCGCTGGAAAGCCCCCGGCGGCGCAACCGTCTTCGCACCATCCGGGCCAGGGGACACACTTGGGTGTCAAACAGATCACCTGTCCGGATCATGGAGACATCGGTTCTGCCTGCAGCGCCCATGGAGGATATGAGATTGAGCCTCATCTGTTTTGCCCCCAGGATCAGACTGACCTTTGCGTTGAGCCCATCAATGGCATCCACCACCATGTCCAGGTCCGGGCTTAAAAATTGGGACAGGCTGTCGGCATTGACAAAGGACGTGTGCAGATCCACCCCACAATCAGGATTGATATCCAGAACCCGGGCCCGGGCCACGGCCGCTTTTTCCTGCCCCAGGGTGGAGTGCAAGGCATAAATCTGCCGGTTGATATTGGAGGCGTCCACCCGGTCAAAATCCACAAGCCGTAAATAGCCGATGCCGGACCGGGCCAAAGCCTCCACCACAAAAGAGCCCACCGCCCCCAGGCCGAAAACGGCCACCCGGGAGCGCCTAAGCCGCTCAACCGCCGCCTTTCCCAGCAGTTGCTCAAGTCGGGCAAAGGGACTGATCAGGCGTACATCCCGGGTCATCCGGCATTGTCCTTTGGGCTTAAAACAGGACCAAATAAATCCAGGCTGTTCTCATATCCATGTTGGGCCAGGGTTCCAAATGTCATGCCCCTTCGCTCTGCCGCCACCCTGACAATATCCGGCACATTGGCCGGTTCATTTAAAGGCACTTCCCCGGGATGGGCATCCAGAACAAACTGGGGCACAATATCCGGGGCGTCGGTCTCAAAGACAATCCGGTCAAGACTGACCACCTTCAGGGCCTGAGCCACCTTTTTAGCATTGGGCCGGGTGACGGATCCCGAAAAGGAGATATGAAGATTGAATTTTTCAAGCACCGGAACAAGGTCGGCAGACCCGGAATAAGAATGGATGACCCCGCCTGCAGCCAACGGTCCATGCTGTTTCAAAATTTTCACGATTGCGTCCCAACCCTTGCGAATATGGATGTTAACGGGCCGGTTCAAATCACAGGCCAAAGCCAGATGGGTTTTAAACACCTGAATCTGCCGATCCTGGTCAGCGCCTTTGTCCATGAAATCAAGCCCAAACTCCCCAACCCCGGCGGGAATTTTTTCCAGCCATTGACCCAGACTCCGGGCCCAGTCCGGGCTCAGGGTATCAAGAAACCAGGGATGAATCCCCAACCAGGGCACCACACAGGAAAATTTTTGTGACAATTCAGCCGTAATCTCAAAATTTTCTTCCATGGTGGCGCAGGTGGCTATTTTTTCCACCCCGGCGGCCTGGGCCCGCAAGACAATATCCGAGGCATTATCAATGATTCTTGGATCATGAAGATGGGTATGCACGTCAATGAACCCGGTCATGCTCAACCAACCAGGGAATGAAGAAAATCAAGGGCCATATGGTAGCCGTAATGACCGAACCCGGTGAGCTGGCCGGTGGCAATACCGGCAATCATGGAGGTATGGCGAAAGGTTTCGCGCTTGTGGATGTTGGACAGATGCACCTCCACAATGGGGCATGACAGCATGGACAGGGCATCGCGCAGGGCCACAGACGTATGGGTCAGGGCGCCCGGATTGATGATCACACCGGCAGATCCCTGTTCAAACACGGCATGGATGTAATCCAGGATTTCACCTTCGTGATTGGACTGGAAAGAATCCAGGGAAAGGCCCAATGCATCTGCGCGCACTTTAAGTTCTCTGTTGATCTGATCAAGGGTAAACGCCCCGTAAATATCAGGTTCCCTTTTCCCCAGCATATTCAAATTGGGACCATTGATGACATGAATCATGCCGGGTGTTATCTGTGCCTGGGTATTCATCTTCTTCTCCCGTAACCAGCAATTCTAAATTTATGCTCACACAAAGCCTCAAAGGCACAAAGGGGTATAAATCTTTGTGCCTTAGTGTCTTTGTGTGAGCTTTTCAGCGGTTTTCAGTTATACAGTGCCGGCAGCGGCAGCCTCAAATCCCAGGTCAAAGGCCTTCAGGTTCATCTCAACAAGCGCCGGTTTAATCCTGCGTTTGATCGCTTCTTTGACGTTTTCCTTTGAAAAGCCTAAGGCCCCGGTCTGGATCAAGGCACCTAACAGTACAATATTCACACTCATGGGAGAACCGGCTTTCCTGGCCAACGCCATGGCGTCTATGGCCACCAGGCCGGCGGTCTTCTCCTTGAGTATCTGTTTGATTTCATTGACCTCAGGGTAGTTCCCTTTGCCGATGGCCACGGTAAAGGGCGGCAGGGTCGCGGTATTGGTAATTACTCGTGTATTGGCAGAGCACCGGCCAATGGCGCGCAGGGTTTCAGCCGGTTCAAATCCCAGCAGGATGTCGGCTTCCCCATCGGAAATAATAGAGGATGAGGCATCGCCGAAAATAATGGCGGACTCCACCACACCGCCGCGCTGGGCCATGCCGTGAATCTCGCTCATTCTCACCTCCACCCCTTCAATGAGGGCGGCTTCGCCCAGGACCTTGGATGCCAGAAGATTGCCCTGTCCGCCAACTGCAACGATGATCATTCTTAGTGGTTTCATATTAAACTTGTCTCCTTGTCTATTTCTTCAGTGGGCGGATGGCGTTTTCAGGACAGATCTGGGCGCACAACGCACAGCCCACACAGGTATCCGCATCAATTTTCACCCGGCCCGCTTCAATGTAAAAGGATGGACAGGCGATCTCGTTAATGCAATCCTTGTGGTCTTTACATTTATCCGTTACTTCAAAGGCTCTCGGCTTTTTCAGTTTAATGCTCTTTGCCCAGAGGATACAGGGCTCTTTGGCGATAACAACCGAGACACCATCAAAGGCCATGGCCTCTTTGAGCGTTTCAATGCTGTTTTTCACTTTAAAGGGCTTGATCACGGAAACATGCTCGACCCCCAGGGATTTGACCAGGTTTTCAATATCCACCCGGCCGTACCCGGGCATGCCCATCAGGTCCATATCCACGCCCGGGTGGGGCTGGTGGCCGGTCATGGCAGTAATGCCGTTTTCAAGGATCACCAACGTGAAATTGTGGCGGTTGAACACGGCATTGACAAGGCCTGTAATGCCTGAATGAAAAAAGGTGGAGTCGCCGACCACACTGACCACCTTCTGGTCCGTGGCCTTGCTGAAACCGCAGGAGGTACTCACCGACCCGCCCATGCAGACCACAAAATCCCCAATGGACAACGGCGGCATAAAACCTAAGGTGTAGCAGCCGATATCACTGGGGTGGATGACATCCATGCCCTGGGCAGCCTTTTTAATGGCGTAGAAGGTGGCCCTGTGGGAGCATCCTGAGCAAAGATTGGGGGGACGGTTGGCGATTTCCGGCACGTCAGAAGTATCAATCTTTGGGGCCGGGGTATAATCTATGCCGAAAAAGGTCGCGATCTTCTCCCGGACCATGGCGGGATGAAATTCCCCTAAGGGGGTAAACAACATATCCGTCTTGCCCAGGATGGGGATGGCAAGGCCCGCTTCCTGGGCAAAGGCTTTGACGGCCTCCTCCATGAAGGGTTCGCCCTCTTCAATGACCAGTACCTTTTCACAGCCGGCCAGGAAATCTTTAATCTTATTTTTGGGCAGGGGATTGGAAAACCCGGGGCGAAGAATCTTGACCTTTGATTCAATGCCAAGGTCTTTTACGGCGTCCAAGGCATAATGGTAGCTCACCCCGTTGGCCACAACCCCCCATACGCCCTGCCCTGTGATAAAATTGAATTCTGAAGATTCAGATATGCCGGCGGCTTTGTCCATGCGCGCCAAAAGCTTGACATGCAGTTCCCGGGCCACGGCGGGCACGGTAACGCAGCGCATGGGGTCCCTTTCAAACCGGCCCTTTGTCTGTCGCGCTTTAATGTCGCCAAAAGTAACAAAGGCATTGGAGTGGTTGATCCGGGTGGTGGTGCGCAGGATCACCGGTTGTTTCAGGGTTTCGGACAGTTCAAAGGCCGCTTTGATCATATCCTTGGCCTCGGCCACACAAGAGGGTTCGAACATGGGAAAATGGCCGAACTTGGCATAGTAACGGTTGTCCTGCTCGTTCTGACTGGAGAACATGGCGGGATCATCTGCTGTTAAAATCACCATGCCGGCGGTTACGCCGATATAGGCAAGGGTCATCAGTGGGTCGGCTGCCACATTAAGCCCCACATGCTTCATCATGCAAAAGGTGCGAAGTCCTGAATTGGCCGCAGCAGCTGCGACTTCCAGGGCAACCTTTTCATTGGTGGAGTATTCAAAATACAAATCCGATTCTCTGGACATCTGGAACAGATTCAAAGAGACTTCCGAGGACGGGGTCCCCGGGTATGTGGTGGCAAAGGCGACACCGGCTTCAACAGCGCCCCTTGCAATGGCTTCGTTGCCCAGGAGCATGATTTTCTCTCCGGGGCTGTCCTTTAATAATTTATGCATGCGCACGGCTCCTTAAACATAAAACGCTGACAAGGCATCTCCCGTCAGGTCATCTAAGTGGTAATTATAAAAAAATAATCTCAAGCATATAATTTTTCAGCGTGTGCCAGGGAAGAGGCATACCCCTTGAACCCTTGGGTATCCTCGCAGGAATTAATGGCACTGGAGGCAAAAAAACCTTCCACCATGGTCTTTTTCCCATGGCGGATCAACCCCATGAACAGCACCGGAACAAGACTGAGCCCGTTTTTGCCGGTTTCAACACTGAAGTCCAGGGGGGATTCGGTCTGATAGACGGCAAACAAACTGTTTTGAACAGGCATGAGCTGAACAATTTCAGGGTGTTCGTGGTGGTGGTCGTGATTGTGATCACTACAATGTTTGCACATGATCTTTAAAACCTTTCATAAAATGCGGCAAGGAAACCCCTGAGTCTTTAGCTCAGGGGAGGAATTGCCGCCTCCTTTTGGTTAAAAATATTTTTTGTAAAAGGCATATAATATTTAAACAGCCATATGCCAGGGCTCAACACCCGTTTCCGGGGTAATGTTTGCCTCGTCAATGTTATGATCGGGTTTGGCGCAAGCAGCACCGGCTTAACCCCTTAAACCTGTTTAACCACTTGCCGTAGAGCCTGGAGCTGGCAAGCACCCCAGGGTACCTATTTCCGATCTAACGTAGTGCTCGAAGCACTCAGACTGGTCAACTTTGGGGCCTTTTCAAGCCCCTCGGTCTTCAGCCGAGGGGTAGTTGACTCCTTCAGGTTGAGGCACCTATCTTTTAAAACATCAGACCTTTGCCGACAAATAACTCAGACCTTGTGCCCTAAAAACAATTTAAGCCCTCAATATTACCGAAATTGATTATAGAATTAAAGATTTTTGAAAAAAATTCCTCTGTTCGGGCCAACTTTGATTTTGACTCAAGGTATCATGGGAAACATGATACTAAATTCCCAGCTAAAAACCAGCTTGAAAGTGATGGCATAAAATGATACCACCTACTTGTGAAATCAAAACACAGAAAAACATTAATCGCAATCTTTGCAACGCCAACCAGGGCTAATATCAAATTCAGCGACATTGAATCCCTGGTTATTGCTCTGGGGGGAGAAGTTCGGGAAGGTGCCGGGTCTCGTGTTATGCTGGAAATTTCCGGTAAAAGGGAGTATGCCCACCGTCCGCACCCGGGGAAAGAAGCCAAAAGATATATAGTGGAAAGAATTCGCAAATGGTTGATAAATTTGGAGGTCACACCATGAACAGCATGACATACAAAGGATATTTTGCCCAAATCAATTTTGATGACAGAGATAATATATTCTGGGGCAAAGTAACAGGAATTAAAGATAGTATCACGTTTGAAGGCGAAACAGTCACAGAGCTTAAAGAGGATTTCCATAACGCAATTGACCATTACCTGGCCATCTGCGAACAGGAGAATGTAACCCCGGATAAGCCGTATTCAGGCAAATTGACATTACGCCTGCCGCCACAGACCCACGCGGAAATAGCCCAGGCTGCCGCACAAAAAGGGACCAGTCTCAATAAATGGATAACGGACACATTGACCCAGGCTGTTCATAAACATCATATAAAAATGTAAGACAATCCATAGGGATAAAATACTCCCTGTAGTGGTCCTGCGGGTTAAATTCGCCGTATGATTTTCCCGGTTTCAGTCCGCTTGAATTTATCCTTAAACACAATGTCTTTTGGCCTCTCGTAGCGGTTCAGGTGTTGGTCAAAAAAGGCTTCCAGCTTTTTTTCAAGCTGTTCATCCGCCCGGGTTTCTATGACCAGAATAATTCTGTTCCCCAGAATTTCATCGGGCAAGGCCCCGATGAAAAACGGATATGCAACCAGGTCTTCCAGTTTTTTTTCTAAAATTTCGGGAAAATACTTTATGCCACCGGAGATGATCACATTATCGGCCCGTCCCAGAATTTTAAAAGTTTTATAGTCATCAAGCTCAGCCAGATCGTTCGTGAAAAGACACGGCGTTTCCAGGCCCGGCATTTCAATGGTCAGACAGCCCTTTTCAGACAGCCCCACATGAATTCCCTTAAGACAGTAAAAGCGGTCAGATGCGTTTTGACCGTTTATGCGGCGAAGGGCGATGTGGGTAGCGGTTTCGGTCATGCCGTAGCTTGCAAAACAGGCTGTGGGCACGGTTTGAAGTTCGGTGTCAAGTATCGCCGGAAGCGCGGAGCCACCGATGAGCAAAGCCCCAAGCGCCTCAAACCGTTCCGGGTACTCCAAAAGCTTTGTCACCTGGTTGGGCACCATGGCGGCGAATCGGAAGGGGGTGTCCCTGCACTGGGCAAGGAAGGCGAAATCATCGCTTGGCTCTGCGGTGCACAGATCCAGCTCGCCCAAAAGAGCCCGGATCACCATAAGTTTTCCTGCGATATATCTTAGGGGCAGGCACAGCAGAATGCGCTGTCCGGATTTCAGGTTAAAAAATTCAAGGGTGCGCAGGGCGCTTTGGGCCACAAACTTTTTTTCCAGAAAAATGGCCTTGGGCGGACCTGTGCTGCCCGAAGTGTGGACGGTGATGACGTTTTGCGGCCCATACCATTGGGCCAGAAAATCAATGACATCAGATGCAATGCCCGGGGGGCAGTCCTGACGTTTCTTTTGCAAAAGCGCTTTCACCCGGTGCACAGTACCGTTGAGGCACAGGGTATCCGGAAAAAGATTCACAGCCTTAAAAAATCCCCGGAAAGATAAACCGTTTGCCCGGATCGAAAAAAAGCGTTTCCCCACGGATTTCCAGGGGGGAGGCCATATTATTGGTAAATAATTGCCCCGTACCAAGGCCCTGGTGCAGAGAAGGCTGCTTTAAAAAAGCCCACTGGGCAATAGCGTTTAAACCCAGGTTGGATTCAAGGTAGGAGGTGATCCACCAGCCGATTCCCCTGGCATCGGCCAGTTCAATCCATTCGTCACACCCTTCCATCCCACCGTGCAGGCTGGGTTTCAGCACCAGGTAATGGGGGGCAAGGGTGTCCAGAAGATGGATTTTTTCTTCACGTTCCCTGATGCCGATGAGTTCTTCGTCAAAGGCAATGTCCAGGGGTGACTGCTTGCACACCCCGGCCATGTGCTGCCACTGTCCTTTGGCGATGGGTTGCTCAATGGAGTGAATACCCAATTCTGCCAGCTGTCCAAGCCGGTCCAAAGCATCGTTAGGGGAGAACCCGCCATTGGCATCCACCCGTAAAATAACATCGTCGGCACTGTATTCCGCCCTGATATCTTTAAGGATGGCAAGCTCTTCCTCAAACTGAAGCGCCCCGATTTTAAGCTTAATGCACCGCCACCCCGAATCCAGTTTCTGCCGGATCTGTTCTTTCATGAACGAGGGCTCCCCCATCCAGATCAGTCCGTTAATGCGGATGCCTTTCTCCCCCCGGGTGAAGCTGGAAGGAAAAAGAATCTGGGGGCCGGTCTGTTCCAGATCCCTGAGGGCGGTTTCCACGGCAAACCGGATCGAAGCAGGTATACGCTGCTGATGCGCCTGGGCACAAAACCCATCCGGGTCTGCGGCAAGGGCGGCAAGGGCCTGTTCCACCTCAGCAATGCTTTCAGCGCTCAATCCTGGCAAGGGCGCACACTCCCCGACCCCGACCCGGCCCTCTTTTTCCAGAACAAGATACCAGACCCGGCGGTGCTTCAGTACCCCCCGGGATGTTCCTGCCGGCCGTTTAAACTGTAAATCATGTTCAATAATACGTGCTTTCATCATTGATTAAGGGAACTTCGGAAATTTATTAAAATCAGGCTTCCGCTTTTCAAGAAATGCGTTTTTGCCTTCCTGGGCCTCCTGGGTGAGGTAATACAAAAGCGTAGCATTACCGGCAAACTCCTGAAGCCCGACCTGGCCGTCAAGTTCGGCATTGAGCCCCAGCTTGATCATACGAAGGGCCAGGGGGCTGTGTTCCTGCATTTTTAATGCCCAGGCAACAGTTTCATCCTCGAGCTGATCCAGGGGCACCACCTTGTTGACCAGGCCCATCTCCAGGGCTTCGGCCGCCGTATACTGACGGCACATGAACCAGATCTCCCGGGCCTTTTTCTGACCGATCGTGCTGGCCAGATAGGATGAGCCAAGGCCGGCATCAAAACTGCCCACCTTGGGGCCGGTCTGGCCAAAGATGGCATTTTCGCCGGCGATGGTGATGTCGCACACCACATGCAGGACATGGCCGCCACCGATGGCAAAGCCGTTCACCATGGCAATCACGGGCTTGGGCATGGACCGGATCTGTTTCTGAACTTCAAGGATATTCAGCCTTGGGATGCCGTCCTTGTCAATGTACCCCCCCTCCCCTTTAACATTCTGGTCGCCGCCGGCGCAAAAAGCCGTGTCCCCTGCCCCGGTCAGGACAATTACATTGATACGCTGATCCTCCCGGCAAATACGCAAAGATTCGCTGATCTCATGGACGGTGGTGGGACGGAAGGCGTTACGGTAGCGTTCACGGTTGATGGTGATCTTGCCGATGCCCTCATAATACTCAAAAAAGATATCTTCAAATTCTTTGATGGTTTGCCACTGGCGCGTTTCTGTCATACATCCTCCCTATATCGTTATTCTTTTTTTGATTTCTGAAAACAGTCCCTTAAATACTGTTGTGTTGGTCCGGGCATCCGTAAACACCTCTAAAAGGGTGGGATCAGACCGGTCAGGATTATAGAGTTTTTCAAGGGCCTTGTCCAATTTGGAACCTGAGTCGGCCTGCAGATAATCAAGGCCGAATGCCGATGCAAGGCCTTTGGCTTTTGCATTGTGGCCTGCAAAAAAACAGTCTTGAAATATCGCTTGATTATGCGCCCCGGTGCGGCCGGCAAGGTCTTCTACAAAACTGAAAATATTACCGCCGCCGTTATTAAGCAGGATAATTCTTAGATTTCCCCCCAGGTATTTATTCCACAACCCATTGGAATCGTAGAAAAAAGAGAGATCCCCCAGGATAAGCGTATTTATCTGCGAACGGCATGAAGCATACCCCACCGCCGTTGAAACAGAGCCGTCAATACCGCTGGTTCCCCGGTTGCCAAGCCAGGTAACGCCTTTAATGCCGGGGTATAACAGCGCATATCTTACGGTGGAACTGTTGCCCAGGTGTATGACTGAATTTTCAGGCACGGCCTTTAATACGCGGGCACATGCCGTAAAATCACTAAACGGCGCCCGGTTCAGATAGTGTTTATAAATTTGCAAGGCCTGATGTTCCCGATTTTTCCAGGTCCCGGCATAATCTCCCGACACCCTGGGGATCGGCATACCGGCCAATTGTTCAAAAAACCGTTCCGGGGACATGGCACAAACCCGGGTCAATGCCTGGTAGGTGTCCATATGCCCACCGCCGGCATCCACATGAATATGCTCGTTTGGTTTATATGCCCTTAAAAATTGCCGGATACGTTTGGATACAAAATGCCTGCCGAAAGTAATCAGCAGATCAGGCTGAAAAACGGCGGCGTCGCCGGAGGATATGGACCCAAGCACCAATTCCGGACAGACACAGCAGCAACCGGAAGCCATCTGCAGATTGGCCAGGTGTTCGGCGGAAACCACAACACCGGTTTTTTCCTCAAACAGGGAAAGTGCATTGTTAAGGTCTGCATTGCCGGGGGACTGGCCTACCAGTACAAGTATTTTATCTGCCCGGCCGATCGTTTCAACCACCCCGGCCAACGCCTTTTCGTCAAGCTTGCTGCGTGTTTCCGCATCCTCAATCACTTTAACATCAGGCAGTTGCACATCCTCGGTCCGGTGCAACGGCTCTTCAAGGGGGATATTGATATGCACAGGCCCCGGCGCATCAGACACGGCCGTATTAAGTATCTCGTTGATCAGACGCGCACCGGACCACAACTGACTATCCGATTCTTCTAAGGGCAATGAACACGATTGCTGGATAAAATTACGGTACAACGCCGTTTGATTGATGCACTGATTTTCCAGCTGATCAATCCAGTAGGCAGGCCGGTCCGCCGTCACCACGATCAAAGGAATATTCTGGTAAAAGGCTTCGGCCACAGCCGGGGCAAAATTAACAGCAGCCGTACCGGAACTGCACACAATGACCACCGGTTTTTGCTTTGCCTGGGCTACCCCTAAGGCAAAATAACCGGCACTGCGCTCATCTACAATCACCCGGCAGTCAAACTGTCCGCAACCTGCCAGGGTATGGATTAAAGGACCATTCCTGGACCCGGGGCACAGCACAATATCAAAAATTTTCTTGCTTAGGAATAACGATGCAAGCTGCTGCACATGGCGCTTGGTTGAAATCATCATGCCTGTCCCTGTAAGGCTTCTATAGCGTTTAAAAGCGTTCTGGACTTTTGCGTGGTCTCCTCCCACTCCTGTTCCGGGTTGGACCGGGCCGTGATGCCCCCGCCGGTGTAAAGAACATACTGGCTGTCTTCGATTTCCATGCTGCGCAGGTTCACATAAACATCAGTGCCGCTTTGTTCAAGGCGCCAGGGCCCCAGGAATCCGGTATAATACCGCCTGTCGTGGGGTTCAAAGTCCTGGATAAAACGAGCGGCCTCAACCTTGGGCAAACCGCAGACCGCAGGCGTCGGGCAAAGCTGTTCAACAAATTCGCCAAGCCGCTCCCGGATTGGGTCTCCGGAAAAAAAGAAAGAGGTTTTCAAGTGAGCCACGGTGGCTGTCTCAAGGTCCTGGGGCCCCTTTGTCTGGTAGGTTGAAAAACCAAACCGGTGGAGTACATCCACCGTGTATCTGGAGACAAAGGCCTGCTCTTCAATCTCCTTGGTAAACCAGCAATAGCGGCCATCGGGTCGCCGGGGCTGGGTGGCGGCCAGGGATACGGTCTGGGCATGCCGCCCATCGGAGCGAAACAACAGTTCAGGGGTGGCCCCCATCCAGAGCCCGGCCCCGGGCAGGTTCACCACAAAGACAAACACGCCGGGGTTTGTCTCATGCATCCCAAGAAACAACCGGCCCATGGATTCATTTTTTTTCTCTTTGCAAATGCGCCTGGAGACAATGACCTTGGAAAATTTTGCGGCGTGAATCTGTTCAATGGCATGGTTGACGCAAACCAGGTAATCATGAAAATTGGTTGAGATGCAAGCGTCTTTTGTTTTCCGACTAAAAGAGGCCGACGTCAGGAATTCCGGGTTAAACGACTGGATTTGATCATAACCTTTCAGGTGTATGACCGGCGGCAGAACAATGACAGGGACATGATTCGATATTTTAAACGGGGCAAACACAAACCCCCGTATCCGGCTCAACTGTTCTATACTGCCCGGGAATATAATATCATCCTCCGACCCTGCAATCAGTTGCGGGCTGTCACTGGACGGAGGGAACCAGCAGGCAAATGCGACATTTTTTTCTATCAGATTATCAATCAGACAACCAAACTGTGTAATGCTGTTCATCCTGTTCCTAATTTCTTACCGGCGGACGCGGCAACTATACAAATCTAAAATTTTTATTTCGTTATTGTATTTCAATCTGAGCGGTTTCTTTAACATCCCTGATTCATGAATAACAGTTTTTTTTGGCGGGATGTCTAATCTCCCATTTAATTCATTCTCTCATAAACTGCTAACAGTTATTTGCTATATGCACTTCATAATTTTATGATATCATAAATCTGAATTTTTCTGATTAAAGACTATTTAAGAGAGGAATAACGTTACATGTCAAAAAAAACAGTCCTTTTTGTTTGTGAAATGAATACGTGTCGCAGTCAGATGGCTGAAGGTTGGGCGCATTACCTTTATCCAGATAAAATCAACGCTTTTTCAGCAGGAATCAGCACCGGCCCGCTTGACCCGCTTGCCGTTAAGGTAATGAAAGAGGCCGGTGTTGACATCTCGGGTCATGAAACCCATGCAGTTAAGGATTTTATGGAAAAAGATATTGATTGTGTCATAACCGTATGTGATACCGCAGCACAAAAATGTCCAAGTTTTGCGGCTGACGTAAATGTCATTTGTCAATCTTTTGACAATCCTCCTGAGCTAACTAAAAATTTAACTAACGAAGATGAAAGGCTTGCTGTTTATAGACGCGTCCGGGATGAAATCAGACTTTTTGTTGAAGGGTTGCCGGAAAAATTAAAGGTAATTAAAAACACAAAATTGAACAGGTTTGAAGAATAAGAACCATGTCAATCGTTGCCGACGGCCTTTTTTAAATCTTGAACCAGGGCCGCTAAATCCAGGTTGTATTTTTCGGCAACCACGTCAAGGGACTCAAAAAGCGCGTTGCAGCAAATACACTCCCCGGCCCTGGCATCCCAGCGTTTGAACACATCCTGGGTGGCATTATATTTTGAAACAATATCCAGCACTGTCATGCCGGGCTCAATCGCGCAGATTGAAGAATATTTTTCTGATTTATCCGTCATTTTTTACACTGTCCTTTATAATTTATTGATCCTCCAGAACCCGGGCCAGGGCTTTGGGGATCTGCAAAATTATGTCCATCACCTGACAGGCGGGTGTCGGATCGGCATACATCCCGGCCACACGGTTCACAAGGGCGGCAATGCGGCAGGCGTCCGAAATAAGTTTCCCGGATTCAATCAAGGCGCAGACAAGGCCGGTCAGGGTGTCCCCGGTGCCGCCCATGGCCTCCATGGCTTCGGCAGCCGGTTTGCTGATCTGACCTGTGATTTCACCGTCTTCCACCACATAATCAACACTGCCCTTGACCAGAAGGTGACGGGCACCGTTTTGGTATTCATGGGCCCGGGCAATAAGATCCGGCACATTCTTGTCCTGGTGCAGAATAAAGCCCCTGGTGTAAAAAGGATGGGGCGCAGTTTCGTCCGCCAGAAAGGAGAGTTCCCCCACATCCGGCGTAAAAAGGTCATAGCTTTGGGCCTGGCCGCTCATCTTGGCCGCGTACATGAACCCGGCATCTGCAATGAGAACAGGTCTTTTCGCCATCCCTTCAACGGCAAAAAGAACTTTATTGTGCCAGTCTACGTCGGGCTGAAGATAATGAAACGCCAAGGTAGTTGTCGCCATACCCGGCAGTTCCCGGGACAGGTGTTCATAAAGATTCCGGCTGCCCTTGCCGGTGCCGATATCACCGACCAAAGCGGTTTCCACCGGCAGCGGTCCAAGCACTTGACAGGCGGCCAGTACTGCGGCGAGCAGGGCCGGGGTTCCACGGTTCACAGGCACACGAATGCCGTTCACGATCATATCCGCACCGTCCAGGACTGCCGGTCCCAGGGTTAAAGGAAAGGTCTCATCCGGCACTGTACCGACAATCAGGAGCATTGGCGGATCATCTCCTTATGGGCCAGTTCCAGGGCATAGCCGCAAAGTGTATGCCCAATTTTACCGGGGCGCGGGGCCTCATCCAGGTGTCTGCCCACCATTTCCCGGGCAAGGTAGGGCACATCCGGGCACCCGCCGCCTGAAATATTGACGATGATTTTTGTTTTTTTTTCAATGGTCAGCTTCATGTTGGCGGCCCGGACCATGAGATAATCGCCAAAATCCTTGGTATGAAAAAGGTCCACGGGGTTGAGCAACGGATGGGTCACCGGCACCACGTCCAGGGGCGGAATGCCTGCCTCCTCAAGCTGTCTTGTCAGCATCAGCCGTTCAATAAGGGGAAACTGAATCACCAGATCGCACCCGCTTTGAATCCCGGGGGGGGGACCCATGACTTTGATTTTCCACCCCCGGGATTTTAAAAAATTTTCCGCCTGGATCACTTCGGATGTGTTCTCAAACACCAGAATGCCCAAGTCTTCCTTTGCTTTCCGGGCGCCATCTTTCGGTGCCCGGTTAAACAGGCGGGATATACGATTAAACACCAATATCATCCTTTCCGGATAAAAATCCGGGTATTCTCGTCATCGTCTTTGATGTCAAAAACGTTCCAGCCTTTACTCTCTGCAGCCCGGACCACATTCTCCCTGGACGCCTCGTTATCCACGATAACTTCAAGTTCACCATCGCTGCCGGATTTTATGGCATCCAGCGTCATCAATACCGGTTGGGGGCAGGAAAGCCCACTTGCATCGATTATTTTGCTCATCGTATTATTCCTTATCTTTTTATTCAAATTAAGCGGCAATTCTTTTTTTCATGGCAAATCCAATGAACAGACAAACGGCGAAACCGACGATAACAGCGGCAATACCGTGGGGGCCAAGCCCCTTGGGAGAGCTTGCCAGTCCGAAATTATGGGCAAAGGCCGCACCGGCAATCATGCCCAGCACAAAAACGGAAGCATCCGTATCCCCTTCACCGGCCAGGAAAAGCTGACGTCCGGGACAGCCGCCGGCCAGGGCAAAGGCCAATCCGGCCAGGGCCATCCCCAGAAAATTCCAGAGATGAAGGTTATGCGCCACGGGCTGGCCTGTAAATCCAAGCTGAAACTGGCCGAGAGCAACATTGGCAATACAAGCAAAAATTAAAAGGGATAAAAAACCTGAAAGCAAATGGGTCTGGCCGAATAAAATCAGATCACGAAGCGCTCCCATGGTGCAGAACCGGCTGCGCTGGGCCAAAAATCCAATACCCAGGCCGACCACAAGAGAAATCAGCAACGGTGCGTGCATGGCTCCGGGCCCTTTAAGGCTGTAAAACAGCACGCCGCTTTTCGCTTTCTCCGGCACCTGGGGATAGATGAGCATAAGAACAAGAAGACCGAGCATCACCAGGGGCAACATCCATCCGGCACCGGCATGGGTGGACTGGGAACGTCCCAGGTTATACCCGTTTTTCAGAAACATGACCCCGATCCAGACCCCGAAGCCTAAGCCCAGGATTCCCAGAACGGCATTCAGGTCACCACCGGCCAGCCGAAGCACGGCCCGCCAGGGACACCCCAGAAAAACAAGGGCACCGATCATGGCAAAAACACCTAGGACAAAACGAACCATGGGTGCTGATCCGCACCGTGGTTTAAACTCCTTGAAACTGTAGGCAGCCACCAGGGAGCCCAGCACAAATCCGATAATTTCAGGGCGGACATACTGGACAACACCAGCCCTGTGCAACCCGATGGCCCCCGCGATATCCCGTTCAAAACAGGCAACGCAGATTCCCATATTTCCCGGATTTCCAAGTTTTTGTAAAGCAGCGGCAAGAATTCCGATCACAGCGCCCACAACAATGATCCCGACGCGGGTGGAAAAAAAATTTTTAGCCATGGCCCGGCTACCTCCTAATACAGTTCATTATTCATAACACTTAATAATCAAGTAAAAATATTTACCCAACACAAAAGGGGTTCCATCGCCATCATTTTCTGCCATCCATGACAATTTTTATCCAATTGATTATAGCAATGGAAAATTTAAATATTGATTTAAAATTTAAATAACGATCCATCCTTCTGATTGAAATATATCGTCACTGACAAGGCAGAAAATGGGATCATATTCCATGCTTTTTTTTCAGACCCCGGAACTGGTCATAGGATATGCCAAGGTTTGCTGCGGCTTTTTTCTGGTTGAACCGGGCTGCGGTCAGGGCCTGGGATAAACGGAAGCGTTCAAGGACAAGCACGGCCTTTTTCAACGGCAGTGCGGCCAGTTCCGCCAGTGGCAAGACGGCATCTTCCTCGGCACTCAATGCTTTTTCTTTATCTTGGATTGACTTTCTATCAGCAGATAAATCGGCGATCCGGCTTTCAGCTTGTCCGACGGGTGGCGTCCCAGGCCCGGGCAGGGGACTGTATGGCGATGCAAACGGTGAAAATTCAATCCGGGTAATGACCGGAGCATTTGATTTATATACAGCGCGTTCCACCACATTTTTCAATTCCCGGACATTACCGGGCCATCCATGGGATTCAAGGCTCCGGACCGCTTTTTTTCCAAATTCCGGCACTTGATTAAATCCCAGTTCAAAAGCCATGCGTCCGGCAAAATGATTGGCAAGCAGCATGACATCCCCTTTGCGTATCCGCAACGGCGGAACATAAATCACCTCAAAAGAGAGACGATCCAGAAGATCTTGTTTAAACCGGCCAAACCGGGCCATTTGAGCCAGATCCACATTGGAAGCCCCCACAATGCGCACATCGGTATGGACAGGATTAACCGCCCCTACCCGCTCAAACCGGCCGTACTCCACCACCCGAAGAATTTTTTCCTGGACTTCCATGGGGATATTTCCGATTTCATCCAGAAATAACGTGCCGCCGTCGGCCTGTTCAAACCGCCCGATCCGGCGGGCAGCGGCCCCGGTAAACGCCCCTTTCTCATATCCAAAAAGCTCGGATTCGATCAGGGTGGCGGTTAAGGCCGCGCAGTTCAGTGTAACAAAGGGCTTTTGCCAGCGCCGGGATAAAAAATGCAATCGTGCGGAAGCCAGTTCCTTGCCCGTGCCGCGCTCTCCTAAAATCAGTACAGGCCGCTCAATGGGCGCGACCCGGGAGATCTGCTCCTGGAAACTTAGAAACGCCTCGGATTGGCCCAGCGCCTCGGACATACTCACAGACCCGGTGTGGTTATCCGCCGAATGGGTATATCCCAATTTCATCTCTCCTGTTATGGTTAATTTGACCAATATTTAGCTTTTTATACCATATTACAATTATTAAAACCATACCAAAACCATCTATAAAAAACATAACCTGTTGGAATTCATAACAAACAAAAAAAGATGTCATATGGCACATTTTCTGCTTTTTTGAATAACAGGTAACATAACAGGCGCAAAAACTTTAAACGTTTATACAAGGAGAATAAGAATGGGTATTTTTACACGCTTCAGAGATATTGTATCTTCAAACATCAACGCCATGCTGGACAAGGCCGAAGATCCTGAAAAGATGATTAAGCTCATGATCCGGGAAATGGAAGACACCTTGATTGAGCTTAAATCATCCTGTGCCGCCACCATTGCCAATCATAAAAAAGTGGAACGGTTAGGACAAGAGGTTCGGGAAAAAGAGGCGTTCTGGAACGAAAAAGCTGAACTGGCAGTAACCAAGGGGCGTGATGACCTGGCCCGCCAGGCCCTGATGGAACGACGCAGATTCAGCCGGCGACTGGAAGTCGTGGAAACAGAACTCGTTGATCTTGCAGGCATGGTGGATCAGTATAAAAATGATATCACGGAACTTGAAAACAAGTTGAAATCCGCCCGGGAAAAACAGCGCATGCTGGTCCAGCGGCATATCCGGGCCCAGCATAAAAAAAGGGCCAAACAGGAAATTCGTAGAGCAGAGGCCACCGAAGTCATCAAGAAATTCGAAGAGATGGAAAACCATATCGAGCGCATGGAAGCCGAAGCAGACTTAGTTGATTTCGGCAGACGATCCAGCCTTGAAACCGCATTTGATGACCTGGCAGCCGACGAAGAGATCGAAAACGAACTCAATGCATTGAAATCCTCCCAATCCGGCGCAATTAATGATACAAAAACCCAGAATTAACATGCGATTATTTTTTAGGGAATTTGTTCAAATCAACAAAAACTTCATTGAGTAACAATTGCCAAAGGGGGTGGACAGATAGGATATGAGCAGCGTAGTCATTGCAATCATCAATGTCGGCGGGTCAATACTTGCCCTGATCATTCTGGGAATAATCATCATCGGCATTATACGGGCAACCAAAGCCGGCGGGATTTCAAAACATGAGAAAGACGCCCGGATCGAAGAGACAAGAATGATCCAGGACATATACAATGCCCTGCCAAAAATGGAGGAACGAATTGAAGCCCTTGAAACCATACTTATCGAACGTGGGCACCAAAAAGGATAAAAAATGAGATACCATAAAAACCGTTATCACCGTGCCGGTGCTGGCATGCGAGGGCGGACAGGATATGGCAGCGTCCGTCAGAAAATGGGCCGCCTGACCGCATCCGAAGGCTTTTATCGCTCCAGGCGGGGCATTATCTTCGGCGTTTGCCGGGGCTTGGCTGAACATTTCAACTTCTCCGTATTCTGGACCCGGGTTATCGTGCTTGTCCTGTTTTTATTCACCGGTTTCTGGCCGGTCGGCGTCCTTTATTTTGTTGCCGGACTCCTGCTTAACCCTGAGCCTGTCATTCCGCTGGAAAGCGAACGGGACGAAGAATTTTATCAGTCCTATACCCGGTCAAGATCCTCGGCCATCCAGCGGATTAAAAGAAAATTCGACAATATTGATCGCCGGGTTCAGCGCATGGAAGATACGGTTACGTCAAAAGAATTTGATTTTAAATAAAAATAGTGTTAGGTCAAGAGCTGAACAATAAAACGCATTGTTCTTTTCCTTTTTTTCGCCTGCCCCGCAACGGGCAGGCGTTTTTTTCATGCACCCCAAATTTAAGCGATATTTTTTTGTGGATATTCAAGCCAATGTAGTACATAATATTTTATTATCGTATCATTTTTTATAAATTTCATTCTAAAAGGACGGAATAGATGCTTAAACTTGGTGAAAAGGGAGCCATTCTCCAGAATGACAACAAAACCTATGCCATTGCCCCTCACATTCCCTGCGGGGTTGTTACACCGGAAATGCTCAGAAAAATTGCTGATGTGGCAGAAAAATACGAAGCCAAAGCGCTCAAGCTCACCGGGGCCACCCGTATTGCCCTTGTAGGACTCCAGGAGGAGGATATTGATTCGGCATGGCAGGATCTGGGACTTGACAAGGGTGCGGCTGTGGGCATGTGTATCCGCTCGGTACGCGCCTGTCCGGGCACCACCTTCTGCAAGCTCGGCAAGCAGGATGCCCTGGGCGTGGGCATGGAAATGGACAAGCAATACCACGCCATGGAACTGCCGGGTAAATTCAAAATAGCGGTATCGGGGTGCAAGCTGTCCTGCTCAGAATCCTGGGTCAGGGACATCGGACTCATCGGCGAAACCAACGGCTGGATCATTGTCATTGGCGGCAACGTGGGCATGAGTCCCAGGATTGCCCAGAAAGTAGCTGAAGGACTGAACACGGAACAGGCCATGGCGGCTTGTAAACGCATTGTTGAATATTACAAAGAAAATGCCAAAAAAGGGGAACGCCTCGGAAAGATGATTGATCGTATTGGCCTTGAACCCTTTGAACAGGCCATTCAAGGTTAAAATCATAACAACCGTCCCCAGATCCCTTTGGGATTTAAAAAGGAACCGTTAACACCCCCTCGGTTGAAGACCGAGGGGGTTGAAAAAGCCCCAAAATGAAACTAAAGACACCAACAATGCAGGCTAAAATGGGCGCCGCCGGCGCTTCGTTTCGCCCTCTAATATCTTGTCTCTAGTTTCCTGTAAAGACCATAAATCATGACCAAAAACAACGCCTCTTTTGAACAGCAAATCAAACCCCTTCGGGATGAAATTGATGCCATTGATGCCCGGATTATCTCTTTATTAAGCCAACGCCGGGAACAGGTGGACAAAATTGTGGCGGTAAAAAAAGAGCACAAGGTGCCCATTTACCATCCGGCCCGGGAGGAAGATGTGATATCCCGCCTGCGGGGAAAAGCCTCGGAAAAGGATGTAGACCCTGATTTGGTGGAAAATCTTTACCGAACCATCATGCATCAGTCCAGGAAAACTCAGACCCGTGTGTCCAAAACCAGTTTGATCCGGCCCCAGGCAAGAATACTTATTGTGGGCGGTGCCGGAGAGATGGGCCGTCTGTTTGTCCGGTTTTTCACCGAAACAGGCTACCAGGTGGACATCCTGGATAAAAATGACTGGGCCCGGGCCCGGGCTTTATGCAAACATGCAGACCTTGTCATTGTGTGTGTTCCCATTAACGTCACCGTTAAGGTCATTGACGATATAGCCCCCCTGATGCGGCCGGATGCAGTACTCACGGATCTGACTTCGGTTAAAAAGCGCCCCCTTGAAGCCATGTGCCGGGCACACAAGGGTCCTGTCCTGGGGTTGCACCCCCTTTTCGGCCCCACCACAAACAATCTGGACAAGCAGATCATTGCCGCATGTCCCGGACAAGACGATGATGCCTGCCGGTGGGTGATTGACCAGCTGGTTGCCTGGGGTGCCGTGGTTGTTGAAACAAGTGCCCGGGAACATGACCAGGCCATGGAAATTGTCCAGGCCCTTCGGCATTTTGCCACGTTCAGTTTTGGCAGTTTTCTGTACCGCCAGGGTATACCCATTAAACGCACCCTTGAATTCTCAAGCCCGATCTACCGTCTGGAACTGGGTATGGTGGGCAGGCTTTTTGCCCAGGACCCTGATCTGTATGCTGAAATCATCTTTGCCACACCTGAACGGCGTCAGCTGTTAAAAACATTTGTTCACTCCCTGACCCAGTTCCTGGATATGCTTGAATCCGGTGATAAGGACGCGTTTATTAAAGAATTTAATGAGATTGCTGAATGGTTTGGACCCTTTGGCCACCAGGCCCTGCGTGAAAGCACCTATTTTATCAACAAACTGATTGAACGGTTCTAAGAGCCTGTTTGATAACGCATCAATTCATTTGCGCGCCTCAGGTTTCATCCCCGTATTTCTTCAGTTTTTTAAGCAATGTTTTCCGGGTAATGCCAAGTCTTCGGGCCGCTTCGCTCTTGTTGCCCCCGGCAGCCGCCAGCGTGGATAAGATAGCGCGTTTCTCAACCTTGAACAGGGAAATATTTTCAAGATTCAAATCCGCATCCCGGATCTGTTCAGGTTCATCGTCCAGGATAAACGAAAGATCAGACCGGCAAAGGTAATCGGTCCTGGCCATGACCACGCCGCGCTCCACGGCATTCATCAGTTCACGGACATTGCCGGGCCACTCATACCGGATAAGGGTATCCATGGCATTGGGAGAGAACCCCTTGATCTCCCTGCGATTTTTCCGGGCAAACGCATCCAGAAAGTGCATGGCAAGTTCCGGGATATCCTCGATACGCCGGCGCAACGGCGGAATATCAATGTGTACCACATTAAGCCGGTAGTAAAGGTCTTCCCTGAACGTTTGTTTTGCGGACATGGCTTTTAAATCCTTATTTGTGGCGGCAATCACCCTGACATCCACGGCAATGGTATTTTCTGCGCCCACGGGTGCAATCTCTTTTTCCTGGATGACCCGCAGCAGCTTTACCTGCATGGCAAGACTCATCTCACCGATTTCGTCCAGCAGGATGCTGCCCTTGTCCGCTAAAAGAAACTTGCCTTTGCGTTTTTTATCAGCCCCGGTAAATGCGCCCCGCTCATGGCCGAATAACTCAGATTCCAGAAGGGTTTCGGTGATGGCCGCACAGTTGATCCGGATATAAGGATGCTGCCGTCTCATGCTGTTGTTATGCAGGGCGGCAGCCACAAGTTCCTTTCCTGTGCCGGATTCCCCCGTGACAAGCACATTGGCATCGGTGGGCGCCACCATGTGTATGGTATCCAACAGCGCTTTAACGGCAGGGCTTTTGCCCAGGATATCATGGTGAAAGGTAGTGGTTTCCAATCGTTTTTTCAGGTCCTGATTTTCGTTCTTCAAATGGAGGCGTTCAAATACCCGGTCCACGGTGAGTTTTAACTTATCAAAATCAAGGGGTTTGGTCAGGTAATCATAGGCCCCGATTTTCAGGGCCTGAACCGCCGTGTCCACCGAGGAATAGGCAGTCATGATGATTACGGGAAGGGCTGGATTAAAGTCATGAATTTTAGCCAGGGCTTCCATGCCGGACATTTTCACCATTTTCATATCCATGAGTACCAGGCCAAAGGGGCTGTTTGTCACCATGTCCACCCCCTCATCTCCGTCCGGAGCAACCTGCACGGTATATCCCCACCCTTTCATCAGGGTTTTAAGCATGGTGGCATGGGCTGTATCATCATCCACCACCAGCACGGTCTTGTCGGTCATCAACATATCCTTACATCTTCTCTATTCTATTTTTTCATTATCAGGCAGGGTGATATAAAACACGCTGCCTTTGGTGGGCCGGCTTTCCACCCGGATGTCACCGTTGAGATTTTCAACGATTCTGTGAGCAATGGACAAGCCTAAACCAGTTCCCTTGGCCCGGGTGGTAAAATAGGGATCAAATATTTTTTCAAGATCTTTCGCTGGGATGCCGCAGCCGTTGTCCGCCACCCGGATTTCAAGATTATCTGACACATCCGCCACGCCAACTTCAAGGATTCCGTGGCTGTCCATGGCATTTAACGCATTCATGTAAAGATTGACCAGCACCTGGCAGATCCGTTCCGGATCCGTATGAATGGTTTCTCTTTTGGTACGAATATCAGTTTCAACATGGATCTTTTTTTTCCCAAGGTCATGGGAAACCAGTTTAAGGGAGTGGCGGATAAAGGATTCAATCCGGGTCTGCTTGATCTGTACTGCCATGGGCTTGGCAAATTCCAGCAATTGGGTGATGGAACGGTCCATACGTTCCACTTCCCGGACCATTATTCTTGCAATCTCCACGTCCTCGGGTTCATTTTCATACTGACGGGCAAAATAGGTGGCAAAGCCCTTGATGGAACTTAACGGATTCCTGATTTCATGGGCCACGCCTGCGGCAAGTTTGCCGATGGCAGCTAAACGCTGGTTGGTTTCCACTTGTTTTTTCAAGTCCCGGATCTGGGTCAGATCCCTGAATAAAAGAACAAATCCCTGGATCTGGTCTTCGTCTGCCGGAATGGCCGAAACCGTCATATCCAGCCGAAGATCACCTTTCCCTTTTTGGTTCAAAGCGATTTCCCCGGACGCAACGCCGCCTGCTCCCGAAATTTCAGCTGCCATGGCAGCCATCCGGGGACAGGCTTTTTCAGGAATTTCCCCCAGGATCTTTTCAGCAGCCCGGTTGGTTGACGTCACATTAAAATCCGTATCCAAAGTGATCAGACCCGAAGGCATATTTTGAACCACATTGTCGGAAAACGCCTTGACCTGTTCCAGGGATGACTGGGCGCCCCTGTATGCCTGGAGGGCAAACAGGGCAATAATGCCCGAACAACAAAACACAAAAAACAAAAGCGCTTTAATAACAATGTTCTTATATCCCCGGGCCTGGTCCGCCTGCACCCCGGCCATGGACAGTCCGGCAAAAATATAGTGATCGGTCTGCCCAAATGCCCCAAAAGCCGACCTGACCGATCTTTCAGTGCCGAACGATCCGGGCGGCATATTTCCGCAGCCGGGATCGGGGCCGTGGACGGGCCCTCGTCTTCGACCTCTAAACATAGAATGAAACGGCACAAAACGCTTGACCACTTCCAGAACCGGCCCCTCCCGGGTATTCAGGGCGCGGCTGAAAATCCGTTGGGGGTCCCCGGGCAACGGTCCAAGTTCTGCCCATCTGTCATAAATTTTACCCACCATGACGGCATCGGAATGGGCAATAATTTTTCCCATGGCATCGGTGATTATGATATAGGCCACATCGGGCTGGCCTGCGGTCGCCTCCAGCATCGACTGAATTCTTTTGGTGCCCCACTGCATGGATAGCATACCAATCCGGGTGCCGGCTTCAAATGTACGGATCAGGGAGGTGCCGGTGATTAAAAATCGCTCCCGGATAAACTCATCCTGTTTTTTAACCCGGTCCAGGGTCATCAGGATAAATACCGGCAACAGCACAACCAGGACTCCCACCATGACCAAAGGCGGCACGAACCCCGGTTTTTTTCGGGCAATATTTAATTTTAATCTATTCATTGGGTTAATACAGATATATGAAAAGTGTATTTTTTACCCGATTGTATACCTCTATCTGAGTAAAAAGTATACACCATGTCTGATTTTTTTAAATTTAAGAGTATAGGAATTTCCATTTCCCAGCACCCAGTACCCACCACCCACCACCCAGCACCCAGTACCTAACAGCCCGCCCAAAGGGCGCTAATTTAACCCTGACATGGTATGTAAACTCGAAAAGCCTGATATAAAAAGCCATCAACGAATTCAAAGACAGATGGCACGCCTTTTGCTTTAGTTCGTATATAGATTTTATCATACGTTCGGTTACGTTGATAAAAAATTAAAGATTATAAAAACACGAATCAAGGAACACAAACCAAAAGCCACAAGGAGGCATTATGAAAAAAACATTAGCCGCATTAACCATCCTGATTATCACATGCACGTTCTCCGCCGGTGCATTTGCATACCCCCAGAAACAGGGCAAGGGCAAGAGTTTAAAACAAGCCAAGCCCCGGGCGTGCATGAACCTGACCGATGAACAGCAGAAACAACTTGGCGATCTGCATCAAAAATTCATTGATGAGACTTATGAGATGCGCACAAATATGATGTCCCTGAATCAACAGATCCGCATGTACATGGAAACATCTGATCCTGATCCGGCAAAACTGAAAGCCATGGTTATCGAAAAAGCGGATTTAGCAAAAGATCTGGCGGTTAAACGCCTGGAATTTGCCCTGGATGCCGGAAAAATATCTCCGGAATTAAAATGCATGGGCATGGGCCGGGGATTTGGCGGCCATGGCATGGGATACGGCCCCCGGGGTAAAGGCCGCGGCTATCATCATGGAGCCGGCAGAGGCGCCGGATTTCAGGGTATGCCCGGCATGGGGTTTGACGGCACCTTAGAAGAGACCGCGCCGGAAAATAATTAATATACCCACCAATCAACTATCCATCCATCTACTCCCTTCTCTCCTGTCTCCCCGGGTAACGCCGGGGGGACTCATTCCCCCTCATTCTACTTACTTTATTTAAAACAATCCCCCCAGGCAACAAACCCGGAGGGACCCTGATTTACAGCATCTTACCCCTCTTTTTCAACAGGATTCTCAAGCACACCAATACCTTCAATTTCAACCGCCACCCGATCTCCGGGCACCATAAACACCCGGGGTTTACGGGTAAAGCCCACCCCTTCGGGCGTACCTGTCAGGATCAGGGTGCCGGGCAAAAGGGTAGAAGACTGGGACAGGTAGGAAATCATATTGGCGATGCTGAATACCATGTCGCTGGTGTGGCTGTCCTGCATGAGTTCACCGTTCAGGCGACATTTAATGGCAAGGGTCTGGGGATCGGGAATTTCGTCCGCCGTGGTCATGACCGGCCCGCAGGGACAAAAGGTGTCATAACTTTTCCCCCGGGTCCACTGGAATCCTCCGGCATGTTTCTGCCACCGCCGGGCAGAGACGTCATTGGTGCAGGTATAGCCAAGCACATAATCCAGGGCCTCTTCCTCGGACACATTCCTGGCGGCCTTTTTAATAATCACCCCAAGCTCGGCTTCGTAATCCACCTCTGGCGGATCCGACGCACATGCCGGGATCACAATGGCATCCTTGTGCCCGGCAAGGGACCCGGGGTATTTCATAAATATAGCCGGATATTTTGGAATTTCCTGTCCGGTCTCTTCTGCATGACGCCGGTAATTAAGGCCGATACAGATAATGGCCGACGGCACCACCGGGGGCAGAATTTTCACCACATCCACCCGTTCACCGGTATCAGTGAAACCGTAATCCGCAGACTGTTCCACCAGACTGGCTGTTTGTCCGTCCCAGTCACACCCCATAACTTCGTTACCCTGCTGGGTAATAAAACGAATGATCTTCATTTAGGCTCCTTTATTCTTTTGATTGCATGAGATATATTCATAGCCGGAAATAATCACATCCGGCAAGGAAAAAATGGAATCTATTTTCACGGGCAGTATACAAAATAACAACAGCAGAAAACAAGCCGATCTTATCCTGATAATCCTGGCTTCCCAGTCCGTCAGGGCTGTTATTGATACAAGCCCTGACGGATCGTACAACATCCTTGTGCCTGATGACGATGTTTTTAAGGCCCGGGAGCAATTGAAAAAATATGCAAGAGAGAATAAAGCGGACCCAAGACCGCCCCCCCATGTGCCGACCAAATTTTTCTTCTCCCCCGCAGCCCTGGCACTGGCCTTTTGCCTGGCAGCCATCCATTACATCATCACCACCCGGGGTCTGCACCAACAAGCGATTCTGGACTTTGGTTCGTCTTCATACTATCTAAGCCAGGGGCAAAGTTTCAGGGCCGTGACAGCCCTGTTTCTCCACAGCGATACGAAACATCTTCTGGGAAATATGGCCGGACTGCTTGTACTTGCAGGCCCTTTACTGCGGGTGACCGGTTACGGGCAGGGCCTTTTACTGCTTTTGGCCGCAGGCACGGCCGGCAATCTGATATCTGAAAGCTTTGGCCGGGATTTACGGCTCTCCATCGGGGCTTCCACAGCGGTCATGGCCGCGGCAGGACTTCTTGGGGCCCGGCGCATGACCATTGACGCAGATTCAGGTCATTCCGTATTTCCGAAACTCAAAGGCCTGGCCCCCTTTGCCGCAGCAGCCACACTGACAGCCATGTTCAGCCACGGTGACAATACCGATGTCTCTGCCCATCTATTCGGTTTTCTTGCCGGTACCGGTATCGGGCTGTGTTATTATCCGTTGTCTGCGCCGTTATCAGGTCCGGTAATCGGCCGCATCAGTTTTGGCATTGTCCTGGGGATTTTGTGCACGGCTGTTATCCAGGGTGTTTTGACTTTGCTGCCGGGTTAATGGAGCGGTCAAGTTTTCGGACAAAACTGACAGGAACGGCATAGGTGATTCCTGTGGGTTCTTTAAGCACGTGTTCTTTTTTCCCTTTGACAAAAACCTTATTGATCACCCCGACGACGTGTCCGGTGGCAACCCGGTAGACCGGACTTCCGCTATTCCCCGGAAAGGCAACGGCATCAAGCTGGATAATATCCCAGGGGTGTTCAAGGTATTTGATCATCTCACCTTTGATCAGGCTGCCATGGGGGCTGGGCAGAATGACCGGCGCAATAGCCGAAACAATACCTGTGTGGGTGGTGGCATTGAGGCCGAGCACAAAGCCGATGGGAAATCCGGTAAATGCCACTTGATGACCTTCTTTGAGGGTTCCTTCTGCGGCCATGGGCAGGGGAGCCAGTTTGCCTGCCATTTCCAGTATGGCCAAGTCGTGGAAAGGGTCTTCGGCCACCAGGACAGCCTTGACCCCTTTCCCCGGCAGATTTTTGTGAAAAATGCGCAAATAAAACATGCGTTTCTTTTCTTTAATCCCCCGGATCACATGGTGGTTGGTGACGATTCTGCTGCCGTCTCCAATGGCAAAGCCGGTACCGCGAAACCGGGTCATGGGGACATCCTTAAAAGAATAGGTGCCCACGGATACGGTGGAGGCTTTTATTTTTGATATCAGGTCGGCCATATAATCATCCCGGCCCTGAAACAAAGCGTGTTCCTGGGCAGATGCAGGAAAAACTAAAAACGCAAGAATAATCGTGATTATGCTGAAATAGACTCTCATGGTATTTACTTACCGATTAATGCCTGAGTTGTCCACCTTTTATGCGGCCGGGATTACCCCCAATATTCAATGTCAGGTTACTCATGAAGCCGGCAATTCTAAATATGAAGCTTTTTATTCGATTTTGTGACTCTTTGTGCCTTTGAGGCTTTGTGCGAGAATAAATTCACTCATGTAATTGGCAACGGTGGTAACCTTGTGGCTGAACAGCGGGGCCTGATGACAATCGGTGGTAAAATCGCCGACAATGCAGCTATTCCCGATTCTGCGCGAACGTATGCCGGCCAAATCAAATCCGGCAATGCCGCAGGCTGAAACCACGTCCTTCTTATTGGCAAAGGTTTCGATAAGCATCTTTTTATCCACCTGGCGGTCAAAGCCCTCAACAATAAGGTCGCAGTCAGAGAACAGGTCAGCGCAATTTTGCGCGTCAATGCGCTGAACCTGCGTCTCAAGGCGCGCCTCAGGGTTAATACGGCTTAAATTGATCTGAAGCGCCTCGACCTTGTACAAGCCGATCTGGTCGACAAAATAAAACTGACGGTTGAGATTGCCCGATTCTACCCGGTCAAAATCAACCAGTTTGAGTGCCATGACACCGCTTCGCACCAGGTTAAGGGCCACGTTGGAGCCGATACCACCAACCCCGGCAATCCCAATTTTCATCATATGCAGTCCCAGTCTTTGTAAATCGGCTGATAACCCTGAACCAAAATCGCATTGGCCACCTGGGCCACGCTGCGGGCATCGGTAATTTCAAATTGCGGCGTCTGACCGTCGGGGACCTCTGTATATCCACCCACACCGGTGCTTGATCCGGCAGAGTAACGCGTAACACCCAAGGGGAGAATGCGGTCGCGAAACTTGGCATTTTCACGGGTGGAGACGGTCAGTCCTGCACGCGGCAGAAAAATACGCAGCGCGGTCATGAACTGGACAAAGGTTTTGTCGTTCACCAGGTAATCGGGGTGAAAATCGCCTTCCGCCGCGTTAAATCGGGGCAGGGAAATGGCAATCTCGGTATCGATATACTTGTTTTCAAGGTAGCAGGCATGTAACCCGGTGAAAAACATTTCCCGGCGCGGCTCGGAAAGACCAAGCAATGCCCCAAGGTTGACGACCCGCATGCCGCCCCTGGCAGCCCGGTCAGGCCCGTTGAGCCGCCAGTGGTAATCCATTTTTTTGCCGGCCAGGTGAACCCGTTTATAGACACCTTCGTCATAGGTCTCCTGGAACATGGTCATGGAATCGACACCCACCTCGTAGAGTTGACGGTACGCGTCAACCTCAAGCGGATAAATTTCAATCGCCACGGATGCAAAATACTTTTTTAGCAGCTGAGCCGCATCCAGCAGATACGTCATGGGCGTTATATGCGGGGCTTCGCCGGTGAGAAAAAGCACATGCTGCATGCCGGTTTTGGCAATGGCCCTGGCCTCAATCTCAATCTCTTCCAGACTGAGCTTTCGGCGCAGGATGGGGTTTTTGTGATTAAACCCACAGTAGGCGCAGCCATTGGTACAGTGGTTGGAGATGTACAGCGGAATGAACATTTGAATCGTGCGTCCAAAATACTGCACGGTCAGCTGATGGGCTTTGCGGGCCATGGCCTCAAGATGTCCGGCAGCCCTGGGACTCAGCAGCGTCAAAAAATCCATAGGGCCGGGTTTTTCCTTGGCCAGACTACGCACGATGTCTTCATCACTCACCTGGTCAAAAAAATTGGAAACATCAAAATCTCGGTATTGTTCAACTACCTTGTAGAATGACATAATTAATCCTTTTTATAACCACGGAAGACACGGAAAGCACTGAAACTTAGAGTGCAAACCCCTCAATCCGTACTTTTGGATGACTGCCAAAGCCGATCAGTAGTCAAACTCATTTCCGTGTTCTTCCGTGTTTTCCGTGGTTCAGCGTTTTTATTCGTCAAGAAATCCGGTGAGCGGAGAAGAGGCCCGGGCAAGGGTGGACGCCTCGGCCATTTCAGCCAGGTAGGCAGCCCGTCCGGCTTTGACCGCAAGATCAAAGGCCCGTCCCATGACTTCCGGATCCCGGGCCGTGGCAATGGCGGTATTCACCAGAACCGCATCTGCCCCCATTTCCATTGCCGCCGCAGCCTGGGACGGTTTGCCGATTCCCGCATCCACAACAATGGGCACGGAAGCGTTTTCAATCAGCATGGCAATCAGCGGCTTGGTCTCCAGCCCCCGGTTGGTTCCGATGGGCGCTCCCAAGGGCATGACCGCTGCCGCACCGGCATTTTCAAGACGCTTGGCCAGGGGCAGGTCCGGCAGAACATAGGGCAGCACCTGGAACCCTTCTTTGGCCAGAATTTCCGTGGCCTTCAAGGTTTCCCAGTTGTCCGGCATCAAATATTTCATATCGGTGATGACTTCGATTTTTATAAAATCACCACAACCGGCTTCCCGGGCAATACGGGCAACGCGTACAGCCTGTTCTGCGGTGCGGGCGCCGGAGGTATTGGGCAGCAGGGTCACATTTTTAGGAATGTATCGTGAAGTTCCATATAAAATATAACATAAAATAGTTGACAATAGAGTAAAATACGCCTATTATACCGATAATGCGAATGTTAATGCTGGCAAAAACATAGCCAAACGTTTTGGAAATGTTGAG
>NZ_JACADJ010000020.1 GCF_013389365.1 Desulfobacter latus
TAATATTACCAGGGTGCCTATATATTCCTTTAGAACGAAAGCCCGAAGGCTCTCAAGGCTAATCAACAGGACTTGCAACCGAAGTCACAAGCCCACCGATCACCAAAGGTGTCGGTGGGTAGTTGACCCACTTCAAAGGCATCTTTAAGTTCAAGAAAATTTTTAATTTCCATATACCCGCTCCTTGATTAAATATAAGATGACGCTTATTATTTTCCCTTAAAAAGGTAAAGGCAAGCTAAAAGCCTTCACCTTTCTATAGTTTTCTTCCGCCTTCACACAAGATCAAACCGGTCAAGATTCATGACCTTATCCCAGGCCGCAATAAAATCAGTGACAAATTTTTCCCTGGCATCCTCGCCGGCATACACTTCACTAATCGCCCGCAGCTGTGAATTTGAACCAAATACCAGATCCACACGGGTAGCGGTCCATTTCAACTCTCCGGTTGTCCGGTCACGGCCTTCAAACACCGTATCATCATCTGAACCGGGTTTCCAGACCGTTCCCATGTCCAATAGATTGACAAAAAAATCATTAGTCAAAACGCCTGGACGCTGGGTCAAAACGCCGTGCGGCACTTGTTTGAAATTGGCATCCAGGGCGCGTAAGCCGCCGATGAGTACGGTCATCTCCGGAGCGGTCAATGTCAGCAATTGGGCTTTATCCACCAGCAGTTCCTCGGCCGGAACCGAATATGTTTTTTTAAGATAGTTGCGGAACCCGTCGGCTATGGGTTCGAGTACGGCAAAGGAGTCAATATCGGTCTGCGCTGCTGTTGCATCCGTGCGCCCCGGAGAGAACGGCACGACCACGTCAAATCCGGCATCCGCCGCAGCCTTTTCAACACCGGCACATCCGGCCAGCACAATCAGATCCGCCAGAGAGAGCTTTTTTCCGTCGGTCCGACTCGTGTTAAACGCCTGCTGAACCCCTTCAAGGGTATTAAGAATATCAGTAAGCTGATCCGGTGCATTCACAGCCCAGGCATTCTGAGGGGCTAAACGGATGCGTGCTCCGTTTGCTCCCCCGCGTTTGTCTGAGCCGCGAAATGTTGACGCAGACGCCCAGGCTGTAGAGACCAGCTGGGAGACGGTCAGTCCCGTGCCCAGGATTTTTTGTTTGAGTTCGTTGATATCATCGGCGTCAACAAGTTCGTAGTCTGCCTGGGGCACCGGATCCTGCCAGATTAAATCTTCCCGGGGAACATCAGGGCCAAGATACCGGGCCTTGGGTCCCATATCACGATGGGTAAGCTTGAACCAGGCCCGGGCAAAGGCATCGGCAAACGCCTCCGGGTTTGCCATAAAATGTCGGGAAATGGGTTCGTAAATCGAATCAAACCGCAGGGACAGGTCAGCGGTAGTCATCATGGGACGATGTTTTTTGGATGGATCATGGGCATCAACCACCATATCTTCATCCTCAACATCCTTTGCCAGCCACTGATAGGCACCGGCCGGGCTTTTGACCAGTTCCCATTCGTATTTGAACAGCACTTTGAAGTATCCCATGTCCCATTGGGTCGGATTGGGCTTCCAGGCCCCTTCGATACCGCTGCCGATGGTGTCCCCGCCCTTGCCGCTGCCGTAACTGCTTTTCCATCCCAGCCCCATCTCTTCAAGCGGGGCCGCCTCAGGTTCCGGGCCTACCAGCGCCGCATCGCCGGCGCCGTGGCATTTACCGAATGTGTGCCCCCCGGCTACCAGAGCGACGGTCTCTTCATCATTCATGGCCATTCGGGCAAAGGTTTCCCGCACATCAATACCGGATGCCACCGGATCCGGATTGCCGTCCGGCCCCTCGGGGTTTACATAAATTAAGCCCATCTGTACGGCGGCCAAAGGATTTTCAAGATCACGTTCCCCGGAATACCTGCTTTTGGGTTTATCACTGGTCGCCAGCCACTCCTCTTCCGCCCCCCAGTAGATATCTTCCTCGGGCTCCCACACGTCTTCACGGCCGCCGGCAAATCCAAAGGGTTTAAGCCCCATGGATTCGATGGCACAGTTCCCGGCCAGCACCATGAGATCAGCCCAGGAAATTTTATTACCGTATTTTTTTTTAACGGGCCACAAAAGTCTTCGGGCCTTATCAAGGTTTACGTTATCCGGCCAGGAGTTCAACGGGGCAAGCCGCTGGCTGCCGGAGCCGGCCCCGCCCCGGCCGTCCATGGTACGATATGTACCGGCGCTGTGCCAGGCCATCCGGATGAACAACGGGCCGTAATGGCCGTAATCTGCAGGCCACCATTCCTGGGAATCATGCATTAAATCAAACAGATCATTTTTCACGGCTGAAAGATCAAGGCTTTTAAATGCGGCCTTATAGTCAAACGAATCGCCCATCGGATTGCTTTTCCGGTCATGCTGGTGAAGTATTTTCAAATTTAATTGATTGGGCCACCAGTCGCGATTTGACTTTCCCCGGCTTTTAAAATCGCCTACACTTTTACCGGTAACCGGGCATTTTCCTTCTTCATTCATAACAGATCTCCTTTAAATAATGTACGTTATTTTGGAATACGACTTTTAAAAACAGCGCTGTTATCGTGAACCATCTTTAATAAAAATATTCTGTAAATCAAATCGAATCATCCCCGAGCATTTTAGCCAACAACTTCAACTGAAACAATCCTAATCTTCTTCCATTCATCTGGAAATCCTATTGATTCAATCATAAATTCTTGATCGATTGATGTCAATGAATCGGCGAATCCCTATTCTTTAGTGATAAATTCGTCCAGCTTGCTAAACAGACTGTCAGGCCATTCTTCGGCAGTTAAAAACATTTCCTTTTCTTCAGGTGTTAAACTGTCTTTAATACTCGGGGGCAGACTCTCATGCGCCTCTTGTCTGACTTTTTCTATTTTTTTATCCATTTTTTATCTCCATCATACAACTGTTCAAGTTTTCAGGAAAAAAGCCGGGAAACCAATGCGGTGACGGCCGTTTCCACCCGTAAAATCCGGGTCCCCATGGTCATGGGTTTAAACCCTTGATCCACAAGCGTCTGGACTTCAAGGTCAATAAACCCGCCTTCCGGGCCGATCACAAGCACGGCATCCGAATTCAAACTCACCGGACAGAAAGATTGCGCTTGGGGATGGGCAAGAATTTTTTTTTTGTTTCTGCTCAGTTCAGGTAGCTCCTCTTTAACAAAAGGAGAAAAAAAGCGTTTCAGGTGTACCCGGGGCACAAGAGTGTCTCGGGCCTGGCAAAGGCCGAGTTCAAGATGGCGCTGGATATCGGAATCAGATAATACACCTGACCCCCAGAAACTTCTTTCCACCCGCCGGGAATTGATCAAAAAAATCTCTTTCACCCCCAGACTTGCAAGACTTTGAAGTATTCGTTTAAGCATCTTGGGGCGGGGTAAGGCCAGCACCAGGGTCACGGGCAATGGCGCCGGCGGGTCATGCTCAAGGTGGACTGTCATTTCAATGGACTGCCGGTCTATTGATACGATAAGACCTGTACCCATTTTTGCATTTTTTTTTCCGCACACAAGGCTATCACCCGGCTTTGCCCCAAGCACCCGGAGAATATGCCTGCACCGGTCATCCTGAAGCCGCACCCGGTCAGCGCTTATGAAGTCCCGGTCGTCCAGCAGTATAAGGTTCATGTCAGAATGTAACGATTTCCATGTTTCTGATCAGTGCCCGGAATTGTTTCATCCAGTCGTCACCGCCTGTAAGCTGTGCCAGTTCCACGGCCATATGCACGGCACTTACCTGATTCTGACGGCCTAAGCCCTGGACACAGGACGGACAGTTGGTTATTATCCTTGGCTTTGCCGTATCCAGGCCCAGACATGCCTGTTCAACAGCATCCTGCTTCCTTAAAAACATGCTGTAGCTGATATCCGGTCGGGACAGCGCCATGGTTCCGGCTTCTGAACAGCAGTACGGCACGGTCCGGGCGTCAATACCTGCCCTGGCCAGCCCTGTTACTGCGGTGCCTTTTAAACTGTCATGGCAGGGGGCATGGTAAAGGTAGGCTTGGGGTGCCGCGATAGTTAGACCATATTCAAACAAATAGCCTGAAATATCAAACAGATTTGCATCAAACAGGTCTGTTATGCCCAGATCGGACAAAGATTCCATACAGGTGCCGCAGGAGACAATGCAACCGGAAAAATCAAGATCATTGAACATATCCCGAATCTGGGTCATGATAATGGTGTTTTCAAGCGACATTTTTTGGGCTTCCTTGGTCCGGGCATTCACCTTCAACGGGTACCCGCAGCACATATATGGCGGCGGCAACACCACCTGGTGGCCCTGGGAAAGCAATAAAAAAACGGTGGCCCTTGAAATATTGGAGAACATACGCTCACTGCCGCATCCTGGGAAATAAAACACCGTGGAAACGATTTTGCCGGGAGGATTTAATAAAATAGCCTGGTTTCTGTCTGCAGGGGGCAGGTGGGCCCGAAGCGTGGTCAGGTCCGGTTGGGAAACCGGGGCGTGCAGCAACTGCAGCGGTCTTGCCTCCTTTAATGCCGGTATCAAACAGATGGGTTTTGCAAATTTTACCGCCGCACGCTGTGCAGAACTGCCGGCGGTCAGCAGCCCTGTACGAATAATCGGGTTTAGTGTCTGGTTGCGGGTACCCAGATAATCAAGGGTTAACCGGGTGGATATGGGCGTATGTTTGAAATTCATTTTTTTAAGAATTTCACGTTCCTTAATCGAAATGACCCCGGAATCTATATCTACCGGGCACTTGTCAAGGCACTTATGACAGATGGTGCAGTGATCGGCAATCTGTTCAAGATTTTTCAGGACCTTAAATTTTGTGGACTGGGTCCGCTGGGTAATGTAAAGCAACGCCTCGATCAAAGCACCTAAGGCCAGATTTTTATTCCTGGGATGGAAAAACATGTTCCTTGCCGGATAAAACACCGGGCACTGGGGCTTACACTTGCCGCAGCGGACACAATTGGAAATGTTTGCAGCAAGGTCGGACAGGGAACCGTGTTGGAGAATCTGGGCCTCAAGTTTCAGAAGATTAAACGAGGGGGTGAATACCTTGTTCAAAATATCGGGCTCGGAGAGCTTACCCGGATTCATCAACCCGTTCGGGTCCACCTGCTTACGGTACGCGTCAAACCGGCTTACCTGGTTCTTATCCAGGTATTTAAATTTGGTGACGCCGATACCGTGTTCGCCGGATACGACACCGTCAAGCGCCACAGCCTTCGCCATAACCTTATCCGCGGTCATGTGGGCCCGTGCGAGCATCTCGGTGTCATTGGAAAACACCGGGATATTTACATGTACGTTGCCGTCCCCTGCATGCATGTGTGTGGCAATGACAATAAGACGGCTCAAGGTGTCATTGTAAATGCGCGCCACATTGGAAAGAATAAGGCTGTATCCATGGAGATGATCCTGGATCTGTCCGTGAAAATTTTTGGTATGAATAAAGGCTTCCAGGGCATCCCGGGATGCAATGTCGAGCTTCTTACGAATGCCGTAGGCAATATCTTTGATCCGGCCCACCTTTTTTCCCAGCCACTCGGGATCGGAAAGGGGAATGGCCGTTTCCAGATATGTCAGGATATTTTGAATAATCCGGGCCTGGGTATATTTTTTCTCTTCAAGATTGGTTTTATCAACAAATTTGACAAAATCGGCCAGACTGTCAATGGGCAGAACAATATCTTCATTGAGCTTAAAGGCATTGGTATGGGCGGCAATGGCCCCCAGCCGTTTGCGGTCTTCCCAGTAACGGGCAGCTTCGGCCCGGTCCCGGGCAATAGAGAGTCCGGTTTTGTCATAGGATTCCAGAATTGTTTCTATATCACGCATGCCCTGGCCAAGAATCGCTTGATCATTGGAAACCATATCAATGAGCAATACGGCTTTAAGCCGGTCGCCCACAGATCGCTTGGTCTTATATTTAATAGCTTTGATGTATTCTTCGTCAAAATGTTCCAGGGCCATAAGTGCGGGATCGCTGTTGTCAAACCGGGTACAGATTTGAGAAATGACCTTGCCTGCCTCGGTCATGTCATTGCCGAAAAATTCAATGCAGCAAGTGGCTTTGTACGCAAACTCAGGATAAAGGATAAATTCGGCCCAGGTGATGATGCCGTCACACCCTTCTTTCTGCAACCCGGGGACCCCCCCTAAAACCTTATTGGTGACATCCTTGCCCAGGCCTTTTTTGCGGACATCCGCACCGGTCAGTGTAATGGTGTTCAACATCTGCCCGTTTTCATCTTTGACCGCAAAACAAAGCGTATCCTCATACATAATTTTGCGCAGGGGATGGTCCTGGCGTGCCACTGTAAGCAGCCGGCAGTCGGGCATGGCGATTCTGAAAGACAAAACATTGTCAATGGCCGTGCCATAGAGCACGGCGGTTTTTCCGCCGGCGTTTTCCGCCAGATTACCGCCAATGGTGCAGGCCCAGGCCGAGGTGGGATCTGTGGCAAAGATATAACCCTGGGCAGCGGCCGCATCCTTGGCATCCTGGGTGATAACACCGGCACCCAGCGGCATCACGGCATACTCCCTGCCGTCTTTTGTTTTGCGCGGTTCAATGGGAAAAATTGTGTTTAATTTCTCCGTATTGATCATAACGCAGTTCGGGGCCAGGGGGGTCGCCCCGCCAGTCAGACCCGTACCCCCGCCCCGGGGAATGATATGAAAATTTAAATTTTTTAATTTTGTGACTAGTTGGGGAATCTGCGCTTCCCGGTCCGGCCGCAGTACGGCTGCAGGCGTGTATCTTCGCCAGTCTGTGGCATCCGTGGCATGGGATGTAATATTAAAGGGATCAAAGCATATATTGGCCTTACCGAGCACCGGGGAAAGCTGCCGTATTACCCTGGCCTGCGCCTTTATCACGGCACTGATCCGGGCTTTAAGCTGCCGAAGCGAGGATCTGCAGGCGTCAAGCACGATGCGGACCTCGTCATGTTCGGCATGCCCGGCAATATTGAAAAGGTCATTTTCAAATTCGGTAAACAGGCGTCGTCTCAGCATGGGGTGTTCCACCAGTTCCTGGAACAGAAAGGCATTCCGGCGGATGATGAAAAGGTCCCCCATAAAACGATGGAGAAGTCGTGAGGAGCGACCTGTGCCCTTAAGTGTTTCCAGGACATGAATGGTACTTAGAATGTCATTGCCGAACAAATGGACAATGATCTGGTCGTCCCCGGCCGAGGTATAATTAAACGGTATTTTTCTAAAAGGATCTCGCATTATAACTCAAAGATGATCATGTTTCCCCTGAAGTCAAAATTTTAATCTCTGACCTACTCGTTGTGTTCCCTTGTTTTATGGAACTTAATGTCCGGCCAGTCCTCCCGGGTAAATCCAAGCTGGTATTCACTCGTCGTTAAAAAGGTTAAACGCCCTTCTGCATCCCGGGTCAGACTGGATTCGTTTTTTCGGATAAAGTCCTTAAGATATGCCTCGTCTTCACATTCCACCCACCGGGCCACGGACAGGTCGATGGACTCATATCCTGCACTGACATTGTACTCAGCCTTAAGCCGTGCCATGGTCACATCAAACTGAAGTACGCCCACGGCACCGATGATATGCATGTTGCCCTGCAAAGGACGGAATACCTGGATGGTGCCTTCTTCCGCCAGCTGGGTCAGCCCTTTTGTCAGGGCCTTGGCTTTCAAAGGATCTTTAAGCAGCACCCGCCTGAAATGTTCCGGGGCAAAATTGGGAATGCCCAGAAATTTCAAGGGTTCTTTAGTGGTAAAGGTATCCCCGATCTTGATGGTGCCGTGATTATGGATACCGATGATATCTCCCGGATATGCCTCTTCCACATTGGACCGCTCCTGGGCCATGAAGATGGTGGCATTGGCAATCTTGATATCTTTTCCAATGCGGTGGTGCCGCACCTTCATGCCCTTGGTGAATTTTCCCGAACAAATCCTGAAAAAAGCGATTCTGTCTCTATGCTCGGGGTCCATATTGGCCTGGATTTTAAAGGTGAATCCTGAAAACGCCGCCTCACAAGGATCCACATCCCGGGATGCTGTAGGCCGGACTCCGGGGCATGGTGCAATCCGAACAAATGCGTCCAGCATCTCCCGGACCCCGAAGTTATTAATGGCGGAACCAAAAAATACCGGGGTTTGGGTGCCGTTGAGATAAAGATCGAGGTCAAAGGGTTCTGCCGCCCCGGAAAGCAGTTCCACATCCTCGCGCAATTGATCTGCCGGACCTTGGCCGATCATTTCATCCAGCACGGGATCATCAAGGTCCTTGATCAATACCCCGTCATCATTTTTAGGGGTATATCCCGACGTAAAAATCCCCAACTGCTGTTCTTCCAGGTTATACACCCCTTTAAACCGCTTTCCCATGCCGATGGGCCAGGTCAAAGGTACGCATTCAATCTGCAGCTTATCCTCAATGTCCTGGAAAATATCAAGGGGTTCAAGTCCTTCCCGGTCCAGCTTGTTAATAAAAGTAATGATAGGCGTATTGCGCATCCGGCACACCTCCATCAGCTTCTGGGTCTGGGGTTCCACGCCCTTGGCAGAGTCAATAATCATCACGGCGCAGTCAACCGCGGTGAGTACCCGGTAGGTATCCTCACTGAAATCCTTATGTCCCGGGGTGTCCAGAAGATTTATTTCATAGTCTTTATAATTGAACTTCATCACCGAAGACGATACGGAAATACCTCTTTCCTGCTCAATGGATAAAAAATCAGAGGTGGCGGCCCGGGCCGCTTTTCTGGATTTTACGGCACCGGCCTGCTGGATGGCACCACCGAACAACAGCAGTTTTTCGGTCAATGTTGTTTTGCCGGCATCCGGGTGGCTGATAATGCCGAATGTTCTGCGTTTTTTTATTTCCGGTAATAGTGTTTTGTCTAATTTCTTGCTTGTGAGATTTGTCATGCAAAAGGCCTTGAAAATAGTAAAATTAAGGGTGGAAAGTTAACAGCATTTCAACATGGAATCAAGCCTTCTGCCAAGCAGCCTTCAATAACGAGGACTCAGGATAGACAACTCGGGCTTTTACAAGCCCCTTCTGAGGCCCATAATCAAAATAAACCCTCCCATATGGTTTTCCTTTTCATCCGTCTTTTTCGTTGTGACAATGGGTACATATTTCAATATGCGTCCATTGCCACGCCTTGAATACGAATGAAAACTCTAAACCATATTTTGGAAGATTTTATTCCGATCATGGGCCTGAAGCTCTGATTCAGGAGGGGGCGTTGACACATGCACGTTAAAGATTAGAGATCTCCTCTTTGTCTATCACCTTAATACCCTGTTCCGCCAAAACAACTTTTGCCTTTTCAAGGTCATCAAAACGGAAAATCATGATGGCGTTTTTGCACTGGGGGTTGGCAAAGGCATACATATACTCCACATTGACATCTTGTTCACTTAACGGATCAAGCACCTGATTCAGGCCACCGGGTTCATCATTCACTTCCACGGCCAGAACACGGGTTTTGCCCACGGTAAATCCCTGATCCCGCAGGGCTGTAGTGGCTTTGTCATTATCATTGACAATGAGGCGCAGTACACCGAAATCCGTGGTGTCTGCCAGGGAAAGTGCCCGTATATTTACGCCGGCATCTCTTAAAATTGCCGTGACTTCAGCAAGACGCCCTTCTTTGTTTTCTATGAATATGGATATCTGTTCAGCCATAATAGTCTCCTTGGTTAAAATTGGCGGTTATCTATAACCCTGACAGCCTTGCCCTGGCTTCTTTCTATGGTTTTGGGCTCCACAAGGGCCACCTTGGCGGATACGCCCAGGTGCTCCTTGATATTATGTGAAATTTCACCTTCCATGGCCTGCAGTCCCTTGATGTCATCGCTGAAGGAGGCTTCGTCTATCTCCACCTTGACCGTCAGGGTATCCAGGTTGTCTACCCTGTCAACGACCAACTGGTAATGGGGGGCGACTTCCCGGCTTTCCATGAGAACGCTTTCAATCTGGGAGGGGAATACATTAACGCCTCTGATGATAAGCATATCGTCCGTACGGCCCGAGGGTTTATTCATCCGCATGTGGGTCCTGCCGCAGGTGCAGGGCACAGGATTCAAGGAGGTGATATCCTTGGTACGGTAACGGATGACCGGAAAGGCTTCCTTGGTAATCGTTGTGAACACGAGTTCACCGGGATCTCCGGGGGAAACGGGTTCCAACGTATCCGGGTCTACGATCTCCACAATAAAATGATCCTCGGCAACATGAAGGCCTTTTTGCTCCTCAACGCATTCCACGGATACGCCGGGCCCCATGACTTCGGACAGACCGTAAATATCCACGGCCTTGAGATTGAGCTTGGCTTCCAGTTCCCGGCGCATTCTTTCCGTCCAGGGCTCTGCCCCGAAGATCCCCGATCTAAAAGACAAATCCTTAAAATCAACACCCATTTCCAGGGCCACTTCCGCCAGGTGGAGGATATATGATGGCGTCCCACAAAGAATCGTCGGTTTGAAATCCTGCATAATGGTGATCTGGCGTTTGGTATTACCGCCGGAGACCGGAATGACTGATGCGCCTAAACGTTCCGCCCCATAGTGGGCCCCAAGGCCCCCGGTAAAAAGACCATACCCCCAGGCATTGTGAATGATATCTCCCGCAGTGGCGCCGGCGGCAGCAAAGCTTCTGGCCATCAGATCGGCCCAGGTGTTGATATCCCGTTTGGTGTAGCCGACCACCGTGGGTTTGCCCGTGGTGCCCGAGGATGCGTGGATGCGGACCACCTGATCCATGGGAACCGCAAACATACGGTAGGGGTAGTTGTCCCGAAGGTCCTGTTTGGTGGTAAAGGGCAGGCGCCTTAAATCATCCAGGCTTTTTATATCAGATGGTTTGATCCCGGCTTTGTCATACGTTTCCTTGTAGAATGGAACCGTGGCATAAATCCGTTCAATGGTTGTTTGAAGACGGCGAAGCTGGATCGCCTCCAGGCCCTCTCTGGGCATGGTCTCATAGTCGATGTCGTATATGGGCATGTTTATCTCCCTAATTATTTAAGTACGCCTTTAAATTCCGGCTTTCTTTTTTCTAAAAATGCTGATGTGCCTTCTTTTCCATCCGGGCTTGCCACGGTTATGGCAAACGCATCATTTTCAATCAGGCAGCCGGTTTCAAGGTCACAGTCCAACCCGCCCTGGATGACCTCTTTGGCTGCTCTTAAGGCAACACATCCTTTAGCTGCAATGCGTCTGGCGGTTTCTTTGACTTCATCCATAAGAGATTCATGGGGGCACACCTGGTTGACCATACCATATTCCAGGGCTTTGCCGGCAGTAATATTGCTTCCGGTGAAAATCATCTCCTTGGCCCTGTTTTTTCCCACAACCCTGGAGAGACGCTGGGTCCCGCCAAAACCGGGGATAAGGCCCAGGTTCATTTCAGGTAGTCCAAAGATTGCCTTTTCCGAAGCATAAATAAAATCACAGGCCAATGCAACTTCACTGCCGCCGCCCAAAGCAAAACCGTTTACTGCAGCAATGGCCGGAAAGGGCAGGGCTTCAATTTTTGAAAAAATGTTCTGGCCTTTGCGGGAGAAGTATTTTGCCGCCAACATATCCATCCGGGTCAGTTCTGAGATATCCGCACCTGCGACAAAGGCCTTGTCCCCGGTGCCCGTTAAAATGAGTACCCGGATTTCATCATTGGCCAGAACCTGGTCCAAAGCGAGATCCAGCTCATCAAGCAGTGCGTTGTTCAGCGCATTCAGGGCTTTGGGGCGATTAAAAGAGATCATGGCTATTGCGCTGTCCATCTCAAGAATAATGTTTTCAAATGACATAAATTCCACCTTTTATTTGATTTTCATATGTTGTCATGGGTTCGGGCCGATTATATATGCTTGGGATTTGTGGCATTGATATATTTTTCTATCCCATCGGCAATGGTGTTACAGATGTCGTTGCGGTAGGAACCGGTCATCAGACGTCTGCATTCGGTTTTGTTGGAAAGAAAGGAGGCCTCAATGAGAATTGCAGGCATCCGTGCCCCAAGCAGTACATAAAATGGGGCCTGTTTGACACCGAGATCACGGATTTTGCTGTATTTTTTTTTCATACCTGTAATCATGGCTTTATGAACGTCATTGGCAAGACGTGTGGATTCTTCTATCTTGGCATGCTTCATCAGATCATTAAGGATATAAGCCAGGTCCGAGATATTTTTCTTAGATGTGGCGTTTTCCCTGGCAGCCACAGCGATGGCTTGTGCATCCGTAGCCAGGTTCAGAATATAGGTTTCAATGCCGGACAGTTTTTTGCTTTTTGCAGCATTGCAGTGCATGGAGATAAACAGGTCGGCCCGCTGGGTGTTGGCAATGGCGGTCCGTTCTTCCAGGGTCAGTTTCCGGTCGGTTTTCCGGGTAAGCAAAACTTCACAGTTCAAGCGTTTGCGCAGCTTCTCTGCAAGGGTCATTGCCAGTTTAAGCACAATATCTTTTTCCCAGACCCCTTTGATATATCCGGGTGCGCCGGGATCTTTACCGCCGTGGCCGGGGTCAATGACGATTTTCCGGACACCTAAAGCCAGCTGACGGGCAATGTCCGACGATTTCAGATTGTCCGTGGTGACCAGGTCCGGCTTTTCACCGGACGGTTTTACTTCAGATGACTCTTGACCGGCAATCTGGTCCTTGAATACGGCTTTGGCGTTCTCACCCCACAGATCCATGACGATACGGAAAGGGTCTTTTAAAGAAAAAATTTTATAGTTCTCAAAATTTTTTATATCCACCACCACCCGGACCGTATGGGGGGCAAACTGGCCGGCACGGGCCTGTTTAAGCAAATCATCATTGATCGGGGTGTGGTCCGGGACATTGCAGCCAAGTCTTGCCTGGTCAATGTCCACATACAATCTTTGGAACGGGACATTCAAGGCCGGGTCTTTTTTCAAAAGCCTGTGGGTGTATTTTCGTTCGCTGTCTGCATTTACCACGACCCTGGTGTACTCCGCGCTGGACCAGAACCTTAAATCCGTAACGGTTGTATCCCCTTTGGGCGGCGCTGGATCGGTATCATCCGGGTTGATGACTGTAAGGTCACAATACGCCGAATCCTGTGTATTTTCTTCGATAATATCCGAGGGCGGCTGATATCCCCCTGTGTCGGCAGCGTCGGCCAGGGCCAGTTTCTGCCTGTGATATTCTGCAATGGCCTCATCATTGCGGGTCAATGCCTTTTGGGATTGTTTTGTTTTTACGTCACTGTTGTTTGGGTGGGGTCTTAAGGTGTTTGCTGCAGCCAGGGTTCTGGCACGGGCACTGTAGGCGCTTTGGGGATAAAATCGGTTGATACGGGCGATAAGATCATCGGCCTGCCGGTTCCAGCCGGCATTGCCGGATCTTTTGGCAAGCTGGAAATAGAGTTCTGCGGCTTTGTATAACCCGGCCGGTGACCAGGAATTCCCGGGAAAGCTCATGTGAATGGATTTGTATTTTTCAATACAGGCCAACCAGGCAGATACCTTGTTTATATCCACTGCCGACCGTTTCAATTTTTTAAGACAGGTATCTGCTGCCAAGTACTTCCCTTTGGCCGTATCAGCGGCACAGGTTGTCCCCGTAGTCCAGGCAAACAGACAAAAGCAGGCCAGAAGCGGAATAAAAATGGTGAATATGCGATTAAAGCCCGTGTTCACACGTCTACCTTAAGCTTTAGTTCATTTAAAAAGTTCAGGGCGTCAAGGGGGGTCATTTGCGCAATATCTAAGTTGTGCAGCATCCGGCGCAGATCATCGTCCGAGGGGCCGAACAGGTTCATCTGGCCACTGGCGTTTCGTTTTTTTTCCCTTTTTTTCTTTTTGGCCGGCCGCGTCGACGGCACGGGTGTCATGGGGTGGTGTTCCGCAGATGCCAGAACCGATTTTGCAAGGTCAATGATATCATCGGGAACCCCTGCCAGGCGTGCCACCTGGATGCCGTAGCTGCGGTTGGTGCCCCCTTTGACAAGGCTGCGGAGAAACACAATATTGTCGTTAAATTCCTTGACTTCGATATTGTAATTTTTGATCCGGGGTTTAATCTCCTCAAGCTGGAGCAATTCATGATAATGGGTGGCAAAGAGGGTTTTTACCCCTTTATCATTCAGGTCATGCAGGTACTCGGCCACGGCCCAGGCAATGCTCATGCCGTCGTAGGTGGATGTGCCCCTGCCGATTTCATCAAGGATCACCAGGCTTTTATCCGTGGCATTATTGACAATATTGGCGGTCTCCTCCATCTCAACCATGAAAGTGCTTTGCCCGGAGGAAAGATTATCCAGTGCCCCCACCCGGGTGAAAATCCGGTCAGTGATGCAGATGGAGGCGCCGGCTGCCGGCACAAAGGAACCCATCTGGGCCATAAGAACGATTAAGGCCACCTGGCGCAGCACTGTGGATTTGCCGGCCATGTTGGGACCGGTGATCAGGATCTGCTGACATTGGGTATCGTCCAGAACAATGGAATTGGGCACATACCGTTCGCCCTGGATCAGCTTTTCCACCACCGGATGCCTGCCCTCCTGTATATCAATGCGCCGGTCATCATTGATGTCCGGTTTTACATAGGCATTTTCAACGGCAGCCAGGGCAAGTCCTTGAACCACGTCAACGCCGGCAATGAACTGTGCCATGGTCAGGATATCTTTTGCGCTTTGGGCCACCTTTGCCCTGACCGTACAGAAAATTTCGTATTCCAAGGCGTTTCGGCGCTCCTGAGCGTTGAATATGGTATCTTCCACCGCTTTCATGTCCTGGGTAATAAACCGCTCGGCATTGACAAGGGTCTGTTTACGGATATAGTGATCCGGTACCTGGGTCGCCTGGGCCTTTGATACCTCAATGAAATAACCGAATACTTTATTGTATTTTATTTTAAGGGAAGAAAGCCCGGTATTTTCTTTTTCCTTTTTTTCCGTGTTTGCAATCCAGGATTTTCCGTCCCGGGTGATGGATAAAAGCTCGTCCAGTTCCGGGCTGTACCCGTCGTTGATCAGGTTGCCTTCGTTAAGTACGTGTACAGCATCTTCCCGGATGGCTTTACCGATCAATTGGGCCAGATCTTCCAGGCGCCGGACCAGGGCCGGCGCTTCATCCATACCGGCACCGTTAAGAATCGGGCTTTCAAACGTTGTGATCTCTTTAAACAGACGCGGCAGAACAGAAAGAGAGTTTTTAAGGGAAAGCATGTCCCGGGCATTGCCCTGGCCCATGGATATACGGGAGCCTAACCGCTCAAGATCGTATATGGATTTAAGAAGATCGCCAAGTGTCTGAAGGGTGCCCGGTGCGCCAATGAGTTCTTCTATGGCATGAAGGCGCTGGTGTATCAGCTCTTTGTCGATTAAAGGATATCTGATCCACTGTTTAATCAGCCTGCCGCCCATGGCCGTGACGGTTTTGTCCAGAATATGGATCAAAGAACCTTTGGGGGTCTGGGTCTGGATATTGGTCAGCAGTTCAAGATTTTTGCAGGATCTGTCGTCAATGACCATGAAATCATTGAGATTATATGGAATGACTTTATAAATATGGCTGGTGTCCGACAATTGGGTATCCCGGACATAGGAGATGGCGGCGCCTGCTGCAGATATACAGGCCGGCATACGTTCAACGCCGAATCCTTCAAGGCTGCGGGTGGCAAATTGTTCCGTCAGAAGCTGCCGGGCATTATCCGTGCGGAACGTAGAATTGTCCAGATATGTGATTTCAACGTGGGAAAAAGACTTTCTGATGGCCGCCATGGCCGGATCAGACTTGAAACTCTCCGGTAACAGCACTTCTTTCGGAGAGAGCTTTAAGGCCTCGTCTAAAAGGACGTGTGGGATAGCACCACCTGAGGTGCGTTTTATCTGACAGGTGGTAAAGCTGCCCGTGGAGATGTCTATGCAGGCGAGACCGGAATACTCGGACGTTTTGGCGATTGCCACCAAAAAGTTGTTGGTTCCCCGGTCCAGAAGGGAGTCGTTAAGTACCATTCCCGGGGTAATGACCCGGATAATTTCCCGTTTGACAAGACCTTTGGTCTGGGACGGGTCCCCAACCTGTTCACACACTGCAACTTTGCAGCCTTTTTCAATGAGTTTGGAAATATAAAGATCGGCTGATTTATAAGGCACACCGCACATGGGAATGGGGTCCGGGTCGTTTTTATTCCGGGAGGTCAGTGCAATTTCAAGGATGCCGGCAGCCTTGACGGCATCCTCAAGAAACATTTCATAAAAGTCCCCCATCCGGTAAAAAAGTATGGCGTCCTGACAGGTTTCTTTGATGGTCAGATATTGTGCCATCATGGGTGTTTGTTTCTTTTTGACCATGGATGTTCAAAGGGGGGGGTATAAAATTTCAGGCCTTTTTCTTTTCCTCGGTTACAGCCTGTTCTTGATTTTGATCTTTGCGGGCTTCTTCTTCCAAATGTTTTTTAATGTAAGGATCGTGAATAAATATATCAAGGCGTGTCTGAAGAGAATTGATTTCTCCTTTCATGCTTTCAATCCGTTCGTCTCTTGTTCTGACCTGGCGTTTCAGACGAACGGACGTAATAAGTCCGCGAATTCCTGTGATCAAAAGGCCCAGGACCAGGCAGAGTACCCAATAGGCCCAATTGGGAAGGTTCATGACCGTGTAGTTCAAAGACCCTACCTTAAAGTCAATGAGGAGCGCCGTACTTGCCAGAAAATATTCCTGATTCTGAATGCCGAAAACAACCAGAAGCACCAGGAAAAGTATGAATAATATAATTTTAAAAGTTTTCATTCATTTTCTCCGTTATAGATTTTGAGTGTATCCATAAATTGATGGTGACTATAGATCAAAAATCCTTATTTATCAATTTTTCTTTTGGTTTGCAACGGCTTGAACAGTGACAAGACATTCGGATGCCACATACCGCTAATTTTGTGGCATATCCGGATACAAGAGATTCACCTTGGGGACTTCATTTTTTTCAAGGTCAATGACGGCCCCTGATCCTGGTCCTGTTATGGCGCAGTTAACCACGGTACTTTGATGCAGGGGTTTACGCCCAAAATCTTCATGGATATGCCCGCAAAGCACAAGCGCAGGCGCTGCGGCCTTGATAAACCGGGCCAGATTCCGGCTGCCGGCATGAATTTTTTTGCCTATGCGGTCACACGCCCCCTTTGGCGGCGTATGGACCACCATTACCGTATCCGGTTCCATGGGGCAGGGAAGGGCGGCAAGCCGTTTTTTTTCATTCAGGCCAATCCTGTTGGCAAAAGGTAACGGCAAGGTGCCTGAGGTCCCCACAAAAGAAAATCCTTTGACCTGAAGCGGACTTTGCGTTATCAGCGTGATGTTGGCTGCTTTTTTAATCCGGGGTTCAATACGTTTTAAATCCGTATTTCCCCGGATCGCCAGAACAGGAACCGGCAAACTGTCAAGCTGGGAAAGAACGGTAGACCAGTTGAAAAAACAGGTCATGTCTCCGGGGACAACCATCAACTCGGGCTGGTACTGGTCTATAATCCTGTAAATGGATTCCATATGTTCGGGTTTACCATGAATGTCTGCAACTGCATATATACGCATTGAACGCTCCAAAAATTTATATATATATGGGGCTGTAACTCGATAGTATAGGAACTTCGGGATTGGTCATAACATCGGCCACAGCGTAGGTTGGGTTGAACGAAGTGAAACCCAACAACTTATCTTCCAGCACCCAGTACCCAGTACCCAGTACCCAACACCCAACAGCCCGCCCAAATGGCACTAATTTAATGATCGAGTGTAAGTAAAAATAAAGTATGCTGTTAAACCTTATATTTGATTTTGCCGATATTCACAACCTTTGTAAGTAAACTTGAATTGGATATATTTACAAAGCGGCTGGAGTTTAGTATCTCTTGATGATCAAGTATATCACTTGATGATCGAGTATCAAGTATCTAATTAATTCATTTAATATTCAAGGAGGCGTCATGAGTCAATTGTATCAAAAGCATATCATATTAATATTGTTTTGCTTTGCTATTATTTTTACGGGGTGTGGCAAACAGCCCAAAGACGAAGAAATCACCAACGATATTGGTATGAAATTCCATCTGGTCCAGCCGGGCAAATTCATAATGGGATCTGCAGATAATGAAAAAGACAGGGATTCTGATGAACTACAGCATGAGGTTGAGATCAGTAAAGCCTTTTATATGGGGGTAACTGAGGTGACACAAGCCCAGTTTGAACAGGTCATGGGTACGAATCCATCCCATTGGAAGGGGGATACCCTTCCGGTGGAACGGGTGACCTGGGATGAAGCCCAAGACTTTTGCAAAAAATTATCTGAAAAAGACCCAAACATGACTTATCGTCTGCCCACAGAGGCTGAATGGGAATATGCCTGTCGGGCAGGGACAGACACCTGGTGTTACTGGGGTAATGATCTGGATGACACCATGGTCGACCAATATGCTTTATATAAAAAGAACAGCGGCCTTCAGACCAATGAAGTGGGGCGGAAAAAGTCTAACCCCTGGGGCCTTTATGATATGAGCGGCAATGTCTGGGAATGGTGTTCCGACTGGAAAGGCGATTATCCCGCAGAAAAAACAATTGACCCCGCAGGTACGCCTTCCGGCTCGCGCCGGGTGGTCCGGGGCGGTAGCTGGCTCAGCTTGGCCAGGGACTGTCGCTCGGCCAATCGAAACGACTATTCACCCGACGATCGGAACAGCAACGTTGGCTTCCGGCTTGTCTTGGTTCCAGGTCAATAAGGCGTCGAGTCGGGCAAGTTACGGAAACGGCGGCTGCACCGCTGTGTCGGAAGCAGGCCCGCACTCGCCTGATTGATCGGCTGTTATTTTTTCAACCCGGGAGCGCAGGTGTCCCGCCTGCATCGTTACTGCGGACGGGACGTCTGCGCTCCTGGATATAGAAACATGGGCAGGATATTTAAGGCCTGTTCCTAAGCAAACCGGTCTTTGCCGTCACCTTGGCATAAAGTGAGTTGATCTCGCTGATTTTAAAAATTTTTCCAATGCCTGCCAGAATGATCAAAAATAACGTACCGACAATCATACAAATAAATACATGGGCGAAAAAACCGGAGATTGGTATTAAATCGACGGTTCCGGCATATACCGCTTTTAAAATCAGCCATACCACGATACTGACCAGTACCATTACACCCAAAAAAGTGTAAACCTCTGATCGTCCGGCGTTTTTTGTTTTTCTGCTCCAGGCCTCAAATAAAGCCCCTGTGGTAATGATCACGGACAAAGACAGCCCCAAAGCCACGCCTTTAATTCCCATGGCGGTCATTGCAACGTAAAGCAGCGGTAAGCTTAACGCCACGCATACAGATGAAAAAATAGCTGGAAACAGTGTGTTTTGAACAGCAAAGAATCCCCGGGAAACAATGGTCTGGGCGGAAAATGCAAAGGCCCCTGCCATAAAATACGGCAGCACCCCTGATGTCAGGGCTGCATCCTGAGCGTCAAATGCCCCGCGCTGGAATAGAATGGCCACAATCTCTTTATTGAGAATCATAAAGACAACTGAAAAGGGCATCACAATAAATATATATTTCAGCGTTTGGTTGATAATGGTGTTTAGGCCGTAAAGATCTTTTTTTGCAGCAATTTTTGCCATAAACGGATAGGATGCCACACCAACGGCATTGCCGAAAAGCCCTACCAGTATAAACATGATGCGAAGGGCGTAATTCATGGCTGAAATGCTCCCCTCGCTTAAAAATGAGCCAAAAAATTTCATCAGGATTTCCGTGGAAAAGGTCATGGTCAATCCAAGCATCAGGGGGAATGTTAAAAATATATATTTTATCACATCAGGATGCCTGAAATTAAAGCTTGGCATATAGATCAGCCCGACCTTTTTAGCCCCAAACAATTGAAGCAGGAAACTGCCGAAGAAGGCGCCGGCAAGCACACCCCAGGCAAATCCTTCCATACCCAGAACCGGATACAGAAGTATCCCGCCCGCAATGATGCCGGTGTTGTAAATCAATGGGGCAAGGGCCGGGAAAACAAAGCGCTCCTTTGAATACTGTACGGCATTGAACAGTCCCCCGGCAAAAAAGAAAAATTGGGCCGGGATAATGATTCGGGTCATGCGTACGGCAAGATCAAAGGCCGAGCCGTTTCTAAGCCCGGGGGCAAGAACTGAAATCAGCTCAGGCGCAAAAAATATGGAAAGGCAGATAAAAATAAAAAGACATGCGCCAAAGCAGTTCAGGATAACGGAAAAAACCCGGTATCCTTCCTGTTCATTGTTTTTAACAAGATACCGGGTAAAGATGGGAATAAACGTAATGGACAAAAAACCTGACGCCACCACATGATTTAAAATTTCAGGAATCACAAACGCCACCTGGTAAGCATCAACGCCGGCACTTGCACCGCCCATCCAGGCAATGGCGGTTTCTCGCACAAGACCGATGATCCTGCTGGCAAAGACCGATGCCATCATGATAAACGAGGCAAATCCGATTTTTTTAAAGGTAGAGGTTTGTGTCATAGTTTGAAATCCGATGCAGGCTTTATCATAAAACGTGCCCAAGTAAAGCGAGTAAATAGTTTGACCTGATATGCAGCCTGCATATACAATAAATTGTATAAAGAAGATAGCGCTAAAACTTGATGATTAAGTTAAGGAAAAATCATGACCTCAAAGCTGGGAATTTTTTCAATTATTGCCGGTCTTGTACTTGGATTGTTTGTCCTGATTTCAAAATTCATGGGTACAGCTGTTTTTATTTCCAGCATGACCATTTCCACTTTTTTTGAAGGCATTACCGATAAAATTCTGGACAATATCTCCAATGATACGGTTTACAATGCATTATATTCATTTTTTTATGAGATTCATCTTGCCGGGGTTTTGATCGGTTTGGGTCTCATTATGCTGATTATCGGTACCGTTATCGGCAAAGATTGACATTTTAGTCTTGTTAAACATGGTTCGATCCATTATTTTAGATTATTATCTTTTTAAATTATTGTTTGTTAGCTAAGGTGATTTTTATGAAAATTCTCATTGGATATAAAGGCATTAATATCGGTCAGGAGCTGCTCAAACTTGCCGTTGAACATGCAAAGGCGTTTAATGCCACGGTACTGGTTGTTACCTCGATGTTGGAGGGAACGGAAAAGGACCAGAAAAAAATCCTGGAAGCAGAAAAAAATCTGGACCAGGCGCAGGTTTTTTTTAAGGAACAGGGAATACCCTGTGAAAAACATCTTTTAATCCGTGGTATGGAGCCCGGGGAAGATATTGTTGCGTTTGCAAACGAAAAAAAGGTGGATGAAATTATCATCGGCGTAAAAAGCCGTTCAAATGTCGGTAAACTATTGTTTGGGTCCACGGCGCAAACCGTGATATTAGAGGCGGACTGCCCGGTTGTCAGTGTAAGGTAAACGTTATTTCATCTTTTAAAAGAAGGCATCTGTCATGGAACTTAGATATTTTTCCCACTCCGCTTTTCAAATCACTTGTGATGACGGGTTAAAAATTCTCATTGATCCCTTTTTTAATGATAATCCCATATCGCCGGTTAAGGCCGAAGATGTTGAAGCAGATTATATCCTGATCAGCCATGGTCATTGGGATCATCTTGGTGATACCCTGAGCATTGCCCACAGATGCAATGCATTATGCGTCTGTGAAAACGAACTTGGCCTTTATCTGGAAGGCAAGGGACTTCGCGTTCATAGAATGCACGTAGGCGGCGCCTTTGCGTTTGATTTCGGCAGGATTAAGCTAACCCAGGCCCTTCACAGTTCAGTAACCCCGGATAATCTCTGCCACGGCACCCCCACAGGCTTTGTGATCACCATTACTGGAAAAAGCCTTTATCATACCGGGGATACCGGGCTGTTTTCCGATATGAAGCTTATTGGGCAGCTGAACAATATTCATACCATGATGGTACCTATCGGCGACAATTTCACCATGGGAATTGAAGATGCCGCCATGGCCTGTGATTTTGTTAAACCGGCTCAGGCCGTTCCCATGCACTACAACACATTTGACTTGATCAAGGCAAACCCTGAAGATTTTTGTGCCAAAATTAATCCCAATGGTATTGAATGCAAAATTATGAATTTTGGTGATCAGATTACTATTTAATCCTAAAAGGCTTACCATCACTTTTATGGAAATAATTAAACAATTTAAAGCGTTATCTGATCCCACCCGACTGCGGCTTTTATTTATCCTTGAGCATTTTGAGCTCAATGTGAATGAAATTGTCTCCGTGGTGAACATGGTGCAGTCCGGGGTATCCCGGCATTTAAAAATTCTGCTTGAAGCAGGGCTTCTGGTATCACGAAAAGACGGCAGTTTTATTTATTATGCCACGAATAAAAACGGAGATAACCGGAAACTGGTTGCGCTTATCTGCAGACAGCTTAAAAACGACCCGGGATTGCAGGAAGATATTGCCCGTACAAAGCAATGTATTGTATTGAGAAAAAACAGATCCAGACGGTTTTTTAAAGCCGCTGCGCCGCGGTGGGATCGTTTAAAAAGAAAGGTTCTTGGCGACTTCAATCCCAACGCTGTGTTTGAACCCCATCTTCGGGATGCGTCGATTATTGCCGATCTTGGCTGCGGGACCGGTGAGATGCTTGCGACGCTGCTTGGCAGGGATGAAAAGAGACTTATCGGTGTGGATGTCTCTCCTGAGATGCTTGAGCAGGCAAGACTCCGGCTGCCGGAAAGCCGGAATTTAGAACTTCGCATCGGAGAGCTGGAACATCTTCCCATGTGTGAACAGGAGGTTGATGCGGCGTTGATGAGCATGGTTTTGTACCATGTGTCCGAACCTGAACGCGCGATCCGGGAGGTATACCGGGTTCTCAGCCCCGGGGGCTTGTTTCTTCTCGTGGATTTTTTAAAACACAATCAGGAACAAATCAAGAATATCATTGGCGGCGTCTGGCTGGGGTTTACCCGGCAGCAAATCTCAGGATGGCTGGACAGAACCGGTTTCAATCTTAAGCATATTGAATCTTATCCAGTTGAAAAGAAATTGACCTTAACCTTTTATCTTGCACAAAAGTAATGGAGAAACCATGATTTATCCTGTTGTCCTGGCCGGCGGTTCCGGAACCAGGCTGTGGCCCATGTCCAGATCGTTGTACCCCAAACAGCTCATTAATTTGTACAACGCGCATACCATGCTGCAAAATACCCTCTTGCGGTTATCCGGCCTGAATGGTCTTGGGGACCCGGTTGTTATATGCAATGAAGATCATAGATTCATGACCGCAGAGCAGATCCGTCGGATTGATATCAATAATTTTAAAATTATTCTTGAACCGGCTGCCAGAAATACGGCTCCTGCCATTGCCCTGGCAGCATTGATTCTTAATGACGATTTTAAGTCTGAGCATCAGGATGACCCGGTGATGCTGGTACTGCCGGCAGATCATGAAATTAAAAATATTGAAGCGTTTCATGAAATCATTCAATCGGGTGCGCAACTGGCCCGGCAGGACAAACTGGTCACCTTCGGCATCGTACCCTCCTCACCGGAAACAGGCTACGGATATATCAAGAAAGGCATCAAAATTGACGGTTCCGATCCAGCCTTCCTGATTGACCGGTTTGTGGAAAAACCGGATTATGATACAGCGGTCTCCTATCTTGAATCCGGCGATTTTTGCTGGAATTCAGGCATGTTCATGTTCAAGGCTTCTGCTGTTCTTTCCGAATTTGGGGTATTTGCCCCGGACATGCTTGAAAAATGCCGCACAGCGATTAAAGATGGACGCATGGACTTGGATTTTTTCAGGGTGGATAAAGCGGCATTTGAAGCGATTACAGAAGATTCCATTGACTACGCAGTTATGGAAAAAACAGCCAACGGCGTTGTCATTGCCCTTGATGCCGGATGGAATGACCTTGGCTCTTTTGACGCGTTATGGCAGACCGGTGACAAAGATGACCTAAATAATGTAACCAGCGGAGATGTGCTGGTACATAATGTCACGGATACGTACATCCATTCCGACAACCGTCTTGTGGCAGCCGTAGGCCTTGAAAAATTTGTCATTGTCGACACCAAGGACGCTTTGCTGGTGGCCCCCCGGGATCAGGTCCAGGATGTAAAAAAAATAGTTACCCGGTTAAAAGCGCAAAACAGAGCGGAAGCGATTTTCCATGCCAAAGTCTACCGGCCCTGGGGTGATTATGAAACCATAGATATGGCGGACAGATACCAGGTAAAGCGAATAACCGTAAAACCCGGCGCAAAGCTGTCTTTGCAGAAACACTACCACCGGGCTGAACACTGGACCGTTGTATCCGGGACGGCCATTGTCACCAAAGGCAGTGAAGAGATCCTTTTAAATGAGGACCAATCGGTTTACATTCCCCTTGGTACCATGCACCGGATCGAAAATCCGGGTAAGATTCCTCTGGAACTGATAGAGGTACAGTCCGGTCCATACCTGGGAGAAGATGATATTGTCAGATTTGATGATGTATACGGGCGTGGGAAAAGAGCGGATACAAAATAACATAATGCGCCGATCGGCAGCATGGAGAAAAATTGATGAACGACCAGATTACGGAGAATATGAAAGGAAAATTCATCATGGCCATTCCCGGTCTTCCGGATCCGAATTTTGCACAGACCGTTACCTGTCTTTGTGAACACAATGAATCCGGTGCCCTTGGCTTTATTATCAATAAAGTTCATCCGTTACTTACCGGCCGGGAGCTTTTTGAAGATTTAGGTATTACCTGCAATGAGAACATCGATAAAATAGATATTTTCCTTGGCGGTCCTGTCCAGCCTTCGGGCGTATTTGTACTTCACTGCGGTCCGTTTCAGTGGCGCGAAACCCTTCGAATTTCAGACTGGCTGGCTTTGAGCAATTCCCGGGATATCCTGGAAGCCATTGCTCTGGGGCGGGTGCCTGGTGACTTTATGATCCTTCTGGGTTGTGCCGGGTGGGGCCCCATGCAGTTAGACAATGAACTTGCCGATTCGGCCTGGCTTACCTGTGATATGTCCAGGGAAATTTTGTTTGATACCAAACCGGATCTTAAATATGAAAAAGCCATGATGCTGATCTGATTTGCCGGCCAATGACTTTAACCCCCCAAGCATGCATAGAAAATTTAGTTTCTGATACCCTTTCGGTGATCGACAGTCTGACTACCGTTTCAAACAATTCAGATAACAGCCTTGTTGAGAGCAGGCAACTTTGCAGCAAAATTCCTTCATATATCAATGAAGGGATTTTACGTGTGGCCGTGGTTGGCGTGATTAAATCCGGCAAAAGCACTTTTATCAACGCGATGTCGGGCAGAGAACTGGTCCAGCGCGGGGCAGGGGTGGTCACATCCATCACCACCCGTATCAGGAAGGGCAAAAAAAACAAGGCCATTATTCATCTTAAATCATGGGATGACATCAATCGTGAAATCGAAAGTTGTCTGGAAATGTTTCCGGGTAAGGACCAATCCCCGCCGTTTGATATCAGACGGACCCAGGACCGGCAGCAACTTCGCCGTATTTTTGATACCATTGTATCTGCGTTTCCGATCACATCCCAAGGACTTCGCCCTGAGGCACTGGTCATCCGCAATGCCCTTGACGGATATAGACACTGTCTGGACGTCATCGGCTCTGACGAACAGACCATCAGCTTTGATGCAAAATCCTTTAACCGTCACACACAATTTACAGCAGATCCGGCCAAGGCGTTTTATGTTAAAGACGTGTGCCTGGAAGTGTACGGAAAAACCATTAATCCAAATGTTGAAATTGCCGATTGCCAGGGGGCGGATTCCACTGATCCGGCCGTCCTTGAGAAAATATTTTCCTATCTTGAGGCGGCCAATCTGATTGTTTACTGCATTTCATCACGTACGGGACTGCGTCAGGCTGATATGGTTTTTTTAAAACGAATAAAATGCCTTGGGCTGATGGAAAATATTCTTTTTATTTTCAACTGTGATTTAAGTGAACATGATAACTTAAACAACCTGAAAGCGACACAGGATAAAACGATTGCTGAACTAAAACTTTTGGTGCCGGATGTCAGGATCTTTTCTTTTTCAGCCTTGTATACCCTGTTTGAAGGCCTTGGCAAAAGCCTGTCACCCAAAAATAAAAAACGCCTTGAACTTTGGCAGGAGGACAAGGAAATGACCGCATTTTGCGCCAAGGAGTATACCCGGTTTCTTCGAGAGTTTAATCTGCTGTTTGACGCGTCACGGTTCAATTTGTTTTACGCCAATCATATCGAACGACTTAAAATTGTCATCCACATTCTTGAGGAAAAAATACAACTCCTTTTTGATGTCTTTTCCGCCGGGCTTTTGGATCAGGAAAAAGCCAGAAAACGTCTTGCCGATCTTGAAGGCAATGCCAGGCGTTTAAGGGTTATTGTTGATAACTCAGTTATGGGTGCAGTGTCGGCGCTTCGCAGGGAGATTGAATTCAACTTAAAGAATGCATTCCTCAAAGACAGCGAAAATATCACTCAACTTGTGACGGAATTTATCCATAAAGCCGAAATTAATTCACAATCCTACAGATCAGGGATTGATGCAACCGGTTTTAAACAAATTTTGTATATGATGTTCCAGGATTTTAAACGTGAGCTTGACCTTTTTATCCTTGAACAGATAACCCCGCAGCTTAAACAACTGGTGCGCATTCAAGAGGCCCGCATAGAATCGTATTTTAAATCTCTTTTGGATTCCTACCGTATTGATTATGTTACCATGGGCGCCTCAAGAGAGGGGAAGGACGACCGTTTTTCCCTTGAAATTATCAAAGAAGAAGAAGCATATTCCCGGGCAGCCGACCTTGAGAACATAAAAAAAATTTTAGGGCTGCATTTGTCGAACCGGATTTTTTCGCCTGAATATACCCGGACCATGCAGGCCAATGCTGTGACCGATTTCAGTCTTCATTCTTTGATTTTATTTGTATCTGCCATGATGGACAAGCATGTGCGGTTTTCCTTTACGCCCGGACTTGACAGGGCGGCTGTTAAAATAAAGAAAAAAACGCTGGCCATGATGCAGCAACAGATAAAAGCTTATCACGGCAGTTTGAAGCAGGATTATTTTTTCCCTTTAATAGACGCGGTAACTCGGGATTTTAAAGATAAAATTGTTCAACGTTTCACCATGTATGAAACGTTGAACAAGGATATGGATGAACTTTTCTGCCTTAAACAGGAGGAAAAAACCCAGCACCTTGTCCGGATAAAAAAAGCGAAAAACGATATTGTCCGGATACGCGCGCTTCTTGATGAATTCGGCATGGATTTTAAAACGGACACATTTGAAGGATGCCATGGGCCTTTTAGATAAAATTGTGTCAGGTGGACAGACAGGGGCGGACCGTGCTGCTTTGGACGTTGCCATGAAATTTAATATTCCCCATGGCGGATGGATTACCAAAGGCCGGCGAACGGAATCCGGGCCATTACCCGATATTTACAAGTTAACGGAGATGGATACCAGGGATTATCCTGCCCGGACCCGGCAAAATATAATTGATTCCGACGGTACGGTGATCATTGCCAGGGGGCCTTTAACAGGAGGGTCATCCCTGACCCATGTGTTTGCACGGAAAGCAGACAAATGGGTTTGCAGAATAAATCTGCTGGAACAGGACGTTTTTGAGGCGGCATTGATTCTTCACGCCTTTATTCTGGACCGAGGTATCCGTATCCTTAATGTAGCAGGCCCAAGGGCCAGTCACGATCCTGATATCTATTACGATGTTAAAGCCATTCTGACAGCGTTACTGTATATGGATTTTCTTGAAACTGAAGAAGATGCATGGCCGGCGGACCAGATGATTGAACAAGGGGTTGATTTTCCGCAATCGTTCACCAGTATAGAACAGGCCATTCAGGCCCTTGAGCAGAGCTTGACGTTGAGGGGAAAGGCCCTGATCGCCAGGACTGAAGCGCATCAGATGGCCGGCATTTACTTTACCCTTTTTGAATATGTGCAGGTAGCCCTTAACCTGGATGAAAAAAATTCAGGCCTGTTTAACTCTCTTGCCAAAGGAAGAGATCTTAAAGAATACACACCTGAAGATGCGGTGATGGATCTTTTAAAAAAACTTAAAATCAGATTGTCTAAAAGATTTCAACTCAGGGTGGTGCCGTCATGATCCCATTAAGAGACGAACAGGAAACAACCGCCTGTTCAGTGGCAACCTGTGGTATTATCTTTAGGGTATGATCCTTATCGGCGTAAACATGAAATTGCCCAAGGCAGGATTCAGCAAAAAAATTGACGGATACATCCAAAAAAAACACAGTCCAAGACTTCATGTTATCACCCCTGAAGCAGAGCCGTCCGGCGGATCTGATCTTTACGGTACCATTGTGTTGACCTCCCTTGAAGCACTCACCGGGACTAAAAAACTTGTCACCATTCCCTGGGGGTTTAATAAGAAATCCGTTTACCGGGTGGTGGTACCTGCAGGCGTCCGGCGCGGATCCATGATCCGGCTTAAGGGGATGGGAAAATTCATACCAGGTATGCCCCCAGGTGATCTTTTGCTGCGTGTAGACATTAAAAATGCCATTTAAAATTATTTTAAAAATTTTATTGCCGGCACTCCTGTTATTTGTATTGTCTATTCCGTGTATTATTGTTTTTCTGCCCGCCATTTCAAAGCATATTGTCCAATCAGCCCTTGGCCCTTTGCCGGGGGGCCGGCCCCTTGATTTCAAGGTATCCCGTTTGGGGATCAATAACACGCAGATCAGTGATATTTCTTTTGGGGAGGATTTGCGCCTGGACACCATTCAGTTTAGCTACCACATGGATATAAAAAATATCATCAGCGTTGAAAAATTAGTAATGTCCGGACTTAATGTTACCCTTCATCTGGATGAAAAAAAAAGAATCCGGGTCAGCGGATTTTCATTTCCCCAGGCCAACAAGCTTGATCATCCAGGGCCTGCATTTGATCCTGATATCAGTGCCTTTGAATCATATTTTAAATATCTGCCGGCACACATCATTTTAAAAAACAGCACCATTTTTATTGAGACCGGAAAAGACCGGTTTTATATTCCGATGCAGGCAGATGTCCAACTGGACCGTAAAACGCGTCTTGCGGATATGAAATTGTCCATTTTCCCCATGAATCAAGAGATTACGGTTGGGGCCACAGCGAATTTAATACAAGGCGCCGTACACATGAGAATTTCAGCAGACCGCTTTTATCCTGAAATGCTTCTGGCCATGGTGCCGGGTGGACACCAGGCCTTAAGCAAGTTCTGTGGGCCTGTGAATTTTGCAATTGACACCAAAGATTTTTCAACGTTTTATGCTGAAGTTAATGATCTGGGGCTTGCACCTGATCCTCATTTGAAGATCAAGTTTCCTAAAATTTCAGGTGTGCTGTCTTGTGATCAAACAGCAATGACACTTAAGGCAGACGGACCCGTGCAGATCAGAAGCCCTGGAATTGATTTGGGTTCGTTCAAATTTGAAATTTTATCCCAAATCGTATCAGGCACGCTTGATCAATTTTCTTTGACGCTTCAAAATGAAACCACCAAGACATGGAACATGATGCCTAAACGTATGGCATTGCCTTTGTCCCCGGTTGATTTTTCCGATCAAATTCAACTTTTTGCCCCCCGGTTCAGGTTGTCCGTTTCTGGAAACCTTGAACACCAGACCGGAAAGTTAGCGGTTACCGGGACAGACCTTAAGTCTTTTAGACATAACCAAGCGGAATATACGAATGTTCTGGATATATCCGGGTTACAGGTAACAACTGAATTTAACGGTAACTTCGGGGACCCTGAATCTTTAAAACATATAAAATTCAATGCCCTGATTGACAAAATTGCCGTTCAACAAACCATGAAAGATAAAGGGATTCAGGTCAAAGGGTTTTATTTTGAACTGCCTGTGACCTATCCTTTTAAAGATATCAAAGCGGTTGGCCGGGCAGGGGCAAAAAAAGTTATCCTGCATGATAAAATAGCGCCTGCTGTTTCTGCCGAACTTGTTCAGACATCAGATGTTGCCATGGATATTGCAGGAAAGGTGCGTCTTGCCGAATTACCGGACCTAATCATTGATTTTTCCGCCCGGGCGGGCCTTGATTCGAGCATGTCCCCTTTTGCAAAAGGGCAAATTAACACAAATCAGTTTTCCATTACCCCAAATACGCTGATCCCTCTTGTTCCCGCTATATCCGGGGTTGAGGCGTTTAAATTTGACATTTCCGCCAAGGCAGATTTTTCATACATAAATCAGAGAATTAATTCATCTGCCGATATCCAGGTATCCAACGGCATGCTAAACGCTGTTGAATCGGGTTTTTCGATCTCCGGGATATCTGCCGACATCCATTTAAATGACCTGATGGTCCCTGAAACCCTGCCAGGTCAGTATATAAATATTGACGCATTTAATGCCGGCCGGTTTAACTGTAGCAATGGAAAAATAAGATTCAGCCTTGAAGATGGAAAATCAATTCATATTGAAAATTTGAAATTTAACTGGTGCAATGGTATTGTTTCAACAGAGGCGTTCAGGTTGCCTTCGGAAGATAATACCTTATATTTGACATTATACTGTGACCGACTTGAGATGAAAGATCTTTTTCATCAGCTTGGTGCCTTTGATGCAGAAGGGGGGGGCACCTTAAGCGGGCGTATCCCGGTCGTCTTGAAAAAGACCGAAATCGGTTTTGATAAGGGCTTTCTTTTTTCCACACCCGGAGACGGGGGCCGGATTTTGATCAGGAATTTTGACAAAATGCTTACCGGAATTCCAAAAAATACGCGGGAATTCTCCCAGCTTGATCTTGCCGGAGAAGCCTTGAAAAATTTTGAATACAACTGGGTGAAGCTTATGCTGAATACCCATGGGGATACACTTGAGGTCAACATGCAGCTTGATGGAAAGCCGTTATCTGTTTTACCCTTTGAATATAACCGAACCCTGAATTCCTTTGTTCGCGTTGATGCACAAAGCCCTGGATCAAATTTCCAGGGAATCAAACTGGATGTTAATTTAACCCTGCCATTTAACCAGGTTATTCAATTTGGTAATAATCTAAAGCGCATTATGAATCCTTAAACAGTGAGGTTGTCATGCTAAAACGATGTGGGGCCGTGGTTGTCAGTATTCTTGTTCTGACATCGGCCGGTTGCAGAACCAGCCACGAGGTTGAAGTTAAACCGGTTGAAATTAAACCCATCCATATTACAATTGATGTAAACGTCAAGGTGGACAAAGCCTTGGACGATTTTTTCGGTGATATTGATGCGGCCCAGGAACGACTTGAAACCGATCCGTCTAAAACAGGAGGAACTGAATAATATGAACCCCATTAAATCACTGCTTACTATGACCATTGCTCTGTCTTTTATTTTTTGTTCTGCGGCCCTTGCCGATAGTATCAAGGAACGCATGAAACAGCGGCTGCCCCAGATTGTCGATTTAAAAAATAAAGGTATTGTAGGTGAAACAAATACAGGTTATCTGGGATTTGTCACGACAAGAAAAGAAAAACAGGATGTGGTGGCAGCCGAAAATGAAGATCGGAAAACCATTTACACCCGGATTGCAAAACAGCAGAACGTGTCCACCCAGCTTGTCCAAAAAAGAAGGGCCGCTGCTTTGTTTGCAGACGCCACAAAAGGCCACTATTATCAGAACAAGGCCGGTACATGGATTAAAAAATAAAAAAAAGAACAAGCCGCTTTTTCGGATAATATTTCGAAAAAGCGGCCTGTATTAATTTTAAATAAACCGGCAGATAGCTTATCGATACCCGCTACCACCCTCCAGCAAGGCATTTAATTCTTTTTGAATACAAAAATAGATATCATCGTCACTGCCATAGATATCAATGACATCTTTGTGATTGATCAATGTTTCAACCACAAATGCGGTCAAATAAAGGCTGGCAATATTGGGATTTGGAATCAGGGATCTGAAAGGGGCCACTGTATAATCAATATCAAAATCCTCGGCCCGGCACAGTTTGTCTAAGCAACGAACAATTTGATTTTCCACACTGGACTTGCTCACGGTTTCAACAAGCCCAGCTTCAATGAGTTTCATGGAGACTTTGTTACTGAATGAATCAATGTTATCCCGGATAGCGCTGATGGTTTTAATTCTTTCCCGCTCCTTGGAAGACTCGATTTTGGAAAGAAGCTTGGATTCCCTGTTCCCGGTGTAAAACATTTTTGCCATTGATCTATCCTTAAAATAAATAATCTATTATTATGAAAAAAAGATTATATGATACTTTACCTTTGATTTTCAAGCATAATTCAGGACATGGAAAAAAATATACCGGTTTTGTATAGGTCCCACTGAAAGAGGCATATTTCATGACGCGTATTACTCAATCTCACATCATTGCCTGCAGCCTGATTCTTGTCTTTTTTATTATCCCCTTCACCTTAAAAGCCTCCAGGCCTCTGCTCAATATCTTGGAGTCAAAAACCATTGATCTGCGTTTTGCGCTCAAGGGAGAGCAAAAGTCTTCCGGAAAGATTGTGATTGCCGGTATCGACACAAAAGGGATCAAGGCTTTCGGCAGGTGGCCGTGGTCGAGATCGGTTTTTGCCCAGCTCATTGTGAGGCTTAGCGAAATGGGGGCCACAACTGTGGTATTCGATATTATATTTGCTGAGCCTGAATCTGATCCGGTCTCCTTTTTATTGTCCAGGCTAAAAAAAGACTACAAAGATCTGGGGCTCCTCACCGGCGATTTCCAAAGCCGGATCTTCCTGGATGAAATCAACCAGGCCCTTGCAGACTCGGATCACGACGCAATCATGGCTGAAGCCATGTCCTGGGCAGGCAATGTTGTCCTGGGCTTTGCCCTGGAAGCGAAGTCTTGTAGTCAAAACAAGCCGGAAAAATCTCCGGCAAAGGCAATGTCTAATTTTGATTTTGATTCCCCTGATTTCAGCCCGGATAAATTAACGTCTGGTCAATTCAGACTTCTAATGCCGATTCCTTCTTTTAAACATTCCGCAGCCAGGCTTGGTTTTGTAAACATATTTCCGGACCGGGACGGCATTGTGCGGCGGGTCCGGCCGGTATTGCAAAATAATGGAATATCATATATGTCCCTGGCTGTGGCGGCCGTAGCCCACTTTTCAGGCCACACACCCTGTATAAAAGACGGGAAGATCGCCCTTGGTTCGGCCCGGATTCCGATCGAAAACAATCTGGTGTTGGATTTTTACGGGGAAAATAGTTTTCCAGCCTATTCTATTGCCGATATTATTCATGGAAATCTCCCCCGGGATGCAGTTAAAGACAAAATAGTCATTGTTGGCGGAATGGCCACCGGTCTTTGCGATATTTTGCCAACGCCATTGTCTGCAGAAACCCCCGGGGTTTTCCTCCTTGCCACTTTTATCGATAACCTCCTTCAAAATAAAATTATTCGGGTGCCGGAATTCCCGGTCTGGGCTGAAACCGCAGGCATCGTTCTCCTTGTCCTGAGTCTTCTGGCAGTCACCTGTTTTTTACCCCCGACCATATCCATTTTATCGGTATTCTCGGGCATGGCCGCATACTTTATTCTGGCCCAGATGCTGTTCGCAGGGCAGCTCATTCTCATCCCCCTGTTTTTTCCCATAGCGTTGGCCGGCGTGACCCTTGCCGTCTTCACCATCATCAATCTGGTCAAAGAGGCCCGCCGGCATCAATGGATAAAGACCTCTTTTTCAAAATATTTGAGCCGGGAGGTCATTGATATACTGGTCAAAAATCCGGACCAGCTCTCTTTAGGAGGGAACGAAAAAGAGTTAACCGTTTTGATGGCGGATATCCGGGATTTCACAACCATTTCGGAAAAATTGAGCCCCAAAGAGCTTACCCTGGTACTCAATCATTATTTGGGCGTGCTGACCGATGTAATTCTTGAGCAAGGCGGTACATTGGATAAATACATGGGGGATGCGGTGATGGCATTTTTCGGCGCACCAATAGCCACTCTCCGTGATCCGGTAAAGGCCTGTAAGGCAGCCATTACCATGTGTGAAAAAATACATGATAAACGCATTGAATGGGAACGTAACGGGCTGCCCAGTCTTCATATCGGTGTGGGGCTGAACACCGGCACCATGGTGGTTGGCAACCTGGGTTCTGCAAAGCGGTTTGACTACTCTGTCATCGGAGACCATGTCAATCTGGCGTCCAGGCTTGAGGGGCTGTCAAAAATTTACGGCGTAAAAATCATCATTTCCGAATATACAAAGGTACACCTGGAAGATAGTACTTTGGTTACAAGGGAACTCGACCAAGTTCGGGTAAAAGGCAGGAAGGCAGCTGTCCGTATCTTTGAGCTTCTGGGCAATGACTATTTTACGGCAGGTTCCTATACTTTTATAGAAACTTTTGAAGAAGGCCTGACTGCATACCGGAAGCGCGAATTTCCAGAGGCGCTCAAGCATTTTGAAAAGACACTGACGCTCAAACCAGCAGACAAGCCATCCCTGCTCTTCCAAGAAAGGTGCCGTACCCTGTCTGCCGCACCACCGGCAGCAGACTGGGACGGCACCTGGAACTTTACCCAAAAATAAGGGAAAATCCCGTCATTCATTCTCTTTGGGACCGGCCTATCTCGGACTGGCCGACTGATCATCCTGAGTAAGCGGCGCTTCAATAATGTCGATACCAAGGGGTGCCCCAGCAGTGGAGGGATCGTGGATACCGTCGGTTTTTTCAGACTTTCTATTGGCTTCCGGATCAACCGGGGGCCCCATGTCATCCTTAATATCAACCTCTGATTTTAAGCGTTCCATGTCTTGACTGGACTGCTCAATGGTCTGGGTTGCTTCTTTAACAAAAGACTGTTTTCCGGTGTCAAGAGCCGTTCCAAGGGTTTCCAACGCTTGCTCAGCTTGGCCAAGCGACTGAACAGCCGTCTCAACCGCCTGGGTCAGGGGTCCTATATTATCCGCATCGTCTTTGATGGGCTCAACCGCGCGGGACCCTATTTGGGCGGTGTTATGGGTTATCTTTGACGTGGTCTCCGCTGCTTGGGCAACGGTTAAGGCCAGATCGACATCCTCGGTGTTTTTAAAATTTTCAAGTGCTTCATTGACAAGGGTAATGGTGTTCGCAGCCACATCAGTGGCACTGCTCGTTTTCTGGGTTATCTCCATCACCTTAGTGGCGGCGGCTTTATTGTCTTGTGCCGTCAATGCCACCGAGATGTTGGCAGTCCGAATACCGGTGGCAACAGTATTTACCGCATTTTTCACCGTATTGGCAACGGTTAGGGCCATACCCAGCGCCACGTTATTTTCAGCAGTTTCAACAAGCGCCACGGCCTTATTTGATGTCTCCACGGCAACTTGGGCAATCTCGAGGGCAGCATCGTTCTGTTCCTTCACGGTATTGGCAATCTTGACACCTTCCTCATCCCCCTTTAACGTTTCCAGCAGCAGGACAATATCTGCATTTATGGATTCCTGAGTTGCTTCAACAAAAGTATCTGTCGATTTGGTAATGCTTTCTTTTAACAGGCCGGCGACTTCTATAACGGTTGAGTCTTTTTGTGTCTCAATGGCTTTTTTTTCCGTCTGTTCCGCTTTTTCCTTAACCCCGGATGCAGCTTTGGCTTTTTCTAATTTGGTTTCTATGGCTTTCAACATCGGAGATATTACCTGGATAACCGACTGGACTGCAGCCTGAACATCCGGGTCGGTGTTGGCGGCAAAGGTTTTAACCTCTGACTGAATTTCCTTGACGTTGAGCAGGGGATCATGTCCGGCCTGGGATGACATGAGAGAGGCCTGAAATGTCGGTGAGTTCAAAGCTTGGGCCAAGGTAAGAATTTTGGGAATCATTTCCTGAAACCGGCCGGATGTATCCATCCTGCCTTCATAGAGCTTCCCAAGTGAATTTTGATGCTCATTCGCCCCAAACCAGCCCCCGGTTCCCCTCAAGGCCGCAACAGCCGTGGGAAGCTCGATGCGGGTTTCTCTTTCGTTTATCGGCTGTTCTTCATATTTTGCCCGGCCAAGCATGATCCTGATTTTTCTGATCCGGTTTTTCCCGTCTTTAAGCGGTTCCTCATTTAAAAGCTGGTCAATGGTACGGATGCTCGAAAATACATCAATGAACATGGTCGCCCCATCTTTGAACACGACGGATGCCGTCCCCTCCTTGGTTACGATTTTTGTCCCGGAATATAAGGGCATGCCCAATGCAGGTTTCGCCCATGCGCCCGCATTCTTAACCATGACCTCACCCTTGAAATCCCCAAGTGTTGCAAAATTCCCCTTGGTTGCCACTGCTGCCTCACAGGTCAATATCATTCCTAATAAAATAGTACAAAATCCAACGACAACCCTTTGATAAACCATAATAGTCTCTCCATCTTGTTACCCAATGATCAAGTTAAATGCTTAAAAGAAAATAATAGCACAAGCGAAATTACGTTGTCAGCATTTACTTTATTGGGCAACTATTTATGGCTCAATGATTATGAATAAAGGTCCTCGTCGAATTTTTCCTGCAGGATTGATGCCTTTACCTTTTCAATGCTTTTAAGATAAGATCGGTATGCGATCAGATAAAAGGAAAGAGGCCGGGAAAAATTTCCTCCCAGGACACCGTCCACAAACAATCTGCTGATATGATGCTCATGACGCAGCATGTTCTGGGCCTGAAAAAATATTATTTTTTCTTCCGGCGTCATTTCCGAAACCAAACGAATTAACGTGGACTGGGCCCGGGGCAGGTACATCCAGAAATAAAATAAGTCCAGGGCATTGATGATGATCAGTTTGGCCAGATCCCGAACTTCCGAGTTTTTGTTATTTAAAAGCATAACTGAATCTTTTAATATATTCAGTTCTTCTGTTTCAGGAAACAGCATAATCAGTTTGGAGTAAATATCAAAAAGCTCAAAAATTTTTTTACGGATATTTTGTTTTCGAAGGCGTGTATAAACAGACCGGTCAGCCGCAGCTTCAATGAACCCAGCCACAATATCAGATGCACCTTTGGAAATGATAGCTGCCCATTTCTGAAGAACGCCACTCACATTGGGAATATTGAAAAATCCCAGGACAGCGCCTATGAATGCATTGAGTACAACCGCAACAGGGATGGAAATAATGCTTCTGAAAAAATTACCCGTCACAGCCCCTTTGGGCAATCCCCTGAAAAAATTATGGGTGGAAAGATAGATGCCATTGGCAAGACCCATGACGGTATAAAGCATCACGGGACCGTTATTTATGGTAACCCCCAAGGTTTTGTCCAAAAGAAGGGTTTTAATCAGATAATCTAGAAGAGGCACTGAAAACCCGGTGAATAAAAGGGAGTCCGCAAGCCTGTCCCAACTGACATAATCATTCCATTTTAAACGTGATGCCCTTCGAATTCCGCCTCCGCCGATCACCGACTGAATCACATTGCGTATGCCGGTGATGCCGAACCAAATCAAAGCGCCCAAATAGGATAACAACCACCAGTCTTTGGTCAACATAAAGCAAAGCTGGGCCGGAATAAATCCAACGATAATTTTGAAAAAGTTTTTAAGCTTGCTGTTAAGGTATTTAAATGATTTCTTCGACTTGGATTTTTTACCGGATTCTCCGATTAAATTGTTTTTGTGCCCCATAAATGCGGATCGTCCAAGGGTAACCAAATTCCCTTTGGAAACCGGATAAAGCATAAAAAATTCAGGTATCCACTTCCTTTTCTTAATGGATAATAACGCGCGGATACCAGGTATCCAGGCAATCGCGCCGGAAATAAATTCAGGCGGAGAGGTCAAGGTGTACAGGCTGGTTTTAACATTGACAGGAAGGCGCAGCCTGTCGCTGTTTTCTTTTTCGATTTTTTGCCGAACCCTGAAGGGCAGGGTATCGATAACGGCAAAGCCCATACCATAATGCCCCGGCTTCCCTGTGGAGTCAGAGCCGATTTTTAACTTGATGGGACGGGCAGCAAACATATGCTTGAATTCGTCAATGTCGTTGAGGATCACAGACAATTTTTTCAGCCGGTCTTCCTTCTGGTCAGTCTCTTTTTTTTGTATATCTGCAATAATTTTTGAAATAATGCGTTTTAATTTTAGTATACTCCCCGGATTGACAGCGCCTTGCAATTCATTGACGCGAAGCATGATTTTATTGTCCAAGGGATTGTATTTTTTCAGATTGATAATCTCAATTCTAGAAATTCTGCCGCCACTGTCATATAGAAGTTCAAGCACATCTTCAGGCTCAAGCCTGTCAAGATTAAGGGTAATTCGAGAATCTCCAAGCAGATCGTCGATTTGATCCAGAAGCGTACAAAATTGCACACAAAGCCTTGGCGGGGCATTGTTGCCTTTTTCTTTGACATAATCGTAAAGCCCACTGAAAAAATGTTCCGCATCAAGATACTGCTCAAGGATGTCCTTGACCATCACATCATTCATCGTTTTGGATAGACGGTCAAGATGCGTTTGGGCCTTTGGATCGATCTGCTCTTTTTTTACGCGGGAAATTTGTCCTTGAATAGCCGCAAGGACTTTTGAGTGAATAAATTCGCCAAGGTATTGAAAACTTGGCTGACCCGGTCCGACAAAATCGAGAAATTTTTCAGCCGCCACAGGCGGCATGGTAATATCAAGATCCCGGCATAATTCCATACGCCCTGACTGATTGAATTTGTCCAGCAAGAGATAGAGATAATTTTCCTGGAACTTTACAAGGGCTTTTCCCTGTTCCATGAACTTAATTACTGATGGCTTGGCAAGAAAATTCAAAAAGGATTCAAGGTTATACAGTCCCCTGGAAACCCAGATAATAGAGATATATCTGTCCCGGTGAAGTGGCCAGAATTCAATACCGATTCGCAGATCTATTTCCATGATTTTGGCCGCTTCAATCAGCTCCAGTGCCCATTTGGGTTCAATATAGTGATAGTAGATCACACGCAGCCTTCGAATGCCCTTGATCCAGGCATCCATGATCAGGTGTGTGGCACTTTTCCTGCCCGAGGTGTTTGCATCATGGACATGGTCGTCAAAGGTGATCTGATTCCACTCTTCGGGCATTTCAAGCAGATGGTAGTGGTCAAGTAAATTTCGGATAACCCTGGGTTTGCCAAATGCGGCGATTCTGAAATCGTGGGCCAGTTTAAGCTGATGTTCAGGCTGTTCCTTCGCCCGAACCAAATCTTTCATAATCTGCATCAGCACCCTGGACGTATTTTTGGGTATGGGGCCGCCAACGGTATCTACAATATCGTCCTTGAGTCCAGCCAGGGCATCAAGGCGGCTTGTAATATCACCGCTTTTAATGGACTCCATGAGATTGATAATGGAATATGCAGCGCGAAGCCCCCTGGATTCTGCAAGCTCTTTGATACCCAGGGGGTGGAAAAAAGGATAAAGCAACTTGCCTGTGTATCCCAGCCTTTTGGGTTCGTTATACACCGAGTTTACAATCTCAATAAGTTTGTAATCCCGCTTATCGTAAAAAATGGAATTAATGACCCGCCGCATCAGAGAGTTCGCCTTTATGTAAATTGAATTGCATCGGTGCCGCAGGCATCTGTTTCAACAATGGCCACAAGCTCCTCGTCCAGTGCCTGTGCCTCTGAAAGAAACTCCATACCTGCCAGGGCCGCCTGGAGTCCGAATGCAAGCCCGGGACACAGGTGACCATGAAACTCAACACATTTTTGGAACAACTTTTGTTTTTCCAGCGGTAAATCCGGCATAAAAACTCCTTTATTAGCGACTTGAACCTTTTTAAGGGGTATTTGCTCTAACGCGAATCAAATTTTTTAAAACACACAGAATGATAACGTGTCAAGGAAGAACTGTGGATTTAGGCTTGCAAATTCGTGCGTAATAATATATTTTTTACTTCATTAAATGCCTGGGTGGCGGAACTGGTAGACGCAAGGGACTTAAAATCCCTCGCCCGCAAGGGTGTACGAGTTCAATTCTCGTCCCAGGTACCAATAAAAAAAACAAGGAGTTAGCCGGTTCAAGGCGCTCCTTTTTTTTTATTGGCCTTGATCATATTTTAGGCCATACGGATTTCCGGTAGGTTGGGTTGAGGAACGAAACCCAACGCCGAAAAATGACCACCATGATGCTTGAACGGCAGGGATACACCGTGATGGGGGCTTCTACACCGGTTGAGGCCATCCGCCTGGCCACGGAACATGCCGGCGAGGTCCATTTGCTCATGACCGACGTGGTGATGCCCGAAATGAACGGTATTAATTTGTTTTTTAATTGATTAAACCTATCATTTTCAATATACTCACTTTTCATACGGTGAGTCCCACCGGATTTTAACCCTATCATTTACGATGGAGGAAATCAGCGATGACATCCACATTACCGGAACAGATGAAAGTGATTGAAATTACCGAACCGGGCGGTCCCGAGGCCCTTTCTGTGGGAAGCAGGCCTGTGCCCCAGCCGAAACCCGAAGAGGTGCTGATCAAGGTGGCGGCCACCGGTGTAAACGGGCCCGATATAGTTCAGCGTAGAGGGCATTATCCACCGCCAAAGGGTGCATCGGATCTTCTGGGTCTGGAAATCACAGGAACCATTGTTGCCGTCGGCAGCGATGTCAACGATTGGTCTGTGGGAGACCAGGTCTGTGCCCTGACCAACGGCGGCGGTTATGCCGAGTATTGTGCCGTTGTGGCCCTCCATTGCCTGCCGATTCCAAAAGGCTTGAATTTAGTGGAAGCCGCGGGAATTCCCGAAACGTTTTTCACGGTTTGGAGCAATATATTCATGGGGGCCGGACTCAAAGAAGGGGAAACCTTTCTTGTCCATGGCGGTTCCGGCGGTATCGGCTCAACGGCTATCATGCTTGCAAAAGCTTTCGGCGCAAAGGTGTATGCCACCGACAGCCCTGCAGAACGATGTGAAGCCTGCAAAGGTTTCGGTGCCGATCGGGTTATTGATTATAACACGGAAGATTTTGTTGACGTGGTTAGAAATGAAGTCAAGGGTGCCAATGTCATTCTCGATATTGTCGGAGGAGACTACATTGCACGCAATATCAAGGCGGCGGCGCCGGATGGACGCATCGTTCAGATTGCATTTAACAAGGGCTCCAAAGTCGAGATCAATCTGATGCCCATCATGCTGAAACGTCTCCTTTTCACGGGCTCCACCTTGCGCAGCCGTCCGGATGCCTCCAAATCTGAAATTGCGGCACAGCTCAGGGAGAAGGTATGGCCGCTGATTGAGGCGGGAAAGATCAAACCGGCTGTCCACAAAACATTCCCTCTGGAGCAGGCTGCAGAGGCCCATCGGCTTATGGAAAGCGCAACGCATGTTGGTAAGATTATTCTCGAAATATGATCGTGTCAACGCCCCCTCCTGAATCAGTGATTCGGAAGGGGCTTGTAAAAGCCCAAGTTGACTAGCCTGAGTCTCGATTATTGGGGGACTACGTTCGGCAGGAAATAAACACCCTTATATGATATATATTGCCAATCTTCGCCGTAGATTGAGTTTCAGGTAGTTTTCGATATGATCGATTTTGATCCTTATTCTTTATTCATTACTTTCCCGGCACAGGGAATTAATTAATTTTTTTAATGGTTTCAGGTAAGGGATAATGATGACTATGCAGATGGCGACAAAAATATACTGAAGCATTTCAAAACGGTGTTCAAGAAGATCAAACCCATAGCACCAGGCCACGATGGCTGTCAGGGTGCCAAGGCCCGCAGCAGTAAAATTGTTTAATAAAGGCATTCTGAGCATATAACCGATGATTGTGCCCACCACAGGGCCTGTGACAGGCAGAGGGGCCATCACAAAGACAAATATTCCGACCCAGCCCCAGCGTTTTATTTTCTCTTTTTTTTCTTCCGCTTTTTCTTTGAGATTGCCCATGAATGTTTTGATCCAGGCGGCTTTGAATACACCGCTGGTGCTTAGGACAAAGCCGGCATAGGTATAACAGACAATCAGGCATTCAAAATAAAAATTTAAGGCAATTGTGGTAAGAGGGTCAAAATCGTTAAGGATGCACAGACCGATGCCGCCGGCCCGGCTGCCCACACAATGGGTAATAAACACAATAAACGCAATCTTTGCACCTGGTACACCCTGAATGATACCAACGATAAAAAAAATGAAAAACAGCGCAGTAAGTAAAATACCGGTCAAAAGAACCCGGCCTGCAATGCTGTTTAAAAGAAATTTTTTCATTTCTAATTATCACTTTATGCCTACAAAGAGGGTCACAATACCCAGTGTCATCTGCTTGAATCGAATCTCCTTGAACCCTGCCGCTTTCATCTGGCGTGCAAAGGATACTGGATCGGGAAACTTTAATACGGATTCAGGTAGATACGCATATGCTTTACCGTGTTTTGAAAAAAAAGAGCCGATTAACGGCAATATTTTTTGAAAGTACAAAAGATAAAGCTTGCGCATTAGTCCCTTTTGGGGTGTGGTCAGTTCCAGGATGATGATTCTACCACCCGGTTTCAAGGTACGGTAAAATTCTTTCATGGCGCCGGTACGGTTCATGATATTACGGATACCAAAGGCCATGAAACCGGCGTTAAACTGCTGGTTTTTTATGGGCAGGTTCAACGCATCACCATTGACAAGGGAAATGGCCCGGCCCCTGGGACAGTTCAGTTTTTTTTTACCAAGGACCAGCATACCAAAGGAAAAGTCCAGTCCGGTAATAGATGCCTGGCCCTTGAGAACACGTCCGACTTCAAGACCTACATCACAGGTCCCGCAGGCCGCATCTAATACTGCGGCGCCGGATTCCAGTTTTGCAGCCTTAACCATCTCCTTTCGCCAGTAAACATCCTGGCGCATGCTGAGCAGTCGGTTTAAAAAATCATATTTGGGAGCAATTTTGTCAAACATTTCTTTGACAAAATCCAGTTCTTGCTTCATCGTTGACAACTTTAGAATCAGAGTTATTTTAAATTGTTTATTTTAATTAAAGCAGGTTTGGAAGCTATCATACAACCGAGTTAAATACAAATATAAATGAATTAAAACGCTATCGGGCACTAATTATGAGTGAAAAACGAGATTACTATGAAATCCTTGGGGTAAAACGGGATGCAGATAAAATCACGCTGAAAAAAGCTTACAGAAAAATTGCCATCAAATATCATCCGGACAAGAATCCGGATAATAAAGAGGCTGAAAACAAATTTAAAGAAGCGTCTGAAGCCTATGAAGTTCTGTGCGACGACAGCAAACGCCAGATTTATGACCAGTTTGGTCACCAGGGCCTTGAAGGCGCAGGCCATTCCGGTCCCAGCGGATTTGAGGATATTTTTTCGAGTTTTGGGGATATTTTTGAGGATTTTTTCGGTTTTGGCGGCGGACGTGGTGGTAGCCGGGCCAGGCGGGGAGCAGATCTACGCTATGACATGACCATAGATTTTATGGAGGCTGCCTTTGGTACGGAAAAAACCATCTCCATACCAAAGCGGGAAACTTGTGACGCGTGCAACGGGTCCGGTGCCGCCCCCGGTTCTTCTGCAGAAACCTGCTCCCACTGCCGGGGCACGGGGCAGTATATCCAGAGCCAGGGCTTTTTCAAAGTCAAAACAACCTGTCCTTATTGCAAGGGCAGGGGGACAATTATTCCCCATCCCTGTCCCAAATGCCGGGGCACTGGCCGTATGGAAATTAACCGCAAGGTTCAGGTTAAAATCCCTGCCGGTGTGGATGTGGGGTCAAAGCTGCGTCTTACCGGAGAAGGTGAGGCCTCCAGCACGCCTAACGGTCCGTCAGGTGATCTTTATGTGGTAATTAATGTTAAACCTCACAAGTTTTTTCAGCGGGAAGGAACCGATATTATCTGTGCCATTGATATTTCTTTTATCCAGGCGAGCCTTGGTGCTGAAATTACCGTGCCTACGCTGGTGGGGGAAAAGGAATTGAGCATCCCCGCCGGGACCCAGTATGGTGATTCTTTCCAGTTTAAAGGCGAGGGAATTGCCTCTTTGAGAACCGGCCGGAGAGGCGATCAGATTATCAAGGTAATCGTCAAAACGCCTACCAAATTGAGCCAGAAACAAAAGGATTTGCTTGAAGAGTTTGACAAACTTGATGCAAATAAAATATCAAACAAGCTGAAAAATTTGTTTAAAAACCTGTAATCCGGATGGGGGGCTATGTTTGAACTAAAGGTTAAAACCCGGTTTGCCGGGGCGCACCAGCTTGCCATGGTGGGTCGGAAATGTGAAAACCTGCACGGACACAACTGGCAGGTGGAAGTCTATGTCAAGGGCGATCAATTGAACGACGCCGGGGTTCTGGCCGATTTCGGGGATATCAAACGGGCGGTTCGGGCTGTTGTGGACGGGGAACTGGACCACCAATTTTTAAACGAACTGCCTGCCTTTGAAAACAAACAGCCCACCTCCGAACGTATTGCAGTCTATATTGCAGGCAAGGTTCAGGCATATATAGACAAAAACCTGGATGAAAAAGTTGTGGTTTCCAGGGTCATGGCCTGGGAATCCGATGATGCCTGCGCGATTTATTATCCTACCCCGATTGTGATGAAATAATTTTTTTTGCCGGAATCAGTCCGGTGGCCGCTGCTGATACAATGTTGCCGGCCACCCCGGGTCCGTCTCCTGCCACGTACATACCCTTGATTTTGGTTTCCAAGTGTGGCGTGGTTTCAATCTGGGTGGCAAAAAATTTGATCTCCGGGGCATAGAGCAGGGTTTCATCATTGGACACCCCGGGCACCACCTGGTTTAAAGTCTCCAGCCCTTCGATCAGATTGGACAGTATCCGCTCGGGCAGCGCCATGGCAATGTCTCCGCAGACCACATTGGTCATGGTAGGGTCAATGTAGCTTTTGCTGACCCGGTTCCAGGTGGATCGTCTGCCCCGTTTCAAATCCCCGAATCGCTGGAGAATAGGTTTACCTCCACCGATGATACTGGCCAGACGACCGATGGATTCCCCGTAAGCCTGATTGTCCGTGATCGGTTCCGTAAGTACCACTTTTGACAGAAAGGCAAAATTGGTATTACTTGATTTTTTGTTTGAATAGGCATGCCCATTAACGCAGACAAAATCCTGGTAATTTTCCAACGCCACAAAACCGCCCTGATTGGTGCAGAATGTCCGGGTCAGGTCATCATAGGTGTGGGTGCGGATGAAAAAGGTGGGGTCATAAATCACGTTGCACAGATCATCCATGATATCGTTGTGTACCTCCACCCGGACACCGACTTCTATGCCCCGCTGACTCAATTCAATGCCATGTTTAAGGGCCAGGGATGACACCCAGTTGGCCCCAATGCGGCCCGGTGCCAGAATTACGTTGTGGGCATGATAGGTCCCTTTGTCAGATACGACCCCCTGAATAATCCCATCTTTTTCAATAATATCGGTCACATTCTCACAGGTTCGTATCTCAAGCCCTTTGGACTGAAGATAGTCGGCTATACCCGTGATGTAGCCCGGCAGATTGTCACTGCCCAGGTGCTTTTGCCGGATGAGCAGAAGATTAATGCCGAACCGTTTGGCTTCCTTGCGGATGAGACCGGCCTCATCCATGTTAGTGGGAAACACCTTGGCATCCATCTTAAATCGGGTAAAAATATCTTCGGTTTCATCAATCAAGGCCTGGGCCTGGGACATGGGCATAAATTGGGTGAGATCGGTTTTGCCAAGCCTTGGAATAAAATTAAGTTTTCCATCTGAATACAGGCCGGCGCCACCGATACCAGACAAAATATTGCACGGTTGGCACTGGGCACATTTCCGAACTTTGCTGATGGGGCATTTGCGTTGATCCGGCTGCTTTCCGCGTTCAATGAGCAATACCTTGAGACTGGCGTGTTCCATCAGATAATAGGCCGCAAACAGCCCGGCAGGTCCGCCGCCTACGATAATTACATCATACGTCATACTCAACCTTTCATACGGTCCCGCATCAGCTCACCAATGAGGGTCGCATTGGGAGCAATCGTTACCCCAGCTTCCGTGAGAACTTTAATCTTGGCCTCTGCACTGGTGCCTTTTCCTTCAATAATGGCACCGGCATGTCCCATCCTTTTACCAGGAGGCGCTGAAACCCCTGCGATAAACCCAACAACCGGAACCTTGATTTCATCAGCGATAAATTCAGCCGCCTCCACTTCATCAAGGCCACCGATCTCACCGATAAGTATTATCCCTTCAGTGTCGGGATCATCACGAAACAACTCTAACACATCTACAAAATTTATACCATGTATCGGGTCTCCCCCAATACCAATGGCTGTCGTTTGCCCTAACCCGTTCAAGGTGGTTTGATATACCGCTTCGTAGGTCAACGTTCCGCTACGGGATACCACCCCTATTTTACCCGGCTTGAAAATATTGTCCGGCGCAATGCCGATCTTGGCTTGATTCGGCGTTACAATACCCGGACAGTTGGGGCCGATTAAAACGCTGTCGCTCAAATCCAGATAACGCTTCACTTTGATCATATCGTGTACAGGGATTCCTTCGGTGATTGCCACAATCAAAGGCATATCGGCATCAATGGCTTCAATAATAGAGGCAGCGGCAAAAGGCGGCGGCACAAAAATCATGGTGGCATTCGCACCGGTCTCTTCCTTGCATGCCGCCACGGTGTCAAAAATCTTAAAACCTTCCACGACTTGACCGCCTCTGCCGGGGGTCACGCCTCCCACCAGTTGAGTGCCATAATCACGGCACTTGATGGAATGAAACAGACCTGCTTTTCCTGTAATGCCTTGGGTCATCAATACGGTATCTTTATTCACTAATATAGACATGATCACGCCTCCTTCACCGCTGCCGCTGCCAAGCGGGCACCTTCAGCTAAACTATCGGCACTGGTTATGGCCAACCCGGAATCCTTTATGATTTGCAATCCTTTTTCTTTGTGTGTACCCTCCAGGCGAACCACCAAAGGCAATTCAAGCCCTGTACGCTTTACTGCATTTACGATGCCTTGGGCAATGATATCGCATTTCATGATGCCGCCAAAAATATTGATGAAAATAGTTTTGACATTAGGATCTGAGGTAATGATTTTAAGCGCTTGTGTTACCGCTTCTTCAGAAGCACTTCCGCCCACATCCAAAAAATTAGCCGGCGCATGTCCAGTGGCCAAGATGGTATCCATTGTGGCCATAGCCAAGCCGGCGCCATTCACCATACAGCCCACGTTACCATCCAGTTTGATATATTTCAGCCCGTATTTTGCAGCGGTTTTTTCGTGTTCATTTAATTCATTATTGAAGTATGCCCACCATTTTTTTTGACGGAATCGAGCGTTGCTATCAATATTCATCTTGCAGTCCAAAGGCATTAACCGTCCGCCTTCTACACACACGGCCAGGGGGTTGATTTCCAAGAGCGTGCAATCGTTGTTAACAAAGATATGGTATAGTTTTTCAATCAGATCTACCAAGTTTTCAAAAGATGTTTTATCCAACTGGAAGATTCGATTGATCTGCCGCGCCAGGGCTTCAAAATCAGAATCATCACATAAAGCAAGTGTTAATATTTTGTCGGGGAATTTTTTGGCCACCTCTTCGAATTCCATACCCCCTTCTGAAGAGACAAATATGATCGGACACGAGTTGGCACGATCAATGAGAAAAGCCAAATAAAACTCCTGCGCAATCTCTACCGGTTGTTCAATCAAAACCTTGGAAATTAATTCACCACCAGGCCCTGTCTGTTTCGTCACCAAGGCGGTGTGCAGCATGTTATCGGTGATCTCACGCGCCTGGTCAACGCTTTCAAAAAACTTCACTCCTCCGGCTTTTCCACGACCGCCGGCGTATACTTGCGCCTTCACTAAACCGCGGCTGATATTCATTTCTTCCAGCAAGGTTTCCACTTCATCTGCTGTTTCAGCCACCATACCAAAAGGCGTCTCGATTCCCGAGTGCCGTAGTATTTCTTTTGCTTGATATTCATGCAGTTTCATAAAATGCGGCAAGGACCCCCCCGACTCTTTAGCTCAGGGGAGGAATTGCCGTCCTCCTTATAATAATTTAGTAGCCATGCACCGGACCTTAGCACGTCGTATTGTAGGAATAACCGTCAGATGCATGAAGCAGCCTGCAATATTTCCAGCTAATGCCCTGTACTGTTTTGTCCACTGTTTTAATGTTAAATGATCCGCTTTTTCTGACAGCGACGCGCCCGGTGTACGTTCCAACCTTTTTGCCGGAAGTGACAACCGCCTTGACAATGTCGCCCGTCTGAAAGCCTTTGACTTTTTTCTCAGTTGACTTTGCTGTTGTCCGGGGGAATCCGAACTTGTTTACCCTGCACATCTGCCTTGAAACATGACTGTCTGCCTTTACAATCAACACGGTTTTATCGATAGAACCTGGAGCTGGCGAGCACTCCAGGGTACCTGTTTCCGATCTAACGTAGTGCTCGAAGCACTTAGACTGGTCAACTTTGGGGCCTTTTCAAGCCCCTCGCTCTTCAGCCGAGGGGTAGTTGACTATACATATCAGCTAATTCAGTCTTTTTTGGGGGGCTTTGATTATTGCCTGGCATGAGCAGGACAATGAATGACCAACACACGCTCCTGCCGGATTATTTTTTTCAGCCTCTTCTTGAAAAATCTTAATACAGATAACTTACTTAAATTAGAGTAAAAATGGAAGCCATTTCTCGTTTTTTCTAAAATATAAATGATTGAATTGCACCTCTCGCCTTTTGTTTCTCTGCGATGACCAAGACAATGTTTCAATGGTTCCAGGAATTTAAAATGCATTCATAACCAATTTTTATCTTGCCAAAATCAACTGGATTTGTTAGAAGGTTCTCCTGTTGCGCCCGTAGCTCAGATGGATAGAGCAACGGACTTCTAATCCGTAGGCCGCGTGTTCGAATCGCGCCGGGCGCGCCACTTGAAACCTAAGCTCTCAGGGATTTTCCTTGAGGGCTTTTTTTGTGCCTCCGGTCCTCTTCCGGTCTTTTTGCGAGAGTGTCGGTGGTGGATGGGATTTTGTTTGAAAAATTTCTGTTCTTTTCTTACAAGAAGGAAGTGTATAATGTATATTCTTCCATTCTCTGAAAAGAAAGCATTTATAGACATAGCCCGTAGTCGGCTATTCTTCAGAAATAATCATTCTTTGGCTTCTTTTCAATACTTCCGGTATGGTTCTCGTAAGATCTTTTTTTGAAAAAGGCTTCATCATAAAGGCGTCTATCCCAACTTCTTTCGCTTTGTTTTCGTCCATACGGTTGCTATGACCTGTGCAGAGAATAACTGGGATGTCAGGGCATATCTGTTTTATTTCTTGTACAAATTGATCCCCTGCCATTTCAGGCATGGTCATATCACTGATCACAAGATCAAACTGTTCGGGGTTCTCTTTAAACGCTTTTAAAGCATTTGAGCTGCTTGTTTTTCCGATCACATCGTAGCCGGAACGGTTTAGCATTAGTGTGACCATTTTGATAATCGAGGACTCATCATCCACCAGTAATATCCGCTCTGCACCCATCTGCGGTGTTTCAAACGCTTCAGTTATGATTTCTGTCTGTTCTTCTATTACCGGGAGCAGAATTTCAACGGTTGTTCCTTTCCCAACTTCACTTTCGATCTTGATGTCACCGTCATGTTTTTTAACAATACTGTGAACAACGGCAAGTCCCATCCCAAGCCCTTGGTCGACATCTTTTGTTGTAAAGTATGGATCGAAAAGACGATCCATAAAAGCCGGTTCAATACCTTCCCCAGTATCCTTGACCGTAAGACTGACATAATCTCCAGGTTCCAAATTCGTATATCGAAGTGCTGACTCAGGATTTAGTTGTATTGTATTTAAGTTCACTTCCAAAGTACCGATGCCTTCAGCCATGGCATGAAACGAATTGTTACACAGATTTATCATGACTTGGTTGATCTCGGTAGTATCGCCAAGAATCATCTCGGTTGAACAGGCTATTCTCTTTCGGATGTCTAAAGTGGACCCCATGTCAAGACCGATTTTCTCTTTTTTTAAGCTACATTTTAATTGATCGTTTTTGATCATCACAATACTTAAAACCAGCGTTCTTCAAAATTTCTTCCAAAACAATTCCGACCTCTCCTTTTGTTTTTAATTGGTCAAGCATCCATTTTTGAATACGAACATTTACCCGGACACGTTTAAGATGCGGCGGTAATTTGGGTTTGGGCTTTCCTCTGTATCCTCCTCGTTTGCTCTGCATATCATCACCATATAATTTCCTTTAAAATTCCGAAAGGCCTGTTGGTAAAGCATCTTAGAAAGATGTGTCACGCTTTACAAAAAAAGCACCTCAATTTTCCATCTAAAATATCCAGTTCCTTCTTATTATAACCGTTTTCCCTTGCCTCCTTTTTCAATCAGAAAAGTTTGAATTTTTATTATCCCCTGGTATTATGCCTATGCCGGTTCGGAGGATAAGGCAATGGGACCTGGACCCCGAACAGATGGTGGCCTTAAGCGGAAAACCCATGGCCGTCATCGACTGCTTCGGCATCCTGAGCGATGCCAAAATCCAGCACTACATCGAACTGGGCTGCGAGGTCAAAGGCCTGGGCCGCGGCCACATCAAACGCATCAAAGACCGCGTGCAGAAGAAATAACCCATGAAATACCTTATCACCGGCGCAGCCGGCTTCATCGGCTCCAACCTCGTCGAAGCCCTGCTCGCTGCAAACCATTTGTACGAAACACCTTAAAGATGATGGGTTCGGGCCTAATTCTGAGTTTTTGTACTGAATTCCGTGTATTTCCGTGGTTCATCTAAAAAAACAGCCTCTCCGGTGTTTATTAACCACGGAAAACACGGAAGGCACTGAAAGTTACAGTACAAGGCGCTCAATCTCTTGTTTTTTGTGGCAGAAACTGAGAAGTAAGGCACCAATGGATAACCGGCGCACCCTGCAAACTTTCTGGTTTGATTACAACGCATCAAAAAAAACAAAATCAGGTTATGAATCCCCACGACCATAATTTTAAAAACTTGTTTTTAGATTTCCCGAAGGAAGCCTTGGCCTGGTTATTTCCAGAGGCCGAACAAAACTGGGGGCAGGTCATCAACGTTGAATTTGTACGCCAGGAGCCGAAAAAACATTCGCTTTCAGACAAGAGCCTTGAACTGGATATGCCGATTTTGTTTCACTTTGAACACCAACAACTTCTTCTGTGGTTGGTCGAGTTCCAGGAAGATAAAGGCAAATTTTCCATATATAAATTACTGAGATACACAACAGATCTGATGGAGGCTTACCCACAAGCTTTAGTTATTCCCACGGTCCTATTCACAGATGAAAAAAGGTGGCGCAAATCGGTGTTGCAACATCTGCACACCCAACTAAATGATCGTTTATTTCTTCATTTTGAATATGTTTTTCACAAGCTGTTTGACTTGAATGCCCGTGATTATTACAATATTAATAATCCGGTTGTAAAAATACTGCTGCCTAAAATGCGCTACAAAAAAGAAGAAAGAATTGATGTGATCCGGCAGGCTTACACAGGATTATACCAACTTGTTTCCAGTGGCCTCTTTGATAAATATGTCGATTTTATAGACACATATGCAGGAATAGGGGAATTGGAACAGCAAGAACTTTACAACGAAATAGTTCAACATAAGGATACAGCTATGTTGTCAGAATACATCAGAAATAAAGGCATTGAACAAGGGATCGAACAGGGCATCATCCAAAAGGCTAAAAAAGACATAATAGATATTCTTAGACTCCGTTTTGGAAAAGTTCCTCATAAAATAGTAGAAACCATTAACCGGACAGATGATTTAGAAATATTGGATAGCTATTTCAAACAGGTCGTTCAAATAAACGGGATCGATCAACTCCGGTTTTTCTAAAGAGGATCACACAAACAGTTTATGAAAAATGTACGATTTAAAAACAATCACCTGATTCTTGACATTGACGGCAAAGAACACGCATTTGAACTGAAAAAAATCTCTCAATCATTGCTTCACGCAGCTGAAATTGAAAGAACAACATTTGAAATTTCTCCCTCCGGATATGGCATACATTGGCCTTTGATTGATGAAGACATCAGTATTGATGGACTGCTTGGCATCGTACATTCACCAAATTTTGTTTGCTCTTCATAGACTACGAACTAAACCCAAAACCTACTACCCATGTTCAAACCCAAACACCCCATCCCCGTCACCCAGCCGTTCCTCCCCCCCCCCTGCCCGAAGTCACGACCTTCATGCAGGAGATATGGGACCGAAAATGGCTCACCAACTCCGGCGCCTTTCACAAAGAACTGGAAGCCCAACTGGCCCGATACTTAGATGTGCCCTACGTGGCCCTGTGCGCCAACGGCATCCTGGACCTGGTCATCGCCCTGCAGGTGCTGCGGGTCACAGGCGAGGTTATCACCACGCCTTTCAGTTTTGTGGCCACCTCCCACGCCCTGTGGTGGAACAACATCCGGCCCGTGTTCGTGGACATCGAGCCCGAGTCCTGCAACCTGGACCCGGAAAAGGTGGAATCCGCCATCACCCCGAAAACCACGGGCATTCTGTCGGTTCATGTATACGGCCATCCCTGCAAAGTAGACCGGATTCAGGAGATCACCGACATCTACGGCCTGCACTTGATCTATGAGGGCGCATTCCCATTTTCCCGGTTAAAAAAAGTCTATCTTTTGGTGGAAAAAGCATGATATGAGCTCTCGAAATGATACTATATGAGGAGCGAATATTATGGAAGGGTGCTTGGGGTCGGGTCAAGTTAACGCTTTGAAACAAAAATAAATAAGTGTGAAATCGGGCTCGTTTGGGGTGCAATATTGTATTTTTTGAGGTCAAAAAAAGCATTATACTCGATGATCAAGTTTTTGTGACTGGATAAATTTCAACGTTGATAATATAACTCGACTATCAAGTTTTTTTCTAATAGATTGATATTAATGGATATTTCCGTTTTTTCGATAAGACCCGAGTTGTCTTGGTATGGTTTTTAAAATACAGTAATATCAGTCCATTATGCTTTTTCAAATATTGTTGACCTCCGAGAAAGCCCCTTTCTCAGTCCAGTGCTTACAGGGCTGAGGAAAAAACTTGAACATCGAGTATATAGCAAAAGGTTCAAATGCAGAAGTATTGATCCAGGCCATCATTGCTTCTGAAATAGGCTATCTCACAAAAGAACAATTTTCAGCCATTGAAATCGAATGCAATATGATCGGAATGGGATGAAGAGGCAGCAAAAAAATTATGACCCCGATAGTCACCCAAGGAGGTAAATGAGGAGGCGTGCCATGGAAGCCATAGAGTTTAAAGCTAAAATTAGAAACGGGCTTATTCGTATTCCTGACAAATTCAGACAAAGAACCGGGGAGACTGTTAAGGTTATTATTTTAAGTGAGCAAAAAGCCAGGCAAACGGATATTATTGATAAGTTGTTGTTAAATCCTATTAAATCAAAACAGTTTTCGCCCCTGTTGAGAGAAGAAATTTATGAGCGCTTTTAAAATAGACCCGGAAGCGACATATTTTATCGATACAAACATTTGGCTTTATGCATTTATACAAGGTCAAGATGCAGAAAAAAATAAAATGGCAAGGACTATTATCAAAAAGTGTGAAATTGTTATCAGCACCCAGATAATCAATGAGATGTGCGTTAATTTGATAAAAAAGATGGCTTTCTCAGAAATTGAAATCCAGAATTTGATCGGATCTCTCCATCGGAAATATAGCGTATTTGAGTTGTCACAAGATGTACTTTTAAAGGCCTCCCAGATACGTGATGCTCACAGTTTTTCTTTCTGGGACAGCATCGTGGCAGCCAGCGCTCTGGATTGCGATGCAAATTGGTTAATATCTGAGGATATGCAGAGTGGCTTCCTTCTTGAAGACCGCCTGAAGATAGTAAACCCATTTGCATGAAAGGTGGAGATATTGCCATGACAACAGCAGAAAAAATCAGACAGGAAAGGCTTCAGAAAGGCAGTCAACAAACGATGCAGTTTCATGGCATTTATTCAGTTGTATAAACAGTATCAGCATGGAGATCTGCTTTATCACAAGAATTTCAAACAGGCGTGTCTGGTACGTGACAAGTTCAGATGCCGTGTTTGCGGTGCGGAAACAAAACTGCAATGCCATCATATCCGTCCAAGGGCAAAGGGCGGGACAGACAAACTCTCAAGTCTGATGACGCTTTGTGATGTCTGCCATGATCGACATCATAAAGAAGGGCTGGAACTTCCGAAACAAAAGAGTTCGTTCTACATGTCGGCAGCACATGTCGAGCAGGGGAAGCACTATCTGCAAAAAGGGTTATCCAAGGCAGCGCAGCTCTATACGACATTCGGCTATATCACCGGTCATTAACCGGACACAAAAGCGAAACAACAAGAATGTCTTTACGCTCAAAGGGTTCACCCGCTGGGATACGGTACAGTACAAGGGACGTGAATGAGTTATCTCGGTCCGACCCCGGCCCGTAACCCGTCAGCGGTTCTCGGTGAAAAAATTTTGAAAGCCCCGTCAATAAAGGATTTACTATAAAAAACTTTACGGATAAGTGAAATAGTTATCATAAACAATAATAAAGACTTAGGGTTTCACTGAGAATTGCTGGTAACCCGTGGGTGCTGGGTGCTGGGTGCTGGGTTATAGATATGGGTCATTTTGAGAAATTGAATGTCTGGCAGAGGTCAAAAGATCTTGCTGTCATCATTTATAAAATAACCGCATGTGGTGGATTCTCTTCTGACGTTGGACTACGGGATCAGGTCAGGCGGGCGGCTGTATCTATTTCCAGTAATATTGCCGAAGGAGATGAAAATGGAAGCAATAAGCAGGCCGTTCGTTTCTTATATATAGCAAAAGGTTCAAATGCAGAAGTATTGACCCAGGCCAT
>NZ_JACADJ010000021.1 GCF_013389365.1 Desulfobacter latus
AACTATAGTGGTTTGCAAATGAATTGATAAATATCTAAAATTTTCATGTTATAATAAAAAATTGGGGGCTTTTATCTGATTTCGCCTTTTCTTTAACTTGCCATACCTCGATTTACCATTGCTGATCCTATCCTAAAACACCAGCAGTTACTTAGGCATCAGAATCAGTGACCCGAATCCAGCACAACTAGCTGCTTTCCCTATGACTTAGGAACTTGCTTATAGATTATGATACATGCATCCTCCAATTTTTTTGACAACCTTCTATTATACCACATAAGTTTTATAAGTTTATCAATTCATTTGCAAACCACTATAGTTTAAAATCCAAGCTCTTCGTTTCAAACCATTTATCATTTTCTTTGTTACGTTTTATTGCTGTGATTGTTGCCAGGCCCAAAGAGCCCTTTTTTGACCAACTCATTCCATTATGTTTCTGACGGCTTGAGACTACAAGATCATTCATTTTTTCGCCGATAGCACTGGAATTACATAAATTGAGTTCTTTCCTTACTGCATAGCAAGGAATGTACGGTTTATTCCTTTTCAAATATTCAATCAGCTTATTCAACGACTCTATTTTCTTAATAGAATCTTTACCAATTGATTCCAGATGGCCCACAGCTTCATCAGTCAAGCCATGCCACAATAGCGGCTTAAGCTCATCAAGCGTCTCGTTGCGGATGATACGTCCTTTTAATGCCAAGCTCAATTGTTCTTTGCATTTCTTTTCCAAATGATACCAATCAAGAATGATTCCAATATTCTTATACCAACTGAAGCGTTTGAAAATTGAACTATTCAAGGTTTTATGGCCGTCGGTAAAAAACTGGATACGGTTACCAATCAAGCCATTGTGAAACAGAAACGCCGTTAAAAAAAGTAAGACATCTTTTGTGCCAGGGCCATTTAACACATACTTTCCAACTTCTGCCTTTGATATATGAGCAATTGTGTTGTGGATATATTTTCTTTTTCCCCGTTCCAATTTGATACTACCGGGACGGGACTCTTCTTGTTTCTTAACGTGAACATCATCAATCGAAACGCGAGTGCTATTGCCAGGATCTTCGTAAGGAACAGGATTGCTCAAGATGGCCTCTGCCTTGATACCATTGTCCCGGCAACATTTATCAACTGCGTTGAGCACATTCCGCTTAGACACCGTTACTGGGTGGGCATTATTATATTCGAGTTTGATAACCTGACAAGTGCCATCTTCAGAGAAACCATTTTTTGTTAGGATAGAACGTGCGCTTTTGTCAATATAATCAAGAGCCTCTCGCCCTTCTTTCTCGGTGCAGTCATGAAGTGTCCGGGATGGGGTGCCTTCCTGGCCTTGATGTCGAACCCGGTTAATCAATTTTGCGGTTTTCTGATAAGATTTTTCGGTATCCCCATGGATCAGGGCTATATCTTTGAATCCTACGGTTTTATAAATTTCAACTCCTCTTAAGCTGCTAAATAAATCTCGCGCTGTGTTGTAGTGACTTTGGCTCTCATATAAAATGCTATGCGTTGTAAAATCAAATCGCCCAATTTCACCGTCAACTCTGTATGGATGAGGATTGGTTATGATTTCCTCCCCTTCTCCAGCTTTTATTTCGGCTTTTTTTTTGAAATTTGGCTGAAATGGTTAGATACTGCTTTTCGTATTGTCGGGTAAGCTGTTTGCAATACAGATGTTTCACACATATCAATACTGATGGCATCTTGCTCACTTATGACCGTTGAGAAACTTCCATCGCTATTTTGAGTGATCTCATGATTTTCGTTCTCATCACATTCTTCCAACTCAACGTGGACTTTAATTCTGTATTTTAACATGGTTTCTCCTTTGAGACGTTATCGCTGTATAGCTTTACATCTCAAAGATAGAGGTCCATGTCTACCATTTTTTGTTTGGATGACTTATTACTACCATCGGTTGCTGTGTTTTTGAAAATCCACCCGCACAGGTCGAAATTTTTGTCGCCTACAGAGTCGAATATATCTTTGAACTTTTTGCTGGATCTGTCTCGAATTTTAATGAATACATGAAGGAAGCAAGCAATGACCGAAATCCCAAAGAAAAGGGACTTCCATGCGTTGATAGTTGCATTCCAACCGTCGGTGTTTACGGATTTCGGTTGGTATCCCGGATTTAGATCTAAAGCTTCGTCCCTGAATATTCCATAGCTCTCTTTCAGTCCTTTTTCTCCGGCATCTTCACTCACGGAGGCACCTAATATGCAATTTTTTCCTACAGTCGTAGCAATATAAACCTTGCTTCCTTTCAGTCTGGAATGTTTCTCATCAGCGGCAAGATGCTCGGGAAGGAGGTCGGGATCATTGATAGTAGTTCCAATGATACTGTTTCGGCCGAGACTTTGTTCTATTCTGTACCAATACATCGCATCTTTACCGAAAACATGGGCCAAAGCCCAGAAAGGCACGTCAAATTTCCTGAGAAACACAGCATTCTCAGCATCGGCTGAAAATGCCACATGGTAAGGCATAACAAAGGAAGGCCTGATGGTGTAAGAAACACCATTCATAAGAATTCTGCGTGTTGGTATCCCTGTTTTTTTTGAGATCCGTATTTCTTTCATCGTATAACTTTCTTTGATTCCGTTTGGAAAAAGCTCCGGGAATTTTTCAATGAATGGCGTCAATTCATTCCTGAACTCTATTGGATCTTTGATAATGTCATTATATTTTAGTTGATTAAAAGGAACAACAATTGTACGTTTTTTGTAGGGAGTTGATTTTGATGTCTGAATTTTGGGCCACCTTTCGTTTTCAGATTAAGTTATCCAACCCTATTATAAACGACAGATTGCTTATTGTTCAGTCAAAAAATCACTCCCTCCCCCAAATCCGTTATAACCAGTAAATCTCCATATTTTGCTGTGGGTTTAGCCCATGATTGTTATTTAAATACATTATAAGTGGACACTGATTATGCGTCAATGTTGGAATTTCAATTTGAAGCCTGTTTTAAAAAGGCCATCAGGCCTACGGGATTTCGGTCAGCTTAGTTCTCGCTTTTACCGTTGAGAAATCCGCTGATTTCTTGATATCTTTCTTGATATTTTTTCCGTTTTATATTTCAAGTAGAATCTTTAATACATTTATCCTGATTCTCCGGCATAAATATTGCTTTATAAAAATATTGCCAATTTCTTATAAAGATACTATTATGGAAGGAATCATGGACCTCAGAAATAAAAAAATTCTGGTAACCGGCGCTGACGGCTTTATCGGCTCCCATCTGACCGAAAAGCTGGTTGAAAAGGGATACAAGGTAAAAGCATTCGTATTTTACAACGCCTTTAACTCCTGGGGGTGGCTGGATCATTCACCCCGGCAGATCCGGGACAATCTGGAAATTTTTGCCGGAGATATCCGGGATCCATTCGGTGTGGACAACGCTGTTTCGGACTGTGATGTGATTTTCCACCTAGCAGCTCTTATTGCCATCCCCTACTCATATCACTCCCCGGCCACCTATGTAGATACCAATATCAACGGCTCCTTGAACATTCTCCAGGCTGCCAGAAAACATAATGTTGAAAAATTGATCCATACCTCCACCAGCGAAGTCTATGGGACAGCCCAATTCGTTCCCATCACCGAGGACCATCCCCTTTCGGGGCAGTCCCCCTATTCGGCATCAAAAATCGGCGCCGACCAGATGGCCTGGTCATTTTACACCTCCTTTGACACCCCCGTGGCCACCATCCGCCCCTTTAATACCTACGGCCCCAGACAGTCCCTGAGGGCAGTGATCCCCACTCTCATCACCCAAATGGCCAATGACCCATCCCGGATAAAACTCGGTTCGTTGACCCCAACCCGGGACTTTAACTATGTGGGAGACATTACAGACGCCTTCATCAAAGTAGCGGAGTCATATCGAACCGTCGGCACAGTGGTCAATGCCGGCAGCAACTTTGAAATCTCCATTGCAGATACAGCCCAGGCCATTGCCGAACTCATGAACGTTGAAATCAGCATCCAATCTGAATCACAACGCATGCGCCCGGAAAAAAGCGAGGTCAACCGACTGTGGGCCGATAACAGTAAAATAAAGGCACTTACAGACTGGACGCCGCGCTACAGCGGAATTGAGGGGTTCAAAAAGGGGCTTCAGCACTGCATCGACTGGTACAAGGAACCTAATCACCTAAAACTATTCAAAACAGACCAATATAACATTTAAAACAGACCAAAGGATATTAAACTTTAAATGAACGTACTGGCCATAGGTGCCCACTATGATGATATCGAACTTGGATGTGCAGGCACCCTTATAAAACATGTTCAGAACAATGACAAGGTCACCATCTTTGTTATCACCGACTCATCCTATGCTTCACCCACCCACCAATCGATAAGGGGAAAGGCAGAAGCTTCAGCAGAAGGCGAAGCAGCTGCGGCTATCATCGGAGCAGACCTGATAGGTTTTAACTTAAAAACCTTTCATGTTTTCTACGATGAAAACCTGACGAGCAGTATTTTAACTCAGATTGAACGTCTTAATATAGACACGATATATGCCCCATGGGTGCATGATGTACACAGGGACCATAAAAATGCATGCAGGGCAGCTATCATGGCCGGGAAACACGTTCCCAGGTTTTTAATGTACCAGGCAAACTGGTACAATTCAGAGCATACGTTCAAAAAACAGGCCTTCAAAGACATTTCAGATGTGTTTGAACAAAAAATAAAAGCCTTGGAATCACATAAATCGGAGTTCCATAGAACCGGTAATAAATGGCTCGACTATATAACTACCAACAACAGGTTGGACGGCCTTAAAATAGGGGTTAAATATGCAGAATCTTTTGAAGTGATAAGGTATCTGATTTAAAGATGAAAAAAAACAATATCATTATCCAATGCCGATTTTTATCCTCCAGACTGCCGGGAAAGGCAATGTATCCCCTTCGCGGCATTCCCATACTGGTCTTTCTTATCCGAAGGCTCAAGCACTTCCTTAGTGAGGAATATTTCAGACTGATCCTCGCCACGTCCGACCTCTCCCAGGACGATCCGGTCGCTGCCTGGGCAAAATATGAAGGTATCCATTAGACATTATACCGATTTTGGCTAAATGCTTGATTTTATTAAATCTGCAAAAATCAACTTCCCAATAAAATCAATAGGTTATGAAAAATCGGTATAATGTCTATTGTATTCGCGGCGGTCAACTATAGTCATTTTCTGTAACTACTCAGGCATTCATTTTAATTATAGCTTTTCATAAATCTATCCGATAAGATAGAACAACAATAATTTGGAGAAACTACCATAACCATGCAACTGCACATTCCATCAGAGCAAGAAATTAGAAGAATTTACCGTGAAGGTGAAGATGCAGTTGTACAGTTAATCCAAAAATTATCCATTGATACTAAAACTATCGCTGAGGCCATGCAGAAGCAGCAAGAGTTGATTGAAAAATTGCAAGGACAGATAGCGAAAGACAGCTCGAACAGCAGCAAGCCTCCATCTAGTGACGGCCCCAGAAAAAAACGTACAAAGAGTTTGCGAAAGAAAGGGGATAGAGCATCCGGTGGACAAAAAGGCCACAAGGGTAAAACCCTTAAACAGGTTGAGAATCCCGATCATACAGTCGTTCATGGAGCCTGTAACTGCATACACTGCCAGGCATCCCTTGATAATGTTCTCGTAACAGACTATGAAAACCGTCAAGTTTTTGATATTCCGGCAATTCACATTGAGGTGACTGAGCACAAAGCAGAGATCAAATTTTGTCCTCAGTGTGGAAAAGTCAATAAAGCAGTTTTTCCTGATCAAGTAACTCAACCTGTTCAATATGGTGACAATGTTAAATCCCACGCCGTTTATTTTAATAATTACCATCATATACCAGTAGCAAGAACTGGTGAAATTTTTGAAGATGTGTTTGGCCACCGAATCTCGGATGCTGTCATCATTAACTCATCCAATGAGGGGGCTATTGCTGTTGCCCCGAGTACTGAAGCGATTAAAGAACAGTTGAAACAATCGGATGTAGCCAATTTTGATGAAAGCGGATTGCGGGTCAAAGGTAAACTTCATTGGCTTCATGTTGCAAGTAATGATACGCTTACCCACTATGAGGTCCATGAAAAACGTGGGCAGGTTGCCATGGATGACATTGGTATTTTGCCTGAATTTCAAGGTATTGCCATCCATGACCATTGGAAATCATATTTTGCTTATGACGATTGTGATCATGGGCTTTGCAATGCCCACCATTTGAGAGAACTCACATTTATCCACGAACAGTATAATCAAGAATGGGCCCAAAAGATGAGTGACTTATTGGTCAAAGCCAATAAAAAAGTCAACTCAGCGAAAGATGCCGATAATGACAGGCTTGAACCTGTCCAAATATATTCCATTGAGTCAGCGTATGACAAAATTGTCAACGAAGGACTCGAAGCCAATCCTCCACCAGAAAAAGAACCCGGAAAAAGAGGCAGAGTCAAACAATCGCCTCCCAAAAATTTGCTTGACCGTTTAAAATCCCATAAAGAAGATGTCCTTCGCTTTATTCACAACTTCGATGTTCCTTTTGATAATAATCAAGGGGAGAGGGATGTTCGAATGATCAAGGTCAAGCAAAAAGTATCCGGAACCTTTCGTACTGATTATGGTGCAGGCATCTTTTGTCGTATTCGTGGATACATATCTACTGTTCGAAAAAATGACTGTAATGTCATTGGTGCCATCAAAGATGCTTTTGCAGGGATCCCTTTTATCCCTGCAAAAATCACCATCTAAAATTCAGGCCTGAGTAGTTACCATTTTCTTTTTAAAACTTGATTGTTATTTTTCATTTTGAGCAACTAATTTTTCACTTTCACAATATCATTCTTTCTGCTATAATTCCTTAAGTTCTTTGAAAAGATATAGGGTTATGCTTTACAGACCTGAAGCATGTAAAATCTTTTGGGCTATGTGCATAAAACAACCGCGAAAACCAAGCTTTGTGTTGTGCATCACAAAAAAGCAATAAGTAGTAAATACCGTAGGTTCTACGGAATTTTAAGCCTGTGGAGAGGAAATGAGACCTAAGCAGTTTGTTCGGGCACACTCTATGAAGCAGGAATTTCTCATCATTCATACTCGATGGGTAAGAATGAGTAAGAAGAAAGGAACAGATCACGACAATGTTCTGGCAAGGTATATTCAAACAATAAACACCTTTCCGGCTCCTGTTAATGTCAGGGTCACTGCAGACAACCCGTTAAGCTGCCCTGAAATCATAAAACAGTGTGTAGACCTGGCGGTAAAGGAAGGATTTGAATACACCTCAACAAACGGGTTTCCCTATCGTGGCTTTGTAAAAGCCCTGTAAGGTAGGGGCGGTCAACCACATTGCGAAGCCTGTTGAACATTGGCGAGGCGAATCTTACCCCTTTTCGGAGGGTGTCGATAACCGAAAGATTTTGGCATCCTTCATATCACCCCCAAAGTACTTTACACTTTTTTGGGGAATGATTGCTAAAAAATAGGTGCTTGCTCCAAAAAGTGTAAACTGGTAAAAATGAAGGATGCCGAAAATTTGATCGTTTTTTTTACTCTTTGGGGTACGAATAGCAGCATTTTTCACAGACAGTTATAATAATATGACATCAAAACTGAAATTTTTGTTGATATTCAATTTGTGGTGGCGATAACTTTATTGAATTGTTGCCCTATCAATGCTGTCGCACCATATCCATTGATAGCTTTTCTGCCGGAATTGAGTCGTTTCATGCTGGCCTCCAGCTGGCTTTTATGCTCCCTGATTTTTGATTCCAGCCGTATATTCTGAGACATGAGTTCTTTGACTGCCGGTACAATCTCTTCCTGGATTTCCCGTATGGTGTCTTCTTTTTCCACTTCCCCCATTTCCTGCATGAGTTTGTCAACACTTTCCTTAATCTTTGAGAAGGCTCTGGTGCGGGAGGCGGTCTGGTTATCAATGTCCGGCAGCGCTTGGTTATCAAAAGCATTGATATGGGCTTCCGTCAGGTCGTTTAAATTTTCTATGGCCTGTTTTACTTCAAAGATTTCAGTGGTCATTATATCATTCCTGGATTTTCGGGTTAAACGGAAAAGCTGTTGAGCCGTTTTACGCTGCCCTGGCCGCCGTATGCTGCTACATTCGGCATGGGGGCCGGAGGGATACTCCTTTTAATGGTTGCGGGTTCGGCTCTTTTTTCCTTTGGGACCGCCTCTTCAACCTGCCTCGGTTTATGCATGACATCGGACTCCCAGATATCTTTGAGCCGGGTAATATACTTTTCCGTCCGATCGAGGATACTGATATCGTTGCTGATGGATACCTTGGGCAGTTCCACCAGGATCGCCCCATAAAGCCCCCTAAGGAACCGGGTACCTTCATCTTGCATTTCCGTGTTCACGGATGTGTTAAGTTCGGAAACGATGGCAATCACTTTACCGAGGTTCTCTCCCCGTTTACGGGGATTGTTCTCCTTTATCCCCTGCCGGGCCAGTTCTATGCGGTCCAAGGCCCCTTTGAACAATAAGAGAATGAGCTGTTCCGGCGTCATGCCGTCGTAATAGTTGGTCATGTAGGTATTTACCTGGGCAATCATTAAGTTCCTCCTGTCCCTGATTTATAGAGCTGATTATTCCGTGGTTTTATTAAAAGATTCTATCATGGATTCCATATAGGCGGATTGCGCATTCAACTGCTGTATATAGGTATCCAGGCGGGTAAAACTTTCCGCCATGGTCTCATACCGCTTGTCCAGCTGCTCGGTTGCGGTTTCGATATCTTCGGTGAGGCGGGTCATCTTTGCCTCGGCTTCATCAATTCCTGTTGTTACGATCCCGGTGGATGATACCATATCCGTGATTCCGTCATTAAGAATGTCACCTAATCCCTTTATACCGGCGTCCTCGTTTCCGATAAAAAGGGCTGCTACCCCGTCTGCATTGGCAGCCAGGGCCTGGTCCAGTTCATCCTCGTCCAGGGAAAGGCTGCCGTCCTGATTCACTTCAAGCCCGATGTCCATGAGGCTGGTAAATTCGGAAGGAAGGTTTACCGTGGTGGTGAACAGATTCTTGAGGGTGGAAGTCATTCTCGTCATGGCGTAGTCATTTTCCAGGGGGGCGTCTGTATCATCTTCAATGTCCGTCGTATCCCCGGACTCTGCTGCAATGGTGGTGAGCAGTTCATTAAAATTTTCCACCAGGGCAGTGATGTTTTCTTTTACCGCTTCAGTGTCTTTCCGGATACCGATGGTGGTTTCACCTGTTTTTTTCAGGTTCAGGGTTACCCCTGAAATCACGTCGGTGATGGCGTCATTGGTCTGGCGCTGGTACTCTACCCCGTTCACCGTGAAGGCGGCGTTCAGGGAGTCTCCATCGGCCCCGTTAATCTCTGTCATGGGCATGTTATCGGAAACGGTAATCCTGGCCTTTTCCCCGGTATCATCGGAGGTCAGGGTCAGGCGATAGGGCTCATCTCCCTGGCCGGTATCCACCAAAGTGGCCGTCACACCGGGATTGCCTGTGCCTTCGTTGATGGCGCCAACGGTATCTGCATAGGTGGCGCCTGGCGCCAGACTGACATACATGGGATCTTCATTGTCCGCCCGGGATATGCTGAAGGTTGTGTCCGCTTGTATATAGTCAAATCCTGCCAGCTTGACCTGCTCATCCACACTGTCCCCGCCGGCAACGGCCGACAGCCGGATATAATATTCGCCGTCATCGTTTTTTTCCACAGAGGCGTTTACCAGCCGGGTGCCGTCATCATCCTTGTTGTTTTCCGAATCATTGATGGCTTCCGCAATCTGGGTCAGGTTTTGCCCGGAATCCACATTGACTGAAATGGTCTGCTGGCTTTCGGCTGCGCCGTAAAGGATGTCATAGGTCTGGCCCGTGGTGGTGACGCTTTGTTCCGTACTGGCAATGCCGGATTGGGGTGCAGGGTAAAAGGGCGACGTTTCACTTTCCACACCAACGGTCTGCCAGGAGTTGTAGCGTGCTTTTTTAGTCACATTAAGTTCAAAGCTTTCAGCAGCAATACCGTCGTTGGCCGTGGCCGAAAGGATCTCTTCATCCGTGACCGATACGGAAGTCTTTAAAAAATCGGACTCAAGGGAGAGGGACAGGGCATTGGATTTGAGATTGAACAGCTTGGCGTTGACGTTGTTATATGCATCAATTTTGCCCTGAAGTCCTTTGTTTTGGGTCTCCTTGGACTTTATGGCAGCCTGATCCACCTCTTTTAACTGGTCCAGGATGCTTTGGAGCTCAAGGCCGGAGCCCAGGCCTAATGTTGTAATTGATCCTGCCATGATCACTCTCCGTTTCAGGTTAAGGTGTTACTTAGCTGGTATTTAAACATATCGGATGGACGGGGGAAAACCTTAGAAAAAAAAGCCCCGGAAGCGAATTTCCGGGGCTTTGATTACAGCATTACACTGTGGTTAATGGTTCAGGTTAAAGTCTTTTGCTTTACTGGAGCAGGCTCATAACACTCTGGGAGCTGGAGTTGGCCTGGGTCATGGCAAAGGTGCCCGCCTGTTGCAGTACCTGCATCTTGGTGAAGTTGGAAGATTCCTCTGCAAAGTCAACGTCACGGATGGTGGATTCCGAAGCGGATACATTCACACGGGTGGTGGTAATGTTGGCAACGGTTGAGGTCAGCTGGTTCTGTACGGAACCAAGGTTAGCCCTGTTCTTATCCAAATCCTTGAGGGCGGCATCGGCAATGGCGATGGCACTCTGGGCATCTTCCTGGGTTAGAACGCTGAGGTTGGACAGGCGGCTGACTGCGGACTCACTCGTCTCTGCCGTGGCAAAGTCACTGGAAGCATCGTTGGCCGCCAATTCGGTACCGGCTTTCATGATAGAACCGTTCTGCAGGGTCATGTCGGCTACCAGAGTCACGTCTTCACTGGTGGTTATATCACCTTGCAGGATCGTACCTGCGGTATACAGGGTTCCGTCTTCTGTTGTGAAATCACTGGTCAGGTAGGTACCTTCGGCAATGGTGGAGCCTTCAGCAAGGGTGGACCCCTGCTTGAGCAACATGTCATTGTCCGTATCAACAGTTTCATCGTTTTCCAGGGTGATGGCTGCACCGAATGTGGAACCGTCTGTGAGGACGGAACCGGCATTGATGGTGGAACCGATACCCAATGTCATATCCCCGGTCACCTCAAGGTCTCCGTCCAGGTTGGCGGTGCCGCCAATAGTAGAGCCTGAAGCTATATTTAATGAACTGATGACCTTGAGCTTGGATCCTGCCGTAAGTGTCGCATCTTCAGTCAGGGTGATGTTGTTGGTGTTGATGATTTCAGCACCCACCTGGGAGCCGGCCTTGAGTACGGATTGGTCCTTGAGGACAGACCCTGTGCCCATGGTCATCTGCTGGTCCAGGGTTTTATCGCTTTTCAGGATAAAGTCAACCCCTAAGGAAGACCCTGTTTCAAGCATGGTGTCCGCAGCCATCTTGGACCCTTCCTTCAGATTCATATCCTTGGTAATGGTTGCGGTGCCGGCTGTCGTTACGTCTGCTCCCACAGAGGATCCTTCTTGAAGTATTGAACCCGATGTGAGTTTGGATCCTTCTTTGAGGGTCATTGCATCATCCAGTTTGTACGCAGCTGCAGCAGTGATGAAGCTGACACTTAATTCTGACCCCCTTGCAAGGGTTGAAGCATTTAAGAGCTTTGTGCCTGATGTGGCAGTCATATCGTTGTCTATGTTCGTATTAGTTTCTACTATGATATCTCCAAATATCTGTGAGCCGTTTTGAAATTCTGAACCGCTGTTCAGGGTTGAGCCGGCCTTTAGCGTCATGTCGTTGTCCACATTCATGTCAGCGCCAAGAGTGACATCTGCACCGACAGTGGATCCCATGCCGATTGTGGAGCCTGAATCCAAGATGGATCCTGACTTCAGGATCATTTCAGTTGTCAGGGTGGTATCTTGGTTTTCTGTATCTACATTAATACCCAGGTAAGAGCCTGCCGCAAGAGATGCACTTGCTGTGAGGTTGGAGCCGAAAGCCAACTCAATATTGCCCACCACCGTTCCGCCGTTGGACTGGCCCGATACCGTAATTGCAGTGGTCAGTGTACCTGCGTTGATGGTCTGGGTACCGAATGTCAGGTCGTTGTTCACTACTGTACCTGCGGCAAGAACTGTGCCGGAGGTCAATCTGGATCCATTGGTAATGAGTGACGCCTCAGTGGTTGCGCCACTGGAAGCTAGTTCTATGCTTTGACTGAAAATAGTCCCCGCAGCAATGGTACTGCCCGAGTTGAGGACAGAACCAATTTTAAGGGTGGAATCCGCTGTGATGTTAACGTCTGTATCGCTAAGTACACCATTTCCGCCAAATACGCTACCGGCCTCTATGGTGGAGGCGGAGTGAATCATGCTGCCTGATTTTAAGGTACTGTCGTCACTGATGGTTATATTATTGGCTGAACTTGCCAGGCCGCCCAGTACGGAACCCGCCCCGATGATGGAGTTTGCAGTTAGTGTGGATCCGGCTTTGATGGTACTGTCACTGGTTGTAATGTTGGTATCTGCACCGGTATCCATGTTTACGCCCAGAACAGATCCGTCGGCAATGGTAGAGCCGTTAAAAATTGTCGATCCTGCGGTCAGGACCGAGTCTCCTGTAGTCGCGACTGTATCTGCGCCGGTTGTGACTTGACCGCCGACTTCCGTACCAGCGGCAATGATTGAGTTGGCGGCTATGGTGGAACCCTCTTTAATGGTGGAATCACCCACGGTGTTGGATGTGGTGGTCTTGACAGTGAAGTTTCCGCCGATAACAGTGCCGGCGCCGATTTCAGTGTCGGTTTTCAGGGTGGAACCCTTGGCGATGATGGACTCCGAGGTAGTGGCGGCGGTGTCGGAACCAAGGGTGACATCTCCGGCCAGTTCTGAATCTGCCGCCAGGGTACTGTTGGCAGATATCACAGAGCCGGCCGTCAGGGTGGAGTCCTGGGTGGTGGTGATGTTTGAGTTGGCGAAATCACCTCCGGTTAAGGTCTGGCCGGTAGTCCAGCCTGCGCCCAGGACAGATCCGTCGTTAAGGGTAGATCCTTCTTTTATGGTGGATTCGGTTGTGGTGGCAGTCGTGTTTTGGGCTATTTCCAGGTCCGTGGTCAGGGATATGGCATTTCCACCGCCCACATTGTTGACCAGGATTTCACTGGAGCCTGTCTGGTTTAAGGAGACATATCCGACCGTGGTCATATCGGTGTTTCTGAGTACCTCTTCCGTTCCGGAGCCGCCGGTTTCAACCTTTATGGCGCGGTCGTCACTGGAGGTCAGGGTCAGGTAACCGGAGGCATCCACAGACGCCACAACGCCGTGTCCTGACGTCTTGGAGTTGATGGCCTTAACCAGGGCACCGTCAGTGTCGTTGGTCTGAACTTCAATCTCACCGATGGCGACGTCGTTGATTTTGAACCCCTTATCTGTAGTACCTGCAGCAATGTTCAGATCCGTTGTGGACCTGACCGTGGCAGAGGCAGATATCCCCAGGGTGTCGCTGAGCTGGTTGATGGCATCTGCCACTGCGCCCATACCATTTTCGCTGGAATTATTGTAGGCCACCTCTACTGATTTTACATTAAAATTCTTATTTTTCTCATTACTGTAGACACTCAGATCAACCGTTCCGGCCTGATTGTCCTTCAGTGTCAGTTCCGAGGTTGTGATATGGCCGATTTTTGTGGATTCTGATGATGAAATGGAGATCCCGAAAGTTTCTCCTGAATAGGCACCAACCTGAATTTGTTTGTTGGTAAAGGAACCGGAAAGCAGTTTTTGGTTGTTGAATGAGGTTGTTTTAGCGATACTGTCAAGTTCTTCCATCAATTTGTTGATGTCGGACTGGATCGCGGTCCGTGATTCGGTTGTCTGTCCATCCGTGGCCGCCTGGATGGATTTTGTTTTAATGGTGTTAATAATATTGATGGATTCTTCGAGGGCTGCATCTGCGGTCTGAACGATATTGATTCCATCATTGGCATTTTTAATGGCCTGCCCCAAGCCGTTGGCCTGGGATCTCAATGAATCGGCAATGGACATACCTGAGGCATCATCTGCCGCTTTATTGATACGAAGACCGGATGACAATCTTTCAAGAGAGCTTGAAAGGGCATTGTCATTTTTCATCATGTTCTTGTGGGCATTAAGGGCAGCCACATTGGTGTTAATTCTAAGAGCCATGTAATTTATCCTCCATGTTTTTTAGTCTCGGGAATCCTTTCCCTAATTCAAGTATCGTAAAAAATTAATAATTATATCTTGGCAGATTGAATCACCCTTGATGATCTTTTCATCTCCTTATGATAAGGGTAATGGTTAATGCCAAAACTTAATAAATATAAATATCGGAGCGTTGAGGCTAATCTTGAGATGGAATAAAAAAAATCCTTGAAATAAAAAACATCTTTTTCAGATTCGTGATATATACTAATCTTGATTGTAAATACTTCTGGAGAAAAAAGTATGGGATTTCCGGTAAAAGAATATATTTCTTCATCCAATTATCGGTTGTTGAAACAAAATCATCCAATGATACTGGAAGAACTGGCCTCAATCGTTTCTGGCCCCGTGGGCAATGTTGTCACATCACCAAGTGGAAAACCCAACCTGGAACTGAACCGGGACGACACCCGTGTTTTGGTCCACCCTGAACCAGATCCGGAAGCAGAAGTTTTCCAGTTTTTATCAAAGGTGCCGGAAAATTATTCAGGTGTGGAAATTTTTATAGGTATGGGGCTGTGCTATGCGGCAAAAGCGGTTCTCGAGCAAAGACCCCAGATCCGGAATTTGCTTCTCATCGAGGAGGAGCCGGGGATATTTCTCCAGGCATTGAAGTATACCGATTTAACCGAAGTACTCAGTCATCCCAAGGTGACCATCGGATTGCGGCCGAAAGATATGGAGATGCTGATGAAGCCTGCCCGTAAGGGCGCTTTCCTTGAGGATTCACAGATTCTCGAACATCCGGTGATTTTTGATTTTTTTAAAAAAAATTATTCGGATCTTAAAAAAAGGGTGTTTGAGTATGTCAATGAGTTGAATATCGCAGGAGCCACCCGGGTTAGATTTGGAAAAAAAATGGTTGAAAATCGGTTTATCCATTTAAAAACCATGGGACATCATTATCAATTTGAAAGGCTGATCAATGCGTTTGAAGGCGTTCCCGCCTATATCGCAGCAGGAGGGCCTTCCCTGGATGAAAATATAGGGTTGTTGAAGCAGGTGGAAGGAAAGGCGTTAATTTTATCTGTTGACACGGCAGTACCTGCTTTCCTGAAAAATGACATCCGTCCGGATTTTGTATCCTGCATTGACTATAAGCATCTTATTTACGAGAAAATGGCCCACGTTATCAATGATATTTGCGATCAGACCGCCCTCCTGTCGTATACTTTTACCTTGCCTGATGTTCAACAGAATTTTCCGGGGAACAGAAAGTTTTATCTATTTACTGACAATGGCATTGATTCCTGGATTAATTTTATGGTTGGGGGGAAGAAATTTTTTTCCAGTGGCCCCAGTGTTGCCCACCTCAATTTCATTGCAGCAAAGGCAATGGGGTGTTCCCCGATTATATTTCTGGGGCAGGACCTGTGTTATAAAACAGACCAGAGTCATTCGAAATCAGCAGTCCTCAGCCATGTTGAAAGCTTTAAAAAGGGGTTGAAAACCGGTGAGGATATTTTACGGGTTACAGGGGTTGATGGGACCAAGGTGATTACAAACCGGGGGTATGAAAACATGAAGCATGCTTTTGAGAAATTAATTGCCCATAACCCGGGGGAGTATATCAATTGCAGCACCGGCGGAGTTCACATAGAGGGGACCACCTATATGCCTCTTAAAGAGGTAATCAGCCTGTACCATGGTTCGTCAATCAATGTTTCCGGATTTTTAAGACAATTGTGTTCTGCTAAAAACCGTATGAACCAGGATTCAATTGCTGAAAATTTGGAAAAGGACCTGCATGTTGTTGAGGGAATCGTCATCCTTGTAAAAAAATCAGACAGGATGATGGATCAGGTAAAAAGCAAATTACTTGAAGTTCAAAATAAATGGCGTAAAAATAGCGCGTTGCCCCCACATATCATCGCTAAGCTGACAGAGATTGATAAATTGAACCATAAAATTGACAGCAACAGCAAGGTTTGGAATATAGTAGAAGATATGACCACATCCGGGCTTAGAAAAAGTGAGCAGATGATGTTTGAGATACGACAGCTGGAAGGCGATCACCAAAGATATCCCCAGAAATTGGGAAAAGATATACAGCGGCTGAAATACATCAATTCAGTGCGATTCGAGGCATTAACTGTTTTACGGACAGGGATAGAAGATGTGTTGAATCATATATCAAAAGAGAAAATGCTGCTGGATCAGGATATAAATTATCAAGAGACGATCTATGGACTGGCTGAGTTGTATATGGAAGGCGGGGAGTACAACCTGGCCAAGCCATGGGTAAAAAAATTTTATTCAATGGCACCGGATTCAGGACGCTCTCATTTTTTTATGGGCTGTCTTTTGGGTATGCAAAATGACTTTAAACAGATGGAGTCTTTTTTTTCAACCTCTATTGAAAAAGATATATCCCAAAACAAGGATATCAAAGCATTCAGAAAAAAGATGGGCAGGCGTTATTTTAAATCTGCAAGTCAATTCAGGGACCGTGATTCTCGTATTGCAAGGAAATTCCTTTTGAAGGGGGTTAACGTTGATCCGACAAATAGCTCGCTTCTGGGTATGCTTAGTGAATTGGCAGATGAAGAAATTGAGCAACTGATGGATTTAGATCGTCAAGGGGAACTTATTGAAAGACAAGAACGTGTTGACGCATGGTTCAGGGATTTGACTGCATACCCCGTTATAGCAAAATGCCTCTCCGCAAAACAGCTTGGAAACCTATATTTTGGGGCTGGAAAAATAGAATTTATGAGGACAAATAAAGAAAAGGCTACCGAATGTTTTGAAAAGTCCAAGATATATCTACCCGATGATGGGGCGCTTCGGATTCGAATGGCCGATTTATTCCTTTGTGCATATGACTATGAATCAGGTCTTGCATATTTGAATCAGGCCATAGATTTAAATCCTGATCATGCCGGATATTGGGAAAAATATGGTGATTTTTTAGTTCAGAACGGGATGTATTTGGAATCCATATCAGCTTACGATCAGGCATCAATCTACTATCCGGATCATGAAATATTGTCTGAAAAAATTTCGCAGTCTTTTTTGAATCAGGGGAATAAACTGCATCAGGAGGGCTGCTATAAAGAGGCGATAGCTGCCTATGACCAAGGCCTGGACTGCTGTAAAAAAAGCAATTTAAAAGTGCCCCTTTATAATAATAAAGGGTCTGCACTTAAAAATTTGGGCGACCTTGATTCCGCATTGGCTGCTTATGATAAAGCCATAGAGATTAATCCGCATTATTCTGAGGCATTATACAATAAAGGGGAATTGTATCAAACTATCGGGCAATACGATGCGGCATTGGAAAATTATCAGGCATGCGTCAAAAGTAATCCTGGTTTTATTCTTGCTTATCGTAATTTAGGAGGGGTATTATCCCTTTTAGGGAGAAAAAAAGAGTCCGAGGATTGCTTGCGTAAAGCAGCAACGCTATCATCTGGCGTTACGGAATAATTTTTTCTGTTTTAAATTATTTATTCGTCCGTTTTGATTCACAGATAGGTAAACACTGTCATGGTCAATAGTTTTTAATTGAATAGGCACGGATGATTTTCAGGGTAGGGGACCTATATTCTGGAGCAGTAATGGAAATCAAAAAAATAACAGCTTATGACTGGTTAAAGAAACTCGATAATATCATCCAAACAACTCTATGTAAAAAGGAGGGCTCTCTAACCAATTTTAATTCTTGTCTTGGTGAGGCCGGCTTGTTGATATTGGAAAAAGTTACCTCAGGGGCATCCATATGGTGGGCCGGAAATGGCGGAAGTGCTGCCATCTGTTCCCATCTCTCCCAAGATATGTTGAATAAACTGGGGGCAAAGTCATTTTTTTTGGGAGATACTTCATTGATTACCTGCATGGGCAATGATTTTGGATATGAGGCAGTATATTGTCGTCCGCTTGAGAATTTTATGCAGCAAGGTGATTTGCTCATTGCTATTTCAAGTTCCGGAAATTCAGAGAATATACTGGCATGTGCTGACCTGGCTGATAAAAAAAATGTTAGTCTGATCACCTTGAGCGGTATGAATGAAGGCAATCGGTTGTGGAATAGAAAAAGTGATATTTCTTTTTTTGTAGACGCAACGCTCTATGGTCTGGTTGAAGTGGCTCATGAGGCCATTTTGCATTCCATTATTGAAACATTGTGGCTGGCACAAAAGGACGGATAATGACGAAAAAACTGGTGGTTATCGGCAGCAATTCATTTTCCGGGGCCCATCTGGTTGACGCTGCGTTGAAAGAGGGGATGACCGTCCTGGGCATCAGCCGCTCTATTGAACCGGATAGCGTATTTCTGCCTTATAAATGGGGGCAAGGAAATTTAGACCGGTTTTCTTTTTTCCAGCTGGATCTCAACCATGATCTTGATCAGATAATGACGATCATTCTGGGATTTCAGCCGGCATATATCGTTAATTTTGCTGCCCAGGGCATGGTTGCCCAGAGTTGGAATTCGCCTGAGGATTGGTTACAGACCAATACATTGTCTGCTGTTAAGCTACATTTTCGCCTACTCGGATGCGGTTCACTGAAGAAATTCATTCAGATCTCAACCCCTGAAGTGTATGGATCACGCACCGGCATTGTCAAAGAAAATACCTGTTATGACCCCAGCACCCCTTATGCGGTCTCCAAAGCTGCAGCAGACATGAATTTAATGGCGATGCACCGTCAATACGGCTTCCCTGTTGTATTTACCCGGGCGTCAAATGTTTACGGACCCGGGCAGCAATTATACCGGGTGATACCCAAAGCCGCCATCCATTTTCTGACAGCAAGGCCATTTGAACTGCATGGCGGGGGAACCAGTGTCAGGTCCTTTATTCATATTAAGGATGTTGTTCAAGGAACCCTGAAAACAATGGTTCATGGAACCCCTGGGACGATTTATCATTTTTCCACAGATGAGTACATAACAATCCGGTCTCTTGTGAAATGTATTGCCGATCAGATCGGAATTTCTTTTACTGATAATATCATAGATGTTCAGGAGCGTGCGGGCAAAGATAAATATTATAAATTGGATGCCGGTAAAGCTGGCAGGGAGCTGGGGTGGAAAGCTGGATTTGAGCTTGAGGCAGGTATAAAAGAGACGATTTCCTGGATAAAGAGAAACATTTCCGATTTCAAAAACAGAGAATTGGGATATATACATAAACCGTGAATTTACTTTTCATAATATTCAATGCATAGAAGGCCGGGCTCGGTCACTGTAAAACGGATATAGCAAAAGGAAAGAAGTGAATATGACCGATCAATTTAGAATTGACAGCCATAAATTGATGTATCACGTCAATAGGGTTAAAAAATGGCTGGACGGTGAGCTGATTTATCCTATTTATATGGAAGTCAGCCCTTGTGGTTCCTGCAACCATAGATGCTCATTTTGCAGCGTTGATTTCATGGGGTATCAAAAGAAAATGATTGATGCCGGGCTGTTAAAAAAACGGATCACTGAATTGGGGAGCCTTGGCCTGAAAAGTATTATGTTTGCAGGGGAAGGGGAGCCGTTTCTGCATAAACAGCTGTCTGAGATCATCGTACACACAAAAAAAACAGGCATTGATGTTGCTGTGACAACCAACGGGGTCCTGATGCGGCCGGAAATATCTGAAAAAATTATCGCGTCCATGGCGTGGGTGAAGGTGAGTTTGAATGCCGGGCAGGCTGACACATATGCCGAAATTCATCAAACCCAGTCGGATGATTTTGGCAGAGTGCTTAAAAATATTGAGTTTGCGGCTAAGGTCAAGCAGAATCAGCAGAGCAGATGTGCTATCGGTGTTCAACTTCTTCTTCTCCCCGAGAATGTCGAGGAGGTGGAGACCCTGGCTCAAAGATCAAAGGATGCGGGAGCTGATTATCTAGTGGTAAAACCTTATACCCATCACCATAAAAACGATCATCACTATAAAATAGAATACAGCGTTTATAATTACCTTGAGAAGGCTTTGGAAAAATATAACTCCGATGCATTTTCGGTCATTTTCAGGGCCAGGGCAATGAAGTTGTGGGACAAGCAAACACAACCGGTTTCCGCTTGCGTCTGTCTCCCTTTTTGGTCTTACATAGATGCGGGTGGCAATGTTTGGGGGTGCAGTGCCCATCTGCTGGAGGAGACGTTTAAATACGGTTCCATTAAAGAGAATACGTTTAAAGAGATTTGGGAAGGACAAAAGCGGGCAAAATCCCTGAAATGGGTCTCAGAGAATCTTGACTTGAGCACATGCAAACTGAATTGCCGGATGGGGCAGGTAAATAAATATTTAAATGAATTGATTGAACCACCAGAACACGTTAATTTTATATAGGATATTTATGTCAAATTCGATGAAAGATCTGGAAGACATCTCCCGTCACATACGGGCGACTTTGGTGGAAATGTCCCATAAAGGCCGGGCGGCACATTTAGGATCTGCCCTGTCCTGTGTTGATATATTGGTTGCCCTTTATTGGCGTAGATTAAAAATAGATCCGCAAAATATAGACGCTCCCGACCGGGACCGTTTCATTCTCTCCAAGGGGCATGGGGCCTCGGCATTATATGCAACTCTGGCTTACAGGAATATTATTCCAATGGCGCTTTTAGAGACATATTGCCAGGAAGGCTCTAAATTGGAAGAGCATCCGGGACCGCGGAATATTAAAGGCGTGGAAGCTGCCACAGGCTCACTTGGCCATGGACTCTCCCTTGGGCTGGGAATGGCTCTTGCCGGTAAAATTCAAAACCATTCCTATCAGGTCTTTATACTTCTCAGTGACGGTGAATGTAATGAAGGATCTGTCTGGGAAGCGGCCATGTTTGCACCGGCTAAGGGATTGAATGAGGTTTGTGTTATTGTTGATTTCAATAAGTGGCAGGCCACGGGCAGAAGTTGTGAGGTGATGGGGCTCCAGCCCCTGGCTGAAAAGTGGCAGGCCTTTGGTTGGGACACAAGGCAAGTCAATGGTCATGATATGAATGAATTGGTTAATGTGCTTTCCCAACTGCCGGATAATCCTGAAAAACCAGTTGCCATCATCGCCCATACCGTTAAGGGGAAAGGGGTTTCCTTCATGGAAGATGATAATAACTGGCACTATAGAATCCCTTCTGAAGAGGAGTTGAAACTGGCAAAAATGGAGTTGGGCATATGAGAAATGCATTTGCTAAAGAAATGGAAATACTTGCCGCTGACGATCCCGATCTGGTGCTTCTTACAGGGGATATGGGAAACCGCCTCTTTAACAGTTATAAACAGCGGTATCCAAATCGGTTTTATAATTGCGGTGTGGCCGAATCCAATATGGCTTCTGTTGCTGCTGGTATGGCGTTGTGCGGATTAAAGCCCGTCACTTATTCCATTGCCCCGTTTAATACCCTCAGGTGCATGGAACAGATTAAAATCGATATCTGCTACCATAAACTGCCGGTCATCGTGGTCGGGGTCGGGGCTGGACTCTCCTATGGAGAACTTGGCCCCACCCATCAATCATGTGAGGATATTTCCATGATGAGGAGCATTCCAGGGATGACGGTTGTCTGCCCAGGGGATGCTGTGGAGGTCCGGCTGGCATTACGGTCTGCTGTTGAACTGGGTCAACCCGTCTACTTGAGGCTTGGGAAAAAAAACGAACCCATAGTACATCAGCAAACACCGGAACTGACGATTGGAAAAGCGTTAACGGTGACTGAAGGAAAGGATATCTGCCTGATCTGCACAGGAAACGTACTGCCTTTGGGCATGGATCTTGTAATAGATTTGAAAGAGAAAGGACTGAGTGTGGGACTGGTGAGTATGCATACGGTTAAACCCCTGGATGATACATGTCTAAGGGAAATCTTCTCACATTATTCTGTGGTGGCGACAATTGAAGAACATAGCATCATAGGGGGCTTGGGGACTGCGCTACAAGAGTGGCTGTATGAAAATAAATTGGAAATCCGGGGCAAGCTAATGAAGTTTGGGATTCAGGATCAATTTTTGAACTTATCTTGTAACCAATTAAGAGCAAGAAAACGGAATCATTTAACAGTAAGTGAAATAAGGGGGCGTTTATTATTGGATTCTGATCAATAAACGGAGTGATTTTTCTTGACTCTACTTTCTTCAACTTGATATGAGAGTAGTATTATGTATGATATTTATATTGGCGAGAATATTTTTGAATATGGAGGTTTGATGTATGCTTTGGTTAACGAAAGGCAAATTCTTATCCCTCATTTTTCCTAATGCCTCGACATTTATTTTCATCATTTTGAATTTTTTACAACTAAATTTTGGAGACAACACATGAACTCGTCATTTCCTCAGTTCCCAAAAAATGTGATGATCGGCATCTGGGACGGCTACTGTAATCTCAAGTGTCCCCAATGCCCGGTGAATTCGCCTGACAGTAAGTTCAAGATAAAAAAAGGCAAAATGTCTTACGAGGACTTTTGCAAGATTCTTGATGAGTGCAAGCCCTTCAGGCCTCGCATCATTCCTCACTCGGAATACGAACCTTTAATCGTCAAAGATGTCGGACGCTATTACCGTGCGATTAAAGACCGAGGCATGCCCATTTCGATCAACACGAATGGCACGCTCATTACACCCTCTTTGGCCTCCGAACTCGTTGATATAGGTGTTGATTCAATCACAGTGAGTATAGACGCGTTTTTTCCTGATTCCTTGTTGAAAATTCGTGGTTTTAAGGACATTGACAAGGTCAACGGTGCTGTTTTCAATCTTCTCAAGGCCCGCGGGGACAGCTTGATACCCAGAGTGAGTGTCTCCTTTACGCGTCAGCGTGACAACGAAAGCGAAGAGAAGGCTTTCCTTGACTACTGGTTGCAGCATGTCGATTTCGTTCGGATTGCGACCTATTTCGACAATCTCGTCCTCGCCGAGCCCATTGATATGCCACGCAAACCTTGCAAGTTCATGATGGATCAAGCTACGATCAATTTTGACGGAAACATGCGTAGCCCATGCCAGGCTAATTACGAAGGTACAAATCCTGTCGGCAATGTCTTAGAGAGCGGCTTGCTTGAAGTTTGGAGATCTCCTGTTCTAAGAACAATACGCGAGAAGCACCTCGCTGGTGATTATGCTGGCGCTCACCCCCTGTGCGAAAAGTGCGAGGTATGGACCTTTCTATCCACTCAAGATATTGATGAGGGGGATCTACTGATCCGTAAGTCTCCTTTCGCAACAATCTACAATCGCAAGGATAGGCTGGCAGGCTGGGATCAGGAATCCATGAATAGGTTGAATTATGATAACGCCGCCCTGCTCACATGATCTGTTCTGAACGAGACTTGACTTGACAGTGCTGGTCACAACATGATTTTGGGTGGTCATGTTATTCTCCTTTTCTGGATTAATTGGCGTTAATCCCGGGAATATAGGATCACCCTTAATTTTGGCAAGGTGTCAAATCAAGTCCGTCCTCTGGCACATGAGCGAGGTCTCTACTTCCCTACTCATTGAAGGCGTTCATATATTCCGAGGCGATTCGTTTTAGGAATTCTTCGTTCCTCCACGGCTCTCGCATAAACACTTTTCGTTCAAATGAACTTAAGAACTTTCTTCTATTCTTAGTGTTTCTTATTTCAACTGTTTCCTTCAGAGCTCTCTTCATGAACTCAGTAATTGTTCTCACAGCTCTGAGCAGAAATATCATTTCAGGATTCCCTCTGATCAAGGGCTGGAGATGTTTCCGTACTCTCTCTTGCACCTTGATGCTTTTTTTCTCCGCCAAATAACATGGATTCTCATTCTTGTGGAACATATCCAAAAGAGAAGCAATTTCAAACCCCTCGATCTCCCCTTCGGCATCAATCAAGGGGAAAAAGGGATAGACCTGACATATGAAGGGTCTGAATTCGTGGGGACTGCATAACCCCCTACATGAGCATTTCGCGTAGTATACACGTACTTCAGCGCCTTCCACCGGTTCATATACTTCACTCTTGACATTGTCCGTGACTCCGGCCAACCCCCCTATAGAGAGCAAATACTCATACTCACTCTCGAGCATCGGCAGCACTGGTTCCGCGTTGATGAGTTTCAACTCATCCCCAAAGAAGGGCGTGCAACAATATCCGTCACATTTTTCGTAGCAGGCCACTCCCTCACCCGATGAATATTTTGGGTCCCAGCTATACACTGCTGACCAGTTTATAGTCTTTTTCATCTCTGTCACCGGGTCATTCAATACCTTTTGCCAACAACATGATGAATCCCCTAACTGTACCAAATTCTTCATTCGAGAGTTTCTCAAGCTCTAACTTTATTCCACATTTGTCTTCTATTAACAGCACGAGCTTCACAAATTTTAAGGAATCCACCACTCCAGCCTTTATAAGATTGTAGTCGTCTTCAATCTGACTCGGGAGATCGTCGTTCCCAACGATCTCTTTTATGCATCTCACGATAATCTCTCGGCACTCTCCTCTCGTCATGACAATAACTCCGATAGTTGTTTCGACAAGGCCTTTCTATCCAGCTTACCGCTCGCATTTATTGGAACGGTTTCGATCGGGAAGATGTCAGCAGGCCTTGTGAACTCTGGAAGCTCTTCCTTGCACAATGCGTTGATTTTTTTCTTATCTAATTTGCCTCCAGACAGGACGAATCCGTACACGGAGTCCGGGTTGTTTTTTCTCTCTGGTGGCCATGGGATGACGACCGCTGTCGCGGTCTTCGCAGCACGCCGAAGCACGGCCTCGATTTCCTGGAGTTCGACTCGGTATCCATTGATCTGAACTTGGTCGTCGATTCTGCCGAGGTAGTAAAGGCATCCCTCCTCGTCCATCTCCACCAAGTCTCCTGTTCGGTACCAAAGATTATCTGATTCAGGAATCTTTACAAAGCTACTTTTTGTTTGTTCCCGATTTTTGAGGTATCCCTTCGAGACCTGTGATCCGCTCACGTACAGCTCACCAGCCTGCCCAATCTCTGCCTCTCTCGCATCTTCTTTCATCACCTTCCCACTCTGCGAAGGAAACACGAATCCAATCGGCATCATGCTGTGTGGATATTCTTTGTCGAGATCGTCACATTGAAAATGTGCGAATTGTATCGTGACCTCCGTAGGACCGTAGAGATTTATAATGGTGGAGTGGGGGGCTGCTTTTTTCCAGGTTCTCGCCGTGTTCATAGAGAGCGCTTCACCAGTGAAGACACTTTGTCTCAGCGTCTTGAGACCTCCACCCTCAAGGAGTCGTATTTGTCTTACCGCGTTTGCCAAAGAGGGAACCGAGCACCAGCACGTTAGCTCGTGATCTCTAACAAATGAGGACAATTGCAGTCGTTGTGCACGCGGAAGGGAGTAAACAGCAGCCCCACTCCACCAACCAGTAAACATATCATACACGCTCACGTCGAAGGTTGGATCAAAGATCTGACTGATTCGATCTTCCGTATAGATTGGATATTCCGCTAATATAAATCGCAAATAATTGTATATATTCCTGTTGCTGATCTCAATCCCCTTAGGCTCTCCTGTACTCCCCGAAGTGAAAAGCACGTATGCGGGATCTTCTGGAGCAGCCTGTCGCATGGCTCCAGAGTATTTACATTCGCCAGCCTTGAGCCATCGATGTTGCGGGTAACGGCCTTCCCAGCCTGCCTTTGAATCACTATCGCACAGTAGTATTACCAGCGTCCCCTGGTATTCCTTTAAAAGCTGGTCGAGCGATGCCTCACCCTCAGCAGCTACAATCAAGGTTCCTGCTTCAACGATCTCCATGGTCTTCAACAAACGTTGCTTTGGAAAATTCGGATTGAGCGGAACGTATGCCTTGCCAGCGCCAAGTGCCGCCAACATCGAGACGTAGTTGGAATAGCTCTGGTATCCCAACGTCAGCACATAAGGGTTTTCATTGGCTTTGTGTATACTTTCGGCCCAGCAGAGCGACCTCTCAGCGAGTTCCTCGTAAACATAGGTCATGCCATCCACATACAGCGCATCACGGGCTCCATACTTTTCCGCTGCTTCGTAGAATCCCTTAAAAAGGCTCTTGTATTTTTCCATATTGCTCATTCTCTGACGACTCCTGCTGGCCGCTCGATTATAATTTTTTCCAAACGATGCGGGCTGGATTCCCGAAAACGGTCACAGCTTCCGGCACGTCTTCTATCACGACAGATCCAATTCCCACTGTCGCACCGCTCCCCACCTTTACATGTGACATGACGACAGCCCCTGAATTGAGGGTCGCGCATTCCTCTATGAGAACGTTTGAATCTACTGTTGCGCAGGCAATGTCTACGCACTCCTTGAGCACCGAATGATGGCCAACAAAACCCGTTTCACATACAAATGTCCCCGACCCAATCTCTGCCCGATATTCGATGGTCGCATTTGCGCATATAATTACTCCGGGCTCCAGTTTTACTTCCTGCATTATTCGCGCATTATTAGAAATAGTAGAGACGAGCTCCAGTTTGGATTCTCGGATCCCATTCAAAATCCTCCGTCGACGGTGAATGTCATGATCGGTTAGAACCACTCCGCTAATATCTCGCTTCATAATTTCACCGATCCAGTCTCTGGATACAATGAGATCTCTTCCTTTAAACTTGCCTTTTTGGGGATAGTCGAACTGTGAGCAGGGTCTTCGTGCAAAGTCCAACTCCGCATTGATCTCCGGTAGTTCTTCTTCCGGTTCCACGAAACATTCAGCTTGCCAAAGCCCCTCGGCTTCAGCAAACGCTTGTACGAATCCTGCAAAGCCGTCATGCCACCCGATCACAGCCACTTTTCTCAATTTATTCATATGCATTTCTGTTTTCTATATTCTTTTTTCTCACAAAGGAATGCTATTACCCCTGCCTGATCGACATCACAGGATTCTATAAGCCATGGCAACACTTTGTCTCTCCAGAGCGATAGCACCTCAGGGTCATTCCTCACCAGCTCCGCCAGCCGATCTTGAGACCAGAATGTCTTGTAGCAATTCGGATAGGTCGTGAGCATGTGAAGGAACGCATGTGTTGCATCCATGTAGCCCATCTCTTTGATAATCTCAAATCCAGCCTCCTTCAGAACGGCCCTCCAAGATTTTATATCAATTATGTTCTCGACCTGTTTCCGTTCGAACTCACTTTCGACGTATTGGGCTGGTAACAGCCTTTTATAAAACCTGATTTTCTTGTCTGTATTGGCGGTCAGGATGAACTTTCCTCCTGCCTCCAGAATTCTCCATGCTTGGGCAAGCAAGCTTTTATAATTACTTATGTATTCCATCCCAGAGATACAGGTCACAGTACCGCAACTGCAATCGGGAATAGGCAATTTTGATGTACAGTCCGCTTGGAGTACGCATCTATATGTATTATTCGCAAAGTCATTGTCCAGGAAACCAGATAGCGGTCGACCATGCTCCCTGCTTCCCTGTTCAAAGATATCTATACCGATATCTATTCTCTTCAGCGTCTTACTAATCCAGTAGCCATATCCGCAACAGAAATCTACCAGCGGCGCTTTCAAGGGAAGGCACGAAGCCAGGAATGACATTTCTGTCAGTTTGGCCATTTCATCCCAAAGCAGTATGACCCTTTCCCCTCTTAGGAACATTTCGTATGCCTGCGAGAGCACATCTACCTCTCTGGATTCTATTTTGCCCGCATCAAGGCTCATTAGTCTCTTGATCAATTCAAGCGTCTCTTCCTCGCCTCTGCCCTCGATATTTCCGAGGCTGCAGGTTACTATATCCGCCATTTGGGGGTTAAATAGGAAACGATATCTTTCAACCAATGCTTTTCTCCTATTTTCCTATATAATTCATTTCACCACAGTTTATTTGTATACAAGAGACCTGGCACTGGTTCAGTTGAATAGGTAATCAGCTAAATCTGGACAGTCTTTAAAATCAAGGCTTTCAGAACAGCTTGAATCACCTTGATCAATCACGTCAGTTCGAAATAGGCTTGTTTTTGCTGATTTTTGCACACTCAAGAAGAATATTTTCAGCAATATAAATCACCTATTCAACTAAACCAGTGCCAGAGACTTTTGAAAAACGCTCCTTCGATCCAATCTCTGGAATAGGCTCACCAATTGATTTGATAAATACAATTGCCATAATACAGCCTCAATTACAACCCCTCAAAGGCACGGCTTTAAAAAAAAGTCGAACGCTACCTTTCATTCGCTGTTATTGCAATAAAAGTATCCTCTTTAAATTTTATGGTGAGCCATATTTAGTGAATACAGCAATTCTAAATTTGGAACAACCCAAAAATTCTCAATTTTTTCAATCAAATATGCTAAAATTTTTTTTTGACAATAAAAAACTAAAATTTGAATTTCAAAGCAAATCGATGGAAAAATGAGAAAACATGACTTTGGTTAAAATCAACCAAATGGGTTAAAGATTTGATATGTAAAGATAAAATCCAAATTGAGAATTGCTGTAGTGAATATGCATTGATCTTGATTCTCTGAAACATTTTTTGGTATGCTATGAATAATATACTGGTATAAGTCGAGGAAATCAGTGGATATTTATAATACCTGAAAAATAAAATGAAAGGGAGACAGGAAAATGACTATAAGCAGCTGCCCGCTTTGCCAGTCAGCTGACACCCGCCATTTTTTTAATTCAAACATAAGTGTGGCAAGTGACGCCACAGTGATGGAATATCCTATCACTAATTTTTTCTGTGAATCATGCTATAATATATTTAAAATACGGAGTCCCCAAGACAAAAAAAATATTAAAAAAATATATAACACCTATGTATTGCATAGTATCGAGAGCCACCAGGAAACCAGAGTCGCTTACGACATTGATAAAGAAGGAATTGAAAAGTCAAAACACCTCCTCACCCATCTGTTCAATAAAATAGATGTCCCCCGGCAGGGACGTGCCTTGGACATAGGCTGCCACTTCGGATCTCTGCTCCGTTTTTTTTTCAAGGCCATGCCCCTGTGGGAACTCCACGGATATGATATCTCAGAGCGATTCAGAACTGTCGTTGAATCCATTGCCCCTGCGACGTCATACCATTGCGGAAACCTCAGCGACGTTAAAGGCAGTTTTGACCTAATATTCCTGACTCATGTTTTAGAACATATTGACGAGCCTGGGGCGCTGCTGTCATTTATCGAAAAACGCCTCAAACCTGACGGGCTTTTATTTCTCCAGTGCAACAATCTTGAAAAAAATCCCTATCTACCGCTACTTTTTGAACAGCATTTTAATTTTTCATTACCGGGTCTTGTTAAATTACTGGAGGACAGTCGGTTGTCCGTATATGACCTAAAACTGGACTGGATCCCAAAAGAAATTTCCGTTATTGCCCGTAAAGCCGATAACTGTCCCATCAGGAGGGACCCGGGATTTGATCTGATAAAAGACCGGACTTTAGAAACGATGAAAACAAACCAATCTCTCTTTACAAAATCACTTACCAACCTTGAACTCATAAACGCGAAAAAAGTCCCTGTTGCAGTGTTTGGCACCGCGTATGTAGGACGATGGATGGCCCACATCTTAAAGGCGAACCTGAGATTTTTCCTGGATGAAAATAAAAAATTACACAAAAAAATTATCCAAAAAGTGCCTGTTTTGTTGCCCGAAGAGGTGACGGAAGAGATTATAGTGATTCTGGCAATCCCACCCCAGCCGGCTGAAAAAATAATGAAACGATTGGCACACATGACCAAAATTAAATTTTTACCGCCTCCTTACACTATGACGCCCGATTGTAGAGAACCGGCATAGCCCCTAAAACTGTTTTTAAGACCAAGGAAAAACCATATGAATAAAATCCCCTTTATGGACCTCACCATTGACAGCCATGAGAAGGAAGATATCCTTGCCGCCATTGATCGTGTTTTAAGCCATGGTAGATTAATACTGGGACCGGAAGTCGATGAATTCGAAAGAAAAATGGCACATGCATGTTCCAGGAAATATGGCATTGGGGTGGGATCCGGCACAGATGCTTTGATCCTGGCGTTACGCGCCCTGGATATAGGCAGGGGGGATGAGGTGATTACGTCCGCTTATAGTTGGATCGCCACCGCAAACGCCATTGCCCTGGCAGGCGCCAAACCCGTTTTTGCGGATACATCTCCTGATTTAACGATTGACCCCAAAACTATAGAAGGCTTGATTACACCTGCAACAAAAGCCATTCTTGCCGTTGACTATGCCGGAAAATTATGTGAAGCTGATGCCTTAATGGATATATCGGAAAAATACGGACTGATTGTTATCGAAGATGCCTCCCAGGCCTATGGTGCTCATTATAACGGCATCAAAGCCGGACAATACGGTATGTTATCCTGTATCAGCTTAAATCCCATGAAAAACTTAGGTGGCATTGGCGAGGCAGGTATCATTTTAACGGACACTGAAAAATTGCGGAATCGCCTGATTTCACTCCGATATAACGGCATGATTGATAAATCCGTATGTAAGACACCTTCCCATAATGGCCGGCTGGATACGGTACAGGCTGCAGTTTTATTGAAGCGAATGGAAAGCCATGAAACCAGACAAAAAATAAGATGCAAAAATGCCCGGATATACAATGATATTTTTTCAACATCCAATGTCATAGTGCCGGAAGTGAGACCTAATGAACGCCATGTATATTTTTCCTATATTATAAAGCTGGAAAACAGGGACCATATTTTCCAAACACTTTCGGATTTGGGAATTGAGTGTAAAATAAGAGATTCGGATTACCTTCCGATGCAGCCTGCATATCATGATTACAAGCATGATGCCGAGTGGTGCCGCTCTAATTATGAAAAATTAATAGTTCTTCCAATAAGCGAAGTGCTATCCGGATTACAGGCAGCGAAAGTTGCGAATCACATTGTACAATTGACCGGAAAACCGACATGAATGAAAAGTCACCAGCTAGGTTCATAAAGTACGTAAACGAAAAAAAAATTACATGGCTGTGGGAACTAGTTGAAGCCGCCTCTTGGTCGAGGGCCAGACTTTGCTTGCATGACCCAAAGGATCTGACGGAATCAAAGATGATTATCGGCATGAAAAAAGAGAGCTATATTCCTCCGCATCGACAGCGCCATGCAAAAAAACACCTAACCGTTCTGGAGGGTGAACTCAGGTTATTATATTTTGATAATTCAGGAGAGTGTAAGGATGTAATAGATCTGAAACCTTTGGATTCTGTCAATCCGTTCAATATTTCCAATCTTGCACCCCAAATCGAAATTAATAATGGACTGCTGCATACCGTTTTTTCAGCAAGTACCAAAAGCCTGTACTTTGAAACCCGCTATGGAGGAGAACCAACAGAGTGGGCAACGTTTTCACCTGACCGGGAAAACCCGGAAAATGGTTTAGCTTATTTAAAAAATACCATGGCCAATTATCATGCTAATTAAAAATTTAAAAAAATCGGTACCCATCACACACCACGGAGAATTGAATGGCTGAAATTGAAACACTTTATATGCTGTTGAACATAAACCGCATCGGGCATATGACCATGGAGTTGTTTTTCGCATTACAACCTCAAATCGAAAACCCTGAAACTACCCTGATATGTCACCCATCCAACCGTGCTCCATGCAATATGGCTATGTATAAGATTTTACAACGTTACTACCATATAAAACCGATAGACAACTTTGATGAAGTCGCAAACAGCCGGAGCGTCAAGAGCGAAAATGGCAAGCAACTGCGTGTCATCACATTCCATCCCCCCTATGAACTGTTTAGATTTTATTACAGGTGGCGGAACAATGAAATAACCCCCCGCTTTTACAAATTTACCAAGGAAGAAATAGATACCGGGCACAAGATCTATGAAATTTTTAAAATTAAAGATGCTTCCAAGATTGTTACCCTCCACGTCAGAGAGGATGGATATATTCCTCAGCTATCTTATCATACTTACAGGAGTGCGGACATCCGTACTTATGAAAAAGCAATTGACTATCTGATAGAGACGGGGCACACGGTGGTCCGGATCGGAGATCCGAGCATGAAAAAACTGCAGCCCAGAGACAACCTTATCGACCTGCCTTTTTGTGGGTACAAAAACGATTTTTTTGATTTGTGGTTTGTTGCGGAATCACGATTTATGATCTGCACGTCATCTGGACCCTATGATATGGCAACTGTATTTGGAAAAACCCCTAAACTTGCCATCAATTCAATATCCACCGGGCCACACTTTATCCACCGGATGGACCGTTATATTCCCAAAAGAATGCACTCAGAAAAACTTAAGCGGGAATTGAGAATAGAAGAGATGCGGTTTCCCGGAGTTTTTTCGGGATATTCTTCTTTTTACGAGGAAAACGGGATTAAGATAGTCAATAATTCCGAGGATGAAATCCTTGAATCCACGAAAGAGATGGTATCGGATCTTGACAATGGTACGCCAGTGGACCAACATGATGAGCACCAGTTAAAATTTGCCTCTATGATGTATAACCTGCATAAAAGTAAGATTATCAGCGGCTATGGAGAGGATGCTTGGGTTTACGGCCCCCATATATCTACTGTATACCTCAGGAGACATCCCCATCTGGTGGACACCCCGTATCAAATCGAAGAACAGCTGGTTCATACCCATCCGACGGACAAAAACGCCATGCAATATATGATTGAGAAAGATGTTCACCTGAAACGATGTGTTCATCATTTTAGAAGCGGTCTTTGAATATAACTGATGCCAATATAGACACTGCCTGGGATTTAAAAATGACATTTTACTGCAATATTTGGCATCCTTCATATCACCCCAAAAGTACTTTACACTTTTTGGGGAATGATTCCCAAACAATAGGGTGCTTGCTCCAAAAAGTGTAAACCGGTAAATGAAGGATGCCCAATATTTAACCTCAAATTCATGGAAGAAAGCCCTTTATAGCCTTTTCATAGCTTTCCGGAGTTCCTATATCTCGATGATATTTATCATTGTGGAAAGTGTATATTTTACCCAGGTATTTAGAGAGAACCTCGGTGCTGAAATCAATCTGCTCTTTTCCAAGACTATCAAGGAAATCGAGAACAGAAGGTTCAATGATATAGACAGCACCATTGGCAAGTTTTCCAGGCGGGTTCTGGACTTTTTCATGAAAACCGCACACAACACCGTTTTTTTTCAACTCCACGATGCCGCAGCTTGAAGGGTGGTCGGTCTCAAATGTCATCATGGTAACTTCGCAGCCATCCGGTCTTTGATTGTGGGTTTTGATGAATTGATTCATATCAAAGACTGACAGGTTATCACCGTGCGCCATAAAGACGGGTTCTCCCTGGAAGAATGATCTGTTTTTTAAAAGGGTGCCCCCAGTACCCAGCAATTCTTTTTCATAAACCGTTTTTATAATACCTTTATAAGGGCTTTGGGCAATATATGAGGTAACCACATCCGGTAGATAGTGGAGATTAATCAATACAGGCGTTATGTTTGCTTTATCGAACATTTCAAGCCAGTAAGCCATTAAGGGTTTGCCTTTTATGGTGACAAGGCATTTGGGGGTACTATAGGTTAGCGGCCTGAGTCGGGTGCCGTACCCGGCAGATAAGAGAAGCGCTTTCATCGGGATAATTTCCGGATCATGTCAGCAGGGGTCAAGGGAATGTTTCCGGTTCGTTCAACCTGACAGGCTGCAGCGAGGGAGCCAAGATAGGCAGCCTGCCAAATATCTGTACCAGAGGCCATGGCCAATCCGGATGTTATTAAAAGAGAGTCCCCTGCGCCGGATGGATCCTGGGGCGCTATGTTCATAGCACTGATTCTATCGGTGAGCCATTGGCTAGTTCCGGATTGACCTGCATGGATGAGCATACCCTCCTTGTTCAAAGTGATGAATATATTTTCGGCCTTAGATTTTTTTCTCAGTTTTTCAGCAAGAACCACCAGTCCTGATTCAAAATCTCTGACTGCAAGCCTCGCTTCCCTTTCTGTCGGGGTCAAAAGCTTCATATTGGTAAAGCGGGAAACATCACCAATTTGAGAAGAAGACTGGCTGTCAGCCATCATTAGAATGTCCTTTTTCTGGCATGTTTTGATAATCGTTTGGATCATTGGTGTGGGCAAGCCGCCGTAGTTGAAGTCGGAAAAAATTACCAAATCTGTTGAATCCAACATTTTGTTGAACTGGTTGGTAATGCGTTTTTGAAGCGGCTTGCTGATGGGATGATGTCTTAGATGGTTTACCCGCAAAAGGCTTTTGCCGTCACTTCTGAACTTTTGTTTTAATATTGTCGGCCGGCTTTCATCATTATATATGAAGTGCTTTACGCCGTACTCATCCAATTTTGATCTAACAAAGTTTGCGGTGGTGTCTTCTCCGACAATGGATAAAAATGACACATCTGCTCCCAGGCTTTTGGCATGGGCTGCAACAATTCCGGCGCCTCCAATATATTTTTTCCGGGTTACAGGCGTGACAACAATGCAGGGTTCCTCTCTGCTCATGCCGACTGGGTCGCAACTGATATATTCATCTACGATAATTTCTCCCAGCACAATAGTCTTGAGCTGTTTGAAATTGGCTATAATTTTAATTAAATCATTCTGCCCAAACGAATGGCGCAGCATAAAATCATTTTCTTTTTTTATGATGGGCAGTCGGATTCTTTCCGATTCATCCTGAAGCAGTTCTCCCAGGGAAAAAGTCATATCGCCGGAGCTGAAAATTAATTTCCCCCCATATGATTCAACAATATCTGCCTCCGGATTGTAATGATCTTCATGCTCCTTTCCCTTTACCACAATATCCGGCTTAAGTTCTTTTATAAAATTGTCTGCAGAGGTATCAAGAATAAATGCGTAATCCACCCAGGTGATTGCCTTTATACCTTCAATGCGCAATGTTTCATCCAGAAAGGCGCCGGTTAGGCAATTATTACCGTGAATGCCTACAACAAGATATTCTCCGCATTCAGCTGCAAAACGCATGAGGCGTAGATGCCCCGGATGGATGATATTGAAAATCCCGGAAACAAAAACGATTTTTTTGTTTTTTGCCCGGGTTTTTATCCATGTATAAACAGGTGCTGGATTATGTCCCATTGTTATCCATCTTTATTAGGCAACGACCGGAAATGGTACCGTTACGGATGCCGTCAATGGCTGAATTGATGTCCTTCAGTTCAAAGGTATCTGTTATGAGATCATTCAGTTTGAGTTTATTATTTTCATATAGCTTGATGTAATTGGGAATATCCTTTGCCGGATCTGTTTCTCCACCATGGGAGCCGATTATCTGTTTTCCAAAGTGAAGCGGGAGTGAATAAATGGATATATGATCCCCTTTTCTGGGAACCCCCACAAGTATTGTTTTTCCATCGGGAGATGTTAACTGATAGGCTAGGTTTATCACATCCGTGTTACCGGTATTGTCGACAACAACATCGGCTCCCTTTTTTCCTGTCAATTTACGTATGGCTTTTTCCGGGTCTTTATTCTGTGAGTTGATCAGGTGGGTGGCACCAAATTTTTTTGCCAAGGCCAGTCTTGAATCAAAGATATCAACAGCGATGATTGGATACCCGGATACCATGGAAGCGCCTTGGATCACATTCAGGCCAACACCGCCTGCACCAAAAACGACGATGGATTCACCAATTTTCAGTTTTGCATTGTTGTTGATCACGCCAAGCCCCGTTGTTACGGCACATCCGAAAAGGGGTGCAATATCCATAGGGAAACTTTCCGGAATTTTGGTTACCCTGTTTTCGGAAACAACCGCATGTTCGTTAAAGGTCGTAACAAATCCGGCATTAACAGGTTTATCCTCCCACATATATTTGGGGACCTGGGATTCTATACCAGCTCCTTTACGCCAATGCATCACCACTTTGTCTCCAGGGGATACCGTATTCACACCTGCCCCTGTCGCCATAACTTCGCCCGACCCTTCATGCCCCAGCAGATGGGGCAAGAAGGGATCATGACCTTTAACACCGTCAATCTCTCCCAATTGGGAGCCGCAGATGCCGCTGTAATGGACTTTGACCAGAACATGGCCATATTCTAATTGTTGGGGCAATTGTATGTTTCTGATTTCAAGGGGAGCTTTCTGCTCTACCAATATCGCAGCTTTAGTTTCTTTAGGAAAATTCATGATCGAACCTTTTACTCGAAATATATAAAAGAATGGTCGCCTGTATAGCCTGTTTTCTCAAACCACCACTCCCATTCTGTGGGGGTGCAAAGCATTTCACAGGTTACCTGCCAATATAAAAGATTAACCTTTTCCTGCTCATTGCGATATGACTCAACGCAGATATAGCTGTTTTTTTTACTGACCCGCTGGATTTCTTTCAGTGCATCGTAAAAATCATGGCAATAAAGGTTGTGTAACGTGGTGATGGAAACAACCAGGTCAAATGTGTTGTCCTCAAATGGCAGTGATTTGGCGTGGCATTGCTGTAAATAGGGTTTGACCTCTTGCTTTGCATTTTCAATGGCATATTCTGAAATATCAATCCCTGTAACATCTATACCGGGCAGGACCTGGGTGAAGTCATATAAAAGAAACCCTTTGCCGCAACCAACATCCAATACCTTGCTCTCCGGTTTTAACTGATAGTGGTTGACCATGTCCTGAACCACTGTTCTCCATCTGCCGTCGTAATGATATCCGCCATAGCATATTTTCCGATCTCCGTCCCAATAATCATATCCCCATTGTTTTGCTTTTTCAGCAGCCTTGTCTTTTGGATATTCATTTACTCTGGCAAGGTAATCGCGTTTTGTGCTTTTGTGGTTTTTTGTAACAAAATCAACATAGGCCATTTTTAGTGTCCTTTAATATATTTAACTGCCTTATAAAACTGTTTTTCTCTTCTGTCTTTTTTAAAAAAGGCAAAATCTTTTCTTTCTTTTTCATTCTGAATAAAATCATTGAGTATAATACAGCACCACTTTAACCGGTACAAAGGAAAAAGAAGTTTAACCCTGTTGGTTAGATCCTGCCCCCCGCCAATCATTGCTTGTATTTCATCTATATAATAAGAAAAATAATTGAACGGTGTTGAAATATCGGGTTGGCAGAAAAAATCACAAATTAATTTTGCCGGATCGTCCCAGCCGGCATATTCAAAATCAACAAAAAATAATTCACCTTTTGGTGAGAGGATGACATTATGAAACCCAAAGTCTGATGGGGATATCATTCTATCCGCCCCACATATTGATTGTTCAATATGGATTTCTGCTTTTTTGCTGCTCTCTTCAATAGTTCTATGGATTAATACCCATTCTTTAACGAGATCATTTGCAACAAAGTCGATCGCATTTTGGTCGAGACGATCGTTAATCTGGATATTCATGAGCCGATCCAATCTGGATTGAAGCGAGAGCATATGGTCTTTTATTGTAAAGCATGCGTCTGATGCCAAGGGCAAAGCCTGGCTTTCAATACTCGTTCTATCTGAGTTTAATTGCTTTAAAAAAGCCAGGGACTGCTGAATAAACGGTAATTTGATTGGGGTTGTATCCAGTCTCTGACCCGGAAGAAAAGAGAACAATCCCAGGTTATGCGCCCTGTTTGCAGCAATGGGGCTGGGTATTGCACGTATCCCAAGCTTTTGCATGAAATTAATGAAAGTGATTTCAGTTCCAAATCGATCTCGTTTATCCTGATCGGAAACAAAATAGTGTTTTAAAAAGTATGTATTTGTCTCGGTTTTGATCTTCCAGGCCCTGTTATTGCCGCCGTGAAAAATCGGGTATAGTTGAAACTGAGAATTGAGATCTATGGATGTCATGAATTCTTCAATCTTAGTGGAGATGTTTTCTTTTTCAGTGGGTTGCATGGGTGTCTTTACATGTTTTCGGTATTCAATTCAAATAATGAATGCTTCTTTAACCCTGTTTCTTTTTCCATCATACTTTGGATTTCTTTCCAGGATTGCATTATTTTTATATCAGGGGGCAAATTTTGTGCAAGGTTCAGAGCAAACGGGTTAAAAAGAATTCTGGTAAGGTTTTCCGGGAAGCCGGGAAGCGTCAGGAACTCCGGTAAATCGTCGATAAAGTGAGTGCATTTTTGTTCGGCAATGCGCTCAATTTTTTCTTCTTTGGTCAATTCAAAAAAAATGTTTTTTTGCAGGTTATGTCGAATCAGCCAGTCTCGAGCCGATTGATGGAGATCATAAGCCGGCCCAGAATATGGATATCGTGTTTTATGGCTTATGATGCAATACTCAATGTTTTCTTTTTCACAATAAGAGATAAACGGTTTTACTCCGTCATAAGCAAAAGCTTCATTGAGTTTCTTTCCATAAACATAGCCCTGGAGTTTTATCCATTCTTCTTCGTTTCCATTTTGTCTAAGGTAGCTGCGGACATGATGTTTGCCGTAAGGTAGTGTTTTTGGTATGATTTTTTTTTCAATACCGGCAACGTTAAACACGTTATCATAACAGATGATGGTATTGTCAAAATCGATCCCGATTTTTATCTTGGGTATTGTTCGTATCATTATATCCTCAAAGTTGCTGTCTGTCTTTTGAGATTCGCTTTAAGTCCCGGGCAAAAGCGCAAATAAATTTTTTCTCATTCCAATTTACAAGTCCTTCAGAAATTATCCGGTTCTTTAAAAATTGTTTGACCACTTCTTTTTCATGATGAATGCTTGCGATAGCCAGAGCAGGGGTACCCAACTCATTTAGTTCGTATAAAGTCCTGCCCCCTGCGCAGATCGCAAGATCTGAAACCATAAAATAGGGATAAATATTTTTTGGTGAATCTATAATGTTGATTTTTTCATTCGTTTTAAATGTTTGAACGGCAGCAGGATGGAGCTTTTTATATCCGGGGCCGAGTACCAGTGACAGGTCAAAGGGCTGGGAAAATTGAGTATTTGTAATTACATGGATAACGCGCCGGCTGAGCTCTGCCGGATCCGAGCCCCCAAAGCTGACAATGACCTGCAGCTTATCCTTTTTTTGGGGAATAAAATCAGGCGAATCAAAGAAAAAAAAATCAGGTCCCAGATAATATCTCGTATCAGTCTGGCGGATCCGCATTTTTTTTGGAGCAAGAACGCTGGTATTCAAGATTATATCTGCATTGACATTGATAAATCTTGTGTCGTCAATGAACAGCACTTTCGAGCCAAATTGCTTTATCTTACTGCATATCGGGTCATAGTCGCCGGGGTATGGCAGATCAATAAAAGTCCAGTCCGGTTTAAAGCGCTTTATCTCCTTATACCAGAAGTTCTCTGTTTCTTTGGGGGGTGTATCAATGGGAATGGTTTTTACATCCATACCGTTTTGCCGCGCAAACTCTACCCCTTCGGGATAATTGGCCATGATGAAAAGAATAATGGTTTTGTTCATGTGTTTCAGCCTGTTTGCCAGGGTGATACATCTTGACAAATGACCGAATGAAAGTCCTTCCTTTGCACCGCTGTCAACCCGTATGATGAGTCTGTCCGGTAATTGGGTTTTAAAACATGTTCTAAGCAGAGTATCCGTTTTCATTGTGATCATTCAACGTTATGCTTAATCATTGGACAACGACTTCGTTTGAGTAAACCTTTAACTTCCCATTGCTCAAGATAGGCCTTCATAATATTGAAAGGTAAATTATATTTACGGGAAAGTTCAAATACGGATAATTTCTGATCGAAGTCATAAATTATATAGGTTGATAATTGATGATAGTCAATTTCAGGAGTTATGTCGACATCTTTTCTGGGCATACCCGATTCCCTGAGAGGGCGTTTGAAAAGATTGATTTCTGGATGGCTAAGACAGGGTAGTCCTTTAAACTTCGGGATGGGAATCCAGTCCTGCTCCAATATGTCAATGGCGGACATGAGAATTGCCCTGGCTTCACTGAGGTGATCTAAAGATACAAATGATGGATTATCAGCATCCGTATGGTATTCTGGATAGGGCGTTTTTCTGGTGAGCGCTGTCGTGGGGATTGCAAAACCAGGAGCTTCAAATGGCGCTTCGTCCCCTGTTCCCCCTCCCATATAAACAGGCGGTATCCCATTTTTTTTGCTGGTCAGAGCAGGGTTGGTATCAACGAGTTCTTTGAATTTTAGGGACTGAAATGATATTCCAGAATTAATCAGTGTGTCGTACAGATAATCGTCCAAGCGCGATCTGTTCCTGATACTTTTAAATAAGAGCATTGAATCTTTATGACCTAAAAAATTTAAGCCTAATACAGCTTTTAGCGCATCCGCTTCACCCGAATGCGTCAGAAGGTCAAGATATGCCATTGAACCGATAAGTTCCGGTACTCCTATAAACCGATAGGTATAGTAATGATTTTTCTTTTTTAATTCATCGATGAGCTTTATTCCTACTGCGGCACCGCTCAATCCATCGTTTGCCTGACCGGGGTGGCACCAATGAGCGACTATAAGTACCACTTCTTTACTTTTACCTTTAGACTCGTAGGTGAATGTTTGCATTGGTTCTTTTGTAAATCTAGACTTGATAATTATATTATAGGTCTTGTCCGCCAGAGCTTCAAATGTCTGGTGGGGCATGGAAAATCCCCAGTCTTTTTCCCAGTGGCGGAACATCATATGAAAGCGAAATGGTATCCGTGTAGGATGGGAGGGGTTGGTGAAAACATGTTGTTTCAATTCCGTTTTGCGCAAAGTGCCTGAAAATGGTTGGCTGTACGCCCATACTGCAAGGGGGTGACGGGTGAGGTCCCATACAGGTTTTCCGGATGTGTCATAAATCCCGGCGCTGTCCAGGTACCATCTCTGGGGGATTTCCCAGTGGCAGATCCGGGTGCCGGGCTCATAATTCTGAATCTCAAGGTCAATGTGCTGTTGTAGGTCTTGGATGGAGGCAGCAAAGCCGTCACTGTTCCCGACACGGTTATACAAATAATACCGTTCAATGATATCCATCTCATTTTTCAGGTTCATGGAAGCTCCTTTACGGCTTTTTCGGGGGGCATCACGTACCCGTACGGATGCAAGTCTGTTTTTATCAAATCAGCCGTTAGGGCATTACTTTGTGCATAATAGGCGCATATCATATTTTTCATTACTTTTATCCGCCACTCTCTATGGGATGCTTCCAGGGAGGATGGAACGATCCGGGCAATCTGTGATCGTGTAAATTCAGCGATTTGTGTCATTTTAAAGGCTGAAATTCCTTTTTTTTGCTGGACTGGGGCGATAAACAAATCCAAAAATTTTAAAACGGGGGCTAAATTCCTGCTGAAATGATAGGCATAGTGTTTTCCTTCTTTTGTTAATATTTTTTTTTGGGTATCCATGCCATTGATATCCATCTTTGCTCCGGTGAAATCCTTAATTTTTTGAAGTACGGTTACCGGGGAACTGCAGAATTTCTCATGGGGCCATACCAAGACATTCTCCGGCCTAAAAAGTTGTTGATAATATGCAATGATACCATGATATTCAAGGGCGCGAAGGGATTGCAAAAAAGGAGATTTACATTGCAAATAGGATTTAAAATCTGTTGTGATAAGAAATGAGTCAAGTGCCTGGTTATACAATGACGACAGCATCGCATTTTGTTCTCGAATGGCCAGAAGGATTTTTGCCCCCGGAAAATGCATGGCGATTTGGTGGGCTGTCCTCTTGTAATAATTTTCAACATTTAGGTCATACATGTTCATGGCAAACCCTTCCCAGGTGGCAACGGGGATAAGATGATCAGGGCAGTTTTGGATCGTTTTGTTTATTTGATTTATAATATTTTTTTTATAGTAGTTTTTGTTCAATATATCCCGCTTGTCCAGAACACTTATGAGATAGTTTCTTGGAATAACATGAAAACCCTGGTTTGGTATAAAAAGATATTTTTGCATCCATGTCGTGGCTGTTTTGGGAAATCCGATATGTACTATGGGCTTTTTTTTATTCATTTTATGTTCTCCACATCGTACCCTTCCATTCCATTGTTTCCATATCCCATTCTTTCGGAACCCATTGCGCCCCTTTTTTTTGTACACCGTGCCTGCAGTATTTACATCCCGGATTTATCTTTTTCCGTTTGCCCTCTTTGTGTAATTTTCGAATCAGGTTTGTTTTTTCTGATGTCCATGCCTCGACAATGGACTTTTCAGTTTCTTTTATCGTTCGGGTCTTGCCGTTTTCGGATACCACCTGTTTGTTCGAGCTGTTTCTATAGCGACCTATAATAAGAGGGGGCTCTTCATTGTGGGCGCCGGTGCAGGGTAAAAGTATTCCGTTGGCAGATATGGTAAGTCGTTGAAAAGGATACTGGCAGGCCCAGTTTTCCATTATCGACTCTTCAGGGACATCTTCTCCTCGCATATCCATTAATTCATTGATTGTGATCCAGTCGACGCCGATTGCCTTCATAAATTCATAATAGGCCTTGGGATCTTCAGCAATGGCTGGATATACTGCATTAACACGGATTTGGGGTCTTGTTTTACCGGCCTCATTTCTCAGGCGGATCAGAGTTTTTATATTCTGGATTACGTGGGTGAATCCGTTGAAATCCTGTTGTTTTTTTTTAGGTATCCTGATCTTGTTGTATGCCTGTTCCAGACCGTCAACTGAAAAACTGATCCAGTTGGGCTCGGCCCGAATAATTTTTTCGGCCAGTTTCTTGTTCAGCATATGTCCGTTTGTCAGGGAGGTGATCTCCAGAATTCCTTTTTTGCGGGCATAGAGAAGGACATCCCCGAAATCAACGTTTTTTTCTCCATCCCTTGAGCGGTACATCAGGGACTCGCCGCGCCAGCTGAAGAGCATTGAGGGCACTCCGAGCTCCGCGCATTCATCAATCACGGCCTTTACAATTTTCCAGGGCAGCATGCGCTGGGCCCCGATGACCGATCGTTGAAATTCTTCTGTTACTGTATAGCACATTTTGCATGCAAGATTGCAGGTGCTGACCAGTTCGCAAGTTACGGCCAGGGGAGCCGGACCCGGATCGAATTCCTTGGCCCGCCGGTACCACTCCTTTCTGTATTTACTGTATCTCTCCTTTTCCTCGGCTGTCGGGAACTGGCTTTCTATGAATTTTTGCTCCCTTTGGCTGGTGTCATAACTGTATTGTGCCTCTTCAACGGACATGATGCCGTCTTTTTTATCAGTCCAGTTTTTTTTGAATCCCTCTTCCCTGGGATGAATGGCAGGCTGGTTCGTTGTCATGTCTTATCCTTTGGTTATGATGTGTTGTCCCATGATCAGGATGTCCAGGCCACATGAGAAAAAGGTACGCAGGGCATCTTCAGGCGTGCATACAATAGCTTCCCCGTTCAGGTTAAAAGAGGTATTGAGTACAATTGGAAGGCCGGTTAACGCTTTGAATTCACATATCATTTTGTGAAAGCGCGGATTAGCTGCCTTTGATACAGTCTGAAGTCTTCCGGATCCATCCACATGGGTGACAGCCGGGATTTGTGCCCTTTTGTCTTCCGGGATCATATATACTTTTTCCATGAAGGGAACGGAAGAGTTGGGCCCAAACTTAAAATAATCCTTGGCGTCTTCTTCAAGTACAGCAGGGGCAAAAGGCCTGAAGCTCTCACGAAACTTGACAGCCATATTTACCTTATCCTTTGTCGATGGGTCTCTTGGATCAGCCAGTATCGACCTGTTGCCAAGGGCCCGCTGGCCGAACTCCATTCTTCCTTGAAACCATCCCACAAGTTTTCCCTCTGCAATGAATTCAGCGCATGCTTTTTCAATATTTTGTTCGACCCGGTAGCGGATTCCAAATTTATTGATGACGGATTCTATTTCGCGGTCGGAATATTCAGGCCCGAAAAAATTGTGGGTAAGGGCATGTCTTTTTGTATTGCCCAAAATATGATGATGAAGGTAAAGGGCCGCACCTATTGAATTTCCGCTGTCATCAGGGCAGGGTGAGATGAAAAGATCTTCAAATGGGGTTAAACTCAAAACTCTGCCGTTGAAAACTGAGTTCATGAAAAAACCGCCGGAGAGGCAAAGAGATTTGCATTGGGTCTCTTTATACAGCCAATTGAGCATATGAACGGCAATTTCCTCTGAGGATTGCTGAAGTGCCGCTGCAATCGCGTAATGACGGTCTTCAACAGGCGCTCTTGGGCTGTGAGCCGGGCCGAGCAGTCTGACCAGCTTTTCGGTAAAAAGGTGGGGCTGTTCATGGTTATAGCCTTGAAAATATGTCAGGTCAAATTCGTATTCTCCATCAGGCTGAAGGCTGAACAGGTTTTCTTTGAATTTTTTATAATACTCGTCTCCCCCCTTGTGAAACCCTGCCAAGGCCATGACTTTCCATTCATCTGAATTGGGTCTGAAACCTAAATACTCGGTTATTGTGCTGTAAAAAGCCCCCATCGACTGGGGGTAATCAATGCTTTTTATTTTATTTATCTTATTCCCCTTACCCAGGCAGAAGGTGGTGGCTTCAAGTTCTCCCTGTGCATCTGCCGTTAAGATCGCAGCAGTCTCAAAAGGGGAGGGGAAAAAACCATTGGCTGCATGGGCCAAATGATGGGTCACATAAACCAGCCTGCAGCAAGTATTATCCATAAAAATGGTCTGTTCAACGTGATCAATACTGTTTTTGGTTTTTTCATCAAATAGCTTGAATATATTATCCGGAACAGAAAATAAATGTTCAGCCTTCCATCTTCTTTTATCTGAAAATAAAGGATTATAGTTTTTCAGATATACTCCCGGGTTCCAGGATGATGTGATATAGTCAATGTCTTTTATTATATTGCCTGATTTTTTCAAGCAGAATTCTATGGCGTGACTTGGAAAATTTCTTGTCTGTTTCTCACGGATAAATCTTTCTTCGGCCCCTCCGGCAGCAATTTTTCCGTTTTCCATAAGAACAGCGGATGAAATGTACATATCATGATTGATACCCAGTATTTTCATTTCTTGACCTCTCCTTTTTGATCTGTCCGCAAATCGGGATAAATTTTAAGCTGATATTGCATCCCGTTTATTTCGAACCAGGCTGGATATTTTTCATTATCTACAATTCTTAATTGATTAAAGAGGTGCTTTAAAGGTTTATCAATATCAAGCCGATCATCCCTGATGGTTCGTTTGCGATACAGGGTTGCCTCTCCCCTTTGAGGGACCGCAACCAAATTCGGCCATTTATCAATGAATTCAATAATCATTTCAATGGTTTTTATTCCCTGCTTTTTTTTAATTTCTGGCAATAATTCGCCTCCTTCCAGGATTATCTCATCTTTGAGATAAATATCTCCGGAATCCATATCCCGTCCGGCTTCGAAAAGAGATACAGGGATTTTATTTTTCCCTTCCAAAACCTGCCATGATACCGGAGACCATCCCCTGCCTCTGGGCAGGTCGCTTTCGTGAATAACAATATTATGTTTATTTAAATCAAGATATTCAGGCGGTAGAATTTTTGTACATCCCAGCATGAATAAAAAAGACCCACTCTGGATTTCTGATCTACAGTAGCATACAGCCACATTGTGAACAGGGCGTAATAATTCCGCCAATTTATTTACCCACGGGATAATCCAAGAATTTAAGGTATCCGTAAATAGACTGATGGTGTATTTTTTGCTTTCTTGGGTCACTATCTTTTTCATAAGTCCTTTTTCAAAAAATCAATGACGGCTTTTTCAGGCAGGTTCATCAGTATATCCAGAATGGACAGGTTCGGTATAAAAATTGGGCTATAAAGCTGGTTGTATACTGGATGTATGAAATTATGCCAGATCACTCCGATGCCATTGGCGGAAAAAAGTGCTTCATCCAGATAGTTTTTTGAACCCAGGCCTGTAAGATAATTCTTGCCTTTTACTGTATTTGTAAGCATTAACAGCTTCTCAGAGCTTTTTGCCTGAATTCCGCATGATGAAGACAGTTTGATGGGGGTGGATATGCCTAAAATACCTCCGATAGATTTGAGCAGAAGAAGATTGAACCCCATCAACGTTCCGTCGCAGGGACTATGGTAGATGCGCTCTATTGCCGGAAAAAACTTCTCAAACATGGGCGCTTTTTGATAAGCGGAATAAATTGTGTTGAGGTGTTTAATTTTCCATGTATTTCCATTAATGATTTTAATTTCATTGATGTTGTTGTGGAACTCCCCTTTTTTTACCGGTACCGTCAGCCAATGCGATTTACCCTGGATAAGAATTTTGTCCCTGTGGTGCCATCCCCTTCTGAGAAATTGGACATCGTCAAGAATGATAAAGAGATCAGCCTGGTGCCATCTATGAAAAAAACCGAGCCAAGGCAGGAAATCAGGTTGGTGGATAGTAATAACGTCAGGTGTATCCATTGTAGTCTTTACTAGGCTGTGAAACAGTTTTTTTGAAATATGTCCATGTAAACCTGATCAGCTTTTTCATATTCACTAAGCCGGCCGATATCAAGCCAGTATTCTCTAATGGGAAAGGCTGAAGGAGTTATGCCTTTTTCAAGAAGCTGTTCGAAAAGATCGGTCATGTCAAAATATTGATTAAGGGGAATAAAATCAATGATATCCGGATTGATCGTATAAATACCAGCATTTACGAACATGGTCTCAATGGGTTTTTCTTTCAGGCCGGTCAGCTTATAATTATCAATTTGCACAACGCCAAAGGGTAACTGAAATTCATGCTCCCTGATGCACAATGTGGCCTGAGCATTATGAGCATGATGGTATTCAAGCAATTGACAGAAATTGACTTTTGTCAAAAGGTCTCCATTCATTACAATAATCGGGTGGTTGGGCTTTGACTCTAAGAGACTTAGAGAGCCTGCGGTACCAAGCCTTTTTTTCTCTTTGATATAGGTTATGCAAGCCCCCAAGTGTGTGCCGTCTCCAAAATAATCCTCTATCATCTCAGCTTTATAATTCAGGGATATGAAAAAGTTGGAAAATCCATTTTCGATAAAGTTATTGAGAATAATCTCTAAAATAGGTTTGTTTCCCACACGCAGCATTGGCTTGGGGCAGTCATTGGTCAGTGGTCTTAAACGGGTACCCAGGCCGCCTGCCATTATAAATACAGGATTTGGCATGGATTGGTTAATGACTGTGTTTCCCTGTTTTATGGCGATGATTTTACCTTGATCATCCAGAATCGGGATTGCCCGGCAGGTTAAATTTTTATGAAAGACAGCATTTATTTTTTTGGGGTGGTCAGACACGTTTAGTGCAATTGGCTGGGTGTGCATTATCTTGCTTACCGGGGCATCCATAGAAATTCTGTTCAAAATTCCCCTTCTAATGTCACCGTCTGTTACTGTACCAAGCAATTTCATTTCGTTATCTGCTACCAATGCCGTTAACAGCGGGTGACTGCCGTCGATGACTCGTATCGCATCAAGTATGGTATTGTCAGGCGAGATTATAATTGATTTCCATGATTCCATGTTCATCCCTTTTTCAAATTATCTTATGCTACAGCTATCTATCGGATGTGTTTATAATTGCCTTTAATTTACACTTGAATCAGCATTGACTCTACCATAAAAACCAACTATCCAAAGTCAAGAATTTTTTTTGTGACAGGAGCGTTCACCGGTAAATCTTCTGTTACTATTTTTCCCTCGAGAAAATCAATATCATCGGGGGTGAAATCCGATGCGGGCCTTGTGAACTGAAGGTCTTCGGATTTCAGCGTATCTCCTTTTTTAAGTTCCCTTCTGGTGTATACGCCTCTTCTGAAATCTTTGGCGCATTCCTGGTCAGGCCTTTGTGATATGGCTTGGGCTGAACCGGCCATGGACTCGAACAGCGCAAGCCGGGATTTGAGAGCCTTAAGGTCTGCCGGATCTGCGGAATGGGAATGGTCACCTTCGGGAATGGTTTTATCCAGAGTAAAATGGGTCTCAATGACTTGGGCACCTATAACGGCCGCCGCAAAGCAGGCTTCTATTCCCGGAAAATGGTCTGAATAACCGATGACGATTCCATCAAGCTGCTCTTTGAGGTAGGGGATGATTGAAAGGTTCAGTTGGTCTGCGCTGGCAGGGTAGTGTGAAATGCAATGGAGGACGTAAATGTTTTTGCAGTTGGCTGATTTAAGCGTATCAACTGCAGCCGAAATTTCTTCCATGGAGGCCATCCCCGTTGATAGATATATGGGCTTGCCCGCGGCAGCTACTTTTTTAAGGAGCATGGTGTTGGTACAGTCCATGGAAGCGATTTTAAATGCCGAGACGCCCACCTTGGCCAGAAGATCCACTGCGTCAATGCTAAAGGGAGTACTCATGAAATCAATGCCTTGGGTTTTAGCTTCCCGACGGAGTCTTTCATGGTCTTCAAAAGACATCTCCCCTTTTTCAATCAGGGCATAATGGGGGGACGAGGGCAGTGCGATATCTTTGGCTCTGAATGTCTGGAATTTGACGGCATCAGCGCCGGCCTCTGCGGCCGCCCGTATCATGTCCACGGCCAGGTGAATATCCCCATTGTGGTTAAATCCGATCTCGGCAATCAGGTACATAGGCTGGGTACTCCTTTATCTGTTCATAAAAAAATGTTTTATTTCATTGCAAATCATATCAACATCATCTCCTGTCATGCCTGGAAATAAGGGAAGGGTCACCATTTTCCGGGAGACTTCATCCGCAGTGTCAACGGGTTGATTCATGATTCCTTTATAGTAGTTGAAATCATTCATGGCAGGATAGTGTATGCTTGTCTGGATGCCTTTGAACTTCAGGGCATCCATAAATTGAATGCGCAGGTTTTCTTTTTTAAGAAGGATGGGGAATATGTGCCAGGATGAGATCCGGTCTCCCGCCGGATTTTTCCATGGAATCTTAACATCTTTTATTTTTTCCAGATGCTTTATGTATGCTGCTACTATTTTTCCTCTTTTCTCATTGGCCTGGTCAAGTTTTTTCAGCTGAACGATTCCCAGGGCAGACTTTATTTCATCAATCCTGTAGTTAAGCCCGGGCAGAACCACATCATAGGATATGGCTCTGCCGTGGTGGCGGTCAATGGTCATACTGGTCATTCCGTGGGAACGCATGAGCTTGATTTTCCGGATCAGTTCCGGAGCCGATGCCGTCACCATTCCCCCTTCTCCTGTGGACAGGTTTTTGTTGGAAAAAAAACTGAAACAGCCAATATCCCCGATAGTTCCGCATTTTAGATCCTTGTACGTGGCTCCCGGGGCATGGGCTGCATCTTCGATCAAAAGGAGATTGTTGGATTTACACAATTGCCTGATTTCGTCCATATCACAGGGCCACCCGGCATAGTGAACCACAATAACAGCCTTTGTTTTATCAGTGATTTTTATTTTTATGGCCCTGGGATCAATATTCCAGTCGTCAAGGGATTTAATATCAGCCAGAACCGGACGGGCCCCGGTAAGTACAACCACATTCAGGTCCGCAACAAAGGTCAGCCCGGAGATGATTACCTCATCCCCGGGACCGATATCCCGGCTGAGCAGTGCCAGATGCAGGGCAGCCGTACCGCTAGATACGGCGCAGCAGTGTACGCTTCCACCCAGATACCGTCCGAACTTATCTTCAAAGGCCGCAGTTTTTTCTCCTGCAGTCAGCCATTTGTTTTTCAGAACATCTGATACTGCTTTAAGCTCCTGGTCGTCGTAATTAAGGTCAAACAGGGGGATTTTCCACATGAGTCAATTTCTTTTTATTTGTTCAAAGAGTTGCACTGCCTTTTTCAATGGGACCTCCCAGGCCGGTCTCTGGCATATATCGAGTGTGCATAAGGCTGCAGACATCCTTTCAAAGTCCTCAGGGGTATCCACGGTCATTCTAAGTTGCGGTTTTAACAGTTCCTGTGGTGCAGTCAGTTTACCTGTTTTAAACATCCTCGGACGGTGAAGGACTACATTGTTGAGATGTTCAAAATCTTCGGGTGTCTTGGCCATATCCTGAATCCGATGGAGAAGATCCGTTGTGAAAACGTCTACTCCTGCTCCCAGAGGATATCCATATGACTGGATATAATCCAATATTTCATTTTCCATTTTTCGAACACAACTGTTTATGATATCAGGGCAGGTTAAAGGATTGTCTGCCGTCACCCGAACATTTAATACAGAGGGAAATGCCCGGATCGTTTTCATATAACGGGCCAATACATTTTCAAGATTCCCCCGGATGCAAGCGACCCCTTCCTGGTGGGCCCATGCCTCAACCGGGTTGTCTTCGGGTGAGTCTGAGGTAGCAACAATGATTCTGAAATACTCATGCTCAAGTCCCCAGGATAGCCTGCGGATCAAGAAGGTCAGCATGGGAATACCGCAGAGGGGGTACATTGCCTTTCCGGGCAGCCGAAAAGAAGAGAATCGGCATTGGATAATTATGTTTGTTTTTTTATTTTGCATTTTGGCCTTCATCATGAAAAACAATATTTGCCGATCTCTGATTTATTATTAAAAATCTTGGCCGCTTTTGTTGGCATCCTATCACCAAAAATAATGATCTGCCTGATAGCCTCAACACCATGGGATGCATACCATTCCGAATATCGTGAAAAAGGCTTAAATTCATCTAATACATGATAGTTAATTTCTAAGGTTTCAAATTGTTGTACGGCATTCCAAAGGACATCTTTTCCTTGAATAATAGGAGATTGGCTAATACCTATATAACGCCCCCCGATTTTTAAATTTCTGTTTATCAGTTTGAGGATGTTAAAAGTATGTTCTATGCCTTGTTCTCCCCCGTCAGAATCCAGTAAAAGTCGAGAGGCCGGGCCAAATATAAACGGAGGGTTAAAAACTACAATATCTGAAGTCGAAATGAAGCTTTTACAATTTGAATATGTTGAAACGTGGCCTTGGAGAGCCAATTCATTGAGGGCTGAATTAACTTGTGCGCATTCAATGGCACGAGGGTTAATATCTATACTGTGTATAACACTTTCATTTTGTTTATGCGGGCAGTTTTTTGAAATTGTAAGTCCTAGAATTCCGCTGCCGGAGCAGATATCACAAATAACTTGGCCTTGATAATTTACTTCTGCTAAAAATTCGGCTAAGACCAAAGAATCATAGGAAAGATATACCATATCATTATAAGTTCGATCATATCGGTCTGCTATAAGAAACATGTCCCTAAAAGGGATAATTCGAAAATTGGATAATAATTTTGTCCCTTCTAATGTTAATTTCTGACTTATTAAACCTGCATGAATACATTGTTGAACGACTGTTTTGGGCCAGAATTTATATATTAGCTCTTGCTCAATTTCTAATGATGTAATCCAAAATTGATAGGCAAGATAATCCTCAAAAAAAAGATTTTTTCCTTTTTCAAGAAAATATTCCGGTGAAGAACAGAGAGAAAAAAGATTACATCTGTTTTCTAAGAAATTTTTTTTGATTTTGGATTCAAATATAAGTTGTTTTTCACCTATCGGGCCGTTAAATTTCCTCATTGGAAATTTAATCATATTTTTAATAAATGGTGAAATAAGAGATATTGCCTGCTTGACATCATCAATATTCTCTAAAAGACTTGAATACTTTTTGTGGTTTTGTCTTAATTTCATAAGAGGTATCTTATAATTTCGGCATTCTTCATATCATCCCCCCCAAAGTACTTTACACTTTTTGGGAAATGATTGCTAAAAAAATAGGGTGCTTGCTCCAAAAAGTGTAAACTGGTAAATGAAGGATGGCCTCTTGAACTGTACGCATAGACAACTTACTCACTTCAACTGCACCTTTACTGACTGTTTTTCAACTGCATCCCAAAATTTTGGCAATATAATTTCTACCGCCATGCCCCAATTTTAAAGCTTCGATACCAGCATATCTCCGGCGATCTTGTTCATTAAGGGTTTCATAATATAGGCGCATAAAATTTTTTGTCTCTTCAGAGTAACATTCCATAATCGCCCCTTATTACAACATATTTGCAGGTTTTCATACCTCAAAAATCAAAATGGGAACTTTATTTCGTACTCATTCCTAAACTACTTTTATGGGGATATGAAGAATGCCCCTAATTGCATAAAAAATTTCTTAAGTATCAAAATAAAGGCTATCGATTTAAGCCGGAAGGCCCTTTAAAATAAGGCATCTCCGGAATCATTGGCTCATGAGGCTTGGGTACTGCAAAACTCTCATCACCAGGCCAAATTATCCCGCGTTATGTCGGTAGCCAAAATAAATCAATTGAGAAATGAGAGGGGATCACTCAATAAAGCATAAAAAATTTTTAAAGGCTACCTTGAAATTGATTATTCTCTCATTTATAACAGAAAACATTGAGTGACTAAAGGGATTATTATCATTTCAATTGCTTGATTTTTAAATTCTCTTATTTGCTATTCAAATGATCGAACGCCAAGTATGTTCGATACAAGTCAACAACCCCTCGGCTAAAGACCGAGGAGCTTGTGGGGAAACCCGTAAGCTCAGTTGATTAGCCTAAGCTCTGCGTTATTGATAAGTGGAGCTACGTTACTGCAGAATATATAGGTACTTCGGGATACTCCACACGTCCCGAACGTTACGGTCAGTGTTTAAACATCTGTGAGGGTAGCAGAAGTGATGCTGATATTAAAAAACCTGCGGATAACATTGGCAATGTGGATCACTGGTTTATTGTAGAGTTCCAGAATAGGACCTGAGGGTTTCTATTACAAAAACTCTACTTTCTTCAACTGAAGATTGGTCAATTCATCCCCCAAGCTAAAGACTTAGGGGTTTTCTTGTTAAATTTTATAAAAATTCAGCCAGGGCAACCGGTCTGAAATCAATATATATTAGTGGATAAAAAGGAAAACGCATCATGGATATAAATACTGTTTCTCAAAACACCACGACGGCTGCATTATCAGGTGCCGGCCCCATTGAAATAGAAACTGCTGATAAAATCAAAGATATGGCACAGGATCGGTCCCAGACAACCGAACCCAAACAGGAAGCGTCGCCGCCTGCCGAAGAGATAAAAAAAATTACAGACACCCTGAATGAATACATGGATGATCTGCAAACCGATCTGGGGTTTTTCATGCATGAAAAACTGAACCATCAGGTGGTCGTGGAGATCAAAAACAGGAATACCGATGAGCTTGTAAAACAAATTCCCGCCGAGGAACTGGTGAGGATAAAGGAAAAAATGGCGGAATTGACCGGGCTTCTTTTTGATAAAAGCGTGTGATCTCTGATTTTATTCTCGCACAAAGCCTCAAAGGCACAAAGCTGCGTAGGTTGGGTTGAGGAACGAAACCCAACAACTGGTAGCTGAACAATAAGCAAGGGCGCATTCCCATTTTCCCGGTTATGCAACAGCCAATGAATTGTGCGAGTTTGCCATTTGTTTCAAATAATTCCATCTCCCTGACTTATAATATGAACGTAGCATGATCACCTTCTCTGCATTTTC
>NZ_JACADJ010000022.1 GCF_013389365.1 Desulfobacter latus
GAAAATAAAGTACTAATTCCCATGATGACTACCCCTCTGACTATGGTTGATGTTTGCTCAAATATTATTTTATCAGAGAATGTGATCATTTTATTCATATAGGTCAATCAATTTGGCGAAGGTATTGGCTATGAATATTCGATCTCCATACTTAAACAGTGGCATTGGTTTATTTATAATGCCGGAATTTTGTTAGTTTTATATTAAAAACAACAGCCATGGAACAATACCTTCGCCAATCTCAAAAAAGGATTAAAATTGCTTAAACCTCAAAACATAACCTATTGATTTTATTGTATCGAAACAATTATATTTTGAACCCAAAACATAAAAAATGTAATTTGGCGAAGGTATTATGGAAAGGCGTCCTTCATTTCCCGCTTTACACTTTCCAGATGCCGACTCCCATTTTTCGGGAACCTTCATTCAAAAAGTGTAAAGTACTTTTGGGATCATATGAAGGATGTCTATGGAAAGTTTCGATTTTTTTCCAAATTTTTGTGTCAACAAAAGCGACTATTTTAGATAATCCTTGTTTTTCATCTTCGTTTGATTGTCCGGATGAAGATAGGTTACCTTCATCGTATATATACGAAGTGTTTGTCAGAATTGGCCCTGTAAGTGGAAACAAAACATGATTTTTAAACCAGGCCTCATCCAAAGTCTCTTTACCCTGGCTGCAGGCCATCAAAATCACGTTGAATCCTTTTTCTATAACGCATTAGAATCAATATAGCCAAAATCGTCAATCCAATAATCAGGCCGAAATGAAGCGTTGAAAAATATTGAGGGGTTATCAGGATCATTTTGTTTTGTGTCTCGGGCTTAACCGCTTCTCCCTTTTTGGTGCCAAATACCACCTTCTCTATGGTTAATTGCGTCTTACCTTTTTTTATGGCTTGGAAATTAATATTCGCGATAATCCCATCACCAGATGCTGATGGGGCGGGGTTTAACCTGCTGGTTGCAAAAAAGATTTCACCTGCGTTAACATCCACACGATTTTGCAATGGGTAAAGCCAATCCTTTCTGTCTAAATCAAAAAAACTACCCGGGGTAATTTGAAACCCGCTTTTTTTAGGATCTGCATCAATTGGTCTCAAATGTTTTGGGTCATAGGTAACAATGAACTCCAACCCATAGACGGGCTGAATGGATTCAATTTCTAAAGAAGCAGATAAAGTATCATCAATATTTATTTTATTTTCGCTGGTTTCTATGAAAAATTTAGAATTGTTTGACCCACTTGCCAAGGATGGGCTTATGATTACCAAAAAAGAACAAATAAGTATAAATATGCAAAAATAGTTTTTCATTTTTTGTCCTATCTGTTTTTTGGGCTTGGTCATAACATTGGCCACAGCGTAGGTTGAGTTTTGCTCCTCAACCCAACCTACCGGAAATCCGTATGGCCTAATATATGATCAAACCCTGTTTTTTATAAAAAAAGGCAGTGCATTTACACTGCCTTTTTTAGCATTTTTTTATCGCCAGTGTGATCCAAACAAACCCAAGTCGTGGATATCTATCTTATCGTTTTTTATCAGGTCTGCCCTGGCGTCATAGTCCAACTCGCCTTGGTGGCAACCAAAGGAAGCAGCCAGAATAGCAAAATCTGCGTAGTTAATCTCAAAATCCTGATTCAAATCCGCCAGTGACGTATTTAACAGCTCTAATTCCACTGTCATTGTGCCATCAAGTCCATCCAGTTCTTTTTCGGCTGAAAATGCGTCATTCCAGGCTTTGACGATCAACATATCATCCGCTTCAATGGGCAAGATGTTGTCAAACCGATAATAACCGTTATGATCCGTAAATACGGAGATCTCGTTACCGTTTAGTGACAATATCATTTCGCAATTGGCTGCAACCGTTCCGTCAATGTACGTAATCCGGCCAGTCACAACATTCGACCCCACCAGGCCATTCTGGCTGGCTCGAACATTGTCATAAACAAAAATTGGTAACTCCTGGAAACTTAGTGTGATGTCGCTGCTTCCGGCTCTATTGCTTGTGGTTATTTCCCCAGACAGGACAGTGGGTCCAAACGTTTCTTCAGGTGCTTTGAGAACAATATTTCTAACGAGAGAACCGCTGCCTGATTGCCCCTCTGCTGGGTATCTTAGGCTAAGGTTATATAATAGCTGCTCGGTAGGCGGCTCAATTTCAAACCTAAGCTCTGGTGGGAAAAAGTCTGCATACTCCCCTGAGGAAACCACGTCAAGCAAATCCGTTGAAATATCCACAGACAGCGCCCAAACAGGCTCTGATACTTGAATGTCCAGGTCGCCAGTAATCGTTGATCCAGCCTCTATGGTAGAGGTTGGAAGGATCAGTTCGAGTTTACCATGTACAAGGGTTTCACACGCATGGGCTGGGCTCAATTCGTACACTTGACCATTTTCGTCTACTGTAATGCCCAGGAAATAATACTGTTTTTCTCCCGGGACGACATCTGTATCAATAAACTCAACTAAGCTTTCTGACCAGGGTTGTAACTGTGTCAGTTCACTCTCATCAGGGTCTGGGGTAGAGGCTTTGAATAAGGCGTAATACTCCGTTTCAACGTTTGGAACCAAGGGTAAAAAGCCTTCGTTTATTGAGATTTCAATGCCATCAGCCCCATTCGAAGTATTCAAGACCCCTAGGTCAGGCTGTTTAAGGTACACGATCTCCAATGTTTCAACAGTATACTCCCGAGCGCATCCATCAATGTTGCATTTAGTATGAATTTCTAATGAATTTAAACCATTATCTAACCCAAAGGTACAGGCCCATTCTTCTGATGTGGGATTCAGCACAGCACTGCCCAATATAAAGCCATAGGCGCTGTAAAGTTTTATTTTTGGGTTATACGAAGCATCATACCAACCTTTTAGCTGAAGATTATTGCCGTCAGTAAAGTCAGCTTCATGAAATCGTTTTGAAACAACTGAAAACTCTTCAAAATCACAGTCAAACCAAGGTGTTGATGCCATTACCGCCGCCGGCATCAATACCATTAACGCACAGATAACTCCCATTATTTTTTTCATACGCTCCCCCTTTTTGCTTTTTTTAAGGTTACAAGTCAACTTAAGCTCAAGCTTGAAAACAGATTACAAAAACTTTTTTTTCAACAAAACTCAGTAGCGGCAGAATTGGACTAAATTTTAACTATTCCCCCCTTTTTTGTTAATAAACGAGCATTAACATACGGAAATCGGGTCAACGCCTTACATCATTCGGGAAGAAGCAGACGTTTTATTCAGTTCACCCAGTCCATGAGGGAGTTTGACGTGCGGGTGAAGCTGAATCCGGTACGGAATATGATTAAGGGGAATGGGTTTTGATTTGCAAAGAAGCAGAGGCAGGGACAGATTAAGAAGGTCACAGGCAAAAAAATTGGGAAAACAGGGCGTCTTCCCAGTTGATCGCGTTTAATTCAGGTGTGTGAAATTGATTCTATAGGAACGGGTCTTAAATAACTAGCCTATTTTGATATATCCGGGAGCGCGGGCGTCCCGCCCGCATCCCCCCAAGTATGGTAAAGATGCGGGCAGGACGCCCGCGCTCCCAGGTTAAGTTATTTCGGCCTCATGCCTAAACTTGAAGAGAAAATCAACACCGAATCATTTAGAACAGCCCGCTGAATTTAAGATAGGCCCAGAATATCGGGTGGTCCGATGGAACCTGAATAGATTCGATTTCGCTATAAAGAACATCGTCCCTGCCGCTCTGGCTTTTGGAGCTCACTGTTAATGTAATTTCTTTTTTATTCTCAAGATAAGCTGCGACCCCTTGGTTGAAGGCTTCAAACGGTTTTTTTCCCTTACTCAGATTCCCGTGCATCAACTGTGTTACTTGGGAGGTGGCGAAATCATGGATGGAGTAAAAGCTGCTCACGCATTCAGTGGCGCCCATCAGGTGAAACACGTAATCCAGGGCGTGGTATTCGTCATCGGCCTTTGTCAAGGAGAGGCTGGTGCCGGTTTCACAGGCGCTGGCAATGACAAACGCCCCTTTTACTTTGAGGCTATCGATCAGCTTACTGTGGTGGATATGACCGTCTGCCAGCATGAGATAAAACCCGTCCGGTTCTGTTTTTCCATGGCAGGAGACAAAGACGATCCGGGCCGGACGGTGTTCAAGATCATGGGCCCAGTTGGACAGGGTTGCTTCATTGCCCTCGCGCCTTTTGATAAGATTTTCATAAATATCCGCCAAACTTTTGAACTCCCTTTGAGCGTTCACCAGTTTCAGCTTAGGATCAGGGGGGGTATAAAACAGGGCGTGAACATTCAAGTTTTCATTGATGGGGGTTTTAGACATTTCCACGCCCAAAGAAAAAGACGGCAGATAACTGAAATCAAGTATATCCCTGGCGTGAATCTTTTTATCATCTATTTCAAGGATTGCGGCATGGATGGGAAGGTTTTCCAAAAACTGATGGGCGCAAAGATAGACCTGTTGAACGCCTAAGCCGGCAAGCCACTGAAACAATGCCCCAAAAAGCCGGCCCAGTTCAGACAGAAGCTGGTCCAGGAGTGGAAGAAACGCATCATTTTTTTTCTTCTGCTCCATTGCCTCTAAGGTCCTCGCTTTCGGATAAAATACGTTAAACAATTCCAGTAAATGATCAATCTCTGTCCATTGCCGGTAATCCGTCAGAAGCTGCCCATTCTTTCCCCTGTAGACGGTTATGGTATGGATCACCCCGTTTGCAACAAAGAAACTCACTGCGGCTTTTGTTTTATCTGTAATCAGACCGGCCAGATCTTCAAATGTTGCAACCTCGGGCCGGATCAATGCCGCATAATCCGGTGCCAATAACGCCAGGTTTTTAAACAGATGCTCTTTTTGCTGATCCAACTTTTTTAATTCTTTAACAGATTGTTCCAGAACCCGGTGTTCAATTTGCCGAACGACAGAGTCCGGTGTTCTCCTGTGAGCGACTTTGGTACCCGGGGAAGACGGCATGAGAGGCTCTGATGAAGAATGCTTGGCCTCATACTCAAGCCTTGCCCGGATAGCGGTGATTTGCCGGCATACGTTCCAGTAATCTTCTGCTTTTTCCCCTGCCTTGCCTTTGGGAAGGGGGATGCTTGAAAGGTCCAGCTCTATAAGCATCCGGCGGGATTTAAGGACTTCGATCCAGTAAAGGGCTTTTTTATAATGCTGAGTAGCCAAGAAATATGGGATGGAATTTGTAAAAAAAACTCTGAACTCCTTCCACAGACCCTCCTGCGCAAGAGGGTCCGAGGTTTGCAGAAGGTCGTTAATGGTTTCATTTGCTGATGTATAAAAGGCCAGGGCTTGTTCCTGGTTGGCCGACGGCTCTCCCTTGAATCTGTCAGAATAAAAATAACCAAGGTTATGCCGGATCATGGCGCAGTCCATGGGTGCTGTTTCTTTGGTCCAGATTTCCAGAGCCGATTTATAATACGCCAAGGCTTGTTCCTGGTTAGCCGACAGCTCTCCCTTGACTCTGTCAGAATACAAGAAACCGAGACTGTGCTGGGTCGTGGCCCAGTCCATTGGTGCTGTTTCTTTTGTCCAGACTTCCAGAGCCGATCTATAGTACGCCAGGGCTTGTTCCTGGTTAGCCGACAGCTCTCCTTTGACTCTATTAGAATACAGGTGACCAAGGCTGTGCTGGGTCGTGGCCCAGTCCATTGGTGCTGTTTCTTTTGTCCAGACTTCCAGAGCCGATCTATAGTACGCCAGGGCTTGTTCCTGGTTGGCCGACGGCTCTCCCTTGAATCTGTCAAAATACAAGTGACCGAGATTGTGCCGGGTCATGGCCCAGTCCATGGGTACCGTTTCTTTATTCCTGATTTCCAGAGCTGATCTATAATACACCAAAGCTTGTTCCTGATTGGCCGACGGCTCTCCCTGGATTCTTTTACAATACAGGTTACCAAGGTTATGTCGAATCTTGGCCCAGTCCATGGGTGCCGTTTCTCTGGTCCAAATTTCCAAAGCCGATCTATAATACGCCAAGGCTTGTTCCTGGTTGGCCGACGCCTCTCCCTTGACTCTGTCAGAGTACAGGTTACCAAGGTTGTACTGGGTCATGGCCCATTCCATGGGTGCCGTTTCTCTATTCCTGGTTTCCAGAGCCGATCGATAGTACGCCAAGGCTTGTTCCTGGTTGACCGACGCCTCTCCCTTGACCCTGTCAGAATACAGAACACCGAGGTTGTGTTGGGTCATTTCCCATTCCATGGGTGCCGTTTCTCTGGTCCAGATTTCCAGAGCCGATCGATAGTACGCCAAGGCTTGTTCCTGGTTAGCCGACGCCTCTCCCTTGACTCTGTCAGAATACAGGTTACCAAGGTTGTGCCGGATCATGGCCCAGTCCATGGGTGAGGTTTCTCTGGTCCAGATCTCCAAAGCCGATCGATAGTACGCCAAGGCTTGTTCCTGGTTGGCCGACGCCTCTCCCTTGACTCTGTCAGAGTACAGGTCACCAAGGTTGTACTGGGTCATGGCCCATTCCATGGGTGCCGTTTCTCTATTCCAGACTTCCAGAGCCGATCGATAGTACGCCAAGGCTTGTTCCTGGTTAGCCGACGCCTCTCCCTTAACTCTGTCAGAATACAGAACACCGAGGTTGTGCTGGGTCTCGGCCCAGTCCGCAGGCCTGTGTTCCTTGGAACAAAAATCCAGACGAATTTTTAAAAACGCTAAAGCTGTATCCTGGTTCACCGTTATATCACCGATTGAAAGCTGTATCAAAAAAACGGCAATCCGTTTCAGTTCATCCAAAATTCGTTCATCCGGTTCCTCACTGACTTCAAGAAGCCGAAGTATTTCCAATACCTCTCCGGTCTCTTCCCCCAAGCCGGCGGCAATGGCCTGGTCCTCAATCTGTGCCAGATAATGTATGGTGTTTTTAATAATATCCATGAAGTCATTCCTAATTCTTAAACGGTTACAGTAACAGAACCCACCTCAACAATATACCCACCCTGATCTGCAATCCTGTCGATGACCATGGCCATGTTCTCAGGTTCGGTTAATACATGATTTTTAAACCAGGCCTCATCCAAGGTGACTTCACTCTGGCTGTAGGCCATCAAAATTACGTTGAACCCTTCATCCTCACGATGTAGGCGGATACCCAGATTAAATTCCGTGCTGCTGGTCTCTATCGGTTTGTTGACTTGTATCCGCACCATATCCTCTTTATCTTTCCGGTACAAAGTTGCTGTGGCGGATTTGTTCCCGACAGGCAAACTGTGCCTTTCTTAAATCCATGGCAAACCGGGGCGGTTTCCGGGCAAATTCCTTTATCTCCTGAAAGGTCATACTGATCTTCTGATACTAACACCTCGGGCTTTTTATGGAACCGGTCTTAAATAACTAGCCTATTTTGATATATCCGGGAGCGCGGGCGTCCCGCCCGCATACCCGCAAGTATGGTAAAGATGCGGGCAGAACGCCCGCGCTCCCGGGTTAAGTTATTTCGGCCTCATGCCTAAACTTGAAGAGAAAATCAACACCGAATAATTTAGAACAGCCCGCTGAATTTAAGATAGGCCCAGAATATCGGGTGGTCCGATGGAACCTGAATAGATTCGATTTCGCTATGAATAACATCGTCCCTGCCGCTCTGGCTTTTGGATCTCACTTTTAATTCAATTTCTTCTTTATTTTCAAGATAATCTGCCACCCCTTGGTTGAAGGCTTCAAACGGTTTTTTCCCCTTGCTCAGATTCCCGTGCATCAACTGTGTTACTTGGGAGGTGGCGAAATCATAGATGGAGTAAAAGCTGCTCACGCATTCAGTGGCGCCCATCAGGTGAAACACGTAATCCAGGGCGTGGTATTCGTCATCGGCCTTTGTCAAGGAGAGGCTGGTGCCGGTTTCACAGGCGCTGGCAATGACAAACGACCCTTTTACTTTGAGGCTATTGATCAGCTTACTGTGGTGGATATGACCGTCTGCCAGCATGAGATAAAATCCGTCCGGTTCTGTTTTTCCATGGCAGGAGACAAAGACGATCCGGGCCGGGCGGTGTTCAAGATCATGGGCCCAGTTGGACAGGGTTGCTTCATTGCCCTCGCGCCTTTTGATAAGATTTTCATAAATATCCGCCAAACTTTTGAACTCCCTTTGAGCGTCCATCAGTTTCAGCTTAGGATCAGGGGGGGTATAAAACAGGGCGTGAACATTCAAGTTTTCATTGATGGGGGTTTTAGACATTTCCACGCCCAAAGAAAGGGACGGCAGATAACTGAAATCAAGTATATCCCTGGCGTGAATCTTTTTATCATCTATTTCAAGGATTGCGGCATGAATGGGAAGGTTTTCCAAAAAGTGATGGGCGCAAAGATAGACCTGTTGAACGCCTAAGCCGGCAAGCCACTGAAACAATGCCCCAAAAAGCCGGCCCAGTTCAGACAGAAGCTGGTCCAGGAGTGGAAGAAACGTATCAATTTTTTTCTTCTGCTTCATTGTCTCTAAGGTCCTCGCTTTCGGATAAAACACTTGGAACAATTCCAGTAAATGATCAATCTCTGTCCATTGCCGGTAATCCGTCAGAAGTTGACCACTGTTTCCCCTGTAGACGGTTATGGTATGGATCACCCCGTTTGCAACAAAGAAACTCACTGCGGCTTTTGTTTTATCTGTAATCAAACCGGACAGATCTTCAAATGTTGCGACCTCGGGCCGGATCAATGCCGCATAATCCGGTGCCAATAACGCCAGGTCTTTGAACAGATGCTCTTTTTGCTGATCCCACTTTTTTAATTCTTTAACAGATTGTTCCAGAACCCGGTGTTCAATTTGCCGAACGACAGAGTCCGGTGTTCTCCTGTGGGCGACTTTGGTACCCGGGGAAGACGGCATGGGAGGCTCTGATGGAGAATGCTTGGCATCATGCTCAATCCTTGCCCGGATAGCGGTGATTTGCCGGCATACGTTCCAGTAATCTTCTGCTTTTTCCCCTGCCTTGCCTTTGGGAAGGGGGATGCTTGAAAGGTCCAATTCTATAAGCATCCGGCGGGATTTAAGGACTTCGATCCAGTAAAGGGCTTTTTTATAATGTTGCGTCGTCAAAAAATATGAGATGGAATGAGTAAAATATCCTTTGGATTTTCTCCACAGACCCTCCTGCGCAAGAGGGTCCGATGTTTTCAGAAGTTGGTCGATGATTTCCAGCGCCGATGTATAACACGCCAGGGCGTGTTTCTGGTTGTCCGATGGGTCGCCCTGGATTCTTTTTGAATACAGGTTACCCAGGCTGTACTGGGTGCTGGCCCACTCCATGGGCACCCGTTCTCTGGTTCTGATTTCCAGCGCCGATGTATAACACGCCAAGGTGTGTTCCTGGTTTTCCGATGAGTCGCCCTGGATTCTGTCAGAATACAGGTCACCCAGGCTGTGCTGGGTCATGGCCCACTTCATAGGCACCCGTTCTCTCGTTCTGATTTCCAGCGCGGATGTATAATACGCCAGAGCCTGTTCCTGGTTTTCCGATGGGTCGCCCTGGATTCTGTCAGAATACAGGATACCCAGGCTGTGCTGGGTCATGGCCCAATCCATGGGTACCTGTTCTCTGGTTCTGATTTCCAGCGCCGATGTATAATACGCCAGGGCCTGTTCCTGGTTGTCCGATGGGTCGCCCTGGATTCTGTCAGAATACAGGATACCCAGGCTGTGCTGGGTCATGGCCCAATCCATGGGTACCTGTTCTCTGGTCCAGATTTCCAGCGCCGATGTATAACACGCCAGGGCGTGTTTCTGATTGCCCGATGGGTCGCCCTGGATTCTTATTGAATACAGGTTACCCAGGCTGTACTGGGTGCTGGCCCACTCCATGGACACCCGTTCTCTGGTTCTGATTTCCAGCGCTGATGTATAACACGCCAAGGCGTGTTTCTGGTTGTCCGATGGGTCGCCCTGGATTCTTTTTGAATACAGGTCACCCAGGCTGTGCTGGGTCATGGCCCACTTCATAGGCACCCGTTCTCTGATCCTGATTTCCAGCGCCGATGTATAATACGCCAGGGCGTGTTCCTGGTTGTCCGATGGGTCGCCCTGGATTCTTATTGAATACAGGTTACCCAGGCTGTGCTGGATCATGGCCCACTTCATGGGCACCCGTCCTCTGGTGCAGATTTCCAGCGCCGATTTATAACACACCAGGGCGTGTTCCTGGTTGTCCGATGGGTCGCCCTGGATTCTTTTTGAATACAGGTTACCCAGGTTGTACTGAGTCATGACCCAGTCCATGGGTACCCGTTCTTTAGTCCAGATTTCCAGCGCCGATTTGTAACACACCAGGGCGTGTTCCTGGTTGTCCGATGGGTCGCCTTGGATTCTTATTGAATACAGGTTACCCAGGTTGTGCTGGGTCGTGGCCCAGTCTGCAGGCCTGTCTTCCTTAGAACAAAAATTCAGAAGAATTTTTAAAAATGCTAAAGCTGTTTCCTGATTCACCGGGGTATCACCGATTGAAAGCTGTCCGAAAAAAACGGCAACCTGGTTGAGTTTATCCAAAACCGGTTCATCCGTTTCCTCACCGACTTCAAGAAGCCGGAGTATTTCCAATATCTCTCCGGTCTCTTCCCCCAAGCCGGCGGCAATGGCCTGGTCCTCAATCTGTGCCAGATAATGTATGATATTTTTAATGAAATCCATAAAGTCATTCCTAATTCTTAAACGGTTACAGTAACAGAACCCACCTCAACAATATACCCACCCTGGTCTGCAATCCTGTCGATGACCATGGCCATGTTCTCAGGTTCGGTCAGTACATGATTTTTAAACCAGGCCTCATCCAAGGTGACTTCACCCTGGCTGTAGGCCATCAAAATTACGTTGAACCCTTCATCCTCACGATGTAGGCGGATACCCAGATTAAATTTCGTGCTGCTGGTCTCTATCGGTTTGTTGACTTGTATCCGCACCATATCCTCTTTATCTTGCCGGTACAAAAATATATGCATAAAATTCATATCCGGTTTCCGCGGGACACTACTGACGTCAATCCTGTATAGTTGATCCGGTTTCCATGAAAATTGTTCGGCTGATCTGAAGGCGGCTCCAGGCACAACAAAGATGTTTTCCTTTACCTGCTCCGTAAAAACGGATATCGCCTCAATTATTTGGCCAAAGCTTTGCTTTCCTTTTCCAAGTGCGGCCTGCATCTGATCCACAAGCTGATATTCGGTAGGCATTTCCTGCTCCAGCATATCCATCAGCTTTGACCAGTTGCTGTGGCGGATTTGTTCCCGGCAGACAAACTGTGCCTTTCTTAACGCCATGGCAAACCGGGGCGATTTCCGGGCAAATTCCTTTATCTCCTGTTGATCCGGCTCCGGGAGTTTTGACATCGGGGTTCCCAGTGATATTTTTTCGATTTGGCGGCTTAATTTTTCCGATGGAATGAGGGTATCCCGCTGGTATTGGGCAATTTCGTCTTCAAAAAATTGATTTAGATCGTCTTCAATGTCATTCATAAACTGCTCTTTTGAACCTGCTCCATTTTTTAATGTATGTAATATTTGTTGAATGCTGATAACAGTGGTTAATGCAATCGGGGTACTCTCTGTTTTTAAGAGAAACGGTTTAGGATAAAGAGAAAAGGTCTCCCGGTCATAAATCCGGTACACCTGCCTCAGCTCCTTTTCCTTTTTACGATTTTTTCTCAAGCTGGCCCCATAACCCCGCACGGCTAAAAGGTCATACTGATCTTCTGATAGTAAAACATCGGGCTTTTTATGTTCAAATCCATCGCAATAGTGGTGGGTGAATCCCGTCCCCAGTTCATTTTTCTGATATGTTTTATCAATGTAATTGTCATATACGTCCCGCGTTTTTTGGGATGGTTCATTCCGGATGATCTTCAAGCCGGTCCGATCCATTTCCGGGAAGACGTCGTTAAAACCGGTATGAAGCAACAGGGCTTTATATCCGCCTTGGAGCCACAATTGTATTAAGAAGCGCCCTTCCAGGAACAAGACCTTTACCCACCTTCTGTGCTCCTTTTTTCCAAAAAATAAGGGAACTGCCTCGGGTATATTACATTCATGACTGTCTATTTCCCAATTATCGCTTTTTGTATCCCAGGTGCCCTCGGCAATACTTTTCCAGTCTGCAATGCTCTTTGCTTTAAAATATGCCCATGAGCGAACGTACCATACATACAACTGGGTTGACACATCAATGTCTTTATTTCTTAGATAAAACCTTCGCAAATTTTCAATTTTTTCTATGGTATCAAAAGTAATGGGGTCAAGGTCGTCCATGGCATGGATGAACCTTTGGATTTCTGTATTGGTTTTTAACATTTTCTCTAATGTTTTTTTCAACACCTTTGGATGTTTTGACAGACTTTGTCTAATCGGATAGGTGGCTTTCAAACGGAAACCGTTCGTGGTTTTGCATCGGGGGCAGGAGACCCGGCTCAACTCTTCTATAACGCTGTCGTTCCACTCCTTGTACGAGTCCTGCCGGCCCCTTGCCTCTTTTCCACTTTTTTCAAGGTCATATAAAAGAACCACTGTTAACCCAGGGGTGTCAGACGATTTACAGTCCGGTGCTTCGCATTTGAACAAACCGATCATCATATCCATATTATGTTCTCCATTGGGGTTGGAATGTAACTTAAATTTAACTGGGAAGCTTGATATGCTATGGACCTGTGATATGAGGTCCATAGCATCCAAGTCCTTTATAAAGTAACGGGATAGCCCTTGCAATTGGTAAAATATAAGCAAAACCGCGACGCGCATCGGCTGTTTTTCCAGTGATAATGCCTATCATTTTTCCATTCAAAAAGGCACCGCTGCCGGAAAAACCAGTTGTAATCAACACATCACTGACGATTAAATGCCCCATTTTTTCAACGGGCCAAAAACCGGATATAATGCCTTTGGTCATAGCTCCATAACCACGCGCGGGCTGTCCTATTGCCGTAATATCTTCACCGAGTAGACACTCGCTGAAGTCCAATTTCGCTATTCCGGGCTGTTTTGACGAAGTAAAGGAGAGCAAAGCAAGGTCTGCCCTGGGATCGGACGCCATCACTTTGGCCGGAAGCATGGGGTTTTCTTGTTTTTTGCCGGACCACAGAGAGACGTTGATGCTGGTCGCCTCATGAACGATATGATTACACGTCAACATTATCCATTGATCTTTCTTTGTTGCCCACACAACTGTCCCCACGCCCCGTTCAATCCGCAATGTATCTCCATCATATTTTTTTGCAAAAATAAAATAGGTTGTTTTAAGAGGGGGGCATTGCTTTAATACGATAGGCTGCGTGCAGGCCTTCGCCTCTTTCTCTGTAGCAGGCAAAGTCTCGGCCAAAGCTTGTGTTATACCAAAGCGCTTAATTTTTTCCCGGACCCCGGCGGGGCTACAGCTCACAATCAAAAAAAAACCAATTAAGAATGTCCCCCATCGTTTCAGCATTTATTGAGTCTCCTCAATAGAGATTTTGACGCCGGCACTTCTAAAACTTAATCCTCTTTTTTTTGCCACTGTCAGGTTATAATACTCGTCAATTGGAATGCCGTAGAGGCTTCCCCTCAGATACTGTGCAAGTGAGTATGCTCTAAGGCCTGCCAATTGTTCGTTTGAGATAGACCGATGTTTTTTGATGAGTTCTAATGTATGGGGAACGCCATTCAGGGTTGTATTTTTCTCTGTTAAAAGGATTTGATTGCCATATTCTCCAAGGTAAATTAAGTTTCCAGTTACGGGCGTGGCATCTGCTTGCCCAGCAAGCGTGGCAATGATCTTATACTTTCCAGTGAGCCCTGCGTCATCTAGTTGGCCCACAATATCAACGAGGGATCTGGCAAGCAGGTCAATAAAAGAGACAGGCTCGCGACCGTTAAAGGTTTTGGTCGCTACAATATCATAGCGTCCCATATCAAAAAAGGCTTTCGGAGATTCCCATTTCATATTCAGAACAACCCCGTCTGATGATTCCTTATATTGAATGTTTAAATCCGAATTTGGATACGCGTGAGCGTACTCCTTTTCATAAACCATCCGGATTTTTTCTGCGGATGCGCTTAAAATTTTTTCTGCACTGGTAATATAAGATTCTTCAACAAGATGGGAGTCGGGTTCGTTAGTGAGGTGAGACTCATTATTATCGGCACTTTTCTGTGGCGTATGATAATATTCAGGATTGCCGTTGTGTGGATTATATACGCTACCGATAATATCATTCATTGATGCACAACCCGTCATCATCATAAATATTGAAACAATGCCTATGGCTTTTACAAATCGGCTCATCTTTGCATTCTCCTTTAAATTATTTCTGGGTTTATTTTTTAGCGGCTGAGTATTTTGCCGTTGTTTAAAAACTTATTGTCATAGGATATGACATGATAATGGGACTTTAATGCCGGTTTGGTCGTAACCATTGAGGCCCTGCGCCGTCCGACAATGGATCCATTGTTATAGAATCTATTGTGTGTCATGATGATTTTTCTACCACGGGCTTCTACCATGCTTGCGCTACCTCCCATTATTTTTTTTGTGTTAACAAACGTCTGTCCACGAATAACGGTAACCCCTGGATTTGTAAAAACCCATGTGCCTTGGGATGTTCTATAACGAAACGCGTCGGCATTGGTTGAAGACAAACAAACAAAGACGCTACAGAGCGCCGACACCCAAAATATTTTTACTCTTTTCATGATATATCTCCAGTTCAATTGCTCGTGTGTGGTTAAAAATTTTTTCAGCAGGCAGGCAAACTCTCCTCCTTTTTAACGAAGATGCATTTACCGAATCGTATAGGTCGTGTCCCAGGGGAACACTAAAGGAAATAGAGCTGGAATACTGCCGCCATCGAAAAAGCAAACGGTCGTTTTGAGTTAAATTAAAATTTTCAAATACGTTTGCCTCTGTACAAACTAAACCAGCCGAATTCTTGACCAACCTGAAGTGTATCGGTTGCTGGGTTGATGAGAGCTTGGACTGGTTCGGAATACGTGATTTATCTAAACCATCAATTTCACGATCACATGCCGAAAAGGACAATCCCAAAGCGGTCGTTGACAGTTCCCGGATTAATGATGCAACAAGATAGTCTGATAGCGCTTGGATTGCCGTAGTCACACCCGCCGCGCGTGTGCCTGTTAATCTGCCGCCGGTGATGAATTTATTATCCCCGCCGATAACAAGCATAGCATCTCCGCCCTGTTCGCCTGAATAAAGTCGAACCGTTAATGACTTCATGACCACTTTACGTTTCGTCTCTGCATCTATGGCCTTCAGGTACATTGATAAATCATACGCTTTGACACGACCTTCAATCCCTAGGTTTACAAGTTCAGCCCTGCTTACAATCGCCTTGTTTTCCTGGCCATTGTATAGGCCGCCGGCGATAATATAGTCCGGTGTAATATGCGTCGTCCCTTGGTTTTGGAATTCGTAAACCGTGTAAACGTTTGTAATTCTGGCCAAAGCGTTTTCAACAAAGGCGTTTAGCCGGGTGGGCAGCAAAATCTCTGACACATCAGTTCTAAATTCATTCCGAACTTCGGCAATAACTAAACGGATCTCTTTTTTAAAATTTATGGTGCCCAGTTCATTAGAGAGGCAATCCAACCAGGCTGTTGAATCGGTTCTTGAATCGTATAAGCCGGGCTTTGGGGTATTCGGAATAATTCTTTTAGGCACGGGCAGGCAGCCGATAGTAATTAACGGAAGTAACCCGATCAGCAATATTCTTTTCAATTGTTACCTCTTTCCCTGATGATGTTTTTACCTTATACCCCATGGATCAGGGCCGAAATCTGCACAAGATCCATGGGAAAATTCGGTTAATGCTAATTGACCTCAAGTCCGACAGCCTGAATTGCGACACCCGCGCTTACCGTTTGGGTCGCTTTAATCGTGCCGGAATTCCTGTAAATGTTTCCTTTGGATTGGTAGTCGTAATTACAAGATGCGTTGCTGTGGACCCGTAACCCGACTTTTTGGGTCGCCGCGCCTCCCATTGTTTTCTGAATTGCAATAATCTCCCCACTGTTTTCTAATGTGTCATTTTTTGTCTGAATTTTGACATTATACCCAACCGCCCCAGCCTGAGAGGCGAAAGTAACTGTTGCAAACATTCCGATGATAGCCATTTTAATCTTTCGATTCATGTTCAAACCCCTTTCTGTTTCTGGTGATTACAACTTATTTAATCATTACTAAATTCAAAATTTATGATCCATTTCCCTCCCCGTAATTTTAAGGTTACAATCGACTTTGGATCGAGCTTGCAGACAGATTAAAAGAAAGCTTTTTCAAAAAACAGATAGCAACGGCAGAATTCGAGATAAATTTTATTATCTCCCCTGATTTGGCAGATTATACCAGAATAAAATAACTCAAAAATAATACAGGACCTGCATCAGATGTGATAATCTGCAGCACCATGGTACAAAAAAGAAAGGAACAAAATGCAATGACGCATCACATTCCGTGCTTTGAGTTTCATGATGTCTCATTTTCCTGGCAAGGAGAACGGGTCATACTGGATCGTCAGAGTTTTACCCTGCCCCAGGGGGGATTTACGCTGATTCAAGGGCCGTCCGGCGCCGGAAAATCCACCCTTCTGCGATTGATGAACCGACTGGAGGAGGTAGAAACCGGAAAAATCAGTTACTTAGGACAAAACCTTACCGACTGGAATCCGTCTGAGTTGCGGCGGCAGGTGGCCTATCTTCAGCAGACACCGGTCATCCCTGATCGATCCGTCAGGGAAGTTTTGCTCCAACCCTTTTTTTTTCGCATCAACAGAGAAAAAGCAAAGCCGTCCGACCCGACGCTGAAACAGCTGCTCGATAAGGTGCAAATGAACGATGTCGGGCTTGATGACTCCGGTGCGATGCTTTCCGGCGGACAACGCCAGCGGCTGAGCCTGGTGCGAACTCTTTTGACCGGTCCAAACGTGCTGCTGCTTGACGAGCCGACATCTTCACTGGACAGCGATAGCAGGCGCTGTGTCCTTGAGCTGGTCGAAGAACTCAACCGGCAGGGCACTACCATTGTCATGATTACCCATGACACATTTTTACCAAAGCACATGCCGGTGATGAAAATCACCATTGACTAGGGGAGAATTTTTGTATGCCGTTAACAATTGGAGCCCTTGATATCAGTACAGCTGAGCTTGCACTTGCATCCCTTTTTATCGTTGCCGCAGGGGCAATTTCCCTGTGGGGTCGTATTGGTCTTGGTAAACCCATTCTCATGGGCGCCGTGAGATGCGTTCTTCAACTGACAATCATGGGGTATGTACTCAGTTTTATATTCGGTATCGCATCGCCATGGCTGGTTTTCCTGATTTTTTGTGTCATGGTGGCATTTGCCGTCCGCATTGTCAGGGGAAATGTTTCGGAAAAAAGCATCCCTTTTGTTTTTCCCTCCTTTGTCACCATGCTTTTGGTGTATACAGTGGTCACAGGCATCGTCAGCGGATTGATTGTCGGGGTCAGCCCGTTCTGGCATCCCCAGTATTTTATTCCTTTGGCCGGTATGGTGGCAGGCAACTCCATGACCGCCCTGGGCCTGTCACTGGACCGGCTGTTGTCAGATCTGAAAGCAAAGCGGGATTTGGTGGAGATGCAGCTTTGTCTGGGGGCAACCCCGGTTGAAGCTTCCCAGGATATTTTCAGGGATGCGCTTAAGGCCGGAATGATCCCTTCCGTCAACTCTCTGGCAGGCGTGGGGCTTGTTTTTCTTCCGGGGATGATGACCGGCCAGATTCTTTCCGGTGAGGACCCCATGCTTGCCATCCGCTACCAGATTGTGGTCATGTTCATGCTGCTGGCGTCCACTGCCCTGACTGTGAGCATGGTACTCGGCATTGTCAGGCAGCGCTGCTTCGGTGTCGGCGGGCAGCTCCTGCTCAGGCCCAACCGGTCTCAATAAGCCGTATGTTTTAAAATTTGGGCTTTGTCATAACATCGGCCACAGCGTAGGTTGGGTTGAACGAAGTGAAACCCAACAACTTATCGGCGTTGGGTTTCGTTCTTCAACCCAACCTACCGGAAATCCGTATGGCCTAAAATTTTAATTGGGCATCTTATTTCGTACTCATTCCTAAGGTATTGACAAAAATTAAAATCCTAACTAATTAATATGGCCTTATCCAAACCGCAAATCAATGGAGCAGATCTTTGATGATATTTTCAGTCAGTGAGTCCGTAAAGACTATAAAACCCTATGAGGCAGGCAAACCATTAAGCGAAGTAGAGCGGGAGTATGGTATTACCAATGCGGTCAAACTTGCCTCTAATGAAAACCCTTTTGGGTGTTCCCCCAAAGTAGCCGACGCTGTTTTATCAAAATTACCCGGCATGCACCGCTATCCCGAGCCGGTTCCTTTTACATTATGTCAAAAACTTGCTGAAAAATACCATGTGCGGATGGAAAATCTGGTCATTGGAAACGGTTCCGATGATATCATTGCCCTGCTTGCCCATGGATTTCTGGATACCGGGCAGGAAGCCGTGATGCCGCTGCCTTCCTTTCTCATGTATGAAATCAGTGTAAAAACCGCAAAGGGTGTTCCGGTTATGGTGCCCTTAAAGGATTTTTCCACCAATCTTGAGGGGCTTGTCAAGGCTGTTACGCCTGAAACAAAACTGGTATTTGTGACCAACCCCTTCAATCCCACCGGGGCTGCGATTACCAAGGATGAATTTTTACGATTTGCAGATCAACTGCCGGATAACGTGCTGATTATCGTAGATGAAGCGTATATTGAATTTGTCCGCGACGATTCGGTCTACAATGCCTTGGCTGTGCCGTTGACGGATCCAAGAATTGTAACTTTAAGAACGTTTTCCAAAGCATACGGCCTTGCCGGGTTCCGCATTGGTTACGGGGTGATGCATAAAACCGTCGCTGAAATTTTAAACCGGATACGTCAGCCTTTTAATGTGAACACGCTTGCCCAGGCTGCGGCCCAGGCCGCCCTGGAAGATACGGATTTTCTGTCCAAAACCATTTCCGGCACCCACCGGGGTATTGATTTTTTAACCCAAAAATTTACGGACGCCGGGTTTGAGGTACTGCCCACCCAGGCCAATTTTCTTATGGTCGACGTAAAGACCGATTCCCGGGATATTTGTGAGAAGCTGCTCCGAAAAGGTGTGGTCGTGCGTTCTATGGCATCCTATGGATATGACACCTTTGTTCGCATCAATGCCGGCACGGAACAGGAGAATCAAACGTGTGTGGATGCACTGATCAATGTTGCCGGTAAATAAAATAATGAACAGGCGTATTATTACCATCGACGGGCCGGCCGGGGCCGGTAAAACAACCGTTTCAAGGGCCCTTGCAAGGGAACTGGGCTGTGTCTATGTGGATACCGGTGCTTTATACAGAGCTGTTGCGTTTGAAATTAAGTACCGGCAGGTCAATTGGCAAGACAGTACGCTGCTTGAACAGTTTCTTGCCGGTCTTGAACTTGATTTTGTCATGCAAGGCCGGGAGCCTGTGCTGATATCATCAGGCCGGGATATCAGCGCATATATTCGAACCAATGAAATCAGTATGCTGGCCTCGGCCACATCGGCCGTTCCCCAGGTGCGAAAGGCATTGCTGGGTATTCAAAGAGCCATTGCCGGGGAGAGGGATGCCGTGTTCGAAGGCCGGGATATGGGGACGGCTGTTTTTCCCAAGGCGTCATATAAGTTTTTCCTGACCGCTGATGTTAACGTACGTGCCCGACGGCGATTTAAGGAATCAAACGCCTCCGGGATTTCATTTGAAAAAATTCTCGAAGATATGGTTAAGCGAGACAGGAATGATACCCAGCGTGTGATATCCCCTTTAAAACAGGCCGCGGATGCGGTTCTTATTGATGCCACCGAATTAGATGTTTTCCAGGTGGTGGAAAAAATGAAACGCATCATCATGGCTATTTAAAAAGTTCTGGAATTTCTTGATTTTTCCTTTTTTCGTTGGTATAAGATCCAATTGTACCCGCCTTCGCCGTCATTTCCTTATGAGTCAAAGGCGGGTAACATCATCGATTAGGGGGGAATAAACATTAATGAACAACATTGCTGAAGAAAACGAAAACCAAACCATGAATCAAGAATTAGAGACCCAAGAGGTAAAAGAGTCCGAAATCGAACTCACCGGAGAAGAGACAATGGAAGAACTGCTGGATATCTATGATTCCAGCCTTAGTAAATTTGAAGAGGGACAGGTTGTCACCGGAACAGTGATCTCCGTCGGCAAGGAAACAGTCCTTGTGGATGTGGGATATAAATCTGAGGGACAGATCTCAATTCATGAATTCATTGATGAGGACGGCAATGTCAGCGTCAACGTCGGCGACGAATTTGAGGTAATGATTGAAGTATGGGATGAAGAGGAAGAGACGGTTCTTCTGTCCCGTGACAAAGCCAAAAAGGTTAAAGTATGGGACGCCATTAAAGATATCTACGACGAAGACGGTACCATTGAAGGTGTCATCACCAGTCGGGTTAAAGGCGGTTTCTCCGTTGATATCGGACTGCAGGCCTTTTTACCGGGCTCCCAGGCTGATCTGCGGCCCATCCGCAACATGGATGAAATGGTCGGCCAGACGTATACCTTTAAGATTCTCAAGTACAACAAGAAAAGAAATAATATTGTTCTGTCACGCCGGGTACTGCTTGAAACCGAAAGAGAAAAAATGCGCAGTGCCACCCTGTCTGCCATTGAAAATGACAAAGTCATGGACGGTATTGTCAAGAATATTACCGAATACGGTGTCTTTGTTGATCTGGGTGGTGTTGACGGACTTCTTCATATTACCGATATTTCCTGGGGACGCGTTAAACACCCCTCTGAACTGTTCTCCGTCGGCGATCAGATCAAGGTGAAAATTCTCTCCTTTGATTTTGAGAAGGAACGGGTATCCCTGGGCATGAAACAGCTGACACCCGATCCCTGGACAACGGCTGCTGAAAAATATCCCATCGGTTCCAAGATCGAAGGCCGGGTGGTCAGCCTGACGGATTATGGGGCATTTATTGAGCTTGAAGAGGGTGTTGAAGGGCTTATCCATGTTTCTGAAATGTCCTGGACCCGTAAAATCCGCCATCCTTCTCAGATGGTTGCTGTGGGTGAACAGGTTGAAGCCGTTGTTCTGGATATTAAACCTGAAAACCGCAGGATTTCTCTCGGCATCAAACAGACCGTCGAGAATCCCTGGGAAGTTATTTCACAAAAATATCCCGTGGGTACCATCATTGAAGGAAAAATCAAGAATATTACTGAATTTGGCCTTTTTATCGGTATTGATGACGACATTGACGGTCTGGTTCATATCTCTGATATTTCCTGGACCAAACGGATCAAGCATCCGTCTGAAATTTATAAGAAAAACGATACGATCCAGGCAGTAGTACTCGACATTGACAAGGCCAATGAAAGATTCTCTTTAGGTATCAAACAGACCCAGGTCGATCCCTGGGAAACAGTTGCCGAACGCTATGACGTGGGTAAGGAAATTTCCGGTGTCATCACTAACCTCACCGATTTCGGTGTATTTGTAGAGCTTGAAGAGGGCATTGAAGGGCTGGTTCATGTCTCTGAAATCAGTAAGGAAAACATCAAGAGCCCCAAAGAGCATTATCAGATCGGCGAAACCATTACTGCCAAGGTAATGAATATTAATTCCGATGAAAGACGGATCGGCCTGTCCATCAAACGTCTGGACGAAGATGATGATGATAGATATCTTGAAGAAATTGCAAAAAGTTCCAAACCTGCAGCATCTGCATTTGGAGAGATGCTGAGAAACAACATTCAGGAAAAATTGGAAGCGGAGAAAAAAGAAAGTTAATTTCATCCCTGTTTAACAAGCAACAGGTGTGCACTTTTTGAAATTTTCAGGGCCGGATTGATCCTTAACAGGGCATCCGGCCTTTTTTGTAGTTTGTTTGGCCTTGATCATCGTTTACCCAATACATGACCGAAAGGATAATCGAGGTCGTTTGTTTTAAAGGAAGATTATCTTATGTTTGCTAGACGCCATCCTTTTTTGTTTTTTCTTTGTATTATCTGTGCCTGCGTTACCTTTGGTATCGTTGCCGTGTCCGGCATTGCCGTATTAGGGGCTTTTGCAGTGAACAGCAAGATCAGCGGGGGCATAGCCTCCCCACGCGGCAATATCGGTGTGGTTGAGGTGACAGGACCGATTCTATCTTCAAAAAAAATTATCAAGGATCTTAAAGGATTCATGGATGATGACGCCATTAAGGCGATTGTTTTAAGGGTTGACAGTCCCGGCGGCGGAATCGGGCCGTCCCAGGAAATTTACCGGGAACTGATGAAGACCCGCGATACAAAAACCGTGATCGCCTCCATGGGGTCTGTTGCAGCCTCCGGGGGGTATTATATCGCATGTGCAACCCAGGGTATCGTTGCAAATCCGGGTACCATCACGGGATCCATCGGTGTGATCATGGAATATGTCAATATTGAACAGATCGCTAGAAAAATCGGGATTGCCCCTGTGGTAATAAAAAGCGGTGAGTATAAGGACATGGGCTCCCCCATGAGACCACTTAAAGACAGTGAGAAACAGCTATTTCAAAATCTTGTAGATGAACTGCATGCCCAGTTTGTGTCCGATGCCGCTGATGCCAGGAATATGGAGACCGATGTCATGACCAAACTGGCTGACGGCAGGGTTTATACCGGGCAGACGGCCATGAATCTTAAACTTGTCGATCGTATCGGCAACATGGATGATGCCGTGCAGTGGGCCGGACAGATGGCCGGCATTGAAGAAGATCTGATCCTGGTTTATCCCAAAGCGGATAAAATAACGCTGTTTAGAAGACTGGCTGAAACCCTGTTCCGGGATGTTAACCTAAGCAGCAGGTTGTCCAAACAATTTCGGTATGTTTTCAATTAGGATCAAATTCCAAGCTCTTCGCAGGCTTTATCAAAGGGGATTCCTTCCGAGCGTTTTTTAGCGTCTATCAGCTATTTTTTCATTGCTGTGCTTTTGAGCAGGTAAGCTGTTTCTTTTTCCGATTCAATCTCTTTCCACAGATCAATGGGCACGATAACGCCTGTAACATTGTTCTGCCCGTCAGAAATTATTGGATCTGGTTCATTGGTCTCTCCTTTCGCTGTGTGTGCCGGTTTTTCAAATTTCTGTGTTCATTATATATGCGTCAGCACTGCCTATAATAAGACTTTCTTGAACAGGTCTTTTAAAAGATATATAATGTATATATTAAAGAGGTATTAATAATATTAATTTAGGAGGTATTAATAATGGCTCACCGAATTTTATCAGATATCAGTGCTGGAATTTCTGAACTTAAAAAAAATCCGATGTCTGTTCTTCAGCAAGGTGAAGGTGGACCTGTGGCAATTTTGAATCGAAATAGACCTGTTTTTTATGCGATCCCAGCAGATATGTATGAGAAAATATTGGACCGTTTGGAAGATATAGAATTGGCTTTAATCATCAAGGAGAGAGAAAACGATCCTGTGATTGAGGTTGATATTGATGACTTATAAATTGACCTTTAAAAAGCAGGCAAAAAAAGAATGGGATAAATTAGATGCGTTTATTCAAAATCTTCTGAAGAAAAAATTAAAAGAGAGGTTAAAGGATCCTCGTGTGAAGCGTGCGGAATTGAGCAATATGAAAGATTGTTATAAGATTAAACTCCGTAACTCCGGTTATAGGTTGGTTTATAAAGTATATGATTTAACCATTGAAGTTTCCGTTATCGCCGTTAGCAAAAGAGACAAAGGGTTGGTGTATCGAATAGCGGCTGATCGATTGCAATAAAATTTTGGCCTTGATCATCCAACCCCATCGCAAGGCCGATGTGCATCTAAGTCAGGATGAAATATTTTTAGCCGGTATCAGGGAAAAACGCTGCCGACAAGTATTTTGATTTAACAAAAGGAGGCTTTAACAAGGCCCGGATGTGCCCTGCAGGAGGGGCATTGATATTTTTCCGTTCTTTTTACCAGCTATGCTCAGACGGGATTTTGTTTAATACCTTGCTGGCATTTACCCATGGATTTTGTCTCCATTACGAAGGGCCTGCCAGGTTGTCAGCATTTTTTTCCGGGAATAGTTATTCAAAAATATCAACCTCACCTGCGCCATGCCGGATGACCTCGGGTTCATCCCCAACCAGGGCGATGACCGAAGAGGGGGTGTTGGCCACAGGTCCGCCATCCAGGACCATGTCCAGCCTTTCATCGAAATAGTCACTGAGCAGGGATGCATCTTCAAATACTTGGCCGTCAGGGTCCGTGGCCGAGGTTGAAATAATGGGGTTTCCCAGTTCCCGGGCAAGGCTTATGGCGATTTGATTGGCAGGAACCCTGATACCTGCGGTTTTTCTTTTGGTCAGCATAATCTTGGGCACCATTTTTGATCCGGGCAGAATAAAGGTATACGGACCCGGCAGCAAGCGTTTCATGTGGCGGTAGGCGATGTTGGATACTTTGGCATATTTGGAAATATCTTTCAGGTCCGGACAGATAAAGCTGAACGGTTTGGTTTTATTCCGCTGTTTGATCCGGTATATTTTTTCAATGGCCTTTTTATTCATGATATCACAGCCGATACCATAAAATGTATCTGTGGGATAGGCAATAATACCGCCTTTTTTGAGACATGCCACAGCCATGGATATAATTCGTGCCTGGGGTGTCTGGGGATTGACATTATATAACATTGGGTGAACTCCTGTAATGTAAACTATTTAATCACCAAAGCAGATGCCAAGTGTTCTGGCCGTCAGGATCAATTCTCCGTCAGGATCAACGGTGCGTATCCTGTTTACGGCATCTTTTAAATGCACACTTCCCATCATTCCGCTGGGCTTAAGTGCCACCATTTTGCCGAAATTTCCGTTTGCCGCCATATCCACCGCCTGAACCCCGAACCGGGTGCATAACTGCCTGTCCCAGTGAGTTGGCGGTCCCCCGCGCTGGAGATGACCAAGGACCACGCACCGGCTCTCTTTGCCGGTATTTTCCTGAATTTTTTCGGCAATTGCGTACCCAATGCCGCCAAGACGAATTTCTCTGTCTGTTTTATCATCGTCGGACACCACCATCGTGTCGTCAAGTTTTGCGCCTTCAGCCACAATGACGATGGTAAATAATTTGCCTGTGGCTTCCCGGGCCCTGATTTTTTTCTCAATGGCGGGCATGTTAAATTTTATTTCAGGAATCAGAATAATATCCGCGCCACCGGCAAGACCGGCATATGCGGCAATCCAGCCGGCATAGCGGCCCATGACCTCAAGCACCATAACCCGGTTATGGCTCTGGGCGGTTGAATGCAGCCGGTCAAGGGCATCCACGGCACAGGCCACGGCGGTGTCAAATCCAAATGTCTGCTGGGTGGCATCCAGATCATTGTCAATGGTTTTGGGCACACCAATAACAGGCAGTCCTGATTCATACATCTGCAGGGCAGTGGTCAAGGTGCCGTCTCCACCGATAACCACAAGTGCGTTCAGGCCCAATGCTTCTATGGTTTGTTGCACCTGGGTCATCAGATCCGCTGATATTTTTCGTGTTTCACCCTGGCCGGTTTTTGATGAAAATCTGCCGGAATTTGCCGTACCTAGAATGGTACCGCCACGAATAAGAAGTCCGTCCATATCCCGGACGGTGAGCGGATCAGCCCGAACCGGCGTTAAAAGCCCGTCAAAACCGCCCCGAATGCCTATGGTCGTAAACCCCTGCATGTCACCGGCTTTTACAATGGCCCGGATCACGGCATTAAGTCCGGGGCAGTCCCCACCTCCTGTTACCACACCAATTTTTTTCCCCATTTTTGATATTACTCCATCGTTGAATTCAGCTGGTTGAATTTTTCTCCAGCTGCTATATCAGATAATCAATAATGAAACAAATATTAGTCGGAATGATCTTGTAAAAAGTTCATGGTTTTGGTAGAAGGGCTTGTTTATATACTTTGCTTTAAATAATTATCGGCCAGCCTTTCACCTCCCTTTTTTTAACGTGACGGCTGGCCTTTAAAGTATAAATAAACACCTTTCCTTTCTGGAGGCCTTTTATTATGTCCAATGTATTATCAGAGCAGGGGCTCTCTTTTGATGATGTGCTCCTGCTTCCCAACTATTCAGCCATCCTGCCTGACCAAGTGGTCACCCGCACCCGTTTGACCAAAGAACTTGAACTCAATATTCCCATTGTCAGTGCGGCCATGGACACGGTGACTGAATCAGATACCGCCATCAGCATGGCCCGGGCCGGCGGTTTGGGATTTATCCACAGAAACCTGAGCATTGCCGAGCAGGTGGTTGAGGTGGACCGGGTTAAAAAAAGCGAAAGCGGCATGATTGTCGATCCTGTGACTGTCCATCCTGATGCCACGATCTCCGATGTGCTGGGCATTATGGCCAAATACCGGATTTCAGGTATTCCGGTTGTGGAAGGCGATAAGCTGGTTGGTATTGTGACCAACAGGGATCTTCGTTTTGAAACCCAGCTGGATAAACCGGCCAGGGAGGTCATGACCAGTGAAAATCTGGTGACCGTGCCTGAAAAATGCACCCTGGAAGAATCCAAAATTATGCTGCATAAACACAGGATTGAAAAACTTTTAGTGGTGGATCCCCAGGGTAAACTCAAGGGCCTGATCACCATCAAGGATATTGAGAAGATAAAAAAATATCCCAATTCCTGCAAGGATTCCCTGGGACGCCTGAGAGCAGGGGCCGCCATTGGTGTGGGGGCCGATATGATGGAGCGTGTGCAAGCGCTCCTGGGTGCCGGGGCCGATGCCCTGGTTATTGACACCTCCCATGGCCATTCCCAAAATGTGATCACGGCGATTCAGCGTATCAAGGCGGCGTTTCCCACCTGTCAGCTTATTGCCGGCAATGTGGCCATGGAGGCCGGGGCAAAAGCGTTGATTGATGCCGGTGTTGATGCCGTTAAAATCGGTATAGGTCCCGGCTCCATATGCACCACCCGTATTGTTGCAGGGGTTGGCGTGCCCCAGCTCACCGCTGTGATGAACTGTGCCGATATCTCAAAGAAAACCGGCGTGCCCCTGATTGCCGACGGCGGGATCAAGTATTCCGGAGATGTCTCCAAAGCCCTGGGGGCCGGCGCCCATTCCGTTATGCTGGGCAGCATGCTGGCCGGCACCAAAGAGAGCCCGGGTGAAATCGTTATTTACCAGGGGCGTTCGTATAAAGCCTACCGGGGCATGGGGTCTGTGGAAGCCATGAAAAAAGGCAGCTCCGACAGATATTATCAGAAAGATACCGGTGCCGATGAAGAGCTGGTTCCCGAAGGTATTGTGGGCCGGATTCCCTACCGGGGAACCATTCGCGAGAATATTGTTCAGATGATCGGCGGTCTCAAGGCCGGCATGGGATATCTTGGCGCAGCGACCATTGAAGAGCTGCACCAAAAGGCAAAATTTATCCAAATCACCGCGGCCGGATTAAAGGAAAGTCATGTCCATGACGTTGCCATTACCAAGGAAGCCCCCAATTATAGAGTAGAGAGCAACTAAAATCCCATGACCGATAATCAGGATATCCCCTTTTATCACCTGCATGTTCACACCGAGTACTCCCTGCTTGACGGGGCCATCCGGCTGAACGATTTGATGACAAGATGTACGGAATACGGCATGGATGCCGTGTCTATTACAGACCACGGCACCATGTTCGGGGTGGCCGAGTTTTATGAAAAAGCCCGGAAAGCCGGCATTAAACCCATACTGGGCTGCGAAGTCTATGTGGCCCCCAGAACGTTGAATGACCGGACCCCGCTGGATCGAAAAGGATTAAGTCATCTGGTGCTTTTAGCCAAAGACAGGGAAGGGTACACCAATCTTTGCAAGATGGTTTCCGTGGCCCAGCTCAAGGGGTTTTATTTTAAGCCCAGAATCGACAAAGACCTTCTGGCGGAACACGCCAAGGGCCTTGTGGGGCTTTCCGCCTGCCTGAAAGGCGATATCCCCCAGGCCATTCTGGCAGGGAACCAGGCAAAAGCAGATGAACTGGCACGGTTTTACCTTGATACCCTGGGCGAGGGGAATTTTTTTCTTGAAGTCCAGGAAAACGGCATGGAGATCCAGCGTCGTTTGAATACCGGTCTGCTGGATATGAGCAAGCGCCTTTCCATTCCCATGGTGGCCACCAATGACTGCCATTACCTGTCCAACGGCGATGCCAAAGCCCATGAAATTCTTTTGTGCATTCAGACCGGTGATACCTTTGACAATGCCGACCGTTTTAAATTTGATTCGGATCAGCTCTATTTTAAATCCAGACAGGAGATGGCCGATTCCCTTGGCCATTTTCCCGATGCCATTGCCAATACAAAGCGGATCGCAGATATGTGCGAGGTGGATTTCGGCAGTAAAACCTATCATTTCCCCCGGTATGACCTTGGCGATGGCCTGTCCGAGGACGATCTGTTTAAAAAGCTTGCCATGGAGGGCTTTGAAGAACGTCTTGCCAAAATCAAGGCAAAAAATCCCGACATTGATGAACAGGCTTACAGGGACCGGATTAAATACGAGATTGATATTATCCTTGAAATGGGGTTCCCCGGCTATTTTCTCATTGTGGCCGACTTTATCAGCCATGCACGGAAAATCGGGGTGCCGGTGGGGCCGGGCAGGGGGTCTGCGGCCGGTTCCATGGTGGCCTATGCCATGGGGATTACAGCCCTTGATCCCATTGAGCACGGGCTGATTTTTGAGCGGTTTTTAAATCCGGCCCGTATTTCCATGCCGGATATTGACGTGGATTTCTGTATTGAGGGTCGAGAACAAGTCTATGATTATACGGTTAAGCGGTACGGTGGGCCGGAATATGTATGCCAGATTATCACCTTTGGAAAGCTCAAAGCCAAGGCTGTAATCCGGGATGTGGGACGGGCCCTGGGTGTCCCCCTTTCCGAAGTGGACCAAGTGGCCAAAATGATCCCTGACACTGCCAAAAATTTGAAAAAGGCATTGGAAGAGGTACCGGCCATTAAAGATAAATGCGGGGAAACAGACGTTAAAACCCAGATGCTGGATATTGCCATGCTGCTCGAAGGGTTGCCCCGGCACGCATCCACCCATGCGGCCGGTGTTGTGGTATCCGACAAACCCCTGTGCGAATATCTGCCGCTGTTCAAGGGCAAAGATGGTGAAACCATTACCCAGTTTGACATGAACTTCACTGAAAAACAGGGGCTGGTTAAATTTGATTTCTTAGGGCTGCGTAACCTGACCGTCATTAAAAATTGTATTGCCTTGATTGAAAAACAGGGCAAAACGCCGCCGGACCTTCTGCACCTTGATTATTCAGATCAAAAGACCTTTGCGCTTTTGCAAAAATCCGATACCACAGGGGTGTTCCAGCTTGAAAGTTCCGGTATGAAGGAGCTGATCTCCCGGTTAAAACCGGCCGGCTTTTCAGATATTGTGGCCCTTGTGGCCCTTTACCGGCCCGGCCCTTTGGATTCGGGCATGGCAGATCACTATGTGGAGCGCAAACACGGCCGGGAGCCTGTGGAATATCTGTTTTCCGAACTTGAGCCCGTGCTTGAAGAGACCTATGGGGTAATCCTGTACCAGGAGCAGGTCATGAAAATTGCCGGGGTCCTTGCCAATTACAGCATGGCTCAGGCAGACGGGCTTCGAAAAGCCATGGGTAAAAAGATTGCCGCCATGATGGAGGAGCACCGGGCCCTTTTTATGAAGGGGGCACAGGAAAACGGTCATGATCCCAAAAAGGCTGAAGCACTTTTTGACCTGATGGAAAAATTCGGCGGCTACGGCTTCAACAAATCCCATTCGGCCGCCTATGCCCTGATTGCGTTTCAGACCGCTTTTCTTAAAGCCCACTTCCCTGTTGAATTCATTGCCGCCCTGATGACCTCCGAACGCAGCAGTTCCGATGCCGTGCTTAAATACATGGATGAGTGCAAAGGCCATAACATCAAAGTACTGCCGCCGGATGTCAACCAGAGTGACGCCTTTTTCACTGTGGATGATAATTGTATTCGTTTTGGTCTGGCTGCCATTAAAGGTGTGGGAGAGGCTGCCATTGAATCGATTGTTCAAAACCGTGAAAAGGAAGGGGCGTATACCAGCCTTTATAATTTTTGTGAGCGGGTCAATTTGAGCAAAGCCAATAAAAAAGTGCTTGAGGCCCTGATTAAATGCGGGGCGTTTGACACCACCGGCGACAAACGTGCCCAGATGATGGCGGTGCTTCAAGATGCCCTGGATCATGGTGCCAGAATCCAGAAAGAAAAAGCAGATGCCCAGCTGGATTTGTTTGCGGATTCCGGTGTGGGCCTTTGCCTTCCCTCCAATATTCCCCAAATGCCTGATATTGATGAATGGGAGGGCAAGGTGTTGCTGGAGCTGGAAAAAGAAGCTTTGGGGTTTTATATTACAGGACACCCCATGGATGATTATGCGGATATCATACGCAAATTTGCCAGTGTCAACACAGTCGGTCTCCAAGACGTCAAAGATGACAAGATGGTGCGCATTGCGGGACATCTGAAGGTGCAGAAAGTCCACACGACTAAGAAAGGGGACCTGATGGCGTTCTGCAACATTGAAGATCAGTATTCAACCGTGGAACTGGTCGTGTTTCCGGATCTGTATGCCGTAACCCATACGTTTTTATCCCGGGAGCAGGTTGTCATTGTTGAAGCACAAGTCCAAAAAAATGAGAATACGGTCAAACTGATCGGTGAGGCCATTGTGCCGGCAACCCAGGCTGAAACCCTTTGGGCTGCCGGCATTGTCATGCAGGTGGATGCGCAGCACCATAAAACGGATGTGTTTGATCAGCTCAAACCTGTGATTGAGCGATATCCCGGCAATTGTGTCTCCTTGTTCAATATCCACATTGATTCAGAACACCCTGATGTGATGGTTAAGTTATCGGATGATTACAAGTCTGATGCCTGTCCCGGCTTTTTTCAGGAAATTGAAACCATTCTTGGTCCCGGTACCATCGAAACCAGATGCGCCCCGGTCAAAGACAAGGTGAAAAAGAAAAAGCATTGGTCCAAAAAACAGCTTACCTGATCTCCGGATTGATAAATAATACAGTGCCCGGGTTAGCGATATGAAGGCGGCTTACCACCCGGGCCACCCCCTCAATACTTTGGGCCAGATCCCGGGCCATGCGGTGCTGGTATGTATCAGCAACCCAGCCATCCAGATAAACCACGCCATGGCGGACGTCTACGTGGATGTTCGTATCATTCACCATGTCATCGGACATGAATTTTGATTTTACCCGGGCCATGAGTACAGTGTCGCTGACAAAGGTTGCCGGTGAACGGGGACTTTGTTCTGTGATGGATTGATAGTATACCGGGGACCCGGTATTTGTTTCATGGTAAGCACAGCCCGGTATTATAAAACAACAGATCATATACAAGATACAAAATATAAGCACTTGATTATCAAATTTCATGTTTTGTTGCAGGGTGAATCCGGCTGTTGATAGACCGGGGTTAATCAAAATCGTCGAGATTCAAGTCATCAAGATCAGAAAGGTCCATATCCTTTAACAGGTCATCCTCCTCTGGAGCAATATCTTCATTGATGACAGCAGGTTGTCCTTTATTGATCTCGGGTTGGGCAATCTTGTGTAATCCGTCTTGTTCATCTGCGTCGCGATCTTCGAAAAATCCTGCAACCCCAATGAAAAACAGGTATCCAAGACCCGCCATATTCAGAAGAACGATAATGGCTCCCACAATGTTTTTAATTACCACGCTTTAATTTTTCCCTTTAATGTTTGACGATAGGGACTCAAGTGTTTATATATAATCTTTAATCTTGTAGCAAGGGGAAATCTCCTGAAACTTGATCATTGCGTGACAGCGTAAGGAATTCAAAGGTTTTTTGTATGAGTTGGCTTGGAAAAGTGATTGGCGGCACCATCGGACTGGCCCTGGGCGGTCCATTGGGTGCTGTGGCCGGGGCTGCATTTGGCCACGCATTTGTGGACAAAAGAGAGGATGAATATTTACGTTCCATTCCGGGCCGTAAACAGCCGGGGTTGTCTTCTAATGAGGAGGCCCAGCTTGTTTTTTTTACTGCGGCATTTTCCATGCTGGCTAAAATCAGCAAAGCAGACGGCCGGATCAGTGAAGCGGAGATAAAAGTCGTTGAACGGTTTATGGTCAACGATCTTCAACTTGATGAAGCGGCTCGTGAGACGGCCCAAAATATTTTCAGAAATGCCGTGACATCGTCCCAGACGTTTGAGGATTTTGCCCGGCAATTTTATTCGGTGTTTAAATACCAGACCAATATCATTGAGTTGATGATGGATGTGCTGCTCAGGGTATCTTCGGCTGACGGCAATATATCTGATATTGAGGAACGCATGATGTTGTCCGCTTCCCGGATTTTCAGTTTTTCCCGGTCGGAATATGAGCGGCTTAAATCCAGGTATGTGAAAAAATCGGATCCTTATTATGCGGTCCTTAAATGCGATAAAAATGCGAGCAATGAAGAGATAAAAAAGAAATACAGGTCCCTGGTTCAGGAGTATCACCCGGATAAGATCCAGGCCAAAGGACTGCCCGAAGAATTTGTTAAGTTTGCCGCGGATAAATTTACTGAAATCCAGGAGGCTTACGAGCACATCAGAAAAAGCCGGGGATTCTGATTCGGCCGTCCCAACAATTAAATAAAACACCAGATCAGGCGTCTATGCTTCAAATTCAGCATTCTTAAATTTCAAGATAGTGCAATTTTCTTTGATGGTTCGCTGTAGGCCCTCATCAAACCCTTTCGGTGATTCAGCTTGGACTTCAATGGAGATTGATACGTTAACATCATGTTTTGACGTAAATTGCTGGATAACCTCATCGACAATCGTTGCAAAATCTATTTTGGCTTTTACCGGATCCAGATCAACCATTCCATAGAATTGTTTCAACTGGACAGAAGGATCTGGGTCTAACCTACCGCCGTCACTTGTTGTTCTTTTAGATTCAGTGGGCTTAGGGTCTACCTGTCCACCATCTCCACTATCAGTATCGATGTCGGTAGCACCAGTGCCGTCAGTATCTGCGTCGGAAGATGCGGTGATATGTTTTTGATAGACCTGCGCCGCGTCAGAAGAGATGATGACACAATGATCATCCAGTGTGATATCGGCACCCGCACCGTCTCCGAAACAAAAGTCCAGATAGTCATCTCCTTCTTTACCTGATGCAAAGCCAAAGTACGCTGTGGACTCAAGCCCCTTTTTGAGGGCATCCTTAAACACCCCATCGTTTAACAACCGGGGAAAGTAGAGGTAATTGCAGCTATCCTGCCACACTTTCAATGCATTGATCGCTTGCTGATCTTCCTTGAAATACCATTGATCCAGGAGCCCTTTCAAATGAATGGGGCTCCACTGAGAAATCAGCCACTCTTCCTCAGTTAACGTGCTTTCAATGTTAGAAGAAAAATTGGAAGACGTTGTTGAAATTGAGATCGATTCCCAGGTCAATGTGGGTTTGCCGTTCACAATTTCTTCGAGCGGACAGAGAATCCATTTGTACGTCTCTCTGATCATTGGGTTTAAACTACGATCGGAATTGTCTCTATACTTTTTGGCCTGATTAATTTGAAACAGATCCAGATTGAGCTTTCCCTCATCGATGTCCGACAGGATTTCATTCCATGCCAGATATGTTTTTGCATGGTCCTTCAATCGACTCAATGCATCAAAGTCCGGAACCATGAAAATAAGTCGGTTTTGTTTTTGTCTGGGCTGATCCCCCCTTTTACGCAGTATCTCTTCAGCAGCCGCACACGCATTTTTTGCGTCGCCCTTGCTGAAGGCATACAAAGGATCCGGTGACAGTAACACAAGTCTTGGTCCGGCACCGGTATCATCCGGGATATCTACGGAAGACGTAAAAATATGAATTCCTGCAAAACAGTGGGTATTACGTTTACCAAATAGATGCCCGGTTCGATCTTTCAGGAACGGAATCAGTTTTGTTTGCGTATCGATCTGCCTTTTCCGGCTTTCCATTTCTCGACGCAGGTTCGGCTTGGTATCCAGCCAAAAGCGATTGTCATCAAAATAGAGGTATTGGAGCCGATCATGGAGGCGTCTCAACACATCTTCGAATAGCTGAATGGTCTGTCCCGGTTGCACCGACCCAAGTAAAATCTGGTCCACCCGAAGCCCTTTGGCATTCTGATTGGACACTGTGGGCGCACTGCCCAAAAAAATGGTTCGCATGGCGCGGCGTGCCGCCTGCACCGCCCCGAATCGGGTATCGTTGCCGTCGATGCTGTCCGGCTCCGACCGTTTGCCGTCCACCTCTCGCTCCAAAACCGGCTCCCATCCCTGGGGCAGGTAGTGAATGCTTTTATTCCGCACATTGCTGTCATAGAGCGGTAGAGAACCCGGCATGATCAAAATATCACTATTGCCATCTTTCCACAGTCTATGGATCACAATGGCCATATACTGCAACACACCCCTGGTTCTCTGGAACTTATCCAGCGTGGACCAATCTTCATATAAGCGGTCAAAGACCTCCGGGTGAATGGGATAGGATTGGCAGAGTCGCTCAAAATAATTGTTGGACTGGGTGTCCTGGGGAAACTTGTTTCCATGTTCTCTATAAAATTCACTGAATTGACGACAAATGCCATCCACCTCCGAAGGGGATCCTGCATGTTCAAAGAGTCGTCGGCGAACAATTTCAAACGCTTCGATGCTGGCCACCGGCTTCCAGACAGACTCCACCCTGGCAAAATAGGTCTCCAGAGCATTCAGCACCCGCTGTCCCATGCTGCCGCCTGCCTCCAGCTCCGATTCCGGTAGAGAGGCCAGCAAAATGGCATCTGGAACCAGTTTCATGGCTTCCGTCAACGCCTGAATAAACGAGATATTGCTGTCAAACGTCCCCGCCTTAAACGCTTTACCAACTTCCAACTGACGGACAAACGCCAAGAGCTCATCCATCAGGATAACGCAAGGGGACGCCTTCTCAATCAATTTCTGAAGTATCGCCTTACCAGGGGATGTACCGTCAGCATCGCTGTCAGCCACCAGCGCATAACCCGCTTCGCCAAGAAGCTGCCATGCCAGTTCGCCCCATAGCGTGTGAATCGTTACACCGTCATGATCGATGGATTGACTTGGAGAGAGTCGAATTCCATCCAGCACGGCCACTTTGGCCCCGGGCATATCTTGAATCCCAGCCTCATCCAGAATGGGAGGGATGCCTTCCATCCGATCGGTACCGACCTCCTGCTGTGCCAGATGCATCACCGCCAGCAGGGTATGGGTTTTACCGCCACCAAAAGCGGTCTGGAGCTGAATGACAGGATCTCCCCCCTGACCGGCCAATCGTCTGGCCACAGAGATCAGTAACAGCCGCATCCCTTCGGTGATAAAGGTCCGGGAAAAAAACTTCTCTGCATCCTGATATTCGGGCGGGGCAACGCCGGATACCACCTGTGAGATGTCTGCTGCAAATTCAGATTGCTTGAATGTACCTTCCAGCACATCCTTGTGGGGGCGGGCCACTTCACGCCAGGGTTTCAAGCTCATATCAGATTCCTTTCACGCTCCAATTCATGTCATCCCATTTTTCCAGGTCTGATTTGTCAACAACACGCGGATGTGGATCTATTGATTTTAGGCGTTGCTTTAACTTTTGTTTTACTTTTGACGGGTCAATCGCTTTGGGAAAGAGTTTGGAATGTTTTTTCGGTTGCTCCAGATGCAAAATAATTCTGAGTCGATTTTTGCGCAATGCATTTTCTGCTATGGTTTGTTCTTGGGCATCGGTTGCATTTAACTTCGCTGCCACCAGCCCCGCTAAGGTGTCTCTCGCTTTTAAAGCGATTTCATCTCCGATATCAATGGGTTTTGTTCGCCTGTTTACCCGGTAATCCTTTACTTCGATCAACCATGTATGCCCGTTATCGACGTGGATAAAATCCATGGCTTTAATTCCGTCAAAAGCCTTGCTGAATTGATTTCGATAAAACGACCAGTCATCATATTTGGATGCCAGAGTATTATCAGGGAAGAAAAAACGCAGTTGCCCCTCATCAATTTCCCGCATCTTATTCTCCCGCACTCATGAAACGATCGGATTGTTCCAGTTCTTCATCCAGCAGGATTAAAGATTGAAGATCATCAACGGCATTTCCCTGCTCCACCTCAACACCACTCTCTTTCAGGGGCAACGCAAAATATCGACAGGCAACACCCTTAAATGGCTCCTTGTATGAAAGAATTTCGAGCTCCCGGAGTAAAAACAGTGAATGGGTGGCAATAAACACCTGGATTCCGTTTTTACAAAGATGGAGAATGACCTCTGCAATGACTTTGACCAATTTGGGGTTTAGATTGGCTTCAGGTTCGTCCCAAAACAGGTAGCCTTTATCCAGAAGAGATCCCGTACTGATGAGACGTGCCAGCATGGCCAGTTTACGCAAACCTTCAGCCACAAGAAACATCTCCATTGTTACCTGGCCTGGGATAGAGAGATAGAATCGTCCGGATTTACTCAAAAAAATGGTGCCACCCATTGCCTTTTCAAGGGGTTTCAACAGCGATACGATCTCTTTCTCCCGTAGGCCTTTTAGTGCAGGGGCACCCAATAGCAGGCAAGTATCTCGGTAGGTTTCCTCAAACTCTAAATAACGATTTTCATACATGGAAATAAATCCGGGATAGATGGTCAGCAGCTCTCTGGTGGGAAGAAATACCGGTGAATGGTACCCCCATACGACAGGGAGTTGATCGATTTGCACATCGGTTTTACTGGATGGGGAAAAGCTAAATTTAGTATTGAGCTTTTGCTGAGAGAAAACAAATCCCAGTTCACATTGCTCTCTTCCTTTCTTCCTGCGTGCCAGACGTCCAAGGGAATCCGGACGAAAGACACTCATCAGTTTGGCTGCAAACAGCTTCTGTAACAATCCTTTTGTAGGGGGACTCGCTTTTCCCTTTCTTCCCTCTTCAGCACTTGCTGCAATCACGGAATAGGCTGCTTTTAATATATGGGATTTCCCGGATCCATTTTCTCCGATGATTACATTTAAGCCATCGGAAAAGTTGAGTGTTGCTTCCGGGAAAGCCGTCAAATTTTTTATGGTCATCTGGTTAAGCATCATACCTCCCGAAAATCAAAATTCAAATTCCAATTGCTCACCACCTTGATCCACACGCCCCGCAGCATCTACAATGGCATGCCATGAACTGATCAGCTCATTGTAGGCACGGGCATCTTCCGCCCATTTTTTACGTTCGCACAGGGTGTAGAGATGATAAGCCAGTTGACGGATCGCCTCACCCTTGTCCGTCATACGGGAAAGCAGTCTGCCGGTGTCTGTCTCTCCCTTTTGGTTCAGCTCCCGGATCAACTGATGGCATGCTTCCCACACCGGCGTTCGTTTGTCCTTTTTGGGGTCCCAATCTTCCGGATACTCACTCCATTTCAAAAGCCGTACTTTGCCACCACCCGATGTTACCGCACCGGCAGTAGCCACCCCATCTACGGTCGTGCCTTTAGCCTGTGCCAACACATTGGCCTCTCCAAAGGGGCCTTCTTTCCATCCGTATTGATCAAACCAGTCATCACAGAACAGGGTATCGGCATCAAAATTACCGCTGTCCGGATGAAGATGATCAGTAATGGCCCGGTTGATCATGATCAGGGCGTCGTGGACGCTCATTTTGCTGCCGTCCTGATTGAGTACCGCCTCATATTTGGAATAAATTGCCATGCCTGGCCCGATGGCTGATTGTGCCAGATCCACTGGTGCAATTGGGGAAACACCATTACTGCCGCCGATCATGGCTTCCAGAGCTTCAGGCATGGTTTCGCGGAGTTCTCTTTGAAATTGACGACGAGAGATGGATTCTACAGTACTTGTAAGCTTTTTGCAGATAAGGACGATGGATGAGGCAAGGGCATTTGCTCCGATTGCCCGACCTCTATTTGCTCGTTCAGTTCTAATTGGCCATGTACCATTAATTGAAAAACCTGCGCTAATAACGGCCTCTATAAAAGTTTCCCAACCTGTACTTGAAGTAGAATCTTTATTTGTTTCTGATTGTTTAAAGGCATAATAAATTGAAACAGGAAACGCTGAATGACTGTTTTTTGCCATTTGTTGAATAGCTTTCGTCATTTCAGCAATAAAAAAATTTTCCGCTTTTTTTTTATTTCCATGCCTATATGGTGTGGCAACTAACTCTTCTTTTTTGGGAGTTGCCAAAGTTGAAAATAAATCAGGAAAGATTGAACCTAAAGAACGACGCATCCACATATAAAAAAAATCGGATAAATCAGCATAAGCAATGTTATCATAATAAGGTGGATCGGAAGATATGATTTTATTTTTGGAAATTGATTGGCTTTGAGCTGCTTGTTGAATTGCATATCCATTAGATATTGCTGGAAAAAATGAGATAACTCTAATTACCCAGTTTAAGCATGTTTGTAACCAGTTACCACTCGAGCATGAGAATGGAGAACCTTCCGCAAAATCCCATATCATTGGAATGGCATGTTTTGTAAATGCATGCGCAATAAATGAGCCACTTGATTCCCAAGTTGCAAGTGAATTCCAATAATCACAAGCTCGACCCATAGCACAACCAAGAAATACTGCCACAGCCTCTCCGTAAGCCGTTGCGTTAACCCCACCGGCATCGATCCCCAAATCATCATCTTTCATTCCCTGATTTTTGGCATCTTCAATGGCTTTGTTTCGAGCTTCCTGAATTAAATCGGAAAATGTGCTAAGTGCTGTCAATTGGCGTGTAGTGAATAGGTCTCTAAATTTTAACATTCCATATTCTTGAATTCGAAACCCAAGAGCTTTCTCTGGTAATTGTGTTTCAGGGACATTTTGCGGGACAGATTTTGAGACTATTTCTTTCATTTCACTGGTTGGAGATAGGAAAATTTTGCCTTTACTTCCCTCAAGGACGAGTGCCATAAGTTTTTCATTCATTCCCCCAGCTTTACCTTCTTCACGTATGTACTTGAATGGCATATGGGTTTTAGAAAAAATACAAGTAGCACCACCTCTTACAATAGTTCCTTTGATAGCATCTGATGGCTGTTTTCCTATTCTAACTTCAAAATGATACTTATCATTTTCAATGATGGGTTCAACCCATGCTTCTTTTCCCTTTTTACTAGAAATCACAAAAGAACGAACCAACGGAACATCCACATGACTAAAAGCCGGGTTTGAGCTTTTGACCGTGCGTGCCCAAAGCCAAGCAATCACAGTAAGTTCCTTGCCCACATAAGGCTTTAGATCATCCCGATCAATCGCCATATCTTCGGTGATTTTTACTTTGGGATACAGATGACCAATGCGTTTGAACGCCTCTTCACGCATCCAGTGCCCATACCGCCGGACATCTTCGGCAAGACCGGTGGCTCCAGGCCATGTTTCCTTTAAATCAAGGTTCGTTTCTCCAGGGGGAAGCGGTCCGACCGGAGGGCGGCCTGCAAATTTGGGCGGAATTTCGATCATGGCTTTGTTGATCATCACAGCCACGGGATTGAGATCGCTGGCATAGCTTTCGAGCCCAAGACGCTGGGCTTCCAGGGGAATAGCACCACCACCCGCAAAGGGATCGTGAAAAGCGGGGAGCTTATCCGGATCAAATCCGGGTTTCCCCTTGTTGAGCTCACAGGTCTCCCGCCAGCTTTTTCGAATCGCTTTTCTTGCCCGTTCAAGGACCTCTTCATTGGTGGTGTTCTCCCATTTGACGAGATCACGGATAATGTCAAACAACTCTTCCCGCTCTTTGGCAGCCTGCTCTTTGGTTTTGGTGGATGTCCAGCCCCGCTCTCCACCGGGATCGTTAACCATCTGGGCAAAGAGCACCGCCCGGGCAGCGGCCAATGGACGACGTGCCCACCAGAGATGAAGTGTGGATGGGTGACCGTGACGGATGGATTTTTCTCTGGCGGCAGCGGCGTTGATGTCATCCAGCGGCAGGGCAACTTCAATCAGTTTTTTGGGGGCTTTGATGTTTGACATGGGTTATCCGTTGTAGTTCATCTGTTCAAGATAGGCTTCTGCATGTTCTCTCAATAAAAGCCTTCGGGTTGTAAAAGCAGTAAGCGTGTGTTTTCATCGGCACGAGGACGAACATCTACATTTTGAACTCGCTTGAGAATCCTTGAGGCCTCTGCACCCTTGGTGCCTTTCGGGGCTTTATAAACATTACCATCTTTCAAAATCCGGATACATTCGCTTTTTACTGTAGATAGTACCTGAGGGGCTGTGGGTGGTCATAATGAATTGAATTTTAGGAAAAGCCCTTTGAAATGAAGGAATAATGGTCTGCTGCCATGCTGGATGAAGAAACATATCCACCTCATCGATCATGACAATACCGCTTGTTTTTTGGGCTGCTTTAATTCCAAAATGCGGATTGAGTTTGATACAACGAAAGGCAATATCAGCAGCAGTGACAATGCTGTTGCGTAGACCGTCACTCAGTAAACTCAAAGGAATTTTCCCATCTTTGGGATGGGAGAGGACCAATTGTTGTTGGAGGCTTGCACTATAAGCGATATCTTTCCATCCGGTCTCTTTTTCAACTATTTCATTAACTGCGTTTTTAATAACCGTAATCGCATTTAAAAAACCTTGTCCTTCCGGTCCAAGGGGAGTGCCCTTTTCATTATGGCTGATTTGTTCTTCCCAGTAACTCCGGTACACCCATGCATACCACTCTTCAAATTGTTTGTAGTTGGATGTAGCGGAAATGCAGTTTCTGTAGCCCCAAGTTCGAGAGAAAGTTCCCCGGTCAAGCATTTTATCTTTTGCAATAGATGAATGACGTCCCTGATACCAAAGACGTCCAGATCCAAAATATGCCATCAGGGGAAGATTCACAGGAATTTTGCTTTCAAGATCTCTTACCTGATTTTGAAGGGTTTCACCGAATTTGATTAATTTCCGACTTTCTGAATCATAAAGCGTGTTAGTGCCGCGTTTAATCTTTTTTCTGGTTTGTACCCACGTTTCTTTCGGTCCATTGTCAAACCAGGTGCCTGTTGCGATAACCTTTGAGGGCATTACCGGCTCCATAATGCTTTTGGGATGAGGAACCATTCTGACATCTTCGGTCTGTATGGTCGCAGACTTTCCTACCTGTCCACTGAGATCAAATGCTTTGACAAAAGGCCAAACGGCAATCCGGGCGGCATCCAGCATTGTCGTTTTACCGGCACCATTAGGGGCAATAAGAACGGTAAGTTCGGGATGGAGATCCAAAATCAGTTTCTCAAAACATCTGAAATTTTCAACGGTGATACTTGACAGTTTCATCATACTGTATGCTCCGGTGATACTGCCTTTGACAGCAGTGTGTTCAATTCATAGTTCACCCCGGCAATACCAAACTCCGGTTCGTTTTGAAATGGATTTCTAATATAAAACGGCCCTTCATGGGTATCGCCATCAACGATGACAATGGCAAGAATGAATTTTTCAGCCTGATTCAAGCCATAGATGATCTCATTCCGACTGACGGTGATGGTGGTCTGGCCTTTGGAGCGCCCCTTTACCTCAATGTGTCGATCCGGTGTCATGGAACCATCTGCATTCAGCGCTGGACGGGCCGTGATATCCCATCCACATTTTTCTGCCCCCACATCTTTGACGGTATGCCCGAAACTTTTTTCGACATCCATGACAGCATCCATGGCAATCCGCTCTACATGCGCCCGATGATCGGCATCAGCACAAACTGTTGTTTTCCCTTTTCGATAGTCCAAAAGCCCTTGCGGGATCACCAAGACACCCCCAATCACCACCGGGGTGCTGGAGACCACATTTTTCGATGCGGTCAATTCCGATTTTCTCTGCTCAAGACGGGCGGTCAACTCATCGACCCGGCGACGGGCATTCTCCGGCTGCATGCGCGGCTGCTTTCCGGCACTGACATCATCCTGGAGCTTGATATATCGATCCGACCAGTAGTTGATCTCTTTGATCAGTCGATCATTCACAGCAGAAAGCACCTTGTCGGCATGGCGTACTCTGCGTGTTTTTACTTCATTGTAATGATTAGGAACCAATTGCCTGGAGGCATATGTCAGTGCTAGGTTTTCCAGGTTGTTTGTTAACCAGGGAGCATCCAAAATATCACCGACCAGCTGTCGATCATAGTCATCAATGGGTTCCAAATCCAGATGCGGTGCCCATCCGGCATTGAAGGCGTTGTTTGCTTCATCAATTTCCACGAATTGCAACCGACGGGAAGCCACCTGCTTTTCTTTAATGGATTGGCTTTGGGATGCTTCCCGGATGGTATGATCGATCATAAAAAGGACTTTGGGGTTCACCCCGCTATCGGTTGGGTCCACCATGACAGCCCCTTGTTTCAGCTTCTGCCGGTGTGCTTGCAACACCAGATCCGTGGTGGCATGCATGAGGGGATGCGCGGGATGAATCATCTCTGCCATGGGTTTTCCATATTGCCGGATGGCGTGTTTTTCAAAGCAGATCCGTTCATAATGTCTGACCACCGGTGTCCGACGCTCTCCAATTATCCGGTCCCGCTCCCGAATCATTGCCGGCACATGCCGGATTTCGAAACGACCGCTTTCACGGGAGCGCATCTCTCCGCCAAGGTTCTGGAAGGCTTCTGTAAAAAATGCACGGATGAAGTAGGGCTGGAGCTTTCGGGCCTCTGCCTTTTCCATCTCATCTTTGATGGCATATAGTTCTTCAAGCCCCATATGTTCTTCAACCAAGGCGTTACGCCGGATGATTTCCTTCAAACGATCGGTATCCAGTGCCCCTTCAATCTTTTCCGTCATCCTGGCTTTGGTTGCCGGATCTTCACCGAATCGAATGGCCTCCACCAGGAGATCCTTTAACGACACATTGTCAAAGGCTTCTCCCAATACATCGAACACCTTGCCGCCCAGCGCTTTTCTTTCCACTTCGATTTTGCTGAACAGTTTTTGAAACACCTCGCCTTCTCGTGTTTCATTGGCCACAATATTCCAGAGATGACAGACTTCCGCCTGACCGATACGATGAATTCGACCGAACCGCTGCTCCAGGCGGTTGGGGTTCCAGGGAAGATCATAATTGACCATCAGATTGGCATTTTGCAGGTTGACACCTTCACCCGCGGCATCGGTTGCAATGAGCACAATCACTTCCGGATCGTTTCGGAACTCTTCCTGGATTTTTCTTCGATCATCCCGGTTGGTGCCGCCGTAGATGATGCGGACGGCATTGGGATTGCCCAGCATGTCTTCAATACGGCAGGATAGATAGTTCAGCGTATCCTTATGTTCCGTAAAGATGATCAGTTTCCGCCGACTGCCGCTCTGGGTGAACATTTCCGGTGTGTCCTGAAGAAGGGCTGACAGCTCTTCCCATTTTTTGTCATTGCCGGACTGCACCACATGCTTGGCTTGCAGCTCGATTTGCTTCAATATACGGATTTCTGTTTCCAACTCTGGAACGGTTTCCGCTGCCGTGGCCTGATCTACCACCTGTTCTGCATAGTTTTCATACTCTTCGGCATTGAGTTCTTCATCCAGCTCATCAAAATTTTCAGGGATGTCGAATTTCTTTTTAACGGTATACTCCCCCATGGTTTCTGCAACACCATCACGCAGAACCGCTTCACCACGGGCCATTAATTTCGTTTCTTCCAGCTTGGCTTCCAACCGCTTCCGACGACGTTTTAACGATTGAAAAATCGCCTCTGGACTGGATGCCAGGCGACGCTGCAGTTGAGTCAATGCAAAACCAACGGTATTTTTTTTGTTTCCCGTTAATCTGTCGGCCCTGTTCATCTCTTCGCACACATATGTGGTTACCTGCGCATAGAGCGCGGCTTCAAGTTCGGAAAGTTTATAGTTGGTGGTGTATGCACATCTCTCTGGAAAAAGTTTGGTGCCATCGAACTTGTAGAGTTCTTCTTTGACCATGCGACGCATCATGTCCGACACATCGACCTTATGCGCACCTTCCCGGAATTTGCCATAGAATCGATCCCCATCCAGCAAAGAGAGCCAGATTTGAAAATCTTCCTCTTTTCCATTGTGGGGCGTTGCCGTCATGAGTAAGAAATGACGGGTAATACGGCCGAGAAGTTTGCCCAGCTTGAATCGCTTTGTCTCTTTGATGGTGTTGCCATAATAGCTTGCGGAAAGTTTGTGCGCCTCATCAACGATGATCAGGTCCCAATCCGTATTTTTCAGTTTCTCTTTGTACGCATCGTTTCGAGCGAGCTGATCCAGACGGCAAATCAGTTGGTCGGTCTCTTCAAAATAATTTCCTGTGGCACACTGTTCCTGCTTTTCCCGACTGAAAATTTCAAATTGGATACCGAACTTCTCCAGCATCTCGTCTTGCCATTGCTCCGTCAAAGATCCGGGAGAGACGATTAAAATCCGCTTGGCATCGGCTCTCATGAGTAGTTCTCTAATAAGAAGCCCTGCCATAATGGTTTTTCCGGCACCGGGATCGTCCGCCAGAACAAACCGCAAAGGCTGCTTGGGAATCATGGATTCATACACTGCTGAAATTTGATGGGGCAGGGGGTCGACATTGGACGTGTGAACCGCCATCATAGGATCGAACAAGGCTGCCTGGGAGATTCGATAGGCTTCAAGTCCCAGTTTGAAGTCGGCTCCTGGGGCATCAAATGCCCACGGACGTCCAGCTTGAGCAAGCGCCAGGCGCATCTCATCGGATCGAAACAGCATTTGTTCGCCAAGATTTCCCTGGCTATCCTTGTAATAGACGGTAACTGCGGCATCCCCTACCGGCTCGACTTGGATAATCCGAACAATATCTTCTGATTGAATGCCACAAATTTGGGCGTTTTTTTTAATCTCTTCAAGTTTAAGCATCGGACGAACTTTCTAAAATTTCATAACAAGGGCAACCACAGGGGGATTGCCCCTACGAAAAATGGCTGACAATAGAATCAAGCCCCAATATACCAACATTCCAAGCGTCAAGCGCAGGCCGTGGCCAACGAAATTCTTGATGCGGTCAGGAATCTTTATGCTCAAGGGGGGGCAGAACAATGTTGCCGATAAGGCCGTTGCCGTCGCTGCATTGATCATATTTAAGATTAACGATTTGTCCTTTAAGGCTGTCGGGATTGCCATGTGCATCCTTTTCATTCTTAATCAGGACGGTCAGGTAGTTGGTGGTCACCGCCTTTAACAGACCGGTGCGCCGGTCCCGTTGATTCTGGATCAGGCCTTTAAGTATCCGACCCTGATTTGACGTAATAAAATCTTGATGTTTCTGCGCGCCAAGCTCGCGCATCAGTGCCGCTCTTTTTTTTGCCGTACCCGACGGCACCTTTGGGGTGAAATGCCATGCCGGCGTCCCTTTTCTTGGTGAATAGGGGAATACATGCAGGTAAGATACAGGCAGGTCTGCCACAAGCTTGTATGTATTTTCAAATGCCTTGTCGGTTTCACCGGGAAAACCCATGATCACATCAAGGCCGATACCGGCATGGGGCAGGGTCCCATGGATGCTGTGGATGACTTCTGAAAACTGTTCAACTGAGTAAGGCCGCTTCATACGGGATAAAATCCCATTGTCCCCTGCCTGGAGAGGAATATGGAAATGATCGCACAAAATATGCCCGGGACGTGCCAGATGAATAAGATCATCTGTTATTTCATGGGGCTCTATGGAGGAAATCCTTATCTGATCCACCGGCTGTTTTTCATCAAGGGTTTTTACAAGTTCAGTCAAGGAGGTTTCAGGCGTTAAATCAAGACCATATAACCCTGTGTGAATGCCTGTCAAAATCACCTCTTTGAATCCCTGCCTGTTCAGGCCTGAAACATGGGCCATGACCTGGTCAAAGGGCATGGATACGGATGCGCCCCTGGCATAGGGGATAATGCAGTAGGTGCAGAACTGATTGCAGCCATCCTGGATTTTCAGATAGGCCCGGGTCATTTTTCCGTATACGGGCCGGTCAAACCCCAAAAAGCGTGATGCGTTACCATATTCAGGTTTTCTGAATTCAAATTCAAATAAATTTTTTTCAGGCGGTTCCCGGGTGAGATATGCGGGGATCAATATTTTATCCTGGTGACAGACAATGTGATCCACCCCTGAAATTTTTTTGAACTGTTCGGGATCTGTCTGTGCATGGCACCCGGTGACAATCACTGTTGCATCGGGATGTTCACGGATCAGTTTTCTGGTTTCCTGGCGGGACTGCATGCCGGCCCTGGCGGTCACTGCACAGGTGTTGACAATACAAATATCAGCGGGACTGCCCTTGCCCGCCCTTGAAAATCCATGGGCTTCAAGCTGGGCGGCAATACCGTCTGATTCATATTGATTGACTTTACAGCCAAGACTTTCGATATAAAATGTTTTTTTCTTCATTGGATTACTGAATCAAGCCTGCACCTAATACGCGGTTGCCGTGATAGAATACGGCTGCCTGTCCAGGCGTTATCGCATTTTGAGGCGTGTCAAATGTGACAATGCCAAGTGTTTTATCCCAGTCAAGGCGGGCAGGGGCTGCCGTGTGGCCGTACCGGATTTGAACGGTCAGATTCCTGATGTGTTCCTTTTCAGGATAATTCCAGGTCATCTGTTCAACCGTCATCCGTTTTTGGGCAAGATCGGATTTAAAACACACATGAAGTGTATTGGTATTCATATTAATTTTTTTTACATAATAGGGTGCCGGGCCCGGAATATTGATCCCCCTGCGCTGGCCAACCGTAAATGTGTGAAGCCCCTGATGGGACCCCACAATGTTGTCCCGGCTGTCAACCACCGGCCCGGGCTTAGGGGGAGCGTTGGTTTTGGCGATAATAAACGCCCCGTGATGTTTATCCGGCAAAAAACAGATATCCTGGCTTTCCCCCGGCACAACCGGCACAAGGTTGTGTTGCCCGGCAAATGCCCGGACCTGGGTTTTTGTAAAACCGGCCAGGGGAAAGACCAATTTGTCTAAAATGTCAGGGGAAAGCATGGATAGAAAATATGACTGGTCTTTGTTCAGGTCACTCCCCCGTTCAAGCCATGCCGCTGTGAGCTTTTCTCTGCCGGGGGTGTACCTGTTAACCACCGTTGCATAATGGCCGGTTGCCATCAAATCCGCGCCAAGCGTTTTTACATGGTCAAACAACGCCTTGAATTTTATCTGCATATTACAGATAAGACATGGATTGGGGGTTTTTCCGGCCATGTAGGTTGACACAAAATAATCAACCACCCTGGTTTCAAATTCCCGGGACAGGTCTATGGTGTGCATGGGAAACCCCAAAACAGATGCCAGGGCAGATACGTCCTGCACATTTTTTTCATAGCCGGTGGTGAAATGAACACCGAAAACCTTTTTAAAACGCTGTTTAATAAGCACCCCTGCTACCAGGGAATCTATGCCGCCGCTCAGGGCTACAGCCACAACCGGAGAATCAGACATCAGGCCGTTTCTTTTAAATCGTCACTGAACAGACCCATGGCCCGGACAGGGCAGGTCAGAAGACAGCGCTCACACAGACTGCATTTATTCAGATCAAATATCACTTCCATTTCAGGGCGTTTAATGTACAGGGCGTCTGTGGGACAAACCGCCGTACATGCGCCGCAATGGGTGCATTTTTCTTCATCTTTGTAAATTTTATGCTCGGGCGTGGATACACGGACCCCCTGCTCCTTTAAATAAGTGATTCCCTTATTAAATGCCGCTCTCCCGGCAGAAGAGATTTCAAGCACCATATGCCCTTCTTTTTTTGAAGATATTCGTGCCTTTAAGATATTAAACATCAGGTCATATTGTTTAACCAGCTGACAGACAATAGGCCGTTGGGCCGATTGCGATGGAAAATCTAAAATTACAATTTTTGAATACAACGCACTAACCTCCATTTCTTTTGTTAGGTCGAAACCGAATCCTGTACCATATATCATTTATTATGGTTTATATGAAAGTCCAATGTCCTTCGAAGCGGCAGTTGATTAATTTAAGAGTATAGGAATTTCCATTTCCCAGTACCCAGCACCCAGCACCCAGCACCTAACAGCCCGCCCAAAGGGCGCTAATTTAACCTGGGAGCGCAGACGTCCCGCCTGCATCGTTGCTGCGAGCGGGACGCCCGCTCGCGCTCCTGGATATATAAAAATGGGCAAGTATTTAAGACCCATTCCTAAAGTCCCATTTTTTTAATATTTTCAAAAGATCTGCCATCATGAAGGGTTTTGTCAAAAAATCGTCCATGCCCGCATCCCGGCAATTCTCCTGTTCATCCGCCATGGCATGGGCGGTGATGGCGATGATGGGGGTATGGATGCCAAGGGTTTCTTCATGTTTTCTGATTTTCCGGGTGGCCTGATAACCGTCCATTTTCGGCATCTGGCAGTCCATGAGGATGATGTCCGGTTTTAAAGAAATAAATTTATCTACGGCATCAACACCCGTGTCTGCAATATCGACCCTGCATCCAAATTTTTTGAGCATGGCTGAAAAAACATCCTGATTGGTGATATTATCTTCGGCCACCAGCACATGAAGATTGATCTTATCCGTCTTTGGGGTCCGGGGACGTGCGGCCAAAGAAATTTCGTTCACATCTTGTTCTGCCTGTCGCAAAGGAAGAACAAAAGAGAATATGCTTCCCTGTCCCGGTTTGCTGATGCACCGGATGGTGCCTTCCATAAGTGACACCAGGTTTGATGAAATGGCAAGGCCGAGTCCGGTGCCTCCATATTTGCGTGTAAAAGAGGTGTCTGTCTGGGAAAATGCTGTAAATAAAAATTGTTGCTTTTCAGGTGGAATACCGATACCGGTATCTTTTATGGCGATGGTCAGGTCAACCCGGCCTCTCCGGCTTCCAATGCCTTTAAATTCACGCGCCCTATGCAGAGATGTAGAAACCATGATGGTTACCCCGCCTTTTTCTGTAAATTTTATGGCATTGCCCACAAGATTGATCAGCACCTGTCTGATTCTTGTCGGGTCTCCCAACAGGAAAAGGTGTGTTCCTTTTTGGATATCAACGGTTAGATTAAGGTTTTTATCCTTGGCCACAGGCATCAAAAGTGATGTGATGTCCGTCAACAGGCTGCCTAAATCAAAGGCAATGGATTCAACTTCAAGTTTGCCCGCTTCAATTTTAGAAAAATCTAAAATATCATTGATGATTGCAAGCAGGGCATGGGAAGATTTTTGAATATTGATTGCAAATGTTTCCTGGTCACTGGAAAGTTTGGACGAAAGCAATATTTCCGTCATACCGATAATGCCGTTCATGGGCGTTCTGATTTCATGGCTCATGTTGGCAAGGAACCGGGATTTTACCTGGCTTGCTTCTTCTGCTTTTTTCTGGGCCTTTTCCAGATGAATGACCGTGGATTCGAGTTCTTCCTTGGCCTGGGTCAGGTCCAAGGTTCTTTGTTTGACCCTGGATTCAAGGGTTGAACTGTATGAATTCAGGGCTTCGTCCCTGGCCTGGATCTCTTCGATCATCTGGTTAAACTGCTCCACAAGTACACCGAACTCATCGTTGCTGCATTTTTTTACCCTGACCTGATAATCTTTTTTCCGGGTGACTTGCCTCATGGAATCAATAACATCAAATAATGGTCGGGTGAAGATGGATTGCATTTTGGAAGACAGAATCAGGACCACTGCTAAAGAGATGATGACAATGCCCGCAACAATCAGATAATAGGCAAACAGTCTTTTTTTCTGTTGCTGCATATCATCAATCAGGTGAATGGCACCTAAAAAATTGTCTTTAAAATTGACCGGCAGGATCACATGTGCATGGCCGTTTGTGAAGCCGCTGAGACTTTTCTGGGCGGCAGTCATTTCAATTGGGGACAGACCCGGCTTGCATACCTGTCTGACTTCATGCGCCAGGGTGTTAATGGAAATGCCACCCCTTGAAAAATCAGCGTAAATTGTGCCATGGGGGTCGTAAAGAACCGCGCCGATAATGCCCTGTTTTGCAGAAAGAGCGCTTAGATCTTCCAATGCCGCATTCCGGTCATTGAACATCATGGCAACCGAAGCGTTCAGCGCGATCAGGTTGGCCATGGATACAAGTTCATCAACCAGATTTTTTCTGGCATTATAGGTTTCATAGGTCACCATGGAAGCGGCCATCATAAAAAGGGCCAGCAATGCCGTAAATCCAAAGGTCAGGAACAGTTTTGTCCTGATGGAAACGGCGCTATGGTTTAATTGTTTTTTGGGTTTCATTCTTTTTCATTTACGATGACAGCCAGTTTAAGCAGCCTGGAACTGAATTTGAGCTGATGTGCCTCGGCTTCTTTCATATTGACTTCAAAATGGAGTTGATCATTTTTTGTGAAGAATTGAATGATGCCTCCGGCCCGGCTGAAATTTTTGTCTTCACCAATCGTGAGAACCGGTCTGTTCCCAATACTGCTTAAAACTTCCAAGACCTGCGCCAAGCGTATATGCCTGCTGATGAATATAATATGACTTTTTGCCAGCGTTTTTTTATAATTGTCGGCTTTGGGGTCAGAGTAAGAGTATTGGATGGATATGCGGCGTCCGGTACTGATTTTTCCATCAATGCTCTGAAAAGATTCTTTAAGATATTCATCGCCGAACACCACCAGTTTAAAATCTTCCCCGTCACTGTCAAATGCAGTTTGGGGCCATTGAATGAGTTTGGTAAAATTATAAATAAAGGCTGCTTTGACTCTATACTCTTCAAGGTTTTGCGATTGAACTGTTCCTGTGGCAATAATACATAGCAGAATCTGGCAGATACAGGCCTGGATGAATAATTTTATTATTTTATACGTTAAAGGTTGCATCTACCTTGTTTTTTTTGCCATGGAGAATACAGCATCATTCAGAATTTATAGGTCAGGCCGGCATAGGCGCTACGGGGGACTTCCACAGGATGGCTGAATGCTTCCTGGACAAACTCAAGATGCCTGTCCTGGAGCAGGTTCTGCCCGGTCAGAAAAAATTCCAGATCCGGCCGAATCCACCATCCCAGGCGCAGGTCCAGGGTTGCGTAATCGTCAATTTCATAGATGACGGTTTCAGAAAAGGCGTAAGTTGCATTTGTTTTGCCCACATATCTAAACCAGGCGTCCAGGGTCAGGTTTTCCGTCAAATCAAACCGGCTCTTCAAGGATACCAGATGTTTTGTAAATCCAAAGTCGATTTCAAAATTGTGGTCATTGTCATAATCATGGTATGCCAGTGAATAGGCCAGGGTCCATTTGACTTTCCTGCCTGTGGCCAGATCCACGGCAATCTCTGCTCCCCAGGACCGGGCATTGGACATGTTGCTTAGCACAATGTCCTGGACAAGTACTTGGCTATCGGCGTCAAAATAGGCGGAATCCTGCGGTGTATATATCCTTAGATTTTCATAATCATTAAAAAACAGTGCCAGATCAATGGAAAGGTTTTGTTGCGGAATAAACCGGTATCCTGCTTCCCAGGCCCATAGTGTTTCTGCCATTTGATCCTCATTATTTACGAATCTGCTATACAACGGGTTGCCGGCGATATCTGTTCCTGAGAGATAGACCATGGCATTGGCCTCTACCCGGGAGGGAATCCGGGTGGCCCGGGAAATGGCCGTCCATAATCTGTGGTGTTTACCAGGTGCCCACAACAGCCTTGTGGAGGGCTGAATTTCAAGGCCGGTATAATCGTTGTGATCAAATTTTGAACCAAAGGTCAGTTTGATTTTATCCTCAAGTAAAGATATCTCATCCTGGATAAAGGCCGAGTACAGCAGGTCATTTGTGCTGACCGGATCCATAAACGCAACTTTTGAGCCTGAATAATCATCATGTGAATGACGCAGCCTAAGTCCCCAGATAATATCGTTCCCAAAACCGACTCCAAAGCGGTGCTGGAATTCCACATCAACGTTGTGCCGGTCTTCGTTGAGGATATCCTCGGAACGTTGCATGCCATCGTAATACATCTGCACAAACATTTCCGATGAACCGGAAAGGATTTTTGTCCACCGGCCGATAATATTGCCCCCGGATACATCGGTTTTTACGGGAAATTCATCCATGTATGGTGACGCCTGACTGTAAAGATAGAGATCTTGATGGATACGACCATCGTAGAAATCTCCTTGGAGAGTTAAATTGTCAGCCAAAGATAATTGGGTATCCATGCGAAAACCGGCCTGATTGATCTGCCAGTCATCCCCTGCATTTTCTCCGGAAAGACGCTGAAAATTTTCTATAGCGTGGTGTTTGGCATAAATCCGCCAAAATTTGTCTTTACCCATGGCGCATCGGGTCAGAGGGAGTCCATTGACTCCCGTCTGCCCACAGAACCGTGCGTACGGGTCCGTACACGGCTCCTCATGTGACTTTTATCCATTGACGAAGGCTAAACCAATGCTTCATCTTGTCGGTTGATCTTATCACCTGCCCTAATCCGTTGATAAACCAGCGATTAGGGTAGGCTCTATGTAGGGCGTATGTCCAGGATGTGGCCCATCTTCCTTTGTTTGAAAAGGCGGTTGAACTCGCCGATCGCT
>NZ_JACADJ010000023.1 GCF_013389365.1 Desulfobacter latus
TAATTATTTCAAATGGTTACTTATAAATATTTGAAATAATTATCTATTTGATTTTATCAATAAAATCAAATAGATAACCTTAAATAGACTTGATCTGAATCTGGCATTTGTTTTCAAAATTTACACCAAATTTAATAAGTAATTGAATTTATTTAATAAAAAACTATCGAACCGAGGGTCATGATAGAACACTTAAAAAAAAATATATCCAAACAACAAAAAGAAATCATCAAAAGACAGATTAGAGACATCCTGTCCAATGAACAAGAAGTCCAAAAAATTTTGATTTTCGGTTCTTTCATAAAATCTGATACCCCAAATGACATCGACATAGCCGTATTCCAAAACAGCAAAGGTGGTTATTTGAGTTTATCAATGAAGTACAGAAAACTGTTAAGAACTTTGATAGCAACTATTCCATTTGATGTAATTCCGATTAATCCTGATGCAGCAGGCGGTTTTTTAGACCATATAAAAGATGGGGATGTCATTTTTGAAAGGTGAAACAAAGTTATGGTTGAGATATTCTAAAGAGAATTTTGATTCCGCTAATGTGCTTAAAAAACATGCTTTTTAACCCATGTACTTAAAATGTGCATCAGTCAGTTGAAAAAGCACTAAAAGCGGGAGCAGTGTTCCTATCTTGAAAGACAAAATAACCCTTTTGCCACAGTTGTAAAGGAAATTTTTATGACAACTTTAACAATCGAATTACCACAAACAGTATTTTCAGCTCTTCATGCTGATCCTGACGAATTTATCAGGCAAATGCGTATCGCAGCTGCTATAAAATGGTATGAGCTTGGGAAAATATCACAAAATAAAGGTGCTGAAATAGCAGGAATTTCCAGGGCGGAATTCATTGATGTGTTATCAGTCTCAATGGTTTCTCCATTACAGATTACACCGGAACAAATAAGAGACTATGATGGAGATTGACCACTGGGCAGTTGTAGATGATCTTGCTGCTCGCCGTTGTGCAAAAACATTTGGTATTCAAACTATCGGAACAGGTGGGCTTTTGATACTTGCAAAGCGAAGAGGAGTTATTAAATCTGTAAAGAGAAGAATTGATCGTTTTCGTGATGCTGGACTTTATTTGTCTGAGTCTGTAATTCAGCTTCTTCTTTCTGAAGCAGGTAAATAAATCCGGTATTGTCAATGCTGACGCACGAACAAACGAACACCTAAAATGTTTAAAAAAACCGAAAACAACTGATGGTACTGCACTGTAAGGCATGATGCAACAACTCAAACTCATACAAATATTTGTATTCGCCTGTGTGGTCGTGATCTTCCTCAATCAACTGATTGGTAACGCACATGCTGTAACCCCATCCCAGGTGCTCGTGCTTTACAATGCAGATTGGAAAGCGGATGATCCCCTTACTGATCCTGGGCAGGATTCCAAAGAGATTGCAGATCATTATATTTTTATGCACACGGACCCCAAAACCGGTGAAAAGCCTTATGTTTTAGGGCTTAGTTGTGCAAATGCACCAAAGCACTTAAAAGGCAGTTCTCTCAATGAGCATCATCTCTCTGAAAGGAGCCACGACAATGCCTCCGGCGTTGTCCTTAGAAAAAATGGGAAAATATTAAAATTTGCCAAAGATGATATGCGTGACAGCCGGTTACTCGAATTCACCCTGCCCCGGAAAAAAGGTGAAAAATGGTTGTTTGACTCCCTGAAGATCCAGCTTAAAAAGAATCTTAAAAATGCGGTACTGCTGGTAGATAATGGGAAAAGCCGGCATGGCAATCGTGTGCAGGTCCGGACTGATGGACCATGGAATCTTCGGACCAATGCCCGCAGCTTCCTTACCGGCTCTTTTTCTGCGCATGCAAGCTGCAAGGACGCCTCTGGAAAACTGCATAAATGGGAGGCAAAGTTTACGGATTTCCAGGATGTTGAATTCAGTGAAACCGGTCCTGACCGTAAACGTGACGACCGGATGTACCTTTTATATATCGAAGATCAGGTCAAAAAATTCCTGGAGGCCCCTGAAAACATCAGGGCTGATGGGACACTGCTGAAAGATCACATTCTGTTCATGGTCGTGTGCTATGGACTGCCGAGGACCGTTGTTGCGCCGTATGGCATTGCCCGCGGGATTACAGACCATATAAACAATTATGGCAGTATCATCAGTCTTGAACAACGGCTTCAGCTTATGTATTACGATCTTGAAGCAATCATGGGTTCTAAACCTCAGCCCCAGCGTTTTCGGGGCAAGAGCCCTTTTACTGCATTTTATTTCCGAACACCACAGGCAAAGCCGCTTTTTGGTAAAAAGGCCAATCCATTTATGCACCCATTGGTCTATCAGAAAAAAGACAGCGCCCTTGATAAGATACAGGCACCTGTTTCGTTTTCTTCAGAAGAACGAAAGCGTTTTAAAAAAAGGCAATTGTTTTTTGTGATGCGAGTTGATGCCCCGACACCCATGGCGGCGCGTGGGCTCATTGACCGGGCCGTTTACGCTTCAAGATATGGTGGTCTGGCCATGGGTGAGATGGATGGAATGGTTAACGAGAAAACTGTGGATAGGGTTGGACACTTGGAGTGGACGAGTGCCGGACAATGGCTCTGGGAAAAGGGAATATATCATCTTTACTACGGCGGTGCAGGCAGAGATCTGTTGGCGTTTCTTCGTTTTTCACCAATGGAGGGCTTTTTTAACCGTGAGCCGGTTTATCTGCCAGGAGGGATAGCCGGCACGGTTACGTCCCATAACGGCTGGAACAAAAGGGAAATGATAAGAGATATAGCCATGGGAGTCACAGTTACGGCCGGTGTTGCTAAAGTATACAACGGAGCCCCACACATTCATAACAAAAGTTGGTGGGATGATGAAATTTTTTATCCTTTTTTTTTAAAAGGGTGCACAGTTGGGGAAGTTCTTCTCATGAATCAGGCCCACCTGGGATGGATCACAACTTTTATAGGAGATCCTTTGTATAGCTGGCCTCTGTCTGGATCTAAAGACACGACTACACCTGAATTTGAACAAAATAGGGATGTTCATATAATAACTAAAAAAGGGGCAGACAACGCCCAGGAAGTCTGGCTTAAAGTTAAACTTCATTCATTCTCCGCATCGCCTGAAGCCGCCCAGCTTAAGGCCACTTCTTCCAGTGGCAAAGTGGCTTTATGTGAGTCTTTTGAGGGAATACCTTATGTTTTTTTGGGGAACAAGAAAGAGGTAGTTAACCAGAAATGGCAATTAGAGGTTAAGGATCCTTACGGGAATAAATATATGACATATATCGATTTGCACTGAAGGGTTCCTTTTATGGACGAATTGTGTTTTTGGAAAATGAAGTACATACAGAAACTGATATTTTTAAACATAGTTTTGCTGATTGTTTCTATCATAGTTAATGTGTCTGAAACAAAGGCCTTAACTGTTGATCAAAAGGTACAAACTCTATTATCTAAAGTAGATTATTTAATCAAGAATAAAGGTAATAACCAAATGGCTCTGAATTTGGCTCTGAATTTATGCAATGAAGCTATAAATTTGAAGCCAAATAATTTGGCAGGTTATTATTCCCGAGGTGTTGTTTTGGGTCGTATGGAAAATTATATAGGCGCTATTAAGAATTTTTCTTTGGTGATTCAAAAAAATGAAAAAAATAAAAAATCGAAGTTCCCTGCAGCAAGAAAATTTAGAGCGGATTGTTTTCTTGGATTAGGAATTTATAAACGCGCAGTTAAGGACTATTTAATTATACTAAAAAGAAGTCCAAAAAGCGGAAAGATATGGTGCTACTTAGCCGAGACTTACGCAGTAATGGGTGAAAAGAACGCTGCATTGAGTGCTATAAAAAATGGTTGTAAAACTGGATCCCATTGGTGTGAAAAAATGAAAATTTTACAGAAAAAAATATTGCTTGGTAAAAAAATTGTCCCTCATAAACCTCTTTCAAATTAAAAATATATCATTTTTACATTCATGAGCGCCCGAGTCCATATACGAAATCTGGCTTTCAATTGGGGAGGCCATGTTGCGACCCTTTTGGTGATGTTTTTCCTATCACCATATATAGTAGGTAAGCTGGATGCAGCAACATATGGCATCTGGAGTTTGCTTAATGTATTAACTGGATATATGGGAATATTCGACCTTGGTGTTCGGGCCAGTGTCGGCAGACATGTGGCTCTTTATTTAGGGAAAGGAGATCATCAGGGGGTTGACGAAACAATCAGGGCTGGATTTGGTTTTTTTACCCTGATTGGTGGATTGATTTTATTATCTGGAATTATTCTAGGGTGGATTTTCCCGCTTATCTTCAAAGGAGTCGGGGGGGGGAATTATGCTGTCGTCCGCCTACTTCTTCCAATTCTGTCGGTTAATATTTGGATTTCCATTATTTCTTCAATTTATTCCAGCGTACTTGCCGCCCATGACCGGTTTGATATTGCCCGAATCGTAGACTTATTTGTCTTAATAGTGCGAACGATTTTGACTGTCTGGGTGTTAGAGGTGGGTTGGGGGCTTTGGGGTTTAACAATAGCAATTCTTGTAGGGAATATATTTGCCCTAATTGGTAATAAAATATTTGCAACACGTGTTTATGATGGTCTTAAAACCTTTCCATTACTTTATTCAAAAAAGCGGTTTAGCGAGCTTATAGGTTATGGCGTTCCAGCTTTTATTTCAAATGCGTCGGTAAAAATAATCGGCCAAAGTGATTTGGTTATTATTGGAATACTTTTAAGCGTCTCTGATGTCAGAGAGTACAACGTAGGAGCGATGTTGATATACTATTCAACCACTTTTATTGTGATTATTGGCCGTACTTTTTTTCCCGAAATGCAAAGAACAGTCGCAAAGGGGAAATTAGGTGAAGCCAAACATATTTTTTATCGTCAATTGCAAACAAGTTTATGTTTTGGGATTCTAATGTTTGTTGGATTTGCCTTTTTTTCGAAATCATTTATTCATTTATGGATGTTTCAGGAAGGGTTCGGCCTTGAATCTGTGGCCTCTGCAGCCAAGATTATGACGATACTTTCTATATCAAAGATTATTACATTATACATTGCCCCATGTAAATTTGCGCTCGCCTCATCTGGCCAAGTCAATTACTATGCCAAAATTACCCTTATGGAAGCTGTAATCAACCTCATTTTTTCGATATTTTTCGTTACCGTATTACACTCAGGAATCGTTGGAGTTGCTTTTGGCACCTTATTATCAAGATTATGCGTTTCTATTATAATACCTAAATATTTGTTAAAAGAATGGAAAATTAACTTTGTCTCGTATGCTAAAAAGGCTTTGATACCTGGAATTATAAGTATTGGACTGTTCTCAATAACATGTTATTTATTGCAAACACTTTGGTTCCCTTCGACTTGGATGATTTTTATTGTACATATAATATTGGCATGCACAATGTGGTTCATTATCGCCAGTTATCTGTTGATCCCAGTGGAAATTATAGTGAAAGCAAAAACTTTTTTTAAAAAACGTTTTTTATTTAAAGTACGATCTTGAATAATATTTTTCTAAATTATTTCAAAACAACTTCTATCAGATAAAAACAGACAATATGGAGGCTTGATGAACTCAAATGTTCAGCATCCACTAGCAGAACATCAGAATGATTGCACCGGCTGTTCTTCCTGCGCTGCCACTTGTCCCAAGCAGTGTATCCATATGATCCCGGACCAAGAGGGGTTTCTTAATCCCCAGATTCAGATAGATGAATGCATAGATTGCGGTTTATGTCTTAAAGTCTGTCCTGTTGCAGAGAATAATGTTGACAATCTTCTGGAGAAGGAAAATCTGTCTGTATTCGCCGCGTGGCATAAAGATGAGAGCATTCGAAAACAAAGTTCTTCCGGTGGTGTTTTTACCGCCCTTGCAGAATCTATCCTTGATAAGAAGGGAATTGTTGTTGGGGCGGCTTTCGATGATAATCTATCTCTTAAACATATTTTTGTAGATTCTCAGGAAGATTTATATCGTCTTCGAGGATCAAAATATGTTCAGAGTGAAATTTCTCCTGATCTTTATCCAACAATTTTAGACCGGTTGAATGAGGGACGAAGAGTACTCTTTTCCGGGACTCCCTGCCAGATCGCCGGGCTTAGGAGTTTTTTGGGCGAACCAAAAGCCGGTCTGATTTGTTGTGATTTGGTTTGTCATGGTGTTCCTTCACCTATCCTGTTGACTAGATATAAAGCGTATCGTGAGTCCACAGGTGATCGGCTCACAGACATATCATTTCGTGACAAATCTTATGGGTGGAAGCTGCCCAGTGTGAGGTTGTATCAGGGTGGCGGCAAGACCGTTGGCCTGTACAGTTATTTTGAAGATCCCTATACAGTCTCATTTTTCCGGAATTTTTCACTTCGGCCATCCTGCTACAATTGCCGATTCACCACTACACAGCGGGTTGGTGATCTTACGTTGGCAGATTTCTGGGGCGTCCATCGCAAATATCCAGAGTATGATACGGATGATAAAGGAACCTCCCTGATTCTGGTGAATACCGCGGCAGGACAAACTTCGTTAGAAAGTTGTCACGATCATCTTTTCCTTGGAACAGCAGATATAGAAACGGCCATGGGGCGTAATCCAAATTTGTATAACCCCAGCTCCCGGCCACCAAAACGAAATCATTTTTACCGCGATCTTGAGATACTGACTTTTCCGGCTTTAATCAGGAAATATAAGCTTCGTGCACCGACACGAAAGGAAAAAATGTTTACAGAGGCTAAACGAAAAGTTAAAAGATTTTTGCGAAGGATTTTACAGAATCTTAATTTCAAAGAGAGAGGATTTTCATGAAAATCGGTATTGTAACCTTCCAAGCCTCACCCAATTACGGGGCTGTGCTGCAGGCCTTTGCCCTACAGACTTATTTGAAAAGTCTCGGACATCAACCCTTTTTTATCCGTTGGAACCGCTATGAGAATGAACCGTCTCAAAATGGACCGTCTCAAACTGTTAGAAAAAGATCTATCTCTATCCCTTATCATTTAAGAAAGCCTGTTCAAAAAATTTATGGAAGGGTTTTAAGAAGGACGTTCAAGGCATTTACGGATCAATATCTAATAAGCAGTAAAGAAGAATATCCGACGGCCGATTCTTTATTTGCCAATCCACCTCAAGCCGAGGCGTATATTTGCGGAAGCGATCAAATCTGGAATCCACGTTATGTTTCTAACTTGAGTCAGCCAATTGCCTGGCTGTGCTTTGGACAAGAACAGCGTAAAATCTCTTATGCTGGCAGTTTCGGCAGAACCCATGTCCCTGAATCATTAATCCAAAAGTGGAAGGAGTATGCCAGTGGGCTATATGCTGTAAGCGTGCGTGAAGAGAATGGGATTGAGATAATGAGTAATTTGGGGCGTCAAGACGCACAGTGGGTTCCCGATCCAACGCTTCTCTTGCAGCCGGACGGGTATGATCCTTTTGTCACTAATTTGACGCGCAGAAATGACCGCTATTTGTTTTCATATATTATTAAAGCAGGTAATGATAATAGTGTATTGTATGATCAATGCAGAAAGGCAATACGTAAAATACGAGGATTGGATATCTGGGAGTGCGCTCCCAATTATACCCCATTTCGATCACTGTTAGTGGGACGGATTCCAACGCCGAATGAGTGGGTAAACAAGCTGTATCATGCTGATTTTGTCATTACGAATTCATTCCATGGGGTAATGCTCAGTCTTTTGTTTCATCGGCCCTTCATTGTTGTTCTTCGTGGCGAGGGGGGAGAAGGATTGAATAGCAGGATAAAATCTATTTTAAATGTTGCGGGATTGTTGGATCGAGCGATAAGTGATTTTGACGCAGAACAGATTGACGTCCTCTGTGATAATGATGTTGATTGGCAACGGGTGGATAACCGGTTGGCTATATTCCGTGAGAAAGGACAGCGTTTCCTTCAAACAGCCCTTAGCTATTGAACACAAAACTGCAGCTAAGATAAAAAGAGAGAATTATTCGCCATGAGCCAAGAATCGTTAGTTAGTGTTATTATTCCGACATACAATAGAGAACATTGCATTAAAAGAGCTATTTATAGCGTCTTAAACCAAAACTATAAAAATACAGAAATTATTGTTATAGATGATTGTTCTCAAGACAAAACTGAACAACGTGTTTTTGAATGTACCAAGGAATGTAATAATATAGTCTACTATCGTAATGTCAAAAATGAAGGATGTGCCATTTCAAGAAATATCGGGGTGGAGCTATCCAATGGTGAATATATCGCATTCCTGGACGATGACGATGAATATTATCCTGAAAAATTATCCAGCCATATTAATGTGTTAAATGATTACAAATCCAATAATATGGATTATGATGTTCTTATTAGTGGTGTTTCATCTTATTGGATTGAAAGTAAACAAAAAAAAGGCCTTGATCATCGTTTCGCCCACTATGCCAAACTGTATGCTTTGTTTAAGGGAAAATGTAAACAAATCCAGCACGTTGATCCTAATTCCGTTCAACACAATCTAAAGGTTGGACCAAACGATGATCAAGGCCAAAAAAAAGATTGGATCGATATAGAATTTTTCCCACATAGATTATTTGCAAGTTGCAATACTTTGATAAAAAGCTCTGTTTTTGGGAAGGTTTCGTTCAGATGTGATTTTATGGAGTGGAGAGATCTAGCATTTCAAATTTATCAAGCAGGATTTAAGGTATTATTGACTAATAAATCGTATGTTAAGGAAAACTCACTGCCAGTTTCCCAATCCAAAAAATATGAAGCTATGCTTTTACAGGCACTTGAAAATGCTCAGCTCTATTCGGTTTTGACAGGAGATAACAAAAAAGCAATTTTTAAAAAATATTTAGCTAACTGTTTTAAAAGTTATGCTAATTACAAACTTAAGCAATCATGTTTTAAGAGTGCCCTTCAAAATTATATCCAATCATTTCAAGTCGATAAAAATGTCAAAAATCTAATACCATTTTTATAAAAAAGAAGAAAAAATGATATTGAAAACTAAATTAATCGAAAGTTGGCCCAAACTTACTTGGGTTGCAAAATTGGAAGTTGGATCGGAAGAACTATTTGTTTTGCACGGCCCAAAGGTCGAAATACAGCCAAAATGGATTGTTGAAGGCGTGTGGGCTGAAGATTACTCTAAAGGAAATTTTGATCAAACGGATTTAATTTTCGGTTCTGGCATTCGCGTTCGTCAGGATAAAGCAGTTTTTGTCAGTTCCGGATCCGTATTTGATAGAATCCTTTATTGTGAAAAGAATCAAATCTGGTATTTTTCAAACTCGTTACCTGCATTGCTTGCGTTAACAGGGCTGCATTTAAGGACTGATTATTTATCCTATTCTAAAGATGTAAGGAGTATCACCAAAGGCCTTAAGGAGAGAAATGAGAATATTGTAACCGATGGCGAAACAATAGTGTCTGTTTTTTATAATAATCTCATTTTTGACGGCCAATCTGTTTTGGAAACAGATAAGCCGGATACTGCACCAGATTTTGATTGCTATAATGATTATAAGGATTTTATAGAATACAGCTCAAAGCAATTGGGAAATAACGCAAGCTCCAGTTCACGTAAGCACCAAATTAAAATGCTTTCAAGCATTTCCAGCGGATATGATTCATCGGTTGCTGCGGTTATATCCCGTTACGCAGGCTGTGAAGATACCGTCACAATTAAGGATTCCAGCAGTTTTTGGCGGGGTAGTGACTCCGGCAAAGAGATCGCAACTGTTTTAGGGATGACCTGTAAAGAGTATCCGCTTAGTTCAGATTCCTATCCATTGGAAGAAGCCATCTGGGCTGCTGAAGGGAGGCCTGGAATAATGAACTGGACACAATTTGAGTACTTAGAACCCCTTTGTTTGTTTTTTACAGGGTGTCACGGCGAAAAGTTATGGGATAGGGTGAATCACGATCATCCAGATCCTTTTGTTCGCAGGGATACTTCTTCACTGGGATTTTGTGAGTTTCGTCTTTTCAAGGGTGTTTTTCAATGTCCCTTGCCTTTTTGGGGTGTTCGTCACTCTAAGGAATTACGCAAGATAACTGAAAGTAAGGAAATGGAACCCTGGTATATGAATAAAGACTATGATAAGCCTATTGCCAGACGCATTGTTGAAGAGGCCGGGGTGGAAAGAAATAAATTCGGTATGCTGAATAAAAACACATCATTAGAAAAAACATTTTGGTGGCCGCTCTCCGAAGCTTCAAAAAAAAGCTTTGCCGAATATTTGTTAAAAGAAAATGTGTTTTCTCCGTCAATTCCCTTGGTAAAATTTTTAGGTATAATTTCTTATGTTGATGCTTTAATTTATAAGAATACGTTTAAAAAATTAAGCATACCAAAGGGCTCGCGCCCTTGGCAAAAAATTACAGCTAATCATCTTATTTTCCAATGGGCTAATCATGCTTTGAGGGAAAAGTATAAAATTGGATTATATCAAGAGTTGAATATGGAGTGTTCAAATAGCTGATGGAAGTTTTTTGTATCAAATGAAACTCTGTTCCCTTATTAAACGAAAATAGCTTGTAACAACATTAATTAATATGAAGATCCTACATATATCAGCGCTGCCCATCTGGTCAATGAATGGTAGAGGCGGAATGCCGTCACTCAGAGAAACACTCAATGGACATTTGAGGGAAAAGCATGAAATAATATTTATCGCCCCCGAATACGATTTGTTTTCCGATGATTTGTCACCGATACCGGGTGTTCGAGGAAGCAAGTATGGCATAGAAATAGCCAAATGCTCTTGGCTATTGCCTTTAAAACGCTTTAGAAGGCACATTAGGAAAATGAGAGAAAGCAACTCTCTCCCTTCTCCCTTCAGATGGTTAATAAATATGTCTATACTGTTTTTTTTAACTGTAACTTTTTTGTTAAAAGCGTTTAAAGTATGTAAGAAGGATGCATTTAAACCAGATCTCATCTATGCCCATAATCAATATTCAGCGTTAGCCGGTTTTCTATTGGGGAAGCTCTGGAAGGTTCCAAATGTGACTAGACTATATGGGACATTTCTTGCCGATCTCATGGCAAAACCCTTTGTTTCACTTCGCTATCCTACTGCCGCCGCAGGATACCTCGTTCCATCGTCACTGCTTATTTGCACGAATGACGGTACCAGAGGAGATGAAGTGGCAAGAAAATTTAGGATTTCCCAAAAACGTTTCCGATTCTGGCAAAATGGTGTTGAGCCGCCGTCAAGTCCGCCGAAGATGACTCGTGAGGATTTTTTAACAAGAAATCCAAAACTCAATATTAACAGCAAGTGGATTGTTTCCTGTTCAAGATTAAGCTATTGGAAAAGAATTGATAGAATGCTGAATGCTCTCGTTGTTTGTAAAAAAGAAGGTGTTGATTGTCAACTGATTATAGCAGGAGATGGCCCAGAAAAAGAAAATTTACAAAATATTGCTAAAAAATCACATATTGAAGACTCTATTGTATGGTTAGGCGCTGTGGATCACGATGATATTTGGGGGCTACTGAATGTATCAGATGTATTCACGATCACCAATGATGTTACCAACCGGTGCAACCCTCTCTATGAAGCTGCATGGGCCACTCTACCGGTTGTCTCTGTTAAAGATCCGTCAACTTCTGATTTGCTTATTCATGGAGAAAATGCGTTGCTTGCGGACAAGGAAAATCCAACTGCTTTAGGGCAATATTTATGTCAAATTTGTAGGAACGAAAAAATGAAAGAAAAAATGAAAGATAGTCAAAAAAGGCTGTCAGCGTCTTTCTGGACATGGGAGGAGCGAATGAAAGCAGAAGTTAAGGAACTGGAAAAAGTAATTCGGCCCTTGGGCAGATAAGATATGTTTCCCATCAAATCTTTAGCTTTTATTTCCATATTTTTAATCTGCACTGCTGGAGCCATTTTTCTGCCCCATCTTGGGATTTACGGATATCTAGCCGATTATTGTATCGGGACATCCGAACAATGGTGGGAAGCACCATTCTCAGGCCTTGGCATTCGTTATTCTTTTACCCTTGCTTTGGCAACCATAGGTGGTTTTGTTTTACAAAGACATAAACTTAGGTTCGGCTTCTCAATTATTACAATTCATGAGGCACTCTGCCTATTGTTTCTGTTGCTCATGTGGATGTCGTACTTTGGTAGTAATGAGACCATGGGCAGGTATACAACCGTAGATCATCCAACTGAAAAGTTTACAAAAATAGTTCTTTTCGTGTTGCTGATGACCCATATCATAACAGACCGTAAAAAACTTTCAGGGCTTTTGTGGGTATTTATCCTTTGCGCTCTGTCATTGGGACTTAAATCATGGGAGTTGCCTAGACGGGCGTATGTCAGCGGTCGTTTGGAGGGTATTGGCGGGGCTGATTTTGCCGAGGCGAATTTTTTTGCAGCGTTTATGGCTGCCATGCTTCCGCTTATTGGTGTACAGCTTTTAAGAAGTAAGAACTGGTCACTTCGTATTCTTTGTATCATATCCGCTGCGTTTACAGCGAATGCCGTTGTCCTGTGCAGGAGCCGAGGCGCTTTGGTTGGAATTGTAATGGGTGGTATGGCCGCTGTGGTTATGGCCCCAAAACGATTTCGGAAAAAAATCGCCATTGGACTTATCCTTGGGGCAATGGGCGGCCTTTATGTGGCAGATCAGCAATTTCTTGAAAGAATTTCAACCATTATTGTTTCCGAAGACCAGGAAAGGGATGCGTCTGCTGAAAACCGGTTTCACCTGTGGGCTGCGGGACTGCAGATGGTAATTGATCGACCGTTTGGCATCGGTGTTGGCAACTGGTATCAAACCATTGGCAGCTATCTTCCTGAGCATGCAGGATTGGATTCCCACAATACATATGTGAAGTGCATTGCAGAAATGGGAATATTGGGTTTTTTAATTTTTGCATTTATGATTTTTTTTAGTCTGATTGAAATCAGACGAATAAACCGAGATGCTGATTATTTACCATTGGATATTCAGAACGATTTGAAATTGTTTGCTTTTGGCATATTTGTTTCGATTGCAATCATTCTTACCTGCGGTCTGACCATCACCATGATTTATACAGAAACCGTTTGGATATTGTTGATCTTGCCGGTTTGCCTCAGACGGACTCTTGAAAATGCTTTGCTTGATCATAAACAAAATATTCAGAACGGTGAAATGTAAGAGGGTCATTCTATTGTGGAGCGTATTTGTTTTTCTATCCAGGAAGCGTTGTTTTTGGTCAATCTGCTGGGGGAATGTGTTGACAAACTTGTTAAGCAAGCTTCGTATGAAAGCAAGAAAGGCAACTTATTCAATGGCGTTTCAGTATATAAACAAAGCGATTAGAATCCAGCCCAAGCGAAGTGATTTGTATTATAATCGAGCTTTTATCATTGGACGTGCAGGTAACTACGGAAAAGCGATTAAAGAGTTCACCTTAACGTTGCATAAAATAAGCACCATTGAATAGGAAGATGGTTGATGTCATTATGGGAAACCATTTTTTCAGAATAATTCAGGACCTCACCAAAAGTGCATTCCTGAAAATTGCTCAAAAAACTTGGAACCGCTTGATTGGCAATGCTCATAGGCTCATTTACTAACTTTTTTATGCAACGCTGAGGTTCAGTCGGCTTGTCCCCCGTAATGGGTTTCCCCATGCCATTCGATTCAGAGCTGATTGTTTGATGGCAATTGGTCAATATGAAAAAGCGGCCAAAGATTACATGCATTTTTTAAAGGGCCATCCAACTGATGGCAAAGTTTGGTCTTATTTGGTGGAAGTCCTTGCCTTAGCTGGAAACACAAAAGCCGCTCTTGACGCTGCTCAAAAAGGACTATCCACCGGATCTCACTGGTCTAAGAGACTGATGAGTCTTAGGGAAAAGATTATTACCGGTAAGCCAATTATTTCACATACACCGTTCTCAAATTAAAAAACTAATCTAAAAAATTTCGAACTCAGAAAAGGTCGCTGCCATGAAAAAGTGGGAATTTAAAGCATTAATGCAATCAATATTGTCGTACATTCCTTACGGGAAGGAATTAAATAGATTTTTGCAAAAGCGAATCACAAAAAGATTAATATTAAATGATAAAAGGTTTCAAACTAAATTGAAGCAATGTACAGATCATATCAGTTTATCCCAGAAGAATTCTCTAATTTTTAAAGAACCGTTTACTGCATTAGAACTTGGGACAGGATGGCATCCCATCGTTCCTATTGGGCTATGGTTATGTGGCGCGTCTCATGTATATTCTGTCGATATACAGCCTTTAATTTCTGATAGAGAAGTGCAAGACACTCTTAAATTTTTTGACAGATATGCTGAAAATGGACGTTTAAAGATTCTATTACCATTTGCACGAGAAGAAAAAATAAAAAAAATGAGAGAAATAATAAATAATTGCAAGGGGGTAATAGATGTTTCTGTCTTGGGTAAATTTGATATTCGTGTAATTGTTGGGGATGCATCCAATGTGTTCATTCCAGAAGATAAAATAGATTTTTTTGTATCAAATTGTGTACTTGAACATATAGAACCTGAGATGTTAAAAAAAATATTTAAAAGGTTTAAAAGAATCACATCACAAAATGGGATCATGTGTCACTTGATTGATCTTGCAGACCATTACGCTGACTTTGATGGTTCTATAGGCGTATTTAATTTTTTAAAATTTTCCAATGAAGAGTGGACTAAATATAATAATAGTTTTCACTATCATAACCGGCTCAGGGTCTCTGATTACAGAAGTATATATGAAGAATGTGGTTTTTCAGTCGTTGATGAAATGAATAGAAGAGGGAATCTTGATGATATTTCCAATTTACCTATTGCAAAGGAATTCCAATCTTATTCATCAGATGATCTGTTAGTTTGGAGATCTCGAATTGTAGGTACTTCTTCTTCACGGTAGATTCAGGCAGATATAACATGTTACGTTTACAAACCGGGAGGGCACAATTCGGCAAGTGGCAATGTGGACGGGCTTATAAAGCAAGTTCTTATCATCCACCTCACCGGACTATATACGCTCTTCTGAAATTTGAGGAACTCCATGATTGACTTAGATACCATTCGGGAAGATGTCCGCCGCATGCACGGCCAGGCGACTGCGCCCGGACGCAGGCAGCTTTGGTTTCAGGTTTTCCGTTTAGCGTGGAAGGAACCGCTTTTCTTCCGCATCCTGGTCCTCCGCCACTATCAATGGAGTAATCGCAAGGGATTGCGCAACCTCCCCCTGATGTGGATCGCCAACTTCCGTCTTAAAGCCTATGTTGAGATCAACACCCTCGCCATCGGTCCCGGCCTGCGTATCTACCACGGGGACGGAATCGTGATCGCCAGCGGTGCCGTGATCGGTCGCGGAATGACCCTTGAGCACCAGGTGACCATCGGCAACCGGATCGGCCACGAGGGTGAACTGGGGTGCCCCACGATTGGGGACGATGTCTTCATCGGCGTCGGTGCCAAGGTGCTGGGTGCCATTCGTATTGGAAACAATGTTCGCATCGGTGCGAACGCAGTTGTGCTCCACGATGTTCCCGACAACGCCACTGTCGTCGGAGTCCCGGGCAAGGTGGTCCGCATCGCGGGCATGTGTCCGGAGGAAGCTGATGCCGAAACGGACTGAGCCCATCTTTGCTTTCTATGTACTTCATAGGTCTTCCCGTGGTTGTTAATATCTATCTAAATTTAATATCTATCCGAAATTTGGGAGGTTCGTAATGAAACCTAGACGGTTTTCAAGTGGTCGCATCAACGTTATGCAGCTTGTCTGGGACTTGGGCATGGGAGGTCTGGAGAAGCTTGCTATCGACATTTGCAATCATCTTCCACAAGATCAATTTTCGGCATCCATATGCGTTTTCAAACCGGGAGGCGCTATGGAAAGTCGCGTAGACTCAGACCTCGTGGACTTACTATGTATTCGGCAGTATTGCGGTAACGATCCCACGGTTCCCTTCAGACTCGCACGGCTGTTGCGGCGCCGGCAGGTTGACGTCCTGCACTCGCATGCGTGGGGCACGCTGCTGGAAGGCATCTTTGCTGCCAAGCTGGCAGGTGTACCGGCAGTAATCCACACAGAGCACAGTACAACAGACCGGCGACGCAGGCGCATCATCGCCCAACGCGTGGGATGGGGAATGGTGAATCAAGTCGTTGCTTGCTCGGGCGCGGTGGCGGACAGGATGACGAACATCGTCAACTATCCTAGGGAGAAGATCCGTGTTATCCCCAACGGCGTCGACCTCGAACAATTTCGACGCCTGGACGTCCCGAGACGCAACTTGCGTGATGAATTTGGCCTTTCCGGTATTGGATTCCTCATCGGAATGGTGGCTCGGTTCGTGCCTTTTAAAAACCATGCCGGGGTCTTGCAAGCCCTGCCCAAGCTGCACGAGGCAGGGATTGATGCGCACTTAGCATTGGCCGGTAGCGGACCTTTGCGCGACCAACTGGAAACACTATCCGAATCGCTGGGAATTACGGATAAGGTGCATTTCCTGGGTAACATCAACCAGACTTGCCGATTCCTGAATTCTCTAGACGTATTTGTGTCCAACTCCATCTCTGGCGAGGGGCTATCCCTTGCCGTGCTCGAAGCGATGGCCTGTGAGGTTCCCGTAGTCGCGACGGCAATGGCGGAGCACCCGAACGTTCTGGACAATGGAAGGGCAGGTAGCCTGATCCCTCCCGAGAACGAAGGAGCCTTGGTTGAGGCACTGCTGCATCTGGCAAAACACCCAGAAGTCCTAACGTCCCTTGGGCAGGCGGGCCGCCAACGTGTCTTGAATAGATACAGCTATGATGGCATGATGGCAGCCTACCAACAGTTATACAGGCGCCATTAAGGAAATAGGCTGTTCTGAGCATGATTTAAATCTTAAAAAGAAGCCATCGCAACAGTTTGGTGCGGGGTGCTATGAGTTTTAATAAATTGTGAACGTTCTTTCATTTTCATATTGTTTTCCAAATGAAACCAATCCCAACTGGGGAATTTTCGTTTTTCAACGGCTTAAGGCGCTGTCAAAGTTTATTGATTTACAGGTTTGTTCCCCGGTTCCGTGGTTTCCCTTTTTGGTACCTGGTGGAAAGATTGTTCATGGAAATTGGAAGGGGCTTGAGATTTCAAGGCCCCGGTTTTTTTATACACCTAAGATTTTTAAGAATAACGACGCCCGATTTTACGCCAGGGGAATTTTGCCTTGGGTTAAAAAATTATGCCGTACCTGGCAGCCTGATATATTGGACGCACATTTTATTTGGCCGGACGGGGTCGGTGTCTCCCTGATAGCAAAAGATCTTGGGGTTCCGTATGTGATTACGTTGCGGGGTAAGCTGTTTGAATGCATGAAAAAACCTTCCCAGGTCCGGCAGTGTGCTGAAGCCCTGAAAGGTGCATCTGCGGTGATAAGTGTTTCCAGCGGTCTTGCTGAGGCGGCCATAGAATTGGGAGCAGATCCTGCCAGGATTAGAGTCATTCCCAATGGCGTGGATGCCGAAAATTTTAATATCAAAGATAAAAAAGCCTGCAGAAAATTCCTGGGCCTACCTGAGGATAAAAAAATATTGGTTACGGTGGCTCATCTGGGGCATCGCAAAGGACACCATGAAGTAATCAGGGCGATTGCCGGTTTAGCCGAAGATGTTTGCCTGGTCCTTGTGGGCGGTCCGGCTCAAGGGGGAACCCATGAAACCATCATGGCAGAAGCAGAAAAATCAGGTGTCAAGAAGCGGGTTATCCTTGCAGGGCCTCAACCATATGACCGGGTGGCCCGGTATTTCAGTGCGGCTGATGCCAGTGTCTTGGCCTCCTACAGGGAAGGCTGCCCTAATGCCGTACTGGAGAGCCTTGCCTGCGGCACACCGGTGGTCGCAACAGATGTGGGTGCTGTGCGCGATATTTTGCCTGTTCCCGGTGCCGGTTATATTGTACCTCGAAAACAGGTTGAGCCATTGAAGGAAGGCATTAAAAAGGTTTTGTCAACAAAATGGAATCCTGAATCTGTGCTTGAAAATAGCAGGGTCCGGTCATGGGAGCAGGTAGCTTATGAAGTTCAGATGGTGTTTAAAGAGGTAGTTGGAGAATGAAAATAAAAATTAAACATATTAAATCTTTTCCTTTTAGAGATTGGGATAATTATGTTTTGTCTCATCCTGATTCCAATGTATATCATCTGTCAGGATGGAAAAATGTTATTGAGAAAACATATGGTCATAAAACTTATTATTTGGCAGCTACTGATTCAAACGAAAAAATAGTAGGAATATTACCTCTTGTACATTTAAAACACATTCTTTTTGGTAATGCCCTTGTCTCTCTGCCTTTTGTAGACATCAGCGGCATCCTATCGAATGATGAGAACGTCGAATCAATGTTGATTGATTCTGCGTTGGATTTAGGAAGACAACTACGAGTTAAATCTATAGAGTTGCGTCAATCCAAAAAACTAAACTTTTTAGATAAAGGGAAATTCCATAGTAATAAGGATGAATGCATTCCTGTAACAGAACTGGAAGGCCATAAAGTCAGAATGCTACTTCAATTGCCGGAATCATCTGACACTCTTATGAAAAGTTTTAATTCAAAATTCAGAAACAAAATAAAAAAACCGATTAAATCAGGCCTAAAATGCATAATTGGTTCAAGTGAGTTAATAGAAGATTTTTATAAAGTCTTTGCTGTAAATATGCGGGATCTTGGTTCTCCTGTTCATTCAAAACAATTGTTTGAAAATATTTGCAATGAATTTCCCGGTATGGTGAAGATTGGGGTGGTATATCACGACAAGTTGCCTATATCGGGAATTTTTGTGATAAAGTTCAAAAAAGTGATATTTAACCCTTGGGCTTCCTCGTTAAAATGTTTTAGTAACTTAAGAGCGAATACACTCCAATATTGGTGTTTGTTAGACTATGCCTGTAAAAATGGTGTTAAATGCTTTGATTTCGGTCGATCGTCACCAAATGGAGGAACCTATGTGTTTAAAGAGAAATGGGGAGCCTGCCCTCATCCTCTGTCCTGGTACCACATACCGATGGGAAAACAGCGATTTTCCGATATGAACGTCGAGAAGCCCAAGTATAAAACAGCAATAAACGTGTGGAAGAAATTACCCATAACAGTGACAAAGATAATAGGCCCTAGTATCCGTGGGAATATAAACTTGTAAAGTATATTCATGAGAGAAGACAGGTAGTGTTATAGATGTGCTAATAAGGAAGCAGAATATGTATGCGGTAAAGCAATTCATTAAAGAAAAAATCAAGGAAAAGGATAAAAGGCGGAGAGGTCTTGCCATTGTTGGCGATACCCAGGTTGGGGCTCTGGGTGGTGAGGAATCTTGCCATGAACGGCCTGACGGTTCATTCCATTGTTAAATCAAGGTATGGGCAGCCGGCCCAAAGCCGGTACTCCAGAAGTGCCTGGATCATGGAATCCACGACTTACAGTACAGGTTTTATTGATGAAATTAAGGAACTGAGCAAGTTGTTGGATGTGGGTTCCATTATGCCTGTTGCGGAAGCCTATCATAATGTTCTCACAGATGTTCGGGATCAGTTTGAGCCGGATGTGCATTTATATTATCCGCAGATTACACAGATGCGCGCAGATATGTGAACATGTGCCAAAAAATTTGTTTATAATAAGCGGGAATCTGCGTCATCTGCGCGATGTTAAAGGGGAATTTGACATTTTTGCCCGGAACCCATATAGTTGATATGGTTGAGTTAAGGCCCCCATCCCTTATTGGAGACTAAAATTATGGAAAAAATAGTTGATGTTACTTCAGCGCGAAGGAAATTTGGAACCATTCTCGACGAGGTTTTTCATAAAGGGAGTATTTTCACTATAGCAAGAAAAGGTAAGGCTTTAGCAAAAATTGTTCCTCTTGAAAACACCCGGACTGAAGAAAAAAAATCGTTGTCACTGCAGCAAAAAGAATTGTTGCAGGAATTGAATAGCTTGCCTAATGTTGGCATTGATAAAGATCCAGTCGAAATATTGCGATCAATGCGAAAACAAAAAAGAATTAAGTCTGTAGTTAAACAACATGATAAATAGGCGTTACGTACTTGATGCTAATGTATTTCTTGAGATTATTTTCAACCGCCCACTGCAAGGTAAAGCGAAAAAAATCCTTGAAGATGCAATTTTGGAACGAATTCAAATTATTGTTCCAAGCCTTCTTTTAGATGAAATTACAGAAGTACTTTGTGGCAATATGGACAACTTGATAGATGTTGAGTGCCACTTGAAATACATTGAAAAAATGGCGCACTCCGGTGTGTTAAACATTATTGTACCCAATTGCAGTGTCCGAATGAAGGCAATTGAATTGGCAAGAACAGGAAACAATAAAAGTGGATATCCTGAGTTGACCGACTGTCTATATCATGCCTTGGCTATTATCAATAAGGCTGTATTTATAACGAACGACAAAAGGCATATTGCAAAAATATTACGCTTTGGATATGTAGTCGGCTTAACTGACTACGAGACTGATCTTTAAAAATTCAGATAAGTTAACTTAACCTTTTTTGCGCTGTTCGTGAAAAGGCTGCTATGCACCAAAAGTAAAACCATGTCATTGGATAGGTTAATTGTAAAATTTACATAGCAGGGTAAGCTGATAAGGATGCTGAATATGTATGCGGTAAAGCCGTTCATTAAAAAAAAAATCAAGGAAGAGGACAGAAGGCGAAAAGTTCTTGCCATTGTTGGCGATACCCAGGTGGGGCTCTGGGTGGTGAGGAATCTTGCCATGAACGGCCTGACGGTTCATTCCATTGTTAAATCAAAGTATGGGCAGCCGGCCAACAGCCGGTACTCCAGCAGTGCATGGGTCATGGAATCCCCGGCTTACAGTCCAGGCTTTATTGATGAAATTAAGGAACTGGTCAAGCTGTTGGATGTGGGGTCCATTATGCCTGTTGCAGAAGGCTATCATAATGTTCTCATAGATGTTCGGGATCAGTTTGAGCCGGATGTGCATATCTTCTCTCCTGCCCGGGATGTTTTTGATAAAGCGACTGACAAAGATTATATGCAGGGGTTATGTCAGGAATTGGGTGTTCCTGTGGCCAAAGGTATGCGTTTGGATGAGTTTATGTTGGATAAAGGCAGCTTGGAATTTCCCTTGGTTTTCAGGACCAGGAGGCAGAACATTCAAGGGGGGCAGGCGCCCTGGAAAGCGGCTTATGCAGAAGATGAGGTCCAGCTTGAGAAAGTTTATGATCAGGTCCGGGATTTTGCAGATAATATTATTGTTCAGGAATATTGTCCCGGGGCAGAAGATCATGTTCAGGTGATGATGTATAAAGGCGAACCGTTTATGGTTGGGGATTATATTGGTGAACACCATATGCCCCTGGCCGGTGGGGTGACCACCCAACGGATCAGTTGCCGGCATCAGCCTTTGATTGATGATGCTGTCAAGCTGTTTAAGGCGATTGGGTATGAGGGATTAGGCGGCGTTCAATATCATTATGATCCTGAAACCGATAAATATATATTTCTTGAGATTAATCCCAGGTTTATCGGGGGAACGCCTACTTTGATTATGGCCGGGTTTAATACCTCCTTTCTTTTATGGCAGAGTCATTTTGAGCCTGAAAAAATGAAAAAGACAAAGTATCGTTTGGGATTGAGATCCAGGATACTTGGTGGTGATGCGAACTGGATGATTGGTATGATCCGGGGGGATCAGTTGCCTCCGGGGCAGAAGCGTCTTGGTAAGGTAGAGACGGTTTTACGGTTTTTGTGGAATTGCTTTCCCTGGACAAAGGATGATGCTTTTATGCTTCGAGATCCTAAGCCTTTTATGGTTGATTTTATGCAGATGGCTAAAAAACTGGGGGCTCAGGGGCATGATATCATTGGTAACCCGGAATCTCAGGATGCTAAGCATTGATTATATTATCCGCAGATTACGCAGATAAACGCAGATGAATAATATGTGACAGAAGAAGATAACTCTTGTCAGTTATGAATTCTTTGACGGAAAAATAGTCTGTAATTGCAATTAGAACTTACGACTCCCAAAAAATTTTTTTATCTGTGGAAATCTGCGTAATCTGCGGATAAAAATATTTAAACGATAAATGTATGCGTGATCAAGAAACATATGCCATCATTGGTGCGGCTATGAGCGTTCACAATGAACTTGGCAATGGATTTCTGGAAGCGGTTTATCAGGAGGCATTGGAGCATGAGTTTCAATTCAGGGATTTACCGTATGAGCGGGAAAAAACATTGCCTGTCTACTATCGGGGAAATCAGTTGACAGCTTATTATAAGGCGGATTTTGTTTGCTACGGCTCTGTGATAGTGGAGTTGAAAGCATTGCAGCAATTGACCGGTACTGAGGAAGCACAGGTGATAAATTATATGAAAGCTTCCGGGTTAAACAAAAGTCTGCTGATTAATTTTGGTAGCAGGCAACTTCAGTACAAAAGACTGGTTTATAATTTATAGTATCCGATCCGCAGATTACGCAGATGTCCGCAGATAAAAAGCGTTTTATCTGCTAAACAGATATCTGCGTAATCTGCGGATGGATGAAAGATTTAGGTAATGAAACCAGGTATATTATTTACATTTGATGTGGAGTGCAGTATGGGCGGAGCCTGGGGAACGGATCTTGAGCCGATTCCGCCGTGCAGGGGCATGATGGGGCAATACGGCGCCAGGCAGTTTGGTATTCCGCTGATTTGTGAAATTTTGAATCGATATGATGTTAAGGCCACGTTTTTTCTGGAGCCGTTTAATGAAGAGCTTGGATATCCGGGAGAGACAGAGCCGGTTTGTGAGTATTTGATGGAACATGGTCAGGACGTGCAGCTTCATGTTCATCCCGGCCATTACCATTACGGTCTTCAGCGTCAGGGAAAGTCGTTCAAGATGACGGATCAGATTGCAGAACTGCCCCTGCGACTTCAGCAGCAGATTATCTCAGACGGGGCAGACAAGCTTACCGCATGGACAGGCCGGAAACCCATTGCCTTCAGGGCCGGGAATATGGGGGCATCTGATGAGACTCTTAAAATTTTGCCGGATACCGGAATATGGATAGACAGCAGTTATACGTTTCCCTATGTAAGGGGGCAGTGCCTGTTTAAAGATAAAGAAAGATACAATGGTGCAAAATGGTATGGCGATGTTCTTGAAGTGGCCTTGTCCGGATTTCGTCAGCCGGACTGGCCAGGCCTTTATCCCAGCAAGCCTGTGGACCTGATGGGGTCTTCCTTTGAAGAGTGCCGGGATGCTGTGAGGATGATCTGTGATGCCGGGGCGGATGCTGTGTTGATTCTGCACAGTTTCAGCCTGTTTAAGGTAAAGGACATACAGTATAACGGCGGCAAACTTAACCGGATTGTCACCCGGCGGTTTGAAAAGTTCTGTAAATGGCTGGCTGATAACAGGGACAAGTATCCGGACCGGACGTTTTCCCAATTGGGAAAAATGGTCAAGGAAGATGGGTATTCCCCTAAATCAGTCGCGCCCTGCCTGATCAACAAGCCGATCCGGGCATTGACCCGAAAAGTTGTCCAAGGATTGAATAATTTTTATTATTTTTAAAATCCGCAGATTACGCAGATGAACGCAGATATGTATATAGTTAATAAAAGGCTTTTTTAATAATCTGTGGAAATCTGCGTAATCTGCGGATGAAAGAAGTTGCATAATGATACCCGTTATTGCCAGAAATATATTTCGTTTTCAGGAGCTTTTACTGGGACGTCCCAGTTTTCAGATCCTGAATGAACTGAATAAAAGTCAGTGGTGGTCAAGGGACCGGCTTGAAAAGCTGAGGCTGGATCGATTAAATGTGCTGATTCATACGGCATATTCCCATACGCCTTATTGGAAAGAGCTCATGGATTCTCTGCAGATCAAACCGGCGGATATCCGAACGGTAGAGGACCTGCAGCAATTTCCTTTACTGGAAAAAGATACGCTGCGTGAAAAGCGTGAGCAGATGGTCTGGAGGGAAGAGGGAAAACGGGTGCAGTTGGTTCGGACTAGTGGATCTACGAATGAGGCCCTGGAATTTTATACGTCTTCCAGCCGGGAAGCCCATATCAATGCGGCTCGCATGCGGGGCCATGAATGGGTTGGCGTTCGCAGGGGAGAAAAAGAGATGTATTACTGGGGCTCTCCTGTGGAATTGAGCAAACAGGATAAAATCAAGCGATTCAGGGATTTTCTTATTAATGACGGGCTGTCCAACGGTTTTGAACTAAATAAGGACCGGGTCCGTCAGTATGTCTCCCAGTGGATGGCATGGAAGCCCAAATGCCTGTTTGGATATCCTTCCACTTTTGTGTTGACGGTTTCCATGTGCCGGGACATGGGGATTGATCTTGGTGATTTGAAAGATCAGGGTCTTCATGTAATTATTACCACATCTGAGATGCTTTCGGATGTGGACCGCGATTTGATCCGCCAGGCATTCGGCGTGCCGGTGTTCGATTCTTACGGATTGCGGGAAGGCGGGCTCATCGGGCACGAATGCCAACAGGGAACCATGCATTGCATGGATGAGCAGGTGATTCTTGAAACCATTGATCCCGAGTCCCTTGAACCCACTGACGGGCATGGGGAACTGGTAGTCACGAATATCGTAGGCAAGGCGTTTCCTGTAATCCGTTACAGGACAGGTGATATTGTTACGCTTTCACAAAAAAAGTGCGCATGCGGCAGAAAGCTGTCCTCAATTGAGATCAGCGGCGGCAGGGCCGTGGAATTTATTGTAACCAAAACAGGAAAATGGGTGGTTGGCTATTCTTTTATCTATATCGCCAGAATGGTAAAAGGCATTGTTAAGTTCCAGGTCGTGCAGGAAGAACTGGGTGAAATTCGAATCCGTCTTGCTGTGGACAACAGATTCCCTGAAGACGGTAAAGACCAGGTCAGGGAACTGGCCCGAACCCGCTTAAACAGTGACGACAAAATCCTTGTGGAAATAGTCGACGATATTGAACCGGCCCCTTCGGGAAAATACCGGCCGGTCATCAGTAAAGTGGCTGAAGAGCTTTATAAAGAACGGTCTTTTTCTTAACAATTCCATTCCAGCATGCTGCCAAGTTCTTTGGCTATTGTTTTTGGGCCAATGGGCCGCCATCCCCGACGCCTGTATAAAAGCGCTTTAACAGTCTGGAGAACAGCTTTGAAGTCAATTTCAAGGTGAACCGGCGGCTGAAATTTCAGTGGTTTCATCTGCTGTATATCTTTTACTGCCCGGCAGATACCTGAATAAATTTCTTCCTGAACCATATGGGGGTGTTTGCTCAGGGCGCAGTTTCTTCCCATCCCCTGTTTGGTGATGACTGTTTTTATCCACGGCATGAAGGTTAAGGCCTCCCGGCATCCTTTATCGTCGCTGGAAATAAAGATTACCGGCACATCAAACTCCCCTGCCACAGCACCATCCAGTGCAATCTCCCCGACAGTCTTGCCATTAGCGCGTATGCTTTTATAAGCGTCTGAACTGTATGTATGTGCCAGTATGGCATTTTTTGTCCCTTCCATAGCGTGGTAACCGATCATTATGACCCCTGAAAACCGGTTGTCCAGCCCGGGAAACCGGCGGGTAAATCCTTTTCCCAAAATCAGCCTGCACCTTTTGTCAAGCTGATCAATACAAAGATTAAGACCCTGACCGTGACTGTCCCAAACCCAGACCTCTTCTGCGCCCGAATCAAAAAGAGCCCGGGCTGCAGCATTTGCTTCAAGGGTGGCTTCCCGGCAGGCAAAAGCGTAGTCCCGTGACGCGCTTAGGGCTTTGCCTGAAGTCCCGACAACGCAGGCCGGCCCCTCGCAGTCAACAGATATGATGAATTTCATTAGGTAATTCCTTGAACTATAAATAGCATTTCAAGTTTAGTTTGGCATTGAATTGCATATAATTACGAGAATGTAAACCATTTGGTAATGGAGTTTATAATATGGGTAGAATATTAAGTTATAGAAACGGCACTTTTATTGTACTCCTTATAATTTTATTGTCTTTTATAAATACAACAGAAGCTATTCCATCAGAAAATGAACTAAAAAATAAGTATCTTGAGATTCTAGAAAATGGGGTGGATTGCTTTGAACCATTCTATAAAGAAAATTCTTCGACGTCGAATACGGGTTTTTTTGACCTCAGGGACTATGGCAATTGGACTCACCCAAGGAATGAATCCTATCATACACTTTGTATCATTCCCGGCAATGGCCAGGTTATTTTGACCTATGCCGTTCTCTTGAAATATTCTCATAAAGAGTTTTTTGGACAAGGCCACTACAGCAGAAAAATAATTTTTGACCACCTTGTGAAAACAATTCGGTGGATCTGTTTGAGCAGTTCTTATGTTCCGAAGTCACTTCCATATCTTCCTGAAGCAAGGGATGATATTCGTGATGGAGAGCAATGGCACAGAAAATGGGGGCTTCGTCAGGATTTGTTAGGCTATCTCAGTGTGGGTGCAGCGTTGGTTTGGCCGGATTTAACGGAAGAAATCAGAAGCCTGCTCGGCAAAGTGTTCGCCGGTACCGGGATTAAAGGAAGATTGATACGCACAACACAAAAAGGGAACGGTAATCATGACCAGGTTAAGCAAGATTTAAGCAGTACCATTGGGGCTGCATTTCTTCTTACTGAACATCCGGATCATGATAAATATTGGGAGTTTGTTACTGGTGCCGGAATTGATATGGTCAGCACTGTCAATGATTTCGTTTCCCATGAAATTGTTGAAAATAAGATGCTTAAATCCATAGCAGCCGGTGCCAATTTGAACTCTGACTATTCAAGCTTCCATCATAACCATCCAAGTGTATGGTACGGAATTGATCTAATTTTTGAAGGACGATCCTATGTTGAAATTCTGTCAAAACTAACCGAATTGGATGTGCCTGAAACATATACATACAATGGCAACGGGTTTGATGGGGTTCATAAATATGCCATGATTTTATCGACTAAGGCCGGCGTGATCAACCATCTACGAAGTCCGGAATATGACAGCTCTTATGGTGCCGGATTATTGGCTTTTTGTTATGGAGCCGTATTAAAGAACGATTCTACGTCAATAGAGCTGGAGAAAAATGCAGCCGGTATCCTGGCAGGGCACACTAAGGCTATTGGTCAGTATGATTATCATCGCGGTTCATGGGCGAAAGCGGCTATGGCATTTCTTATGCATGAATTACATCCACCCAAAAAAGTTGAAGAAGGCATTGCTGAAAATTTGAATGGCAGTCACTACTTCGAAAAACTTCGTGCAATCATTTTTCGTAGCCACAATTCTTGGACCAGTTTTGTTTGGGGAAGTGATCATGGAGAACCCGCATCCTCGGGGGCGGGCGGACAGATTATGCCGCTTAGGTTAGAAAGCCCTTTGATTTATAATACATCTGATTCATTGAGCGGTTCTATTTTAGAACATCGCCCGTTCTCTATTTATTCGGTATTATTAGCCTGTTCTATTGGCTGTGCGATTGCCTCTTATCTCACCATGAAAAAAAACTTTCAGCCTCGTATTTTTATATTTTTATGTTTTATGTTTTTGCAGTCACTATTGTTCATTGGTGCAGTTGATTTCTTTTTCACTTTACCATTGCAAGTTCCAAGAACGGTCATACCTAGATTTATTTTGGCATTTTGGGGCATTTTATGGATTTTGTGTGGAATTATTTTCATATGGCAACGTGAAAAAATAAGTCCAGTACATGGAGTGTCTATAACTCAGGTGACAAACAGTTTTATGTTTTCTTTGTTAATCATACCTGTCTCCATCTTTCTTATGATGAGGACCCCTTGGATTGAATTTTTAAATTTTCGATCACTTTTCAGTGCGGTATGGGTATTTATCATAGTTATCATCTCAAGTCTTTTTATGTTGTTCAATAAACCCCAAAACCGCATTTTTTTAAGAATTGCTTTCTTTCTTGTATTTCTTTTTTTAGTTTTAAATGCGCTGCTACAACTTCATAGCCAAACGTTGGAACCATTTTATTTGCGTCTTGTTTCAATAAGAAATATCCAAAGGATCCAATTTGCCGGGATCGTGAGCGTTATTGTCTTATCGAGCGGCATAATCATTGGTTATTCTTTCAATAAAAAACTAATTATCATGAACTCGATTTTTTTTTCAGGAATTTTTATTTTTTCTGCAATGGTCGTAGCAATATTATCATTTGGCAGATTTAATATACCAAAAATTGAACGGATGGAAAAAGAATTGTCTGATGATGGCTTTTTCACTTTTGGGCAAATTAGCTCTAAAGTAGCAACAAAACAGCAGGCTTTTTTTTGTTTTGATAAAGGTCCTTCAATAACTTTCCTAAAAGTGTGGGGTAAAAAAGATGCGTTTATAACCTATTCCGGCCTTCCTGTATCATTTTACCAGCGTGACAATTTTGTAGATTCCCGATTAATAACTTATGAAAATGGAAAGGAACAGATTCGTTTTTTAAATGACGCTAAAAGCAACTGGTGGTGCCTGGATAACAAATTGGGCTTAGTGTTTACAGGAGGAGAGGAGATTCTTTCTGGTACCCGGAGAATTGGTCCAAATTGGGCGCGGACAGAGTCTTATCGTGACAAAATTGACGTGGTTTACGCTTCTCCTTTGCGGAAAAAGATAAATGAGGGGGATCTCATTGTAGAAATAGCAGCTGTTTTAAAACCTAATGCTAATACATCTGATTTAAATCAGATGAGATCAGATGCAAATAAAATCCGGATTACAAATCTTCCAAAAGATTGGGCGGCAACATTGTTACCGGTAAAAGATTTGGGTCTTTTTTGGGCAATAGCCAGTTTTTCTAAGCAGTCAGCAAAAGCAAGTTTAACATTGTCTTTTAATGGGTGGTCACCTGTTCTGTCTTCTGGAGGAACAATTGATGCCGGACGATTAAGGCTTGAACCCAGACTTCAAAGCTTTGGGGCGATAAGAGACGACTCTTGCCTATTGGCTCAAAATGTTTCAGATTCAAAAATATATGCAAAGAAAGTAAATGCTAACCATTATAAATTTGTTTCAGAAAGTAGAGATAATGTTGTTATTAAATTGAAATGGTGGGGGCCAAAGATAAAAAAAGCAGTAATGACGACTGAAAATGGTGAAAGATTTTTTATCAGGGAAAAAATAGCTGATGAAAATGGTATTGAGGTCGAATTCAATAAAGAGTGTTGTTTGGAAGTCACAACGGAAGATAGTTTAGACACCTTTCCCCCTTTTGTTGAGGTCGCATCTCCTCTTTTAACTGAAAATAATCAGTTGAAAATTACCGTAAATTCAAAGGATCGTTCCGGTTTGAATTATGTGCAATTATTTATGGATGGCAAAGGTTTGTCAACAATACAAACTCCTCCTTACGAATGGCTTGTAACGCCTAAAAATGACATTCATAGTTTTTACGCAATCGCTGTTGATAAATCTGACTTATTAAATAAAAGGCGGTCTTTTTCAACTGTCTGGCAAAAAAACCGATAATACGTTAGTATCTGCTGAGTTTCAATTTTATCGGCTTTAAAGCAACTATTGAATGCAAATTCTGTTGTACAAGAACTTGAATAGAATGCTCTTATGCTCATAAATCGTAAATAGAGGATTGAATCAGTTGGGTTCCCATTGCTGGAATAAAACAACTTCCATTTAGAATTTAATATTCAAATTCTGCGATCAAAGGCAAATGATCAGAACCGAAGTCAGGGCCTATCCAAGTTCTGACAGGTCGAAAGTCAGAAGTGGATAGGATATGATCGATTTTTGATGTGTACTTGAAGATGTTAATTTTCGTTTTCTTGGTATGCCCGAAGCCAATCCCTTTTTTTAGAAATGAGTTGTCATAATTTCGCCAGTATGTTCTATAAATCGTACTGTCAATTGTAAGATTGAAATCACCGGCAAGAATTTTTGCATCACCAAACCCTTTTACCCATTTGAATAATTTTTCAGACTCAATCCATCTGAAAGCAATTTTGTCCTCTGCTGCCTTCACTTGATCCAGATTAAAAATTTTTTTTGAATCCAAGACGATAGTTAATGCCCTTCTAGGTGTCAGCAAATCAACACAGCAAAATCCGATTTCCCCTTTCGGAGTATCAATAATACAATACAGTCCGCTTGGATAATAAACTCTTTTCAAGACTCTGGATTCAAGTATAGGGTACCTGGAAACGACAATTGAACTGCCTGATTCTTTAACGTACCAATCCGAGGATATCTTGAGGCTTCTTGGAGAGGCGCATTCTTGAATAGCGACCAGATCGGGTTGAACCAGCTCAATAAGTTCTGAGACTTCTTCCGCATTCACTGCCCAACGGTTGACATTGTAGGTCAAGACACGTAACAATCCTGTTGCGTCTGAATCCACGGAGTTAGAAAGAGCAAAATTGAAACCGAGCACTTTCCATACGATAAACACACCAACGAATAGCAGAAAAAAAAGACTCTGTCTCACCCCAAAAAGAGAGAGCGGAAAAAGAACACACATGGGAAGAAGGTAAATCCAGCGAGGCCCATAAAGCAGAACGGTTGCAAACCACCATTTATCTCCCCCCCAATACATGATACCATAAATCACCAACATACCGATTCCATATAAGATAATTCCAAGGCGAATACTATGTTGAATCAGTGGCGGTAACATGAGGACCATTTTTTATTAGAAATTATTTTATTTGGCAGACCCATTGACTACAAGTTTTGTGTATATCATCAAACAATTGCAATAACAAGGGATCGTAATGATCGGTTGATCACATTCGAATATTGTAACGAAATTTTTGCTTGAAAAATGTCGAAATGCGAGGATAGATGGGAAACAAAACAATACAATTTGCCGCTATTGGGGATCTTCTGTTGACGGCCCGGTATAGTGACCGGCCTGGCCGGGGGCTTGAGGCGTTGTCTGATGAAATTCAATCTCTTTTTAAATCATGTGACCTGGTTTTTGCCAACCTGGAATGTACCCTTGAAGGGGATGAAAAGGTTCCCACAGAACCCCGGCTGCTGACAACGGAAACCCAGATTCTCTCTCTTGGACAGTACGGAATTGATTGTGTATCCCTGGGAAACAATCATGCCTTTGACTATTATGATCAGGGTTTCATACGTTTGAAAGAAATGCTGTCCGGCATCGGCATCCGTTGGTGCGGGGCAGGATTGAATATTCAGGAGGCAATGGAACCGATTCTGTACGATATTCAGGGAATACGACTGGCCATTTTGGGCGTTGTAGACCAGTCCAGCGGTATATACCGGTTTGCAGGAGAAAAAAACAGCGGCGTGGCCCCCCTTGAAACAGACAGGGTGTGCAGCCGGATAAGGGAATTGAAACAGACGGTGGATCATGTCATTGTTTCTCCCCATTGGGGCATGGAGCGGTTCCGGATTCCTTCACCGGGCCAAATGGATCAGGCCAGGGCTTTTGTCGATGCAGGCGCATCATTGGTGCTTGGACATCATCCCCATGTGGTTCAGGGCATGGAGATGATCGGAAATATGCCGGCGGTGTACTCTTTAGGAAATTTTATGTCCAGCCATGTCTACTGGGACAGCGGCGACTATCTGAACTGGAACAAATTTGAGCGGGTTGGCTGTATGTTTAAGTGTGAGTTCAGCAAAGACAGTGTACTCGGCGTGGAACAGATTCCCGTGTATGATGACGGTGTTTGTATTGAGATTGATAAAACCGGTTGGGGAGAAAAATGTATTGCTAAAGTCAACCGTCTTCTGGCTTCGGGGGTGACACAGAAAGCATATGACCGTGAGGCATTCCGGGTGAACAGGATCAAGCCGGTGTTTTCCCATTTGAGCTGGCAGGGGTTGAAAAAAATTCGACCCAGACATTTTATTAAGGTCTATAAAAAACTGGTATCGTAAGAGCCTGTTTGATAATTAGGGGATCGAAACGAAATTTCATGAAAATGAGAACCAATTTTCACAAATTTTCTGTTAATAGCTGGACTATTGGCATAAAATTTGGGGGAATTGGGGCCATTTTCATGGAATTGCAGCCGATTCATCAATTATCAAACAGGCTCTAAACCAAGGAGAAACTATGAAAACTTTCTTTTTCTGGGGAGGGATGATTTTTCTTTTATTCTTAGGGACGGTTTCGATTGTGTGTGCTAATGAATCTAACGGCAGTGATCAAAACTCTAAAAGCGTGCCTCAAATCGTCCAGGTCTCTGATTTAAAGTCTCTCAGGTCTGCCCTTTCTAAAGCAGGGCCGGGTGACCGGATTTTAATTACCCCGGGGATTTATAATGGTGGTTTCAGGCTTGGAAACACCCAGGGAACAAAAGAGCGGCCCATTGTAATTGCCGGAAAAGATCCTGAGTTTCCTCCCGTGTTCCAAGGTCGGGGCGAAGCCGTGAAGATGAGCCGAATCGGATATGTAAAGATAAAAAATATCAGGATCGAAAAACGGTCCGGCAATGGAATCAATATTGACGACGGGGGGGATCCTGGGCAACCGTCTCATCATATCATTCTGGAAAATGTCCAAGTAAGTGAGATAGGGAAAAAAGGTAATGTCGATGCCATCAAGATGTCAGGCGTAGATCATTTTGTTATCAGAAATTGCAGAATACAGGGATGGGGCGGTTCAGGCATTGACTTTGTAGGCTGTCATAACGGGGTGGTACAGGGGTGCAGATTTGAAGGGGTGCCCGGATATCGTACCAAAAACGCCATGCAGATTAAAGGAGGCTCCAGCCGAGTCCTGGTTGAGAATAATGCATTTATAAATTGTGGGGAGCGGACCATTAATCTGGGTGGAAGTACCGGAAAGCCTTATTTTAGGCCACAAGGTGCAGATTATGAAGCGGAAAACATAATTGTCGCAGGAAACAAATTTATTGGCGGAGAGGCGCATATCGCATGGGTAACCAGCCGAAATTCTCATGTACATCATAATATTTTTTACCTCCCGGGAAAATGGGTGGGCCGTATTCTTCAGGAAACAAAGAATAGTCAATTTATCTCATGCCAGAAAGGTTTTTTTGAGGCCAACATGGTGGTTACCGATGAACGCGTCCGGACTTTTTTTAACATCGGGCCCAATACCCTGCCGGAAACCTTTTCTTTTTCGGGAAATGCCTGGTATCGGTTTCAATCAGAAAAGAAACCTGATCTGCCTACGATGGAAGTTGGCGGAATATATGATGTATATCCCGACTTGCTTGATTTTGGAACGGCTGAAATGAGGATCGGGGCAAGGTCAGACAAATTGAAGAATGTCGGACCCGGGGCATATACCCCATGGGACCATGGTACTGATTTTGAAGAGATAAGCCTTCCTGAAGTAAAATGGATTGAGCCGATCCAAAAAGCCGGCCGTTTCCCTATGCAGACGGCGATAATAGGGGGGCTTTTGGGTGTTAGTTTTTTAGTCGTGATGACCCGGCGAGCAAGAAAAAAAGAAAAAGAGGATTCTCAACTGTTAGCAAAAATATAGTCAAATATTGATTTAATCGGCCTTGATGCCCAAAGCATTGCTTTCTGATTTATTATTAATAATAATAGCATTTATAATCAAATAGTTATGTGATTTCATTTAATTAAAACTCACAAAGTGGGCGAAGCCATGATCAAGGCCCCTGCTCGTGTCCATGCTCAACTAATCTCTTAACATATCCTCTTGTGATTGTATATCTTATAATAAAATACCACAAACTTTCACTTTTTGAAAGTTTTTGGTATTTTATTGACCATGAAGAATCTTGTTCAAATTATCATTAATAACAAGCTTGCAGACAGGGTAATCCGCGTTTCCCAGTTGAGACGTCTGTTGAACGGCACAGAACAGAGCCGGTACAACCTGGTGAACCGTGCAATAAAAAAGCAGGAATTGATCAGGCTTCACCGCGGGTTATACCTGCTCAACGATCGTTTCAGGAGCTTTCCCTGCCATCCGTTCCACCTTGCCCAGGCCGTTATTCCGGGAAGCTATATTTCATTTGAGACAGCCCTGGCCTATCACGGCTGGATTCCGGAATCAGTTTTGATAACAAAAAGTGTGGTGCCAGGGAGGAAATCAAAACAATTTCAGGATAAAAAGAACGGGATGTTTACCTTTCATCCCCTTCCTGTTCAACGGCTTCACTTTCTGGAGCAGGTGAACAGATATCAGGAAAATGGACAGACCATGCTCATTGCCGGGCCGCTTCGGGCATTAATGGATCTGGTCTGTTTGCGAAAGGTGTCATGGACAGGCCTGGACTGGCTCACACAAGGGCTTAGAATTGGTCTTGATCAGTTATCGGCAGTTAGTCCGGAAGATATCAGCGTACTGAAATTTGTGTACAAACATCAGCGGGTGCAACATTTCTTAGATGCCATGAACAGGGAGCTGAACCTTGATTGATCTGATAAAAGAGAGGCTGGAAGAATATGGGACTCAAGATCCTGTACAAAAACAGTATGCGGTAAAAGAGATCCTTCAGGAAATCGCGCTTTTCGGCCTCTGGAAAACCGGCTTTTTTGAGTATGCCGCGTTTCAGGGGGGTAGCAGCCTGCGAATTTTGTATGGAATGCCCAGGTTCTCTGAAGACCTTGATTTTATCTTAAAGCAGCCTGATCCCGGCTTTGAATGGTCAGCCTATTTGAATGGTATGACGGCTTGCTTTGAAACGTTCGGGTTAACCGTGGAAATTCTGGATAAAAGCCGGATGGATCAGCGAATCAAAAAGGCTTTACTGAAAAATGATTCTACCGGCTTGCAGCTTAACCTTACATTTGCAAGGGAACGGTTACAAAAAATACAAAAAATTAAATTTGAAATTGATGTTAACCCACCGGAGCACTCCTTGTTTAACTATACTTATATTGAAAAGAAAGGTGGATGCAATTAACTGGAAAGAAGCGGCAGACGATGTCAGAGCGTTTATAAGACCTGTGGAGCAGGAAAGCTTAACCCTATGGAGTAAAAAATATTTCGAGCATAAATTAGAACTGTTCAAGGTTTCTTAGAGAATTTTTTTTGAATTTCTCACAAAGACACTAAGGCAGGGCGCATTCCCATTTTCCCGGTTACCGTAGGCAGATTATTCGTAAATGCTGAAAATATTGTAATTGTTTAATAATACATATAAAAACAATAAGTTGTATCAAAAAATAGACCCTGTAATCCCATTTTCCCGGTACTCAGAAGCTATGAAAATCAAGACTCTCAGACAATTTATGTTAAAGTTTTTATCTGCTTAGGGCATAGTGGAAGCCTTTCGTTAAAAATATACAATGCTAAGTGTGCTTTAACTGCTTGATTTTTAAGTATTTAATTCCTGCTTAAAGAGTTATTAAGTCGGCCGGAAAAATGGGAATGCGCCCCTAAGGCACAAAGGGCTTTAGGGCCATGGAAATATTATTTGTATTTATTGACAGACACCTGCATAGCACTTGCTGAGATGGTTATAAAAAAAAAGAACTTGAGAATCCCCCAATCATATGCAGAGGCCTTTGATATACTGGGGGACAGCGGGGTGCTTGACCCTGAGTTTGCATATTCTTTTGCAAAAATTGCCGGATTCCGTAATTTTCTTGCCCATGATTATGAGACCATTGATTCCGGTATTATCTGTACCAAAATACTTGCCGGCCTGACCGATATACGTAGCTATATCCGGCAAATTCAGGAAAGTTGCAATCTGAAATAATGACCGAAATTAATCAGGCGGCATTATCTGTCCTCTTTCGGACTGGCTGAAAACCTGCTCGTATCCATTTTAAACAGTCTTTAATAAAAATCCAATCTTCATCATCTTAGATTCTTTCCCATTCAAACCGGGTGATATTTCGATCTTTTTTGCTGAATTCTATGCCGATAAGATAGATTTCTCTGCCGGTGTATTTCTCATGGTATTTTTTTTCTTTAATCTGATCCAGGGCCCGGACCGGCTTTGTCAGTTCGTTTACCTTGAATTCAAAGATGTAGGCATTTTCATTAAAAAGAACGGCCATGTCCAGTCGACCGTGATTGGTTGTTTCTTCAGCCCTCACATCCAATCCTAATGCCGTAAAGTAGCAATAGACAATGGAGCAGTAATAGCCTTCATATCCGGCCAGGTCGTTTTTGCGGTACCAATCATTGGGAATTGATGCAAAAAACGCATGAAAGATTTGTTTCAGGCCATCAAGGTCGTTTAATGTCAGGAGATCAAGCATGTTCAATTTAGTTTGATCTTTTTCCTGACCGGCCTGGGTTAACTCGGCCAGCAGCGCATCATTGAATGCATATTTGACCTCATGATTCGGGAATCCCAATTTGTAATAAATGCCTCCCGGATAAGGGATGCTCTCTTTTATGGTCAGGTATCCGGTTTGAAACAGGAGGGGGGACGGTTCAATACAATCAACGTCAAAGCTTCCCATAAAGGTGTCTGTAATTTTAATTTTTTCCAGGAATGCTGCGGGGACGGCTTTTTCCCTGATGAGATGAATTAAAAATGTGGGGGTTCCTGATTCAAACCAATAGGGTTTAAAGCGTCTTTTTTGAAAATAAAGTAATACGTCAAAGGGATTGTATACAGGTTCTCCCAGGAAATTGTAGCCATTGTACCATTTTTGGATTTGAGTTATATCAGTATTTTTCAGGTAATCTCGGAAAACGGTTTTAAGTTCCTGGTGTGTATAGCCGCAAAGGGTCGCGTACTTGTGATCAAGGGTGATATCTTCAAGGTTGTTCAGTCCTGAAAATAAAGAGACTTTTGAAAATTTTGACACGCCGGTGAGTACAACAAAGCGCAAATGGTCTCTCTGGGCTTTAAGTACGGAATAAAAGTTGCGCAGTCCATCCCTCATTTCCCGGGCTGTTTCAGGGGCGTTGATGTTGTCTAATATGGGTTTATCATATTCATCGACTAGAACGACGACCCTGTGGCGGCTTTGATCGTGGCGTTTCTGGATTAATTCTTCAAAACAGTCGTCTATATAAGAGCAGTCCAGGACCAGACCTGCTTTCTCTGCGTGCATTTTAAGAATACGATGAAGCCTTTGTTCCAGCCGTTCCGGTGACTTCATTACGCTTTCGGCAAGGTCAATATGGATGATGGGATGACTTTTATTCCAATCCCAGTTGTTTTCAAGGAACAAGCCTTTAAAGAGATCTTTGTTGCCTTGAAATGCATGGGATATGGTATCTATGAGCAGGCTTTTCCCAAAGCGCCGGGGGCGGGAAAGAAAATAATATTTCCCTTGGTCTACCAATTGGTGGATCAGTTCTGTTTTATCAACATAGCAGTGGTTGTCTGTTATGATTTCTTTGAAACTGTCTATGCCGATGGGCAGTTTTTTCATACTTTCTCCCATTCAAACCGGGTGATGTTGCGGTCCTGCTTGCTGAATTCCACTCCGATAAGATAGATTTCTCTGCCGGTGTATTTTTCATGGTATTTTTTTTCTTTGATCTGGGCCAGGGCCCGGGCCGGGTTTGTCAATTCATTGACCTTGAATTCAAAGATGTAGGCATTTTCATTAAAAAGAACCGCCATGTCAAGTTGGCCGTGGTTGGTTGTTTCCTCTGCCCGGACATCCAATCCTAAGGCCGTAAAGTAACAGTAGACAATGGAACAGTAGTAGCCTTCGTATCCGGCCATGTCGTTTTTGCGGTACCAGTCGTGGGGGATGGAGGCAAAGAACGCATGGAAAATTTTTTTCATTTTGTTAAGATTGTTGGATTCCAGGATATCATAAAGTGCCAGTTTGATGCTGCTTTCTGAATCTGACTTTGTTAATTCCATCAGGAGAGCATCGTTAAATGCATATTTTACTTCATGATTTGGAAATCCCAGGGTGTAATAGATTCCTCCGGGTAAATTTTTTATTCCTTTAATCGTTAGATAGCCCGTCTGAAACAGCAGGGGCTGGGGATTGACCTTATCTACATCAAAACTGTTTAGAAAGTTATGGCTGATGATAAGGCCGTCAATGGCGCCGGCGCAAAAATGTCTTTCCTGTAAGAGGTTGAGCAGGAACGTCGGGGTGCCGGTTTCGAACCAGTAGGGCATGAATACCCGTTTTTTCAGGTAAAGTAGAACGTCAAAGGGATTATACACGGGTTCAGACAGAAAGTTGTACCCATTGTACCATTGCTGTATTTTTTCAAGATTCAACCCTTTAAGGTGGTCTTTAAAAACGGTTTCAAGTTCCTTATGAGTATAGCCGCAAAGGGTCCCAAACTGCGGATCAAGGGTGATGTCTTCAAGATTGTTCAGGCCGGAAAAAAGAGATACTTTTGAAAATTTTGATACGCCGGTGAGCATGACAAATTTCAGGTGAGCTCCCTGGGCCTTGAGAACGGAATAAAAGTTGCGCAGGCCATCTCTAAGCTGACCGGCGGTTCCGGTGTCTGTAATATTGTCTAATATGGGCTTATCGTATTCGTCCACAAGAACGACCACTTTTTGCTTTAGCTGGTGATGAAGTTTGTAGATCAGCTCTTCAAAACAGTCATCCACATGGGAACAAGTAAGGGTGAGTCCCGCCCGTTCTGCATGTATGGCAAGGATACGGTGAAGCCTTTGCTCCAGCCGGTCCGATGAAGTTATAACGCCTTCGGCAAAGTCAATGCGGACAACGGGATGTTTTTTGTCCCAGTCCCGGTTGTTTTCCAGGTAAAGCCCCTGGAACAGCTCTTTTCTGCCCTGAAAGGCTTCGGCAATGGTATCGATCAGCAGGCTTTTTCCAAAGCGCCGGGGGCGGGATAGGAAATAGTATTCCCCTTGGTCGATGAGTTTAGCGATCAAAGGGGTTTTATCCACGTAGCAATAGTTGTTTTCTATAATATTGGAAAATGTTTGTATCCCAATGGGTAGCTTTTTCATACTTTCTCCCATTCAAAGCAGGTGATGTTGCGGTCGTTCTTGCTGAATTCTATGCCGATAAGATAGATGTCTCTGCCGGTGTACTTTTCATGGTATTTTTTTTCTTTGATCTGGTCCAGTGCCCGGGAAGGCTGGGTTAGTTCGTTTACCTTGAATTCAAATATGTATGCATTTTCATTAAAAAGAACCGCCATGTCAAGTTGGCCGTGGTTGGTTGTTTCCTCTGCCCGGACATCTAAGCCTAAGGCTGTGAAGTAGCAGTATACAATGGAACAATAGTAGCCTTCGTATCCGGCCATGTCTTTTTTACGGTACCAGTCGTGGGGGATGGAGGCAAAAAAAGAGTGGAACAGCTCTTTTAATTCATCAAGACGATCTGATTTGAAAATTTTCAGCAGGGTTGTCTGGCCGGTTTTCAGGGGGCGAATGTCATTAATGAGTAAATGAAGAATAGATCCGGTCAGGCTTTTTTTGACTTCGTGGTTGGGAAAGCCCAGGTGGTAAACGTATTCGTGGTCAAACAGATGCTCTTTTTCCTTAATGGTAAGATAGCCGGTCTGGAAAAGCAGGGGTGCCGGTTCTATAAAATCAATGTCAAAGCTGCCCAAGAGTTCTTCTCCGGCAATAAGGTGCTCCAGATCAGGGATAAATAATTTTTTTTCTGCCAGCAGGCGGATCAGAAATGTTGGGGTGCCGGTTTCAAACCAGTAAGGCATGAATATTCGTTTTTTCAAATAAAGCAGAACATCAAAAGGGTTATAGACAGATTCAGATAAAAAATTATATCCGTCGTACCATTGCCGGATCTTATCAAGGTCCAGCCCTTTGATGTGTTCTTGAAAAACGGTTTCAAGTTCTTTATGGGTATAGCCGCAAAGGGTTCCAAACTGCGGATCAAGGGTAATGTCTTCAAGGTTGTTCAGGCCGGAGAAGAGGGAAACCTTGGAGAACTTTGACACACCGGTGAGCATGACAAATTTTAAATAAGCGCCCTGGGCTTTAAGCACTGAATAAAAGTTGCGTAATCCGTCCCGAAGCTCACAGGCTGTTTCCGGGTCGGTTATATTGTCCAGGATGGGCTTGTCGTATTCGTCTACAAGAACGACCACCCTTCTGTTATTTTTATGATACAATTTTTGAATTAATTCTTCAAAGCAGTCATCCACATGGGAACAGGTCAGGGTAAAGCCGGCTTGTTCAGCTTTTATGGCAAGAATACGATGAAGTCTTTGGTCCAGCCGGTCCGGCGATTTTATCACACTTTCAGCCAAATCAATGTGGATGACAGGGTATTTTTCATCCCAGTCCCAGCTGTTTTCTATGAAAAGGCCGCTAAACAGCTCTTTTTTACCCTGGAAAGCTTCAGCAATTGTATCAATGAGCAGGCTTTTGCCAAAGCGCCGGGGGCGGGACAGAAAATAGTATTTTCCCTGGCTTATTATTTGGTGGATTAAGTCTGTTTTGTCTACATAACAGTGGTTTTCAGTTATCATTTCTTTAAAATTGTCTATGCCTATGGGCAGCTTCTTCATTTTATTTTTTCCCACTCAAACCGGGTGATGTTCCGGTCTTGCTTGCTGAATTCCACTCCGATAAGATAGATGTCTGTGCCGGTGTATTTTTCATGGTACTTTTTTTCTTTGATCTGGGCCAAAGCCCGGGAGGGATCTGTCAATTCGTTTACCTTGAATTCAAAGATGTATGCATTTTCATTAAAAAGAACCGCCATGTCCAGTTGGCCGTGATTGGTTGTTTCTTCTGCTCTCACGTCCAATCCTAGGGCCGTGAAGTAGCAATAGACGATGGAACAGTAATAGCCTTCATATCCGGCCAGGTCGTTTTTACGATACCAATCGTGGGGAATGGAGGCAAAAAAAGCGTGGAACAGCCTTTTCATACCATCAAGGTCGTTTGACTTCAAGGCGTCAAAAAGTTCAAGTTTGGTTTTATTTTCTGAGTTTGAGCGCGCCAGCTCCATCAGGAGGGCATCATTAAATGCAGATCGTACCTCATGATTTGGAAATCCCAGGGTGTAATAGGTTCCTCCGGGAAGGTCTTTTGTATTTTTGATGGTTAAATAACCGGTTTGGAACAACAACGGCTGGGGATGTATATTATCTATGTCAAAACTGCCGAGAAAATTATGACTGAGCGTCATGCCGTCAATGGTACCGGCAGGAAAGTTTTTCTCCCGTAAAAGATTGAGCAGAAAGTTCGGGGTGCCGGTTTCAAACCAGTAGGGCCGGAATTGTTTTTCATCAAGGTAAAGCAGAACATCAAAAGGATTGTATACCGGTTCAGCCAAAAAATTATAACCATTGTACCACTTTTTTATTTTTTCAAGGTTCAGTTCTTTCAGGTATTCATGAAAGGTTGATTCCAGTTCCTGCTGAGTATAGCCGCAAACGGTTCCATACCGCATATCCAGGGAGATGTCTTTGAGGTTGTTCAGGCCGGAAAACAAGGAAACCTTTGAAAATTTTGATACGCCGGTGAGCATGGCAAACTTTAAATGCGCCCCCTGGGCCTTGAGAACGGAATAAAAATTTCTTAAGCCGTCCCTGAGCACCAGTCCGGTTTTCGGATCAGTAATATTATCAAGAATCGGTTTATCGTATTCATCAATCAGAACGACAACCCGTTGTCCGGTCTGCTGGTGCAGCTTTCGAATCAGTTCGGAAAATGCCAGATGTGTTTCTGTTTTGTTAAGAGAAATCTCATTGGGTTCTGCATTGACATGGAGCATATCCATGATGCTGGCGTCCAGCTGTTGTTGTGATCTCAGGATTCCTTGTGCAAAATCAATCCGGATTACCGGATATTTTTGGTTCCAGTTCCAGTTTTTTTCAAGATAGAGTCCGGCAAACAGTTTTTTATTGCCCAGGAAGACTTCAGCTATGGTATCTATGAGCAGGCTTTTACCGAAACGCCGGGGGCGGGACAGAAAATAATATTTTCCATAGTTGATTAGTTGATGAATTAAACCGGTTTTATCAACATAGCAATGGTTATCTTCTATGATTTCCCTGAAACTGTCTATCCCTATGGGTAATTTTTTCATTATTTTTATAATCGTCTATTTCATGGGGTTTTTAACTATAGCAACCAATGATAACGGAACAATAGTAGCCTTCGTATCCTGCCATATCATTTTTACGGTACCAGTCGTAAGGGATGGAAGCAAAAAAAGAGTGGAACAAATCTTTTAATTCATCAAGACGATCTGATTTGAAAATTTTCAGCAGGGTTGTCTGGCCGGTTTTCAGGGGGCGAATGTCATTAATGAGCAAATGAAGAATAGATCCGGTCAGGCTTTTTTTGACTTCGTGGTTGGGAAAGCCCAGGTGGTAAACGTATTCGTGGTCAAACAGATGCTCTTTTTCCTTAATGGTAAGATAGCCGGTCTGGAAAAGCAGGGTTTCCGGCTCTATGAAATCAATGTCAAAGCTGCCCAGCAGTTCTTCACCGGCGATCATATCTTCCAGTTCCGGGATCAGGATCTTTTTTTCTGCCAGAAGGCGGATCAGGAAAGTCGGGGTGCCGGTTTCAAACCAATAGGGAATGAATGTTCGTTTTTTCAAGTAAAGCAGCACATCAAAAGGGTTGTAGACAGATTCAGACAAAAAATTATATCCGTCGTACCATTGCCGGACCCTGTCAAGATCCACGTCTTCAAGGTACTCCTGGAAAACCGCTTCCAGCTCCTTTTGGGTGTATCCGCACAGCGTTCCGTAGCCCGGATCCAATGTGATGTCTTCAAGATTGTTCAGGCCCGAAAATAAAGAAACCTTTGAAAATTTGGACACACCTGTCAGCATTACAAATTTCAGGTAAGCCCCCTGGGCTTTAAGAACGGAATAGAAATTGCGGAGCCCTTCCCGAAGTTCCATGGCGATTTCGGGATCGGTAATATTATCGAGAATGGGCTTGTCATATTCGTCTACCAGCACCACAATCCGCTGTTGGGTTTGCTGGTGGAGATTATGGATTAACTCTGAAAATGCCAGGTGGGTTTCAGGCCTTTGAATGGAAATGCCATGCAATTGGGCATTTATACGGAGCATTTCAAGGATGTCGGTGTCCAGTTGTTTGCGCGATGTCGGAACGCCTTGGGCAAAGTCTATCCGGATAACAGGATAGGAGATATCCCAGTCCCAGTTGTTTTCAAGGAACAGCCCTTGGAACAGGTGTTTTTCTCCTTGAAATGCATGGGCTATGGTGTCAATGAGCAGGCTTTTTCCAAATCTTCTCGGGCGGGATAAAAAATAGTTTTTCCCTTGGGTGACCAGCTTATGGATGAGAGCGGTTTTGTCCACGTAACAGTAGTCGTCCGTTCTGATTTCCTTAAAGCTGTCTATGCCGATGGGCAGTTTTTTCATACTTTCTCCCATTCAAAGCGGGTGATGTTGCGGTCGTTTTTGCGGTACCAGTCGTAGGGAATGGAGGCGAAAAATGCGTGAAATATTTGTTTCAGACCATCAAGATCGTTTAATGCCAGAAGATCAAGCAAGTTTAATTTGGTTTGATCTTTTTCCTGGCCGGCCCGGGTCAAATCGGCCAGCAAGGCATCATTGAATGCATATTTGACCTCATGATTCGGGAATCCCAATTTATAATAAATACCTCCCGGATACGGTATATCTTTTTTTATGGTCAGGTAGCCGGTTTGAAAGAGAAGAGGGGACGGTTCAATACAATCAACGTCAAAGCTTCCCATAAAGGTCTCTGTAATTTTAATTTTTTCCAGGAATGCTGCGGGAACGGCTTTTTCCCTGATGAGATGGATTAGAAATGAGGGCGTTCCCGTTTCAAACCAATAGGGCTTAAAACGCCGGCTGTCCAGATAGAAAAGGACATCAAAGGGGTTATAAACGGGAGAAAATTTTGACACACCAGTCAGCATCACAAATCGCAGATGGGCGCCCTGTGCTTTGAGTACGGAATAAAAATTTCTCAATCCATCTCGGATTTCCCTGTGTAACTCGTTAATAGCAATATGAAAATCTATCATGATAACAGTCGGTAATGCAAATCAATTCTTGCTTTTTGTTACTAAAATTGGCCATGATCATCATTTGGGCCACCGTGTAGGTTGGGTTAAACGAAGTGAAACCCAAAATTTTGTAATTGTTGGGTTTCGTTCCTCAACCCAACCTACCATGGGCTACCATTGCCCGAAACGATAATCAAGGCCCTAAAATTTAAAAGACCCCAAAACGCGACATGAGCCTATAATTTTTAGTATCCGCATCCGCAGATTACGCAGATTAAATTAGCGCCCTTTGGGCGGGCTGGTGGCTGTTAGGTAGTGGGTGCTGGGTACTGGGAAATGGAAATTCCTATACTCTAAATTTACGATCAGGTTTTTAGGGAATTTGTTCAAATTCGTGGATCGAATTTTCCGTATTCCATAATATATCTTCTTCGTGATCTATATTTTCAGGAAATTCCAAAAAGGGTTGCTCATCAGGATCAAAAATCATGATATCTAAGTTCTCGTTTTCTTTTTTATGAGCATTTAATCCTGAAAGGCCGGCTTTTATGTTTTCTTTTTCGGATTCTTTTATATCATTACTGACCAAGGCTGCTTCAAATTTTTCTTTTGCTTTTAAAAGTTTTCCTTGTTTATAAAAAGTCATGCCCAGGTGATATTGAATAATCCCGTTGTCCGGGTCTTTTTCTTCAGCCTGTGACAGCATCCATCCAGCCTGGCCAAAGGCCTTTTTATGATAATAGGCCCACCCGAGTGTATCCATGAGCCAGGCTTGATTCGGCATTTGGTCATAGGCCTTCCTGGCAAGTTCCAGGGCCCGGGCCGGATCACGTCCTTGTTCAAGGAGAATCCATGCCAGGTTACCCATCATTTCCGGTTCATCCGGGAAATGTTTAAGGGCTTTTTCAAGTACCTCTTTGGCTGGTTCGATTTCCTGGCTTTCCATATAATATGCGGCCAGAAACTGCCATCCTTGCAGAAAAAAGGGGTGTTCCCGGGTACATGCCAAGAGCGTCTCTTCAACAGCAGTATATTTTTTTTCGGCCCGGCACAGATCTGCCTGCAGAAGATAAAATTCCCCGGAAACCGGCTTATCCGCCATCGCCATGTTTATGTATATTCTGCATTTGGCATAGTTTTTAAGTGCCAGACTGATTTTTGCTCCGGCATAATACAAGCTTGGCAAATTTTTTCCTTTCTTGAGCCAAAGATCTATTATTTCAAGTGCCTGCCCGCCCTTCTCCATATCCGCCAGCAGACACGCATAGTGATACAGGGCTTCGACCATATCCGGCTTCTTTTCAAGGATGGATTCATAGGTATCCAGGGCTGTCCGGTAACGTTTCTGCCCTTCAAAACTGCGCGCCAGAAAAAACAGGGCCGATGTATTGCCGTCCAGGTGCCAGGCCCTGGAAAAAGCCTGGGAAGCCGTTTTATACTCACCCGTTTCCATCAGGCAAAGCCCTTTTATCTGCCAGGCGGTTGATTCAGATGGGGCCACAGATAATATCCGATCAATATATTGAAGTGCCAGAACATAGTCTTTATTTTTGTAGTGGCGTCCTGCCATGGCCAAAAGGGCATCCACGTTATTCGGGTCCATCATCAATGCCCGCACCAAAGCGGTTTCGGCAAGTTTACTCTGGCCGCCTGCAAGATATGTAATTCCCAACAGATAATGGGCTGACACAAGTCCGTTATTTTTCTCCAGAGCCGTTTTAAGATAAGATTCCGCATGAGAATATCGTCCCCGGAACATCCAGAATTTTCCCATGAGCAGATCATATCCGGTATCCTCTCTTTTCAGTTCATTGGCCTTATCCAGCCATTTTTCCGCGCCGCCCAGGTCCAGGCGGGACAGACAGATGTCGGCCGACATCAATTTGAACCCGATGTTGTCTGGATATTGGGCGGTCAGTATCTTTAAATACTGCGCTGCCTTGTCCGGCATCCCGATCGACCTGTAAAACCGGCAGAGCCGGATTTTGATATCCAGGTTTCCGGGATCGGATTGAACCGCTTTTTGAATAAACCCTTCAGCCGTTGACGTATCATCTGCAAGGATATAATAATCGGCCGCAAGCATAAGGTCAGGAATTTTTTCCAACGGATGAGACAGTACATCAGTCATAATTTTTTCCGCTTGACCCTTATGCTGCTGTTGTACAAGGCAAATGGCCAGCTTTATTTTTGGACGAATCTCCCCAGGCGAAAAATCCATGGCCAAGGTATAATCCATTTTCGCCCGTTCAAGGTCGCCTTTAAGTAAAAACAGATCCCCGGAAAGCATTCGCCCTTCCGGTTCACTTGCCGCACGGTCTTTAAATTCGGACAGCATCTTTTCCGCCTTGTCCAAATCCCCTCTGAGCAATGAAATTTGTATGACCTGTTTTTGGACCACCATGTCCAAAGGATTTTTTTTCAAAGCCATGTCAAAAAACAGGGTTGCCTGGTCAAGATCGGAAAGTTTTAGATACGCAGTCCCGATTTTGCCGCAAAGAACAGCGCTCCTGGCTTCTTCAGGAATATTTAACCAGTATTGCAGGGCTTTGGCATAAGCATTATCCATATATGCTTTATCCCCCTTCTGTTCAAAACAATCTGTCTTTGCGTCAAACGGGTCCGAATACTGGTAAAAAAGAATACCTGCCAGAACCATTGCAGAAAGAATAACAGAAATGAGAAGGCCCCCGCCAAGGCCAATGACTTTTTTTCGTTTCACCGTTTTACCACCAAAAGGCCAATGAGCCCGGACATTACCATAACGGCTGTCCATAAAAGAATTTCAAGTTTATTATGAACCGCATACCTGATCAGTTTCAGCGCAAAAGAGAAAAACCAGGGGAGTTCAGTGTTGCTGCCATAAGCTGTTTGATAAGAACTCTTTTCTGGATATCCCGGGCTTGGCCGGGATCCGGAAATATTTCCCGCAGGTGTTATTTTTTGTCTGTCTTTTTTAGGGAGGCCGGCGACCTGAAATACAACCGCCTGCTGATTTATCGGAGCGGTCCGGAAATGCTCTGAAAAAACAAGCACGTTTTCCATGGTTTTCCGGGCCTCCTTTTCCGCCTTGATTGTCTCAGGCATAGAATCCGGCTGGTTTTTCTCAGGGTCATCGTATTTTTCAAGGTAGGGAATACCCAACCCTTTGAGTACCTGCGCGTTTCTCTCTTTTAGGGATAGGTATTCATCGATAATACGTTTCAGCCTTAAATTGGCAGCTATTTGCCGGTCAAGGGAGGTTTCGGGAAAAATGGCGGTTTTTGACAACAAATCAAAAGGTATGTCAATGTTGACTGACCCGGCTGTAACCGCTTTTTCCGTCGGACCGGAATAAAGTATTCGCGTGTTTTCTTCTTTTGTCCGATTCCGTAAAAAATTATAGGTTTTAGTTATATGGGTTATCGGTCGCTTGTCCTTAAATACCGGCAATCCATCTCTGTTTTCTTTTAAATCCGAACTCTTTGGATGATGAAACCATCCATATCCGTTGGTCGGTACCATACACCATACCAAAATAAATACAAAAAGCGGAAAAACACAGAAACGCCTTATTTTTAGAAAAAAAATTTTAATTGACAAGTATCTGTATCCCATAATATTAAAGGTAATTGAACTTTCAAGCGTTATCACAATATAATTTAAAAAGCCATAGTCACTTATTTTTAATAATGGCGGAGATCGTTTCATGAATCCCTGTTCCAAAATCATCCTGGTATTGCTCATCGTGCTGACTTCCCTTTGCGGCTGTTCAAGCAAAGCGGACAAAAAAGCAGCCCATATCCAGAAAGGGAATGACTATTTTGAAGCCGAGGAATATAAAAAGGCGGAATTAGAATTTAAAAATGCCCTTCAAATAGACGGTACGGACATCTCAACCCTGATGAAATTAGGTAACACCTTCATGAAGCTCGGCCAGGTGAAACAGGCATTTTCCGTTTTTTCAACAGTGGAAAAAAAAGATCCTGACAATCTTGACGCCTTGGGGATCCTGGCGAAATTTTATTTCCTTAATAAAAACCTTTCAGAAACCCAGACACGTATAGATAAAATTCTGGAAAAAGATCCCTCAAACGTAGATGCATTGTTTCTCAAAGGAAGGGTGCTGGCCCGAAGAAATCAGATTGATGAAGCCCGGGCCATCTTTGAGAAAATTCTTGAAATAGAAGATGCTCATGTGGGCAGTCTTCATGCAATCGCAGGCATAAAAGCAAAAGAAAAAAAGTTTGACGAAGCGGAAGCCCTTCTGCAGAAAGCAGTGGTATCGGCAGAGGATACTACCCAGCCCCGGATTGTCCTTGCACAGTTCTATATTGTCCGAAAACAGCTGGACAAAGCTGAAGAGCAGCTTAATATTTCTGCCGCCGAACATCCGGAGAATGCCGGACACCAGATTCTATTAGGCAATTTTTATTTAAAAACAAGGAACATGGAAAAAGCTGAAGCCGCTTACAAAAAAGCGGTTGAAATCCAGCCGGATAAAAGCCGCCCCATGCTTATCCTTGCCGGGTTCTACAACCTTACCGGGAAAAAAGAACAGGCCCTTGACCTGTACCGAAACGCTTGTGCCATTGATCCTGACGATATGAATACGCGCATGATTCTGGCCCGGTTTCTTTACAAGGATGGAAAGAAAGATGAGGCAGAAAAAGAACTGAAAAAGATCATGAATAAACGCCCCGGGCTTGCCTCGGCCAGGATGTTGAAAAGCGAAATTCTGATTTCCAGAAAAGAGTATCAGCCGGCATTACGACTTCTTTCCGCGCTTGAAAAAGATGAGCCCAATTCCCACAGAGTCCAATATTTTAAAGGGTTATGCTACATCGGTCTTGGAGATCCAAATCAAGCCGCCGCATCTGTATATAAGGCCGTTGAACTGAAACCGGATTATATAAAAGCCAAAATGCTGCTGTCGGAAATATATTTCCGTCAGCATTCTTATGAACTTACCGTGGAACAAACCACGGAGGCGCTCAGGTTCAACCCCAACCTTTCCCGGGCCCTTCTGATCCGGGCAAATGCATACATCGCCTTGAAACAATTCAAGGATGCTGAAAATGATTACAGGCAGATGATTAAACTTAATCCGGACAACCCAACCGGATATTACCGCCTGGCTTATCTGAAATCGGGTATGAGGCAATTTGACCAGGCAGATCCTTTGCTTGAAAAGGCCTATTCATTGAACAACAACCTGCTTGATGTGTTTACGCTAAGGGTCAGAAATGCGGTGGCACAAAAATCCTTTGAAAAAGCACATGATCTTTGCACCCGGCAGATGCAAACGTTTAAAGACAATGATAAGCTTCTTGCGGTTATTCATACGATCAAGGCTAAAATATATCTGGCTGAAAAAAATATGGGCAGCGCCGAATCCGAATTAAAACAAGCGATTGATATTTTCCCGGATTATTTAGCGCCTTATAGTGAATTGGCAAAAATCTACCTGGCCCGGAAAAATGTTGAACTTGCAAAAGAACAATATAAAATAATAATTTCCAAAAATAAAAAAAGCGCATCTCCTCATATGCTGCTGGCCGTGCTGTATGAAGCGGAAAAAGACTTTGATACAGCCGAAGACCACTACCGGAAAGCCCTTGACATAAATCCCAATTATGCGGCGGCTGCCAACAATCTTTCCTACCATCTCGCCGCCCGGACGGATAAATTGGATGAAGCCCTGGCCCTGGCCCGGAAAGCCAAAGCCCTTTATCCGGAAGATCCCAGCATAATGGATACCTTGGGATTTGCATATTATAAAAAAGGATTGTACGGAAATGCCATTGCCCAGTTTCTGGACTCCCTGGAAAAAATCCCGGACAATCCGGTTGTCAGATATCACCTGGGCCTGGCCTATCATGGTAAAGGTGAAAAAGCCCTTGCCGCCAGAGAACTGGCCAAAGCGCTTGAATTGAGGGATGATTTTTCAGGTGCAGCGCATGCCGGAGTTCTGCTGGAGGAAATAAAGGATAAAGGATGACAAAAGTTTCAGTCCATATCGTTCGGGGGATGCTGGCTTTATCTGCCATATGTCTTTTTTCCATTGCCGGCGCAGAAGAAATAACCGGAAGGCAACTGGCCCAGAAGGTGTTTGACCGGGACCGGGGAAAGAATTCTGTTTCGACGGCACAAATGGTATTGGTCAGTAAACGCGGCAAAAAGAGAATCCGTCATTTTACAACCAAGCGGATTGAAGAGAACGGGTTGGAAACACAGATGACGCGATTTACCGCTCCGGCCGACATTGATGGCACAGGATTCTTAAATGTTGAAAAACCGGGCTGGGAAACCGAACAGTTTCTATACCTTCCGGCTTTAAAGCGGACCCGGCGAATCGTCAGCTCCCAGAAAAACCAGCGGTTTGTTAACAGTGATTTTACGTATGAAGATATGGAACGGCACCCTGTTTCTGATTATACATATAAAATTACCGGTTCAACCACAGTCGGCAACATGGACTGTCATATCCTTGAATCCCGTCCCAAACAAGGCGTTGAATCCCAATATGGCTTAACCATCAGCACGATATCAAAGGATGGTTTTGTACCGGTGCATGTAGCATTTTATGATAAAAAAAATACGCATATCAAAACGTATCATGTCCTGAAACTGGAACAGGTTCAAGGAATCTGGACGGAAATCATCATTAGCATGGAAGATCATCAAAAAGGTCACAAAACCTATATCAAGCAGGATAAAATTACATATAATACCAATATTAAAACAGACGATGTCTCGCGGAAAAGCCTTGAAAACTATTGATCCGGTATGATAGCTGTCATGATTGCTCTTCTTGGTAATATACCCAGGTTCAAAGAGAGACGATGGTAAATAAAACTGTTTATCATTTATTTATCATTTTTTTATTTTCAGTTGGATGGCTGTTTTTTACTCGTCCGGTCTATTCTGAATTACAAAATTCGAAAGAAACTGTTCCATTATTAGAAGATACGCTGCCTGATGATATTTTTGAAGATACAGGACTACAGGAAAGCAAGTCCGATTTTTCAATATCAGGTGAAATTGGTGCCCGAGGCACATTTCAAACCAAAGAGGATGATGCTGTTGAAAACAACCGGAGTTTCAGGAACCGAATGTTGCTCAAAGGAAAATATAAAAACAGTGTTACGGTTTCTGCGCTTTGTGATTATCTCTATTTTGCCGAGGAAAATGAAACAGATGATTTTGATATAGATCTTTACGAAGCAAAATGGGAATATACCGGCAAAAAATACGGACTGTCCCTGGGCAAACAAATCGTCCGGTGGGGTAAGGCCGACCAGGTCAGCCCGGTTGATACCCTGAATCCCCAGGATTTCCGTGAATTTATCATCCCGGATTACGAAGAATGCAAAATTCCGATATGGATGGCAAATGCCAAATGGTTTTCAGAATATTTCACACTTGAAGGGGTGTTTATTCCTTTTTTTGAGGAATCAAAATGGGATTATTTCGGTACCAACTGGTCTGTTTTCAGCCATGTAAAAAAGGAACTTCAGGGTGCTGTATCTGATCCGGCACTTAGGTCGTACATCAACGACTTGTCTGTCCATGAGAGTACCCCTGACGACGAGGCAGAGTTTGCGGTCCGACTTCACACAACCATTAAAAATATAGACTTGGGGTTTACATTCCACTGGATGACCGAGGATAATCCCGATTACAAAAATTTTCCAATCAAAAATATCCGTGTAAACGGCTCTTTTTCAGGAAACGCCATTTCCTCCGCCCTTGGTTCGGCAGTATTTACGGATGAGGATATTGACGTGGCGTACCGGAAGACAAAAGCCGCTGGATTTGAATTTGAAACCACCTGGGACAAATACGGCATCCGGGGAGAAGCCTTATGGATGGAAAACCAGTCCTTCTTGACCTCGTCCCTTACCTCTTCCCGCCACCCCACCATTACAGCCGTTATAGGTGCGGACCATACCACCGCCGGAAACATGTATTTCAATTTTCAGGCGCTGTATTCACATATCAAAGACTATTCAGACGACATTCTTTATTTTGACCAGGACTCTTTTTCATTGCTGGGGGAAATAAAACTGGATCTCGTATCGGACTGGCTTCAAGGGGCGGTAAGTTACAATGTGTCTCTAAATAATAACTCCCATTACCTCTTCCCATATCTAAAATACACGTATGTGACCAACCTTGAGTGTAAAGTGGGAACCGGATTTTTCTTAGGGGACGAGAATACTTTGTTTGGGCGTTATGCGGCTTATGATTATTTTTATTTCAATATAATATATTTATTTTAGGGCCTTTGCGACGAAACCAACAATATCTGATGATCCTAAGTCCGGTTTCAAGGATTTTCCTTACAAAAGGGTCTTCAGTCTTCAATCCCACTCATTCGCTCTGTAAGATCAGGAAAATATTGATTTAGCACCCGATACATAATGAAAAAAATATTGGATGATTTTTATAAAATCATATTTTGGCGCGAGAAAAGCAACTTAAATTTTAACCGGAAAAATAATTTTTACTGTTTTTACACAATACCTTCGCCAATTATGCTGTTTTTAAAGGCTGATGAATACAGCCTATGCTGCAGACCTCTTCATATAACTGAGAAATAAAATTGAATCCCTCAAAATGAGGATCATATTTTAATATATTTTTG
>NZ_JACADJ010000024.1 GCF_013389365.1 Desulfobacter latus
TGCTTTCCCTATGACTTAGGAACTTGCTTATAGATTATGATACATGCATCCTCCAATTTTTTTGACAACCTTCTATTATACCACATAAGTTTTATAAGTTTATCAATTCATTTGCAAACCACTATAATTCACTCCTCTGTAAGGAGGCTTTCTGGGCATTCCATCCTTGTGATGACCATCCGAGAGCTTCCTCTTTTGGTTTGCCAAAAATTTTGTATCTTATGGCAAAGTATCGGTCAGGTTTTCCATTATGTTTTCGATCTGGATGTTCTCGATAACGTACTCCTGGAAATTGCGTTTTTGTCCATTTATATCCCATAAGCCCTCCTCCTCAATATTCTAAAACCATCTTTTCTAAACTACATTTTTTTTAGTCTACCAGATCAAGTGGTCTCGTCAAGAAAAATTTGTCCCACTCCTGTCCCACCTTTTTGAGGTTGCTTAGGGCACTACAGGGAAAAGTCGATTTCTTAATTAATTGTTATTATAGTATAAATTGATTTCATGGAGGTGCTGGGAGTGCTTAGTCAACTGACTACGAATCAAGGGGTCGCGTGTTCGAATCGCGCCGGGCGCGCCACAAACGATAAGGGTTTTCGGCTTTTTGGTTGAAAGCCTTTTTTTTTCTAGCATTTTCCGAAGTTTTTTTACAGTGATTCCTTAAAAACTATTTCCTCCAACCTTTTAGGCCCATGGTCAAAATAGAATCGTCCATCTGTTTGTCTTTTAAGCCGCCTTCGGCTTTACGCCAACGAATATTAGGAACAATCTGATTACGTTAACTATAACTATGAAGCTGCTTCGATGCTCTGAATTGCTGGGGAAAGCAGGAAATTGTTGACACTTTTTATCTGCTTTGATAATTTTTACGTCTTATAAAAATTATCAAACGTTTTAAAATCAGGACAAAATGAGGATTTTATGGTTCAAGATTATGATGATGATATTATTGAGTTGACCGAAGTGTTCACCGAAGAATCATCCCCCAAAGATCAGGATTTAATTGAACTGACCCAGGAACCCCCTGATTCGGAAGCGTTGCTTTCCGAAGATATTTCTTTAGCCCGAAAAGACGGTGAGGATATTATGCCGTCACTGGACCGAGGCGAATTAGAAGCTGTCCTTGAAAAAGTTATAGAGAAAAAGTTTTCCGGAATTATTGAAAAAATTCTTTTTGAAGTAATGGAAAAGGTGATCAAGCGTGAAATAGAAGATATTAAAGCAGGACTTAAAAAAGATCTTGATGATATCGGTTAGGCCCATGGGCCTTAGACCTCATTAAACGATTGACTTAATTTTTAAAAATATTTATTAAGGCTTGGGATCAGATTAAAAACTCTCTAAATATGACTTATGATTTTAAGTTGTATTTAAGGTGCGTTACTGGGTGCATATTCGAAATATGTTCCTAATGGCGCAATGCGCAAGACGGCTTAAAAGCCAAGTCATATTATGGATGGTTTTATTTTGATTGATAGGCTGACGTGCCGGGGATTGATTCAATCCCCTTTTTTCATTAAACAGCCTTGGACTGCCGTGACTTTTTTACACGCATGGTGGTTTACGACAAAACATGACACAATTCCCTGATAATAAGGGGATGTCATATTAAAAGGGTTTGAGGAGTTGAATTATGTGTTCGGATTCCCTGGACAAAGGATATTCGCCAAAAGAAATTGAAGAGAAATGGTATTCATTCTGGCTTGAAAACGGTTTTTTCAAAGCTGAAGACAAAAGTGACAGAATCCCTTTTTCAATTGTGATTCCACCACCCAACGTCACTGGCGTGCTCCATATGGGTCATGCACTGAACAACGTGATCCAGGATATCATGTGCAGATACAGAAGGCTTTTGGGACAGAATGTTCTATGGATGCCGGGAACTGATCACGCTGGAATCGCCACCCAGAATGTGGTTGAACGCAAACTGGCCGCTGAAGGCAAAAACCGTGATCAGGTCGGACGGGAAGCCTTTATTGAAGAAGTATGGAAATGGCGGGAAAAATCAGGTGGGGCTATCATCAACCAGCTCAAGCGTCTTGGTGCATCCTGTGACTGGGACCGGGAACGCTTTACCATGGACGAAGGACTCTCCGAAGCCGTGCGCAAGGTATTTGTCCGTCTATACAAAGAGGGTCTAATCTATGAAGACCAGTATATCATTAACTGGTGTCCCAGATGCAAAACCGCACTCGCAGATCTTGAGGTCGAATATGAAGAAAAGGACGGTTACCTTTATTATATCCGATACCCGTTCAAAGGCAACCGGAAAACAGGGCTGACCGTTGCCACCACCCGGCCTGAAACCCTGTTTGGGGATATGGCCGTGGCTGTTAACCCCGAAGACGAACGGTTTAAAGACCTTGGGGAAACAGAAGTTCAATTACCCTTGACAGACCGGGTAATTCCCATTATCCGAGATGACTATGTGGACACCCAGTTTGGTACAGGTGCCCTGAAAGTCACGCCGGCGCATGATCCCAATGATTTTCATCTGGGTGAAAAACACGACTTGAAAAAATTAAAGGTCATTGATGATGAAGGTGTAATGCTTGAAGGGGCAGGGCGTTTTGCAGGCCTTGACCGGTTTGAATGCCGCAAAAAAGCGGTTGAAGCGCTTGAAGAGCTGGGATTGCTTGAGAAAAAAGAACCCTTAAAGCACAGCGTGGGCAATTGCTACCGCTGCCACACCGATGTTGAGCCTTCTATTTCCAAACAATGGTTTGTCAAGGTAGAACCGTTGGCTGCAAAGGCAGCCCAGGCCGTACGGGACGGTAGAACCCGGATTATTCCTGACAACTGGTCAAAAACCTATTTTGAATGGATGGACAATATCAGGGACTGGTGCATATCCCGTCAAATCTGGTGGGGGCATCGCATCCCTGTATGGAAATGTCCGGAATGCAAGGAAGTTATTGTTGAAGAGACTGATCCTGATGCCTGCCCCAAGTGTGGATCAAAAAATATTGTCCAGGAAACCGATGTGCTTGATACCTGGTTCTCTTCGGCGCTCTGGCCCTTTTCCACCATGGGCTGGCCTGAAAATACGGATCTTTTGAAGACCTTTTATCCCACCAATGTCCTGGTTACAGGGTTTGATATTCTGTTTTTCTGGGTTGCCAGAATGATGATGATGGGTATTCATTTTATGGACGATGAAATTCCGTTCAAAGATGTGTATATCCATGCCCTGGTCCGGGATGAACACGGCAAAAAAATGTCCAAGTCCAAGGGCAATGTGATTGATCCGCTCAAGGTGATCGATGAATACGGCGCAGATGCGTTCAGGTTTACGCTGGCTGCTTTTGCTGCCCAGGGCCGGGATGTTAAGATGTCCGAATCAAGGGTGGAAGGGTACAGAAATTTTGTTAACAAGCTGTGGAATGCCGCCCGGTTCACCTTGATGCACATTACGGAAAAAGACGCATTGACGGATAATCTTGATCTGACCCTGACGGACCGTTGGATTTTGTCCAGGTGTGCTGAAACCGCTTTGGCCGTGAAACAAGGCATTGAGGAATACCGGTTCAATGAAGCTGCTTCCGCGGTTTATCAGTTTGTATGGCATGAATTCTGCGACTGGTATCTTGAAGCTGCCAAACCCGCCCTGTATGAGAAATTAGGGGCTGACCAGCGCGACACTGCCCGTGGTGTTCTGGCAAAAGTGCTTGAAGATATTATTATCATGCTGCATCCCTTTATGCCCTTTGTTACCGAAGAAATTTATAATATTCTTCCGGGCACAAGCGGCTCTGTCATGAAGGCAGCGTTTCCCTATAATGATAATGATTTCAAAAAGTTCAAAAATTCAGCCTGTGAAAAAGAGATGGAATTCATGTTCTCTTTGATTTCCGGTATCCGCAATATCAGATCCGAAATGAACATCCAGCCCTCCACCCGGGTTAAAGTCCTGGCCACCACGGCAGATAATGCAGAAAAACTGCTGATTGCCGAAAATAAATCCGTCATTATTAATCTTGCAACACTTGAGAACCTCTCTTTTTGTAATCCAGACAATCCGCCTGAATCCTCAGCCACCACAGTTTCAGGTGCCACCACCTGTTATGTCTGCCTTGACGGTGTAATTGATTTTGACAAAGAAATCAGTCGTCTTGAAAAGGAGCTGGAGAAAAACACCAAAGAGTTGAATGGTATCCAGAAACGGTTGAACAATGACAGTTTCCTTGAGAAAGCCCCGGAAGATGTTATTGATAAGGTCCGGACACAGCATGAAGAACTTAAAGAAAAGCAGGATAAAATTACGGTGAACCTGGATCGGGTTAAGAATCTGAAACAAGATTAAACTTATATTATGAATACGACAGAACAGATCATCCGGCTGGCGCTTTTTGAAGATACCTGTCTTGGGGATGTGACCACGGAAAGTATTTTTCTTCATCCCCAGAAAAAAACCGCCGGCATTGTTGCAAAACAAGAGTTTATCCTGGCAGGAACGGATGTAGCCAAAAAGGTGTTCCATGCTGTAGATTCGTCAACGGTATGTAAGCTTCATTTTAATGATTCGGACACCATTCAAAAAGATGATGTGATCTTTACCATCATCGGCGATATCCGCTCGCTTTTAACCGCCGAACGTGTGGCGTTAAATTTTTTGCAGCGGCTTTCCGGTATTGCAACCCTGACACGAAAATTTGTCAATACACTGGATAATCCCAAAGTCAGGCTGGTAGATACAAGAAAAACAACACCCGGCTGGCGAAAAATTGAAAAAGATGCGGTCAGGGCCGGGGGGGGCTTTAATCACAGATTTGCCCTTTATGACGGTGTTCTGATCAAGGACAATCATATCACGGCCGCCGGTTCCATTGCCGCGGCCGTATCCCTTGTCCGGGACAGGGCATCCCATCTGATGAAGGTGGAAGTGGAGGTCTCGGATATGTCCCAGGTGCAGCAGGCCCTTGATGCCCAGGCGGATGTGATCATGCTGGATAACATGGATATTGATGAAATGGCCAAAGCCGTGACGTTGATCGGAAAGCGGGCCGTGGTGGAAGCATCGGGTAATGTCTGTTTGCAGACATTAAACGCCATTGCCGGCACCGGCGTGGATATAATTTCCTGCGGCGCGCTCACCCATCATGCGGTATCCGTTGATTTAAGCATGCGCATTACCCCGGATTAAGGTGCTACGGTTAAGCGGTTGCGACCGTTTTCCTTGGAAAGGTACAATGCCTTATCTGCACGTTTGATAAATGAGGTAAAGTCTTCTCCTTGCACAATTTGTGCCGCTCCAAGGCTTACAGTTACAGATGTCTGCACACCGTTTTCCGGTGTGAATACTGCTTTTTGGACATTTTCCCTGATACGATTCCCCACCAGGCAAGCTTCTCTCAACTCTGTCTCCGGTAAAAGAACGGCAAATTCCTCACCACCATAGCGGTAGGCGGAATCCATGCGGCGCAGGCAGGAGGAGATGATCATGCCTATGCGCATCAGCACTTTATCTCCTTCCAGATGCCCCCAGGTATCATTGTATTTCTTAAAAAAATCGAGATCTAGGATAAGAAGGGATAAATTTCGGGAATAGCGCTGAAAACGTTCGACTTCCTGCTTGATTTGATGAAAAAACTGCCGGGAATTGAACAGGTTTGTTAACCCGTCGGTTATGGCCAACTGTTTCATCTCCTCTAGGAGCTTATCCCTTTCCTTTTTAAATGCAGCTTCTCTGAGCATGCGTTTGATTCTTAAGTCCAGCTCTTCAAAGCGAAAGGGCTTGAAAATGAAATCACTGGCCCCGGCATTGATGGCCTCTTCGTAGGAGTACTCAGCAGAATAACCGGTCATAACCATGACATCAATAGCGTACTGCTCCCTGATCAATCGGGTGAGTTCAAGTCCGTCCATCCCCTGCATCATGATATCCGTTAAAACAATATCGGGCTGAAACGTTTTTAGCATGTTAACGGCCTGGAATGCATTTTCAGCACTTTTGACATCATAGGTCATTAGTGCTAAAAATTCTTCCACTGATTCCTTAATTGCTATATCATCATCAACAATGAGGATGGCATGCGCCATTGGCTTCTCCGATAAAAATCCGATGCAATAGAACGTCTTGAACAAGCGGCTTTTCTTGACAGTGTAAAATACAATTGGTAAATGTATAGCCCTAATTATGATAGATATGCCTTTTTTGTCAACGCTTAGTTTGGAGTCTCATTGAAATATCATCAACATAATATTAGAAACTTTTCTATTATTGCGCATATTGACCACGGCAAATCCACTTTGTCAGACCGATTAATACAACTATCCGGAATTATAGAGGATCGAGATATGAAAGAGCAGATCCTGGATTCCATGGATATTGAGCGGGAAAGGGGCATCACCATAAAATCCCAGACGGTTTCCCTTCCCTATACGGATCCGGACGGTAGACATTTTTTGTTGAACCTCATTGATACACCGGGGCATGTGGATTTTTCCTATGAAGTGTCAAGGGCCCTTGCTTCCTGTGAAGGGGCTTTGATACTGGCTGACGCATCCCAGGGGGTGGAGGCCCAGACCTTGGCCAACCTGTACCTGGCCATGGAACATGAACTTGAGATCCTTCCAATCATCAATAAAATTGACCTGCCTTCGGCTGAGATCGAATGGGTCAAAAGTCAGATTGATGAAGACTTAGGCCTTGACAGTGACCAGGCGCTTCTTGTGTCCGCAAAGACGGGAACCGGTGTTGATAAAATTTTTCAGGCTATTGTTGATAGAATACCCGGACCCACCGTTGAAGATACAGGCGCATTCAAGGCCCTGGTCTTTGATTCCCACTATGATCCCTTCCGGGGTGTTATCATTCATTTCAGAATTTTTGAGGGAAGTATCAAAAAAGGGGACCGGATACAGTTCATGTCCAATGATGCGACCTACAAGGTTGAAGAGCTGGGACTGTTCCAGATTAAACGTAATCCTATGCCCAGTCTTGAGGCCGGTCAGGTCGGGTATTTTATTGCAGGGATAAAGCTTATATCCGATGTTAAAATCGGTGATACCGTGACCATGCCGGATAAAAGATGTGATAAAGCATTAGGTGGTTTCAGGGAACCTACGCCCGTGGTGTTTTCTTCCGTGTATCCGGTGGCTTCCGACGATTATGTGGAACTGACCGAGGCGTTGGAAAAACTCAAATTGAATGATGCGGCCCTGATTTATGAAAAGGATTCATCTGCCGCACTGGGGTTCGGGTATCGCTGTGGCTTTCTGGGACTGTTACACCTTGAAGTGGTTCAGGAACGCCTTGAACGGGAATATGATATTTCATTGATCTTAACCTCACCTTCGGTTCAGTATGAAGTCACCTATGTGTCAGGCGAAGTTAAGATTATTGATAATCCGACGGAATATCCTGATCCCACAGAAATAAAATGTGTCAGAGAACCCATTATCAAAGCGTCCATCATTGTACCGGATAAGTATATGGGCAATGTCATGCAGGTTTGCCATGAATTTCGCGGCGTCAGCACCAATTATCAGTATTTGACCTCAAACCGCATGGAAATGAAATTTATCCTGCCTCTGGCCGAGGTGGTTTATGAATTTTATGACCGCCTTAAAAGTGTGACCCAGGGCTATGGTTCCTTTGATTATGAAATTGCAGGCTACCAGGAGACAAATCTTGTAAAATTGGATTTTCTGATCAATGCGGAACGGGTTGACGCGCTTTCCATGCTGATTCACCGGGACAAGGCAGAGATCAAAGCAAGAGCAGCCTGCAAAAAATTGCGTGAAGAAATTCCAAGACAGCAGTTTAAAATACCCATCCAGGGCGCCATTGGCGGCAAGATTATTGCGAGAGAAACCATTTCTGCCTATCGCAAAGATGTTACCGCCAAATGTTATGGCGGCGATATCTCAAGAAAGCGTAAACTTTTGGAAAAACAGCGAAAAGGCAAAAAAAGAATGAAAATGGTGGGGTCTGTGGAGATCCCTCAGTCTGCTTTCCTGTCAGTATTAAAAACTGATTAACGGCCATCGGTCGCCTTGAAAGTCCGTCAGCCTGCCCACAACACGCCATGAAGAAAGTTTTTATCAGATCCACCTGAATATTTTAGGGAAATTTACCTTCGGTATGGGAAGAAGTTGAGGTATTACAAAGGATTACCGAAAACAATAAATGTCTGCAGATAGCCCATTTGCTTAATCAACTGGTTGAATTGAGTGTTAATTTTTTGAATATAGATAGCTACCAACAAAAAAGGCATCCAGCACTTATGGAAATGCATGATGTCTTTCTTAATATGTGGCGTCATTGATTCCGATGAATTATCATTAATTGAAGATAACATCATCAGCTACTACGGTGCGGGTGCGACACTCTGAGTTGCTGACAAGCAGTTGGAAAGCTTTTCACTTGATGATCTGCTGGAAAACGGATCACAACCCGGCTTGTCATTGATACCAATTACACAACGGACAAGAAAAGAATTCCTCTCTGGATGTTCGGACTGCTGGATCTTTTTAAATAGTCGATAGTGTCATCCGTTCCTGACCCACCGGTAAATGCCACGGGAAACCCGTTCCAGTTTGCCCTGATTCACCAGGCGGAACAGGGTATTTCTGACCTTCTGGGGATCCATGTCTGATTTTTCAATGACTTCGGCCACTGATGTGGGGGTTTTTGTCCGGCGTTTGAACAGGGTTTCAATGCCGGCGGCATCCGTGATTTTCCTTGATGATTTTCCGGACACGTTCTTAGGAGGCGGCCCGGTTGCAGCAGTGGTTTCCGGGGTGGTCTTTTTTTTCCGTCCAGGTTTCCGGGCCGGCTGTTTCAATGCCGGTGGCAATTTTTTCCCGCCGGACGAATCAAGCTGGTCTTCATCACCCAGATCAATGCCGAACAATTGGGATAAGCCGTCATCATCTTCAATGATCCGGGAAGATTTCTTTTTAGAGCGACTCAGCAGCTCTTTTTTACTTTCCCTGACGGTTTCAGAGATGAGGTCGTTCACATCTGCTTTTCTCAGGACAAAAAATAACGAGGGGTTCTGGTCCAGCCTGGCGCCTACCCCGTACAGCACCGCCGCCACATGCTTGCACATGACGGCCCAGTCCGGGCAGGAACAGTCCAGATGGATCTCTTTGGGTGATGGGAACAGGCCTTTGCCTTTCTCGGTGAACACCGTTTCAAGGTCTTTGGGGAATTTTCCGGTCATTAGCTTTTTAAGACTGTCCATGTTGCCTTTACACCGGGTTTTAATTTTTTCCCAATGGGTTTTGGGAATGGGATCAATCTCGATGGTGACCTTGTAGGGGCGTGAACCGCTGCCCGACACCAGACCCGTGACTTTTCCCGGATGAATCTTAAGATCCAGCACAGCCATGTGCCGGACGTAACTTCGTCCTCTGCCGATGCGGTTGGCGTAATCCGCGTACTGTTCAAGATTTTGGTTCCACGCTTTACCCCACCAGGTTTTGGCAAGGCTTTTGCCTTCAATGATAATGGGCTGAATATTCGGGTCTTTTTTTCTCAGGGCCTTGAGCTTTTTTTCCGCCTTTGCCCGTTTCGCTGCCACACTTACATATTTTGGATATCCGTATCCAGACATATAGTTACTTTCCCGTCAGGAATCTTAGTCCGGCAAGGAGAGCCGGAACAGATCCATGAGTTTTTTGTCATCCATTTCCGTCACCAGGGCCTCACCGGACGGGGCCACCACCTGGTCCGCCAGGTCCTGCTTTTCACTGATCATTGTATCAATTTTTTCCTCAATGGTGCCCCGGGTCACAAATTTGTGAACCAGAACCTTCCTGGTCTGGCCGATGCGGAAGGCCCTGTCCGTGGCCTGGTTCTCCACAGCCGGGTTCCACCACCGGTCAAAATGGACCACATGATTGGCCCGGGTCAGATTCAACCCCACGCCGCCCGCCTTAAGGGACAATACCATAAACGGGCAATAGATTTCATCCTGAAATGTCTGGATCAGTTTTTTTCTTTTGGCCACGGAAACACTGCCGTGCAGCACGATGCCGGGATGGTTGAAAATAGTTTCAAGAAATCTCTGTAAAGGCCCTGTCATTTCCTTGAACTGGGTGAAGACCAGGACCCGCTCCCTTTTTTCATAAATGGTTTCGCATATTCGGCCCAACTGCTGGAATTTGCCGCTGTGGACGGCTTTGAAATCCCCGGACCCCGTGAGCTGGTCCGGGTGGTTGCACAATTGCTTGAACCGCATGAGTGACGACAGGACCAGCCCTTTTCGCTGTATCCCTTCTGTGTTTTCTATGTTGTCCGCCAGATCTTTAACCGCTTTTTTATACAGCAGGATCTGTTTGGGACTCAAGTCTGAAAAGACTTTCATTTCCACCTTGTCCGGCAGATCCGAGATCACGGATTTGTCGGTTTTCAGGCGGCGCAAGATATAAGGAGAAACCAGCTGCCGGAGCCCGGCATAGCCTTTGGGATTATCTTTGAGGCCCTTGGCAAAATTTGAAAATTCTTTTTTATTGCCCAGGAGTCCGGGATTTAAAAAATCAAATAAAGACCACAGATCCGACAGACGGTTTTCCACCGGGGTTCCTGTCATGGCGATCCGGTGAGTACAGGGCAGTGCCTTTACGGCCCGGGTCTGCTGGGTGCCGGGATTTTTAATGGCCTGGGCTTCGTCCAGGATCAGGCAATGCCACTGATATTTTTCCAGCCACGGGTATTTCTTGACCAGGGTGTAGCTGGTGATGACCAGGTCCAGCCGGTCCAGTTGGGATTTGGGCAGTTTGAGATCTTTGGCCTTTGCCTTTTTCCTGCCCTCCCCAGAGGCGCTTGACCCGTTAAACCCCGGGTGGGCCACATAGGTTTTCAGTGCAGGGAAAAAGGTATTGATTTCACTTTCCCAGTTGGAGATCAGGGATGCCGGCACCACCAGGAGACTGGCCGGGGGCTTGTTCTTTTTGGGAAAGGTGGAAAGCAGGGCAAGGATCTGTATGGTCTTGCCAAGCCCCATATCGTCGGCCAGGCAGGCCCCAAGCCGGTGGGTATTTAAAAAATTCAGCCAGTTCAGCCCCGTTGACTGGTACGTTCTTAATTCTGCTTTAAAGCCCGGGGCCGGCAGAACGGGTTCCACCTTTTCCGGTGCCTGCATTTTTTTCAGGACAGAGGCAAGCCAGGCGCCGTTGGAGACGCTGACCTCGACACCGGGATCAATGCCGTCCAGTAACCTGTCCGGGTTCAGCCGGGCCCGCATTGCATCGCCCAGGGTCATGTCATGGCCGGCCAGGTCTTCAATGCGGTGACAGGTGTCCAGGGCTTTTTTTAATTTTTCAGGGTCCACGGCGACCCATTTGTTTTTAATAAAGGCAAGGCCCCGGCTTTCTTCCAGGATTGTTTTGATCTCCTCCGGGGTAAATTCCAGATCTCCGATGGCGATGCCCGGTTTGAAATCCAGGATAGCATCCAATCCGGTCAGGGAGGGTTTCTGGTCCCCCAGGGAAATATTCACCCGGGTTTGGGCGGCACTTTGTTTCCACCAGTCCGGAATCCGGCAGATCACTCCAGAGGCCTCATAATCGGGAATTTCCTTTAAAAACTGAAACGCGTCATCCTCATCCCAGGCCAGGGGATGGAACAACTCTCCGGATTCAATGAGATCCGCCACCAGCGCGCTGCTTTCCCCGGCCTTATGCACCGTGGACAACAGGGTGAGAAGGGCATTATCGTCGTGGGTCTTAATGGCATGTTTCAGGGGCAGATGCTTGGGTTTACCGTTGGCCCCTATCCCGGTGGAATAGGTGGCCATGAAGGCAAAGGGCTGGGCCTGGTTTTTATTTTCAACCAAATGAAAAAAAACCCTGCCAGCCGGATGGAGATCCGGATTTTGCGTGCGCAGATACTCACTGACGCGCCCCTCAAAGGCGGTGATTTCGCCGGCAAAAGATGCATTGAATCCCTGCCAGAGCCCCTGGAGCATCTCCCGGGTGACATATTCGGCACCGGCCATCATGGGGCGAGCCGACATGAATTCGGCAATGGTGCCAAAAGGGCTCGCCACCACGGCGCCATGCCGGAGGGTTTCAAGTTCCGGCATTTTTAAAAGTGTCTCAACAAAGCACCGGGAAAAGCGGATAAAATAATCCAGGGACGGAGAAAGTTGCGTCGGGATCTCCTTGAACCCCGCATGATACAGCCATGATTTTGCCCGGGAGGAAAAATCATCATAAATCTCTTTCCACACCCTGGATTGTTCCGGCGGGATTTTACGTTGTGTATCTTCCCACTCAAGGCTCAGTGTCTGATCCGGCATCACCGATACTGCCAGCACCTGTTTGTTGTTCTTGTCCGTCAATATTACCACAACCTCATTATTTATTATTATGATCCAGCGCCAGTTTATACTGAAAACTGTCCGCCAGAGCCTGCCAGGATGCCTCAATGATATCTGCGGAAACACCAACGGTTGAAAAGATATTGTCCGTATCCCGTGACTCGATCAACACCCTGACCCTTGAATCGGTCCCGTCGGATCCGTCAATGACGCGGACCTTGAAATCCACCAGATGGAGATCCTTGACACCCGGATACATGGTCGTCAATGCTTTTCTCAGGGCATTATCAAGGGCGGATACCGGACCGTCGCCTTCGGCTGAGGTGATTTCGGTTTCGTCCCCAACCCGGATTTTGATCATGGCATGGGAATAACAGGGGCGTTCCTTGTCCTTTTCAACCACCACCCTGAATGATTCCAGATCAAAATGGGACTGGTACTGTTCGGTGAGTTTTTCCATGAGCAGCTTCAGGGACCCTTCTGCCGTATCAAACTCATATCCGTAATTTTCCATCTCCTTGATGTTGTTAACAATCAGCGATTTTTTGGTGTCGTCATTGCCCAGATCAACCCCAAGCTCCCTGGCCTTATACGCAATATTGCTTTTGCCGGACTGTTCGGATACCAGAACCCGGCGGCGGTTGCCCACAAGTTCCGGCGCCATGTGTTCATAGGCTCTGGGATTTTTCATGATGGCCGACACATGAACCCCGCCTTTATGCGTAAACGCAGAGTGGCCCACAAACGGTCTGGCGGCGATGGGCTGCATATTGGCTGTCTCAGATACAAATCTGGATAAATTTTGTAACTTGGCCAGGTTCTCTTCACTGATACACGCCCTGTGCATCTTGAGGGCCAGGATGGGGATAATCGCTGTGAGGTCCGCATTTCCGCAGCGTTCGCCATATCCGTTTATTGTCCCCTGCACCATGGTCGCACCGGCATGCACCGCATTGATGGTGTTGGCCACAGCCATGGCACAGTCATTGTGCGTATGCACGCCGAAAATGACATCATCATAATCCTTGAAATGGGCAATAGTTGCCCGGGTGATGGTGTCAATATCACAGGGCAGAGAGCCGCCGTTGGTATCACAAAGCACCAGGCATCGGCTCCCCCCTTTCACAGCCGCTTCCAGGGTTTCCAAAGCAAAATCGGCATTGGCTTTATATCCGTCGTAATAATGTTCAGCATCATACAGCACTTCACGGCCCCGGGCCTTGAGGTAGGATATACTTTCGGTAATCATGGCCAGGTTTTCTTCCCGGGTATTATTCATAATGTCCATTACATGCAGATCCCAGGATTTGCCGAAAATCGTAACCACAGGCGCACCTGAATCAATCAGGGCTTTGATGTTGCCGTCTTGCTCGCATGTCGAATTTTGCCTTCTTGTGGATCCGAATGCGCAGATTCTGGCCTGTTTGAACTGTTTGTCCCGGACCAGATCAAAAAACGCCTGGGCCCCCGGATTGGAGCCGGGCCAGCCCCCTTCAATGTAGTGAATCCCGGCATCATCCAGCCGCGTGGCGATTTTAAGCTTATCCTCAGGGGAAAAAAAAATATTCTCGCCCTGCATGCCGTCACGTAAGGTTGTGTCGTAAAGCAAGGCTTTTTTCTTTGCGTTTACTGTAGTCATTTTCCGGTCTCCCTGCCCAGGGCAATGGTGCCGGTGGAGGCAATTTCAATAATACCCATGGGCTTCATCAGCTCAACAAAGGCATTGAGTTTGCCCGAATCCCCCGACACTTCCACAATAAAGTGTGAACTGCCGACATCAACGATCCTGGATCTGAAAATATCAACGATACGCATAATTTCAGCCCGTTTGTCGGTTTTGGCATGGACCTTGACCAGGGCCAGCTCACGTTCCACATATGCTTTTTGGGTTAAATCATTCACTGTGATGACGTTGATCAGCTTATGCAACTGCTTTTTGATCTGCTCAATGACGTGTGCGTCGCAGAAGGTGACCATGGTGACCACGGAGACGTGGGGATCGGCTGTTTTGGCCACACTTAAGGAATCAATGTTAAACCCGCGGCCGGAGAACAGCCCTGAAATCCGGGACAGCACCCCCGGCTCATTGTCCACAAGAATTGATAAAATATATCTGTTGGTTTCCATATCAATTATCCTTTTTAAACCAGAAGCATGTCAGTAATGGCCCCGCCGGCCGGAACCATGGGATAGACCGATTCTTCACGTTCTACAATAAATTCCATGATCACCGTACCCGGCGTATTCAAGCCCGTTTCAAGGGTCTCGGTCACCTTGGCCGGATCATCGCACCTGAACCCCTTTGCCCCGTAAGCGTCGGCAAGTTTTACAAAATCGGGCTGGGCCTCCATATTGGTGTCGGCATAAACTTTATCGTAGAAAAGTTCCTGCCACTGGCGCACCATGCCCAGATACCGGTTGTTTAAAATAACGATTTTTACATCCAGTCGTTCAGCAACAGCTGTCATCAATTCCTGGGAGTTCATCTGGATCGACCCGTCGCCGGCCACACAGACAACGGTTTTGTCCGGTGCTGCGGCCTTGGCACCTATGGCTGCGGGAAGGCCAAACCCCATCACACCAAGACCACCGGATGTTATAAAATGATTGGGGGCTTCAAAATGATAATACTGGGCCGTCCACATCTGGTTTTGTCCCACTTCTGTGGTAACAATGGCCTTGCCTTGGGTGATGTCATGCAGTTTTTTAACGACATATTGCGGTTTGATGGTGTCAAAGGACTGTTCGTATTTTAAGGGGGTCAGCTGCTTCCACTCGTTGATGCGGTTCAACCATGCATCCCGGTCTGTCATAAGATTTTCGCGCGCTTCTTTTTCCATAAGCGCGGCAATATCCGCCAGAGCCATTTTACAGTCCCCTACAATGGGGCAGTCAACTTCAACGTTTTTGTGGATGGATGTGGGGTCAATATCGATCTGGATAACTTTGGCGTCCGGGGCAAATTTTTCAAGGTTGCCGGTTACCCGGTCATCAAACCGGACCCCGGCTGCAAAAATCAGGTCGCTGTGGCCAATGCTCATGTTGGCCCGGTAGGTGCCGTGCATGCCCAGCATGCCCAGCCAATTCGGATCAGACCCGGGAAAGGCCCCAAGCCCCATCAGGGATGCGGTTACAGGAATATTGGTCAATTTGGCAATCCGGGTAAATTCTTTGCTTGCCCCGGATAAAATAACGCCGCCGCCGGCAAACATTACAGGGCGACGGGCCGCTTTGATCAGTTTTACAGCCCTTGTCATCTGCTTCTTATTCGGCTTGTAATTGGGTTTGTAGGTGTGCATTTTCACGGGTCCCGGCATCTGAAAATCAATCATGGCCTGGACAATATCCTTGGGCAAATCCACCAGCACCGGACCGGGCCGGCCGGACCCGGCAATGAAAAAGGCTTCCTGGATAATTTCCGCAAGCTTGCTTGGGTCCTTGACCAGGTAGTTGTGTTTGGTGCAGGGACGGGTGATGCCGACAATGTCTACTTCCTGGAACGCATCGTTACCGATAAGACCTGTGGGTACCTGGCCTGTAAAAACCACGATGGGTATGGAATCGCAATGGGCGGATGCAAGTCCTGTTACGGCATTGGTTGCACCGGGCCCCGAGGTGACAAGTGCCACGCCCGTGGTTTGGCGCACCCGTGCATAGGCATCGGCCATGTGAACGGCCCCCTGCTCGTGGCGTACCAGAACGTGGCGCAGGTCATCGTGTTTAAGGATTTCATCATGGATATCAATGGTGGCACCACCGGGATATCCGAAAATAGTGTTAACACCCTGTGCCTTTATCATCTTAATGAGGATTTGGGCCCCTGTCAGTTTCATTATCCGCTCCTTTATTATTTAAATACGGCACCATTGCCGGCAGATGTAACCATCCTGGCATAACGGGCCATATAGCCTTTTTTGATTTTGGGCTCGGGTTTTTTCCAGTCTGCTTTCCGCTGGGCCAGTTCATCTTCGGGCACCAGCAGTTCAATGGTTTTGTTTGGAATATCAATGCGGATTTGATCACCTTCCTGGACAAGGGCAATCAGCCCCCCCTGGGCAGCTTCCGGAGATATATGGCCGATGCTGGCGCCTTTGGTGCCACCGGAAAACCGGCCGTCCGTGATCAGGGCACACCGGTCATCAAGCCCCATGCCTGCAATGGCGGATGTGGGGGTAAGCATTTCGCGCATGCCCGGCCCTCCGGCAGGTCCTTCGTACCGGATTACGACAACATCACCCGGATTGATCTGCCGCGCCATAATTGCGGCGCTTGCATCTTCTTCGCAATCAAAGACCCTTGCAGGCCCCTGGTGGGTCATCATTTCCGGCAGAACCGCAGACTGCTTAACCACGCAGCCTTCGGGTGCAAGGTTGCCGAACAATACGGCTAGCCCGCCTTCTTTATGGTAGGGATCATTCACCGGCCGGATGACATCCGGGTATTTTACCTGGATTTTTTCAAGGTTGTCTTTAATGGATTTGCCTGTGACCGTTACAAGACTTGTATCGATCATGTTGTTGTCACTCAGTTCCTTCATCACGGCCTGGATACCGCCGGCGACGTCAAGATCTTCGATATGGTCCTTTCCGCCGGGGCTCAGGGAGCATAAATGGGGGGTTTTTTTGCTGACTTCATTAATCAACGCCAGGGGGATATCCACACCGGCTTCGGCAGCCACGGCTTTAAGATGAAGCACCGTGTTGGTGGAACAGCCCAGTGCCATATCCACGGCCAGGGCATTCATAAACGCCTGTCGGGTCATGATTTTGTCCGGGGTAATATCGTGTACCACCAGATTCATGATCTGCATACCGGCCTGCTTGGCCAGGCGCAGCCGGCTGGACATGGGCGCTGGAATAGTGCCGTTGCCGGGCAGTCCCATGCCGATGGCTTCGGTGAGGCAGTTCATGGAATTGGCTGTGAACATGCCGGCACAGGAGCCGCAGGTGGGGCAGCCGGCATTTTCCATTTCCAACAGTTCTTCTTCGGTCATTTTGCCGCTTTGTACTGCCCCCACGGCTTCGAATATGGTGACCAGATCAATTTTCTTTGACCGGTCATGGGGGTGACGTCCGGCCAGCATGGGGCCGCCGCTGACAAAAATGGACGGAATATTGAGCCGTGCCGCGGCCATGAGCATGCCGGGAACAATTTTATCGCAATTGGGCACCATGACAATACCGTCAAAGGGATGGGCCGTGGCCGTCACTTCAATGCTGTCGGCAATCAGTTCCCTTGATGCCAATGAATAGTGCATGCCGATATGATTCATGGCAACACCGTCACATACGCCGATGGTGGAAAATTCCATGGGGGTGCCGCCGGCCATGGAGATACCGGCCTTGACGGCTTTGACAATGGCGTCTAAATGCATGTGTCCCGGAATCAGTTCATTGGCGGAATTGGCAATCCCGATCAAGGGGCGGTTAAGCTCTATATCGGTGTATCCCAGGGCTTTCAGCAGGCCCCGGTGGGGAGCCCTTGCCACGCCCTGTGTTGCAATGCGGCTTCTTTTCATTTTTTAACAAGTCTCCTAAAAAACAAAAAAGCCGTTACCGCCCCCCTTCGGGGCTGGTAACGGCTTTTTCTCATTAATCTTATTTAAGCCACTAATCGCCCCTTCGCCAGGAGGTGACAATAATCACCTCCACGATAATAAGGACCACTAGGCTGTTAATAATATTTGTCTTTATCATAATATTTTACTCTTAATTAAAAATATTAATTATATATAAAGAACTTTAATGTCAAGAGAAAATAAGATCTTTATCAAATTAAATTCCCATGGCTTAGAGCCTGTGTCTGTTCAAAAATAAGGATTTGACATTCAAACAGGCAGACAGTTATATTATTTTTACATTTAAATCTTAATTGATAGAACGCTACATGAACACTGATAAAAACCCATCAATCCGGCTGTCATTTATTTTGACGGCAATTGTATTCTGCCTGACAGGAATTGGGCTGTATGCAAAGACCCTTGCCCTGATTGCACCATCAATTGCGACGATCTGCCTGATATGGGCCGCATATCATTTTTTTAATGCGCGATCCGTAATCCGGGGGCGCAGTATTTTACTGATTTTTACAGCCTATATCACCTGGTTTGCCTGTCTTACCGGCGGTATTTTTAGTCCTGGTCTTTTTTTTTTAATTATTGTCTTGACCGGCACTGTTCTATTTACTGATCTGCCCGGTTTCTTGTTTATTTTCGGTCTTTGTTCAGCATTAGTGGCCTTTTTTTATTTTGGTCCTTCCTGGGGACCGGGGGCATTGAATCTCAATAAATTTCGCCTAGTGTTTTTTATTATTCTGTTTTCCGGTATTGGGACCGTCTTGTTTTTAGTGCTTAAAAGAGAGCAGGCACTTATCGCGGAACGGCAGGCTGCTGTTAAATTTTCCGAAACCGTTCAGGAAGATGCCAAAAACGCCATTGAGGTTAAGGATAGATTTTTAGCCAACATGAGCCATGAAATAAGAAATCCCATGAACGGGGTTTTAGGTATGCTTCACGTTCTTCTTGACTCCAAGCTTGATGCCGAGCAAAGACGCTACGCAGACATTGCCTATAACAGTGCCCGGGCTCTTTTAACCATTGTTAATGATATTCTGGATCTGTCCAAAATTGAGGCAGAAAAAGTTGAACTTGATATCCGGCCCTTTGATCTTGAAATCGCCATCAAGGACATTATCTCTTTACCCGAACTTCAGGCCAGGCAAAAAGGCCTTGAGTTTATCTATAATATAGACACGGATGTACCAAGACTGCTCAAAGGCGATATCGGCAGAATACGCCAGGTCATTTTAAATTTTACAAATAATGCCGTTAAATTCACTGAGACCGGGTCTGTGACCCTGAATGTCACACTCAAAGAGGACACAGAAGAACACGCGCTGATTTATTTCAGTGTAGATGATACAGGTATCGGTATGAACGAGGAGGTATGTAAAGGGCTTTTTTCCCCCTTTGTCCAGGCCGATGCATCCATAACAAAGAAATATGGCGGTACCGGCCTGGGTTTATTCATATCAAAACTGTTCATTGAATTAATGGGCGGCCAGGTGGGGGTGGACAGCATCGAAATGATAGGTTCCACGTTCTGGTTTGAAGTCCCCTTTGAAAAACAGCTGCCCGAAGAGATTGCCCAGGACCTGTCTGCCGTTCCCGTAGACGAAATCCGGGTGGTTGCCGTATCTGACAAGCCGGAACCCAGTACACGACTGACTAAAATACTTGACCGGAGCGGGGTTGATTATGAGACTTGTGAACACGATCGCGTTATTGAACTTGTTACCGTTGCAAACACAAGTTCAACGCCCTTTCATGTGGTTGTTATGGAGGTTAATGAATCCGATCAATATGCAAGGGCCATCGGCCGAAAAATCAGCCAACATCCGGATTTGAATAGCCTTGTATGCATTCTCGTTACTGCTGTGGGTAAGCAGGGCGATGCAAAGGAATTTGAGGGTCTGGGCTTCTCAGCCTTTTTGAGTTTTCCTTTGGACAGAACTATTCTCCAGGATGCCATTCACACAGTGCTTTCACCGGTTTATCAAAAAAGCGGCCAAGCCATTATTACCCGGTATGCCCTTGCAGAACGCCGGAAAAGGGCCTTTAAAATTTTAATCGTTGATGACATTGAAGCCAATGTTTTGACGGCAAAAGCCATTATAAGTAAACATGGATATCAGACCGATGCGGCATCCAACGGCATCCAAGCGGTTGAAAAGGTAAAGAGAAATAAATACGATTTGATCTTCATGGATTGCCGGATGCCGGAAATGGACGGATATGAAGCCTGCCGTCAGATCCGGGCATATGAAGCCTTGGAAAAGCATCGCACAACCCCCATCATTGCCATGACCGGAAACGCCTTTGAAAGGGACCGGCAGACATGTAAAGAGGCCGGTATGGATGATTTTATTTCAAAGCCGGTTAATCCCCAGGCGTTAATTGAACTTATTAATGCATATAAGTCGGAAACCTTGGCTTCAGAGGCATTTGAATCCCCGGATTTTGATATGCCTGAGCGTGAAATTCATGATCTTGAAACGCAAGAACAGGTCTGCGCAGCTTTGGAAGAAAACGATGCGCCTGTGCCTGTATTTGATAAAACCGGATTTCTTGAACGCTTTGGCAATGACGAGGAATTGGCCGGGGAAATCCTTGACTCATTTCTTCAGGAAGTGGAGGGGCTTGTTGAAAACCTTGTATCCGCTGTTAAAAAAGAGCCCTTTGATCCTGAATATACCAAGGACTGTGCCCATGCGTTAAAGGGCGCGGCCGCCAATGTAAATGCAGAACAGTTAAGACGTGCTGCCCTTGACATAGAAACCCGGACTGGTAATGATATGCAGTTGGATACATTGGTCGACCCCGACATGCTTAAGGCATGTTTGAATCGTTTTAACAGGAAAGCCCGTTTATGATTGATATTAAAACCATGACCATACTGATTGTGGATGACATGAAAAGTATGCGCCTGACCCTGCGCAAAATGTTGCGTAATCTTGAGATCGGCAAAGAGCTCTTGTTTGCGGATAATGGGAAATCAGGCTTGAATGTGATGAAAAATTATTCCTGCGATTTACTCATTGTTGACTGGAGTATGCCGGGAATGAACGGCAGTCGGATGCTGGCCAACGTGCGTCGTGACAAGGATATGAGAGACATTCCTGTTATTATGGTTACGGCCGAAAACGAACGCGATATTGTGGCTGATGTTGCAGAATACGAAGTGGAGGGATACCTTCTTAAACCACTGACCCTGGCTGCCCTGGATTCAAAGATAAAAAGTGTTGTTGAGGCTGTCAACCACCCGGAAAAGGCAAAGCTTCATCTGCTTGAAGCAAGGGCGTGTGAAGAGGCCGGCAATATTCAAGGCGCCATAGATGAAACGAAAAGCGCTTTACGTCTTAAACCCAATGCATCACGGATTTTAAGAAAACTGGGGCTTTTATATCTTCAGACCCAAAACGCGGAAATGGGTGAAAAATGTCTTCAAAAGGCCGTTGCTGTAAACCGCCAGGATACAATTTCACGAAACCATCTGGCCAAGCTCTATATTAACAGACGCGCCTTTAAACAGGCCGCCCGGGTTTACATGGAGATTCTCTCTTTCAGCACCAGGTATTTTGATTCAGCTGTTCAACTTGGTGAAATGCTTCTGATTAACGAGTTTAGAAATGAGGCAAGAACGCTTTTTTTGCGTATCCTGTCCAAAAGCCGGTTCAACAGGATACTCCGGGAAAGAATCATCGATATCTGTCTGGACAACCAGGAATATGAATTTGTGGCCGAGATCGTTACTGATGCGATCAAAGAGAATCCTTCCAATCTGGATCTTTTATATAAAGCCGGCACTGTTTACCTTGAAACCGGTGATCAGGAAAAAGCAATGGAATGCTTTGTCAAGGTTGATAACAAAAGACGTGGAGATATCAACACCAAATTTCAGATTGCCCGGATTCATATCAAAAATAAACGCATTATCCTGGCCGACGACTATTTGAACCGCATTTTGAGAATTGATCCATCAAATAAAGAGGCCCTGGAAATGCGCCGGCAAATATAGTGCCCATCCGGAAATTCTTATTTCCGGACAGACACTAGCCTAAATTTCAACGCCCACGTGATTGATGGTAGCAGCCATGTAACCTGCCCCGAATCCATTATCAATATTGACCACAGCAATATTTGAACTGCAGGAGTTAAGCATGCCCAGAAGGGCAGTCATCCCGTTAAAGCTGGTACCGTAACCAATGCTTGTGGGAACTGCAATTACAGGCGATTTGACAAGGCCGCCCACCACTGAGGGCAGGGCGCCTTCCATGCCTGCGGCAACAATAATGACGGATGCTTGTTCAATCTCTGCCTGGTGGGCGAATAGTCTATGGATGCCTGCAACCCCGACATCAAAAAGTGTTTTTACCTGATTCCCCATGGCCTTTGCCGTTAAACAGGCTTCCATTGCCACTGGAATATCCGACGTCCCTGCACTGATAATGAGGATCGTACCCCGGCCGGTAATGGCAGGGGGCTTTTTTTCTATTTTTAATAGATGGGCGTTATCAAAATATTGTGCATCGGGAAACCGTGAAAGAACCTCGCCGGCCTTTTGCTGATCAATACGGGTTACCAGCACGATATCCTCTGATTTTTCCAGTTTTTCAAGAATGGCAATAATTTGTGCCGATGTTTTGCCCTGTCCGAAAATGACCTCTGGAAATCCTTTGCGAAGGGCTCTGTGATGATCTACATGGGCGCAACCGATATCTTCAAACGAGAGATGTTTTAATTGATCCGCCGCCTGTCCAACGGGCAGTGCGCCGTCGGCCACCATGGAGAGAATTTTTGTTAATGCATCAATGTTCATTAGCGTTTAAGCGTTTTGCCTTTTCAACCAGGCAAATCCTTTCTTTTCTTTATTTGTTTCTTCCGAATCAGGTGCCTCTTCCGGGGCTGAAGGCGCTTCTTCAGGGGGCGATGCCTGCCGGGAAAGTATGGTCTTGTCCTTTCCCCACTTGTAATGGCCGAATTTATAATATCCCTGAACATTATTGAACCGGGCATCAATGCTTTTGGGAATGGGGATCACATTGCCTTCAACAGATGGTATCAGAAATTCGGCCAAAGGGATAGACCCACCCCCGGATACGATAATGGAATCAATATCCCAGTCATTTTTCCACAACCGGTTCAAATCAGACGCAATGGTCGCGGCGGCATGTGTATACACCCGTTTTTTAAGATTATTCACATTGTACGTCTTTCCCCGAATTTTAATCACGCCTGATTCAATGAATTTAAAAATTTTGTAAGGTTCAATATGGATGCCACTTTCCTGGTACAGCTTATCCGAGATCATGGAAAAGCATTTGGACACCCCGGTGTCCATGGTTGACGAGCCCCTTTCAATGTACTGAAGATGGTCAAAAATGGAAAAATCCGTTGTTTTAAAACCAATATCCACCACCCCGAGTTTAGAGGCTGCAAGATTTTTGTCGCATATTTTTCCGTTATCATCAAACATCAGGTTGAATATGGAACCAATGGGCTGGGGTATGACATGTACCTTGTCAATTGAAATTTTTCTATGTTCATCCGGTGCGTCCTGGTGATGATAGCTGATTTCGTGTTCACCCTGGAGAATCTGTTTAAGCCGTTTGGTATCCCGTTTTAAGTATGCCACAGGCAGGCCGGTCACCACATTGACCGGGCCATAGGCCTGAGAACATGTGCCTGCCGCCGCAAGGGCCAATATTTTGATGAATTCTTCCACCATTTTTTCCTGGTCCAGGGTATATTCGGTCAGGGTAGACTGACGTTCGGCATAGGATCCTAAAAAATAGGTTTTATTGTCCAGGGTGATATGCAGGTTGGCCGTTGCAGCGGTATCGCCCATGGATGACATAAACTGGATATCAGCCGCATCGCCGATCAGGGATTTGAAGATTACCGAATTTTGTCCGTTATATGCTTTTGTAAAACCAAACCCCACATCTATGCCGATAATTTCCATGTTCTGACCTCCTGATCTCATCTGCTTAGATCGTTGTGAACTATTTTGAAATTTTTCATGACAACGCTACCACTGTCGGAATATTCAGTCAAGGAACCGGAATGTTATTTTATCTTGACCTATATATGCCCCCGGATTTATGCTTACCACTTTATGGTTCAGGTTTTTTATACAAGTTCACTTGAAAATAAGGTTGCTGATGGATATACCCCAGATAGTCAGTCCGGACGGTTATATTGATACCATTGCTCTTTGTACGCCCGGAAACGCACAGGATGCGCAGATGGATGTTCGATTTTTGTTCCCCAAAGTGTCGGATTATATTTTATCCTCTTTAAAAGAAGGCAAACCATGGTTTTTTTCCGGCAGAAGCGGTAATGCCCAAATGGGCCTGCTTACGGACACCCATATGCCCGGTGAAACCCCGCCGACGCCGGAAATTGACGGATCAAAGATTCTGCTCGCCGGTATAATCCGGAATCTGAACCCCCTTTTGACTAATGCACTGGATTCTTTTGAGAGCGGGGATGAGATCGGCCGGCTCGTGGTCATGGATCCGGAACTGCGCATCCGGGATGTCCGTCATTACCTTCATAAACGGCTTTTTGTGGGTAACCGGGTAGGCAAAGGCTATTATGAAGGGTTTGATATCTGTCAGGAAACCGATGCGTTAACCGGAAAAAATTGCGATTATATTGAGGTGGCGCTCTCGCCTTTCCAATATTGTTTTGAACCCGCAGCCATGATCCGGTCCAGTATTGGCGCAGTAATTAAAAAGGGGCGGAGCGCCTTGAATGCCATCCGGTCCAGGGTGCCCATGGAGCCAAATCATACCCTTCTCAATCCGGGTGAACTTTTTGTGGGGGCCATCAAGATCTCTTTAGGTGACATTTACGGGATCATTGATGCCGTGGTCAGCCCGGAAAAAGATGAAATCTTGCATCTGCCTGCCAGGGTGCTGGATCCTTTCCGTACCTTCAGAAACCGGCAGGTGGAATTATATCATCTCGGGAAAACCCCGGTTTCCTTGAGTGATATCCGTATTCGCATCCGTTTTTTCAGAAGCCACAACCCCTTGACCGTTCCCCTGGAAAAGGCCAGGGTAAAGGAAGGGTACCGGCTGTGCGATCTGCTCACCCATGCCGAAGTATCCAATCTGTTTCATATTCTGGATGAAAATGCCATGGGCCTGATCCTGAACAAGGGTAATTTCATCCAGGTGCCCCGGGCCCAGGATACCAAAGGGGAGGCTCAGCTGGAGATCATTAAAAACTGTCTGGCAAAAAGTACCCAGCGCCGCCATGAACCCTCCATCCCACATACAATAGGCGACAGGTTCAAGGAAACCCTTGTCAAGCTGTCCGTTCTGGGCGGGGTTAATTCCCGGGTGTTCATCGGGCGACGCTTTCCGGAGCGGGAAGTGGTGGATGCGCTGCGAAGAACCGGGTTATGCACGTTTCTTATAAATGCGGAAAATCCGTGTTTCGATGACGACGATATACGGCACATGATCGCTTTGACCCATGCCGGTCAGGCCAGATGTGAGTTTATGCGATATGATCCCGTGATCGGCAAGCTGTACTCATTTTACCATGGGTGCTTCATGGAGCCTGATGACTGGGAGCGTTTTGACCGGGTACGGTTCTGGTTTGCCTTTTACGGATCACATACAAAGGCTGTGGATAACCGTCTGACCATTGACTTGATCAATCGTCTGGCCCTGAGTTTAGGTGATGAAATGGGCATTGTCCACGGTGGCGGCCCCGGCATAATGAAAGAAGCCAATGATCTGGCCCGCCGGCATAATATCATGAGCGTGGGCATTGCCATTGAGTTGGAAGGGGAAAACCAGGCTTCTTTAACCACATGTGACGGATTGATTAAATATAATGAAGGCCAGCGCCTGTCCCGTCAGGACCATCTGCAAAAACTGAGCAACCTGCCTGTTATCAATACCGGTGGGTACGGCAGTGCCGAAGAGTTGAGCATTACCATCACATCCATGAAAATTCATGAAAATCCTCTGGCACCCATTATCCTTTTGGACCGGGATAATTTATGGGAAAATGCCAGAAAGCAGACCCAGAAAATTGCAGATAAACAATACGGCCCCGCGTTCACCCCCCGTCTTGTGAAATCGTGTAAAAATGCAGCCCAGGCAGAAACCCATTTGATTGAATTTTTATCAGATCCGAATCTCTGGTATAAAAAGAATAAAATACCAGCCCGGAATGTGGAAAAGGCAAGAAGCAAGGCGGCAAGAATCCGGCGCTCTTTTTTGTATATTGATAATATGGAGGTGTTTAATTCCCCCAGTCCGCGTCTTTCATCAATACCGGGGCATTCAAACGCGATGATCGAATAAAATGATAAGGAAATGTAATAAGATGACATCCAAAACGCGTTTCAGGTATCTTGCTGCTTTTATGCTGGGATTTTTCATCTTTTCAGGCAGTGTGTCTTTGAGCCGTGCAGAATCGGTATGCGACCATGTTACCTTATCGTGGCTACAAACCCAGGTACCTGTGCCCAAAGATGCAAAACTGGTATTTAAAAAAGAACAGGGCGCTCTTTGTGAAGCCGTACTCTCCGTTGACGGCGGTCTTGCGCCGGTTTACGCGGGTAAGGATTTCATTGTGGCCGGCCGACTATATAAAAACGGTGTATGCATTACCCGGATGACCATGTCCAGCCTGTCTGATCTTGCGGATGCTGAACGAAAAAAAGCCAGGGAAAAAAAGGCGCGGGCTGCTGAGATGCGTAACGTTTTTTTTAAAAGCCATGCCGCAGACCTGGCCGATCTGGTTTCTTTGAGTTTTGCGCCGGGCGGGTCGTCTGATAAGTTTATCTATGTTATTTCAGACCCGGCCTGCAGCCACTGCAGGTCCCTTCTTGACGGCCTGGAAGAGGTGGCTGCGGAAACGGGCCTTGCCTTGAAACTGATCATATATCCGATCCTTGGCGAAAAAAGCAAAAGCATGACCGCCCAGGTCATCTGCAAACACCTGAGCTATGGTGCATATAAAACCCTGAAGAAAAATGAGGGGACAGCAGACTGTGAAAAGGCGAATCAACGTATAAACAACACCTTTGATTTATTTAAAAAGGCTGATATCTTTTTTGTGCCGTTGGTGGTGGCCCAGGATGGTTCCTGGGTGGTGGAAGGCAATGATATATGCCGTGTACGTGAGTACCTGGGACTGGATCCGGGAACCGGTAAAAAAAGCGGCGGCTGCAAAAAAGCCCGGGAAAATTAATTTTATCATAAGTGGGGAAGTGTATTATGAAGAATCAAAGACGTTATCCGGGCAAGGCACCGGAAACTATGGATCAGTCCGCTACAGATCTTAACGAAGATATTAAGCATCACATCATGACAACCATGGGGAACGATTTTTACCCGCCCCGAAAAGACACCTATTACAATGGGCTTGCCTACAGTGTCCGTGACCGGCTGGTTACAAGGTGGCTGAATTCCCAGCGCTCTTTCTACGATAGAAGTGCCAAACGGGTCTATTATCTTTCCCTTGAGTTTTTGCCCGGCCGGTTTTTAATGAACTATGTTACCAATATGCAATTGAACAAAGCGTGCGAACAAAGCCTGGAAGAGACCGGGTTTACCCTGGAGGAGCTTGAGGAACAAGAGTGGGATGCCGGCCTTGGTAACGGCGGTCTGGGTCGGCTTGCGTCATGCTACATGGACTCCATGGCCTCTTTAAATATTCCGGGATATGGCTATGGTATCATGTATGATTACGGCATATTTTATCAAACCATCGTCAACGGGTATCAGGTGGAACAATGCGATAACTGGGTGCGCTGGGGCAATCCCTGGGAATTCAAGCGTCGGGGATTTTTATACAATGTTCAGTTTTACGGCAGATCCGAACACTATAAAAACGATGCGGGTAAACCTTGTTACCGGTGGGTGGATACCTTGGACATTAATGCCATGGCCTGTGATATTCTTATCCCGGGATACGGTACCCAGAATGTGAACAACATGCGCTTGTGGGCGGCCATGTCCAGCCAGGAATTCTCTTTGCGCGAGTTTAATCAGGGCGACTATATAGGTGCCATGCAGAGCAAGATCCTCACGGAAAATATCTCCAAGGTGCTTTATCCCAGTGATGAGGAAGAGGTGGGCAAGGAACTTCGCCTCAAACAACAGTATTTTTTTGTGGCGGCCACCTTCCAGGACATTATGCGCAGATTTAAAAAGCACAATTCTGATTTTAAGTTGCTGCCTGAACGGGTCGCGGTTCAACTCAACGACACCCATCCTGCCATTGCCATTCCCGAACTTATGCGTCTGTTGCTGGATGAGGAGGGTCTTGAATGGCATCAGGCTTGGGAAATTTCAGTAAAAACTTTTGCTTATACCAACCACACGGTGCTTCCCGAAGCCCTGGAAACCTGGCCGGTCCGCCTCATTTCAAGATTGCTGCCCCGTCATATTGAGATCATCTACGAGATAAATCGGCAATTTTTAAGCATGGTGGAAAAACGGTATCCAAAAAAACCTGAGTTATTACGCCGGGTCTCTATTATTGAAGACGGCCCGGAGCAAAAGGTGCGTATGGCCCATTTAGCCATTGTGGGGAGCCACGCGGTCAACGGCGTGGCAGCCCTTCATTCCAGAATTATCAAAGAAAAATTATTCCATGATTTTGACATTATTTTTCCCGGGAAAATTATCAATGTCACCAACGGCGTGACCCCTCGACGCTGGGTACTCCAGATAAACCCGGCGTTATCGTCCCTTATTACGGATACCATTGGATCTGACTGGATTACCGATCTTGACCAACTCAAAAAACTCACTCCCCATGCAGAGAGCCCGGAATTTCGTGAAAAATGGCGGCAGGTAAAATTAAAAAACAAAGCGCGTTTGGTAAAATATATCAAGCGCAAAGTGGGTATGGATGTAAATCCTGATACGCTGTTTGATGTTCATGTGAAGCGGATTCACGAATACAAACGCCAGCTTTTAAACATTTTTCATGTCATTGCCCTGTATAACCGCATAAAAAAGGATCCAGCCAAAGAGATTGTGCCGAGAACCGTTATTTTTGGCGGTAAGGCGGCACCCTCCTATGTTCAGGCAAAATTGATCATCAAGCTGATCAATTCGGTTGCAGATTTTGTGAATAATGATCCGGACGTAAATCATAAGCTTGAGGTTGTTTTTCTGCCGAATTATTGTGTTTCCCAGGCGGAGAAGATCATACCTGCAACAGATCTGTCTGAGCAGATTTCAACGGCAGGGCTTGAAGCGTCAGGTACCGGAAACATGAAATTTGCCTTAAACGGGGCCCTTACCATCGGCACCCTTGACGGGGCCAATATCGAGATGATGGAAGAGGTGGGTGAAGACAATATTTTTATTTTCGGCCTGACCGCCAAAGAGGTGGACAAGAAAAGAGCCCAAGGATACGATCCATGGGATTATTATAACAGTGATAAAGAGTTGAGAACCACACTGGATATGGTCAGGCTGAATCATTTTATTCCTGGCGAGCCCAATCTTTTCCGACCTATCTGGGATTCTCTGATGGCCCAGGGAGATAAATATTTTGTGCTTGCTGATTTCCGTGCGTTCATTCAGGCCCAGGACAAGGTCAGGGCGCTGTATCTGGATCAGGAACAATGGACCAGACGTTCTATTTTGAATACGGCAAATATGGGTAAATTTTCCAGCGATAGAGCTGTCAGGGAGTATGCCCGGGATATCTGGCATATTGAGACTTCTAAATAGTGTATTATGCGCGTCAATTTTCAGTAGGCTGATCAAGAAAAAGACCGTCAACCATTTTCAGCCGCCGGAACATGGCGCGTTTTTTCATTTGATGCACATGCATGCGACTGAGGATATCCCGAAGACAACGAACCGTTCCGATAATATTAGGCCCCTTGTTGAGCATGACACATTCGGCCCGGGCTCCCATGGCGGCATCGGAAATTTCCGCTCTGGACGGCAGTCCTCTTTTCGCCAACCCTTCAAGTACCTGGGTGGCCCATATGACCGGCATGTGTGCCGCTTCACACATCCACAGGATCTCTTCCTGCACCTCGGCAAGCCGCTCCCACCCGCATTCCACAGCAAGATCGCCGCGGGCAATCATTACGCCTGATGCAGGGCTGCGCAGCGCCATGGCCAACAGTATGGGAAGATTGTCAAATGCTTGACGATTCTCAATTTTCAGCACAATACCGATATCCGTCCGATTCAATCGCCGCAGTTCCTGCGCCAGAAGATCAAGATCCTCTTTGCGCCTGACAAAGGAATAATTAACAATGTCCGCATGCCGGGCGACAAATTCAAGGTCTTCGATGTCCTTTGCCGTCAGAGCCGGTAAATGCAGTTCCGTATCCGGCAGATTGATGCCCTTATCCGATCTTAAATGGTCTCCCTGCTCCTGGGCCCTGGTGATTTCGGCAACCAGATGGGTTTCGGTTGTTTTCACGACAACCCCGGCAATCTTGCCATCATCAAAAAGAATACGATGGCCCATCTGCACGTCTTTGAATATTTCAGGAAGCGTACACCCAATGCTCGGGCCGGTCAAAAGTTTACCCTGGTTGTTATAACCGGCTGGACGCCCGGGAATATCCGTATTGGTTACGGTCAGCAAATCCCCGAAATGTTCAGCATAAGCGGCTTCTTTTTTGAGCATCTCGGACCGGATCCGGCTTAACTCCCTGATAACCCCGTCTATCTGCTCACTTTGCCAGCGGCTTCGTTCTTTAAGGCTTTTGCGGTGACTCAAATGGCCGCAGGTGACACCCGCATCGTTTTTTGTGCTCATATGATCATCTCCATGCCTATTTGACCAAATTTTACGATGGGGCCGGTTTTTTTGTCAACCTGTATAGATGCGTCTAACAGAAGTCTAAAATAGCGCCTGTTTAAAAATTAGGGGGGCGAAGCAAAATTTCATGAGATTGCCGCCGATTCATCAATTTTTAAACAGGCGCTAAGGAGTACAGATGAAATAAGGGTTTTTAACCGTCAGTATTCCGGAGGGCTGTCTCCATCTCCTGTTTGACGGTTTTAAGGCTTTCAATCGCTTCCACCCGTTTTTTACGGTTTTCTTCAACGATGGTTTTGCCTTCATCGCAAATCTGTACCAGGGTATCTTTCATAGAGATCAACAGGGCAATCTTGGTGGCATAATCTCCTTCGGATTTTTTGGCTTCCAGGATGGCATCTTTCATGGTGCGGTTGCGAAGTTCTTCCACACGCTTCATCATGGCTTCTTCATCTTTGCGGCCAAGCTGCAGCTTGCGCAGGCGGGCTGTGGTCACAATGTCGATAACCGCCTCTTTCAGGGCGGGGATTACAAAAATGATTTTGTCCACCAGGTTGTCCATCTCAATGTTGATGGCATCCTGGATGGCCCGGATTTTAGGGATGGTGGTGGCAGCCCGCTTGGTAAAGGAGATCTGCAGATTGACCAGTCGGTGGTTGAACGCCTCCAGGCTGTTGGCAAAATCCTGGACCTGGGATGCCAGAAGCGTGTTGGCCGGTTGATCTTCGGCCTGTTGTTTCAGCGTATTGAATTCCGCTAATCCCCGTTCCAGGGCCAGCTGTCCGCCCACGATGATGGGCATCACGACAGCGATCTGATCAACGGTACGGTCCAGCAGCAGCTGGTATTTGGTGTTGTCCTCAATCAGGGTGTTGCGTTCGTTTTCTGCCTGCATCTGCATTTTGTCAAACTGGGTACGCACATCTTTCTGGCGGTCCACCAGGAACTGGATCATTTTAGCCAGCTCCTTGGCCTTGCTGGTGAACATGCCAAAGAAACCACCGCTCTCCTTGCCTTCCAGGATATCCTGAAATTTCTGCAATTTTAAATCATCAATGTTGCGATTCAGGGCAATGAGCATCTGGCCGGCCAGATCCGAATCCTTAGCCTTGATACCGTCCAGCAGTTCATCAAGAAAGTCGGACATGGCCTTTTCTTCGTTATATCCGTAAAATCTGACACTGTTACGGTCAATAAAGTCAATAGATTTCGCGTATTCATGGGCCATTGTTTGCTGGGGCTGATCCAGCTGTTCGTAGGTCAGAATGCTTGGCTGGGGCTCCAGCATGGAAAGCTTGACTTCCGCCGGCAGGTTTGTCGTTGCCTGGGACGGAATGCCGGGCGCTGTCTGTGCCTGGGCGGCGGCTGTTGTTGTCTGGGCCGTTTTCCGGGTATTGATTTCATCCAGCAGGTTAAATTCATTGTTTTCCGACACGAGCACGTCTCCTTAAATAAAAAAAATTTTACTGTTTGATTGTATTTAAAATGATGTCCATGGTTTCTGCTGACGGCATTTGGATGATGGAGGTGATCACCTCGGGCAGGCCGGATACTTTATGTTTGCTTGGATCGTTTCTAATCCCCTTAACCGAGGACCTGAATCCGTGCTTTTCCCAGGCGATCTGCTGAATTTCAGGATCTTTCAGCGCTTCCATAAGCCGCTGTCCTTTTTCATTGACTGCAATCAACGGATGAGAAGACCAGACCGTGGGCTGGGGGTAAAGGGTTCTGATATTCTTTTTTAAAAAATCAATGCTGTAATCATTACTGTTCTGGATGGCGTATTCAATGAGCTGGTTTTCATACCCCACCAGCAAGGGATAGGTATAGGGATTGGAAATAAACAGATCAAAAATATCGCCTGAAGATTTCTGCTGGAACCCCATGCGATCATAATATGCTTTGATTTTCGGCAGGATATCCCCAATGGTGGCGGCACCGACCACATCACCATAAAGTACGTTGGCTAAAAGTCCGAAAAAGATATTTCCTGAGTTGCTCTGGGCAGGGTCCGTGGAGAGAACCTTGATACTGCCCGGAATCATGGGAAGATCAATGTCCTTCCACTTGGTCCTGTTGATGGCTAAGTCCACAAGCTTAGGAAAATCAACAATATAGTGTACATCTTCCTGAACTTTGACCACCCCGATTTTAATCAGGGCATCCGCCACCTTGGACGGGCAGTAAAGCACAATCGGCGAGTTGAAAATAACGTCCGCCCCCTTGGAAATACCGCCTGTTTTTTTAAACCACTCCACACACACAAAATTGGAGGGCCAGAAAAAATCAGTATCAGGCGTGCGATATACCGGATCTTTAACCATTTCCACACTGCCTTTTTTATGGGCGTCGATGGTGATGCGGTATTTTTTATCCAGAATTTTTTTGACCGCGTCATTGGCCAGAAATCCCATTTTTTCCCCGCCCACATATCCTTTTACCGTAACGGCATCAGGCAGTTTGACCTCCTTGAGCATGTCGCTGCTGCCTAAAAACCGGAATACGCCGATGGCCGCAATGGCCGCCAGGGCCAGCACAATACCCAGTATACTTTTTTTATTCATTCTTTTGTTTATCTCCTGAATCGGATTATTATATATCTAGATTATAAATGGTTTCCATACTCTGCCCCTCCACCTGAAGCTGGGTAAAATCATTGCTCCTGAAGGCTTCCAGGTGTTTGGAAAAGCTTTCCCGGATGGTGGTGATTTTCCTTTCCATGTCCGCAAGCTTGGCCTGTTCATTATCCGTAAGCCGCCCTGCACAAGCCAGTCCTGAGTATGCCATCAGAAATTTATGGGCCCGGGGCAGGTGATCATTGATCAGTCGTTTGGCGTTATTCGTGGTCAGGTCCTTGGGATCGTGTTCAAAGTTAGTGAACAAGGTGGATACGGTTGCTGCAATGTCCCGGATTTTTACCGCGGTATCCGGATGCGCACGATCCAGTTGGGTTGTCAGTTTTTCCAATTTGTTGACCCAGTCCCGGCCAAGGGCCAGGGTCTCCTTAAGCTCCTGCCGGGTAAGGCCCGGCACCACTTCGATTTCTGAATCCTCTTTTTTATCCCTCAGGATCAGTTGATTAACGATTCCGCCGAAAAACAGCGAAATGATCACATCCACCCACCATTTGAATTCAAGCATCATATCTGCTGCAAAATACGCCCCCACAGTCACCAGCGCACTGATTACCATGTTGACCTTCCAGTTTACCTGCATGAAACATTATCTCCTAATTATAGCCCTTCATTTTCCTGAACGCATCGGCCACACGATGGTGTCCTGAAAAGTAACGCCCCCCGAAAGAGGCGGCAAGTTCCTTGAGTTGTCGCTCATCCGCCTCAGCACCGAAACTTAAGGTGAAAATGGGGATATCTTCCAGGCCCAGGCGTTTCACGGCTTGTCTGACGTCGTTAATGCTTCCCTTGGATTGACCGTCGGACAGTACGGCAATGGCCGGGAAATGCCCTTTGATATCTTCCTGGTGTTGTTTAATATATGTCAGTGCCGCCACAACCCCTGCGTACATATCTGTGCCGGAGCCAAGATGCATGCGGTTGATTTTGTCCATAAGCGTTAACAGAATCGCCGGATCGTTGCCCTGGGCTCTGATGGGCGATCCGGGCGTGTCACTGAAAGGGATGACCACATGAATGTCCCTGGGCGTCGGTTGAAGTTTGTACTCCCTTGCTTTTTCCGGGGTGAGCAGGGTGGACATGGCCTGCTGCACAGCGGTTTTGCCATTGTTGTTGTACATAGATCCGGAATCGTCTATGACCCAGAAGGTCGCTGACGGCTTCCTGACCGCTTCCTGGTACAGATCCAGTATCGCCGTCAGCACCTCTTCCCGAGGCGGTTGGATCGGGGCAATAACCTTTTCAACATCAAATCCGTATTCGGGATTAAACGCCTTTTTATCGGCCAGGGAGGGGTCCATGGCCAGCAGCTTATTGCGTCTGCCTTTGGAAATCATCTTTTTCTGGGCATCCGGTGAGAGAAGATAATTTTGCAGTGCATTAAAAATCTTTTCCTTTTGGCCGTTGCCTTTGTCCACATAGCCCAAAGGATGATCCGCCATCATGGTTGCATCGGACAGGTAGACCACATGTAACGGTTCCTGATCCTTTTCCAGAAGACCCGGGTGGTGAACATTTTTGCCGGTGGATTTGTCAATTGTGTTCCATCCGATGTTGGCCTCGCTGATCATGGCTTCGTAATTGATCATGCCGTCCAGCTTGTCTGCACCGTTCACGATTTTTGATTTAAGCCATCCGGAACTGCCGGATGTGGCTGCTACTGTGGATTCCATCTCTTTTACCCGGGCCTGAATCTGCGGGTCTTTCACAAGATCCATGGTCCAGCTGTCGGGTTTTCCGGCAAAGGCCCACCAGGCAGCTAAATGGAAAAGTGCCCCTGAGTTGGACTGCGTGGAACTGGTTTTGCCATATTTAAATTTGTTTTTTTGGGCAGCGGTTAAAAACGCTGCCATGTTAGGGCTTTGCTTATCCCAGCCCAATTTTTTTACAACGCTTGTTTTCAAGCCTGCCACAATCGGGGAGACCATAATGCTGCGCTTGTTTTTTACGGCATGGCGCGTATCGCCCAGGATGAACCAGATGGTGTGGGCCGGCCAGAATGCATCGGCCACGGTGCCGGCCCCGTCTTTCATCATGCGCATCATGTCAATGGAGCCTTTGTAGTGAATTTGGATGAGATATCCTTTTTTATCCGCCCATTTTTTGATCATGGGTTCAAGGCCGCTCATTTCCGAACCCGCATACAGGACAAATTTTTCGGATGAATTTGGCGGGATATTGCCGGACTTGGATGTGGCGGTTTGCTGATTCTGTTCCGTGGCATTATCCGAGCAGCCTGATACAAGGGCTAAAATTAGGCATCCTTCATTTACCAGTTTACACTTTTTGGAGCAAGCACCCTATTTTTTAGCAATCATTCCCCAAAAAGTGTAAAGTACTTTGGGGGTGATATGAAGGATGCCTAAAATTAATGCCAGAATCCAGGCCCAGGTTGTTTTTTTTATGCAACGGGATTTCACGTGATTTCTCCTTTAGCGGTTTATGAAGTTTGGACGCATAATAATATAATACTAAAATGCGGTTTTATTATTAGAATTTGATTAGAAGATTCCGGAATATAATGTTGTTTTTTTCCAGCTGAATCACGGAAAGCACGGAAGAATACGGAAATGAGAGTGGCGTTGAACGCGACTAAGGATATTGTTTCCGAACATAAAACACAAGGGGGGGGGCAACACCTGAAAGCAGCGAACTTGAAATTAGGATTACCGATCAACTTCGGCACTCACCCAAAAGTATAAATAGAGCGCTTTGCGCTCTATTTTTCAGTGCCTTCAGTGCCTTCAGTGCCTTCAGTGTATTCCGTGGTTATAAAGATGAGCCTAAAACTTATGATAAATTTGTTCCTGTTCATCCAGGATGTCATCCAGGATGGCTTCGGTGGTATAGGGATTCATGATCACACTTCGAAGTACCACCACCATGAAGTCATCCTCCGGCGCAAGTTTGAGCCGGGTTCTGGAAACAAAACTTTTGCCTGCTTCCCGCTGGACGCGTTGGATGCGGATATTGATTTCGTCGAGTTCCTGGTTCAGGCGTTTACGCGCCTGCCCTTGGGCTGTTTCCATCTTTTGACGGAAGGCCATGGGAACCAGCCGGTAGGTCAGAATATTGAGTACCGGCGGGGTCACAAGTTCAAACTCCAGCCGCGCTTCTATTCTTTCGGCAAATGCCCTGGCCGTTTCAATACCGTGATCAATCATCAGGGCATACCCTTTGGCGCCCATGATTTTTAAGGATGCGTCCAGGATCAGGCAGGCCGCTTCCCTGGAACCTTCAAGGGTTTTGATGCCTAAATCCACAGAGCCTTTTCGGTTGACGTACCGGGCATGATAGGCAATGGCATCAAGGGCTAAAGGGTTTTTAAAATAAACCATGCCCGTTCCCATGGGCATATAAAACTGCTTGTGGCCGTCAATGGTGACCGAATCTGCCCGTTCAATGCCTGACAACAGATGGGCATAGGTGTCGGATAACAGTATCGGGCCGCCCCATGCCGCATCCACATGGAAATGAATCTGCTCCTGTTCACAAATATCCGCCATCTTTGGCAATGGATCAATGGTCCCTGTTTCCGTGGCCCCGGCAATGCCTATGATTGCGGCGATTTTTGTCCGTCCCTCCTGCTTCAGGTCCTGAACCGTCTGTTTGAGTTTCTTTATATCAATGGTATGATCCGGTTGTACATCAACGGCAATGATGTTTTTATTGCCCAGGCCCAGAATTCCGCTTGCTTTTCTCAAAGAGTAGTGCCCCCGCCGGGAGACAAGGATCACCACGCGGTCTGTTTGGTGGACGCTCATGGCCTTGAACAGGCCGTCTTCTTCAATACTTGAAAAATCATCTTTGGGCGGGAACAGGCGATTTCTGGCCACCCACATGGCTGTCATATTGGCTGTGGTGCCGCCGGATGTAAATGCGCCCAAAGCCGTGCGGGTATTCTGGACATGGGCCTGGTAAAACTCCCGGCTTTGTTTGAAAAGCAGGCGATGGATTTTGGCCAGCACCTGCCTTTCAATGACAGCCAGTACCTTGGACGTTTCCATTTTAATGAGATTCTGGTTCAAGGCTGCGGTAATTGTTTTAAGGTGCACCATGAAAAAGGGCAGGGCAGAAGTCATGTGACCGATGAAGTAAGGCGATGCCACATTGACCGCTCTAGGGGCAACATCTTTAATGATGTCTTCGATAACCTGGCCCAGATTTTTCTGGGGCTGGTCGCTGATCTCGACGTCCATGTAGTTTTTAGCCAGTTCATTGAGGCTGATTTCTTCGGTGACGCCCACATGCCGGTTAAGAAAATCGTGCAGTCCGAACAGGATCTGCTCCATGTATTTAACCAGGGTCTCTTTGCTGTTTTCATCTTCGGGACGGATGAATACCCGGTCCAGGGATTTGCGGTCTGCGATCAACTGTCTGGTTGTTTTTCGTAAATTTTTCCGGCCTTGATTCCAGTTGCTTTTTACAGGTAGTGAAAAAAATGAAAAAGAGGATGACATATTGTGAAGGTCTTTCCTTCAATTTAAAAATTATTTTGTCCGGCCCATGCTGTCCGTTATGGACCTGCCGCCTTTTACGTTTTTCGGCTCTCATGTTGTTAATTTAATTTGAGAACCGTATTAAAGTATGGCAGGCATACCTTAAAATAAGGAGAAAATCAAATGGAACTTAATGATAAAGGTATTTTAATATGGATAACGCGATATAATCCGATCCGTAACGGCAGAATGATTATTTGATTATATAGCGATCCGGCATTGAGTCAGAACAGGGATTGTGGTATTTTTAAATTATCATCTCACCAATAAAAAGGAGAGCCTATGAATATTTCAATCACCTTCAAAAACGTTCCTTCATCTGATGCTGTTAAATCCCATATCGAAAAAAAATTAAATAAATTGGATAAAATGCTGGATGCCCTGGCCGAGGCCCAGGTTGTCCTGTCAGAGGAAAAATTACGTAGTATTGCTGAAATCAACCTGACGTGTAATAAGCTGAAAATTAATGCTAAGGACGAGGCTGAAGACAATAACATGTATTCAGCCATTGACGGTGTAACTGAAAAAATTAAAACCCAGATCACCAAATTCAAAGAAAAGCAACGGCGGCACCTGGCGGGTGACAAACAAAGCATCAAAGATGAAGTGCTGGAACCTGCAGATAGCGAATAGACGAGTGTCTGAAATATGAGTTAACCCAATCCCGGTCCCGAAAAGGACCGGGATTTCTGTTCAGCCTGGATAATGGCCTGCAATCCCCCGTGAAGATCCTTTAAGATGGTGTTGGCGCTGATACCTAACCTGCGGGCATTGGAGATATCAAACACGGCCTTTTCAACAGCGGTTTTTTCCCCGCCGGTACCCCGGATCTGCAGGTGGTGATCCCTGGTTATGGTTTCAAGAAATGATAGGTTTTGTTCCAGTTTTTCAAGATGGATATGCACCCCTGCCCGCATGGCTGTCCCGATATTGGTGGGGCAGGTTGTAAGAAAGCCTTTTTTGGGGTCAAAGGCAAAATCAAGTTTATCGCCCAATGCCTTGATCATCTGTATCAGCCGGTTAAAAACATTGGCAATATCCCCGCCCGGGGACTGGGCTATAATGCGCAGATGATCTTCCTCATTGACCCATACCCGGATAATGTTGTCCCGGCTTGTGAATATGCCGCGTCCTAACGGATAATCCCGGTTTATGCCTGCCGCGTCCATGAACCGGTCCCCTTTCCGAAAGGCCAACCCTTTTTTGAGTAGGGCATGGAATTGTTTCTCATTCAAATCCGTAAAAGCGGTATAGGTACCGGATAATTTTTCGGGCAGGTTTCTGAACGCGTGTTTTACCGTCTTTTCCAGTTCCAGTCGCTGATCCGGGGTCATGTTGCCTGAAAAAGGAAATTTGCCCAGATTTCTTGCCACCCGTATCCGGGAGGATCGTATGAATCGCTGTTCCGGGTCCAGGTCCGGCAGAACTACTTCCTGCAACCCAGGCTTATGTGACCAGCCTGGGTCAAGGTGATGGTAGTCTTCGATAATGGGTAGCAACACCGGGGCAAAGCAGTCATAGCTTTCCATATCCCCGGCATAAATGCCGATGTTGGAATCGGGATTTTCAATGCCGGACCTGATGGCCTGATCAAGACTGTACCCCGACGGGGTACGGATTTCTTTCAGGTCGTTATAACGTTTAAGGGTCAGGTATTGTTTTATTTTGGAACAAGAGGTGACGTGAAACGGCAGTCCTGGTTCAGCTGTCATAGCGGGAGGATTGGGAAGATACAGCCCGGGCCGGCCGGGTTTGAATCTGATCTAAAATAATGCAGTCCTTATGGCAGTTGGGCAGATGTCCCCTGAATTCACAATCGACGCATGGGCTTTGGGTCAGATAGCCCACTTCAAAATCAAATAAATCTCTTTTAACTGTTTGCTTGTCCATAGTTTTTAAATATGCTGCAAAGTTGACATAAAACTTTATAGCATTTTATTTACACTGGGGTCAATCTCCAGGTTAAACCTGATCTTTTTTAAACTACGATCTTTGAAAATATATAGTTAATTCTACATTTCTGTTGAAGGCATGATTTTTTTTATTCACATGCGATCCCTTGCGATACTCACCTCTGCTACTGACCTCAAACACTTTTGGATGCATTCCATACTTGATCAACTCATTAACAATTTTGGCAGCCCTTTTAGCACCAAGCTCAATATTGGATATACTTTTTGATTTCAAGCTATCAGTATAGCCCTTAACATGAACTTTTACATCGTAGGGCTTGGTAAGTTTTGCAAGTTTTGATAGAAAATCATTATATGAAGCATTCACCTTTGATTTGCCGGATGAAAACAAAATAGGCATATAAAAATCAAGACGCACTCCTGACGGATCATCAATTAACTCGACCCACTCTTCAAGACCCAATGCTTTAATCTCTTTTTTTAGTCTCTCTTCCGCCCCACTGTCAGACATGGAAATTAAATGAGGCTCTTTTTTGTTGACATCAGAAAAAAGATCATCAGTCGTAATTCCACCCTGACGACTCATGCCGGGCATACGCTTATTGATGATAAGATTCTTTTTTTTTATAGCGTTTTTATGTATCCGAACCTGTTCCATCAAGCGCTTTTTCTCCTCTTCAATAACTTTTTGCTTATTAAGCAGGTTGCTTCTCGATTCAATAAGCGCTTGGGGAATAATTCTATGCTGACTTTTAATATCCTCTATTTTTAAACGAACCCACTCCTGATCCATTTTAAGGTTTAAAAGCCTTTGATTTAAAGCCTCTATCTGTGTTTCATGCTCTCTCATTGTATCGTGTATGGTGTCACGCTCAATAATGAGATTTGCAGCATCTTGTGAGTTGCTATAAAATTCGGTTGTATATACTATATGCAGCGGTAAAAAAAATGATGATGTCAAGAAACCAACAGTATAAAACAATATTTTGACAATATTCATGAAAATTACCTCTCCTTTTGATGACAAATATCTTCTTCAGTTTCATCTTTGGAAATAAAATTAATGCTTGACCAGGCACAACAACACATGAAAATCAATCAGGTTTCCGGTATCCTTCATAAGCACTTTACACTTTCTGACGCAAGCTCCGTTTTCCAGGGGCTTCACCCCAAAAAGTGTAAACTACTTTTATGAGGATATATTTGTTCAAATTCAAGGCGGAAACAATTTTTAACCGGATTCCAACGCCGAAGTTGGGCAAATTAACAAACGCCTGATCATCGAGTTTCAGGAGGACAGCTTACCGCCATAGGCGTTACAGGAGGACCATTTTTAGGCGTACAGACAGGTGAGGCAGAAGGCGTTGAGTAAGACCCCTCACATGAGATCGGCCCTGTGGGACACCATACGTTTGCCCTGTTTACAAAGTTGAGACGCAAAATTATCTCAGCCTCTGTAATACCATTGCTCAGACGTGTAATTTCAATAACTTCAGCACCTCTGAGCCATGCCTGGGTTTCGCTGTAAAGAAGGCTGTAGTTTACACTACCGTTGTTCATTTGTGACTGGGAATCAATATAAATGCCGTGTAACTTTTCTACAAGTTGTCTATAGCCATCAGTAATAGCAGCACGCTCTGCCATCAAAATGCCTTCAGCTCTGGTTTTAGCCTTTTCAGGCTCAATGCCCCTTCCAATAACACGGTATGTTTCTACCTTGTTGATGCCTGACGGGTTTAGCTCTCCATCAACTACCGGCAAATGATTGGTGCGCTGATAATAACAACCACAACCTGTTAGCATAGCGCATAAAGTGATCATGATAAAAATTGATAGAGTACGATATGACAGCACAATTGCTTTTTTCATCATTTTTTTCTCCCTTTATTAAGCAAGATGAATAAGTTTGAGTATGGCTTTGTCTATTTTTTATTTATTGGTCATAATTTTATGTGCGCAACATAATTAATTAATCTAAAAACCCAATAATGCATTTTTAATGCCTGGAGTAAAAAAAATATGATATAGCAGAATAAAATTTATAACTTGTCAAAAATAATGTATTTTTTAATTTTGATTAAAGTAGACTCTGATATCAGCCCGTCTGCTCAACATTCTACAGTGCGCAGAATTTTCACTGCAAAGCGGATATTGCCCCATGCCGTTAAGCTTAAAAATAGATGGTTTCATACCATACTTTTTAAGCACTTGAATAACGGCTCCGGCTCTTTTGGCACTTAACTCTATGTTGCTCATTGTTTTGTTTTTAAACTTTACATCATCAGTATAACCATCCACATTGATAAAAACCTCATAAGGTGCAAGAAAGGTGGCAAGTCTGCGTAAAAATGATCTGTATGGATCTGTTACTTTAGAACTGCCTGATGCAAAAAGTATAGGCGATGCGGTTCTTAAAAATACACCTGATGCATTCTGAACGACTTCAAGATGGTTTTGTAAGCCGGCTTGAGCAATTTTACCGTTTAATTCACCCCCATTCATATTGGGGTTCCCTATCGGATAGTATCCTGCTAAGTCTTTTGAATAGAATGAGTTAAAACCGACATTAGGATCAATTTTACGATTCAGATCTCTGATAACACCTCTATGTTTTCTGATAAGGTGGATGAGCCTCTCTTTTTTTTTCAGTACAATAGCAATTTTTCTTGTAAGATTAATCCGTGACTCTTTTAGATCTTGTGGAACAATTCGATTTTGATCTTGAATGCGAAAAATTTTAAGATAGAGCCACTCCTTATCCGCTTTAAGTCTCAAAAGATCTTCATTGAGCATATCAAGTTCAGCTTCATACGCTCTAACAGTATCATGGGTTGTATCTCGCTCGATAATAGGAAATACTTTGCCGTTATCAGATGAAATAGGCTCACAAAAAGCTTTCGGCGGCGATATCAGTGCAAATATAGCCAGGCAAAAAACAACTCCGGTAAGTATTTTAATGGCTTTCATTTTTCCTCCATTCGTTCAAATTTTTGTATCAGTTGTTTTTAGGGGCTCCTTAATACCGCTTGTATTTTATTGAATGTTTTTCCTCATAGTATGTTTTTTTTGAGTCTCTGCAACACCCGCCGAAATTATAACAGCCTGGTTTGGTAAAAGTAGATTTGAAACAGGGGGCAGGGCAGCAACGGTTACCGCAACAAGGAATCGGCAGACGCAAAACCATTTCCGCCTCTGTTATGCCGTTGCTTAATCTGTTGATTTGCACAATTTCTGCACCTCTTACCCATGCTTGCGTTTCATTGTGCGAAAGCGAATAGGCAACACTTCCGTTGTTGATATATGCCAAGCTGTCAACATAAACGCCGTAAATTTTTTCAGTCATCAACCTGTAGCCATCAGCTACAGCTGCTCTTTCAGCCATTAGAATGGCTTGAGCCCTTGTCTTTGCCCTTTCTGGTTCAATGCCTTTTCCGACAACACGCAATGTCGTTGTCGGTAAAGGCGTAATATAGCCTGGACACCCATAAATACAACCTTGTGCATACGCCTGACCAGCAGCAAAGTAGATAAGCATCAAACAGGCAATAACGCCCTGCAAACACCGAACTTGTTTTATTTCCATCTAATTATCCTTACATGTTTAATGAGTTAAAATAAAGTTTCCACATTGATCAATGGTTCGGACAGTGTTTAACCCCTGGAATCAAGGAATTCCAGCTATGCTGACATTGATTTGCAACTCAGCTTACACATTTTGGCATATCGACAATTTGTTTTAAATCTTTAAAAACAGCTTTTTGGCATGTCGTTTTATTTGACACCACATTTGTGCGCATTATATTTACTTGAGTTTTCGAAAAATATTTTTATTTTAATATCAGTATATTATGTCTTATTTTGATGGTGTATTAATTGTTTTTGCTTGAATTTAATAATAATATCATAATGTTAAGTTTTTTTTATGGAAGAAATCACAAAGCAGATTGAAACAGCCCATCTTCTGGTGAACCGCATCCGCAGTGAGGTCGGTAAAACCCTGGTGGGTCAGGAAAAATTGGTTGACGGCCTGCTGACAGGGCTTCTCACCGGCGGGCACGTACTCATTGAAGGGGTGCCGGGCCTTGCAAAAACCTCGGCGGTCAAGGCGTTGGCCGCTGCTGTCCAGGCCGATTTCAAACGCATTCAGTTCACCCCGGACCTTTTGCCGGCGGATCTGACCGGTACCGAGATTTACCGGCCTAAAACCATGGATTTTGTCACCCGTAAAGGCCCGCTGTTCAACAATATTATTCTGGCCGACGAAATCAACCGGGCCCCTTCCAAGGTGCAGTCCGCACTTCTGGAAGCCATGGAGGAAACGCAGGTGACCATCGGCGACAGCACCTATACGTTGCCTTCCCCTTTTCTGGTGCTGGCCACCCAGAACCCCATTGAGCAGGAGGGCACCTATCCCTTGCCCGAGGCCCAGGTGGACCGCTTCATGCTTAAAGTGCTGGTGGCATACCCCAGCCGGGCCCAGGAGCTTGAGATTCTTAAAAAGACAAGCTTTGCCGCAGTAGAAGAGATTTCGCCTGTTATTTCATGTGAGGACCTTGCCGGATTAAAGCGCCTGGTGGATCAGGTCTATGTGGATGAAAAACTCAAAGAATATATCGTCAGCCTGATTTTTGCCACACGGAATCCGGAATCCTGCAAAATGCAGACCGGCCATTATATTGAATTCGGGGCATCACCCAGGGCAACCATTTTCCTGGCCAAGGCGGCAAGGGTCACTGCATTTCTTGCAGGCCGGGCCTATGTTACGCCCCAGGACATAAAACTTGCCGGACCGGATGTACTGCGCCACAGAATATTGCTCTCCTTTGAGGCCGAGGCTGAAGAGATTTCAACCGAGCAAGTGGTGACGGACTTGTTTGATTCCGTGGAAGTGCCATAAAAACAAGTTACAGGTGACCTGAAATGATTCCTGCCCATATCATCAAAAAAATCAAGCAGATTCATATAACGTCCCGCAAAACCGTCAACACCCTGATGGCAGGACAGTACCGGTCTGTGTTCAAAGGCTCGGGCATTGAATTTGAAGAGGTGCGCGAGTACGCGCCGGGTGACGATGTCAAGGCCATTGACTGGAATGTTTCGGCGCGCACCGGAAAGGTGTTTGTCAAACTGTTCAGGGAAGAGCGCGAATCCATTGTCATGCTGCTCATTGACATGAGCGCCTCTTTAAATTTCGGGACCCATGCGGGCAGCAAACTTGAAAAGGTGGCGGAACTGGCCTCGGTTCTGGCATTCAACGCCATTAAAAATAATGATAAGGTGGGGGTGATTTTTTTTACGGACCAGGTGGAAAAGTATATCCCGCCCAAAAAGGGCTCTGCCCATATCTGGCGGGTGATCAAGGAGATTTTTACCTTTGCGCCCCAGGGCGTAGGCACGGATATCGCCTGTGCGCTGGATTTCATGGCAAAAATCAGCAAAAAGCGCAGTTTTGCCTTTGTGATTTCCGACTATCTCTCCCCTGCGTACGAAAAAAGCCTGCGCCTCTTAAACCGGCGGCATGAGGTGGTGGGTATGCGTGTGTTTGATGACGGGGCCTTTCACCTGCCCTCTGCCGGTATTGTGCGGATAACGGATTTTGAAACCGGGGAAGAAACGCGCATGGATGCGGGCAGCAAAAAAATGCGGCAATGGTATACGGATCAACGGCAGAAAATCCATACCCTGACGGAATCGGTGTTCAGCAAAGCTCGGGTGGATCTTGTGGATGTCACCACGGCTGACAGTGTGTCCGACGTGTTGACCCGCTATTTCATGCTCAGGGAGCGCAGACGCTGATGCTTGAAGATATTCATGATATAAGGCCGCCGGTGATGACCGGCATGGACCCGGGACTGATCCAAGGGCTTCTTTGGGGTGCAGGGGCACTGGTGCTTTGTGCGCTGATGGCCCTGATCATCCGGTATCGGCTTAAAAAAAGAAAGAATAAAACCCATGAGGCCCAGGCCCTTCCGCAGCTCTCCCCATATGAGACAGCAGCCCGGGATCTGGAACAGTGCATGGCTGATTTCGGCCATGATGCTAAAATTTTTTATTTTGAACTGGGCCGTATTGTAAAAGCCTATATTTCAGGTCGGTTTCAAATCAATTGTTCCGAGATGACCTCCCAGGAGATGGCCAGGGCCGTAAAAAACCTTAACTCTCTGGATACCGGGCTTAAAACGGAATTGGTTCAGTTCCAGGATCAGTGTGATCCCATCCGCTATATGCCTTTGGATACCCAGGGGAAGCTGGATGCCGGGCGTATGGAGCAGGATCTGGCCCTTGCCGGCAGCCTTGTGGCCCGGATTGAACAGACGATTGCGGATGCGCCGGCCAAAGAAGATACGGAGGATGCCTGATGTTTCGATTTGCCTCCCCCTGGTTTATGCTGCTGCTTATCCTGCCCTGGATGTGGCTACTGGTTCACACGGCCAAAAATAGCAGACGCTTTTCAGTCAAATGGCTTCCCACGTTTTCGGGTCACAGTATCCGGGTGTCAAGTCTGACCGGTACGTCCCGGGTACCGTTCAGTCTCGCTGTTTTCGTGGCTCACCTCATGCCCCTGGTAAAAGTGCTGGCCTTAAGCCTGATGATTATAGCCCTTGCCCGGCCCCAGGCCGGAGAGCGCAAGATCAATGTGGAGACCGAAGGGGTGAATATTGTTCTATCCCTTGATTTGTCCGGGTCCATGAAAGCCCTTGACTTTAAGCGCGACGACAAAATTGTCACCCGCCTTGACGCGGTCAAGGGGGTGGTTTCCGATTTTATCATGAAGCGGGAAGGGGATCGCATCGGCCTTGTGGTGTTCGGTACCCATGCCTTTACCCAGGTACCGTTGACCCGGGACTACAACACCATTGCATTCATGCTGGATCATTTAAAGATCGGGGCGGCCGGACCCAATACCGCCATTGGCGATGCCCTGGGTATTTCGTTAAAGCGCCTGGAAGATATACCGGCCAAATCAAATATCATTATTCTGCTCACCGACGGTAAGAGCAATGCCGGAGAACTCTCCTGGCAGGAAGCCGCCAAGATCGCCGCCCAAAGAAAGATTAAAATTTACACCATTGGCGTGGGTTCCAGGGGCAGGGCCCCTTTTCTTGTGGACGGGCTTTTTGGTAAGCAGTATGTGTATCGCCAGGTGGATATGGACTGGGATGCCCTGGATTCAATTGCCGAACAGACCGGCGGTACCTTTTTTAAAGCCAAGGACACTGACAGCCTTGCATCCATTTATAAGATGATTGATTCAATGGAAAAGACAACGGTCAAGGTGGACAAATGGGTGGATTACAAGGAGCTTTATACCCTGTTTCTGATCCCGGGACTGCTGCTTTATCTTGCATGTTTGGGTCTTGGCAGCACAAGGCTTATGGAGTTGCCTTAAGTGAGTAAAAGGATGTAAATATGAAATTTGACCATCCACATATTCTGTTTTTTTTGTGGGGCCTTGTGCCCCTGGCAGGATTGCTGGCGTACGGCATTTTGCGACACAAAAAGATCCTTGCCCGGTATGCAACCGCGTCCATGTTTGATCATATTCTGCCGGGGTTTTCCTATGGCCCCAAATGGGTAAAAGCGGTTTTGGCCGTACTTGCCACGGGATTTGCCGTGGTGGCCCTGGCAGGTCCTCTGGCCGGGTACCGCTGGGAGAAAACCACCCGGAAAGGGGTGGATATCATGATTGCTCTGGACTGTTCGCGCAGCATGCTGGCCCAGGATGTCTCCCCCACACGGCTGACCCGGGCCAAGCGTGAAATCATTGACTTGACCCGGTTAATGCACTCGGACCGGGCCGGACTTGTGGCCTTTTCCGGGGCTGCCGTGCTGCAATGCCCGTTAACCCTTGATTATAACGCATTCGGGATTTTCCTTGATGCCCTGGACCCGGATTATCTGCCTGTGGGGGGCACGGATTTGACCACAGCCCTGGAGACCTGTTACAACGGATTTGATGCGTCATCCACTGCGGAAAAAGCTATTATTCTCATCACCGATGGTGAGGATACAGCCGGTGATGACAGGGCCTTGACCAACGTGGTGGAAAAATTTGCCAAGGAAAAAATCCGTATTTTTGCCATCGGGGTAGGGGACCCGGCCGGTGCCCCGATTCCGGACAAGGGCGGAGGATTCAAAAAAGATAGTGCAGGCAATATCATTTTGTCAAAAGTGGACGAAACCATGCTTAAAAAAATTACGGCCATGACCCAGGGCCGGTATGTGCGATCCGTGGCCGGGGACATGGACCTTGAACAGATCTATTCCGGGGACATTCTGGGCACCATGGAGCGAAAGGAGCTGACCCAGGGCCGTAAAAAGGTCTGGGAAAAACGGTTTCAGTGGGCCTTGCTGCCCTGTGTCCTGCTGCTGCTTGCTGAAACTTTTTTACCCGAGAGACCCGGCCGGAGACACGGTGTTCAAAGGGGAGGTTCCCTGATTGGTCTGGCCATTGTCATGGGGCTTATGGCACCGGGGCCTGCCCGGGCAGAATTTTGGACGTCTCCGGTTAAGCAAGGCATGCAGGCCTGGAACAACCAGCAGTTCCAGCAGGCCAAAAAACATTTTATTGATGCCCAGCTTGAAAACCCGGATGATCCCCGTCTTTATTATAATATTGGGGCGGCTGCCTATGCAGCCGGTGAATATGACCTGGCTGAATCCAATTTTGCCCAGGCTGTGAATACAACGGACAGGGTGCTTAAACATAATGCCCTGTACAACCTGGCGAACACCCGCTATCGTCAAAACCATCTGGACAAGGCCATTGAGGATTATCAGAACCTGCTCAAGGAGTTTCCCGATGATACCCAGGCCAGAGAAAACCTTGCGTTTGTAAAGAAAAAGCTTGAGGAGAAAAAACAAGAACAGCAAGATCAACAGCAGCAAGATCAACAGCAGCAAAATCAGCAGAATCAACAGAATAAAGATCAGGACAATCAAAATAAAGACAAGTCAAATAAGGATCAGGGGGATCAAAAGCAAAAAGATCAGAACCGGCAGGACAGGCAGAACCAGGACCAGGGGCAGGGGCAGGGGCAGGGGCAGGATGATCATAAACAGGGTCGGAAAAACCAGGGGGATAAAAATCAGCAAAATAAACCTGAAGAAAATAACCGGCAGCCGGACCAGGCCCGGACGGCTCAGCATCAGGATATGTTGCCACAGGCGTCACAGGCCCAGACTGCCCAGGCCGGAAATGCCGGGAAAGGACAAAAACGAGAGGATAACATGCAGCAGGCACAGTCAAAAATGCTTGAAAACCGTCTCAACCGCCTGGAAGATAAACCCGGCATGGCCCTGATTCCCCAAACCGGAGCACGGAACAATGATAAGGATTGGTAATATTACGATTATAAATCGAATACATATGGCAGGCTGGGCAATGGCCGTTCTGCTTTTTTGTCTGCCCTGCACAGCCCTGGCCTTTACCGCAACAGCCCAGGTGGACCAGACCCGGATCACACCCCGGGATGTTGTGTCATTGCAGGTGATTGTGGACGGCGGTGAGGCCGACGTGGATACATCTTCCATCACCGGGTTCCAGGTCAATTCCGCCGGTACCCAGTCCAACAGAAGCTATATCAACGGCACATGGCGCCATAAGGTCATATACCGGTTCATGCTGATTCCTTTAAAGCGCGGGGTGCTGACGATTCCGCCCATCACCTGCGTCCGGGACGGCGAATCCGTATTAACCCGGGAGATCAAAATCCTGGTGAAAGAATCTTCAGCCCAGGCCGGTGATGACAAAGGTGATTTTTTTGCCGAAGCATCCCTGAGCAGCGACGGTATCGTACCGGGACAGCAGGCGGTGTATACCCTGAAACTGTGCGCGGCAAAACGGATCAAGGGCGCTACCTTTGATTCCCCCCGGTTTGAGGGCCTGACAGCCAAGCAGTTGACGGAGTGGTCCAAGTACACCCGGACCATCAACGGCCGGGCGTTCATGGTAAATGAGACAAAATATCTGATCCAGGCGGACGTCCCCGGGCAGTTTACCATTTCACCGGCTGTTTTTGTGGCCCAGGTGCCGATGCAGCGGACCAGACAACGTGATCCGCTCAATTCCGTATTTAACGATTCGTTTTTCCGGGACTCTTTTTTTGATACCACACCGGCAAAGCCGGTGCGCGTGGTGTCCAATGCGGTGGATCTGACGGTCTCTGCCTTGCCGGAATATAAAGGCGATCAACCCTTTTCAGGCCTTGTGGGCAAATTTTCCATATCAAGCACACTGGACAAAAACACGGTGAAAGCAGGCGAATCCGCCACATTGACCGTGATTATCAAAGGAACGGGAAATATTATGGATGCGGCCCTGCCTGCCCTGAACCTGGATACGGCCAAATTCAAGGTATATGAAGACACTCCGGCCCAGGAAGTACAGGTTACCGAGCAGGGATTTGAGGGACACAAAGTGTTCAAGCAGGCCCTGGTCGCCTCGGTACCCGGAAAGGCTGTTATTCCCGGCCTTTGTCTGGTTTTTTTTGATACGGATGCCAAGACGTATAAAACCATTCGCACAACGCCGTTAACCCTTGAGGTACAGCCGGGCGGTCCTGTGACCGTTGTGGATGGCACCCCGGCCGCCAATACAGGAGCAGGAATGCCGTCGGCATCCAAAATCAAACAATTCGAGGTTAAACTGCAAAACAGGGATATTCTGGATATTAAAGAAGATATTGCAAGTATCCATTCACGCCCCTGCCTTTCCATGTTCTGGTTTGCTTGTCTGGTTTTCCTGCCGGCTTTCGGCTTTGGGGCGGTGAGCACGGCCATGCGGTTTGGCGCCAGGGAAAAATCCCTGAAAGAGCAATACCGGCAGAAAGCATGGGCGTATCTGAAAAAAGCGCGTAACACCTCACCTGACGACCCTGGATTTCTGCCGGGTCTGTCTTCAGCCCTTACCTATGCCGTCCTGGCCCGGGGCGGCAAGGGGGGCCAAAGCCTGACCCGGGATGAGGCCCGGCAGATTCTGTCCCACAGCGGCCGGGATCAGGAGACCGTAGATAAGGTCACCCTGTTGATGGATACCATGGATGCGGCCCGTTTCGGGGGAAAGTCCATGGATAAAAACACTGCACAAAGCTGCCTGGATCAGGTTTCATCCCTGATCCGTACGCTTATGGTTGTGGCCTGTGTGGGAGTATCCCTGTTTATGTTCCGGGGTACGGGTATGGCGGCACAGGATACGGCTGAGCCCAGCCTTCCCCAAAAAATTCACGCCGTAAAAGACAAGGCGGGTGTGTTTGTGGATGCGGTGCGCGCCTATAAAGCCGGGGATTACGCTGCGGCGGCGGCACGGTTTGAGTCCATTGTCAAAACCCGCGTGAATAATCCGGATCTTTTCTACAATATCGGTAATGCCTATTTAAAAAGCAAGGATTTAGGCCGGGCCATCCTCTGGTATGAGCGGGCAAGAAAGCTTGCACCGTCAGATCCGGATTTAAAATTTAATTTGGCCTATGCCCAAAGCCTTTTAAAAGATAAAAAAGAACCTAAATTTTCCTTTGCCGGTATCCTTTATTTCTGGCAGGGTCTGGTTTCTTTGCAATGGCTTCAGTATGCCTCGATTACACTCTCCTTTTGTTTTTTTATCTGGGCAACGGTTCAAAAGGCCAGGAACAGACATATTTTTTCGGGCATCGGCATTTTTCTTTTTCTGCTTTTTACCGGTACAACCCTGGCTGCCGGTCTTGAATACAACCGGATGAACGCGGATATAAACGCCGTAATTCTTGCAGAACAGGCCGGTGTACGCTCCGGAACCATGGATAATGCCACTCTCCTGTTTGACCTGCATGCCGGTACACGGGTCCGGGTGCTGGAAAAAAAAGACAATTATATGAAAATTCGATTTGCCAAAGACAAGGTGGGGTGGGTGGCCTGCAGCAAAGCGGAAATAATATGGTCAAGAAAAATATATCAAAAAAATTAAAAAAATAGTAGAATTATATCTCAAAAAGCTTTATGAGTATTAATATGAAGTCAAATCAAGCACTTAAAATACTTAGAGTGTCGAAATCCACTTTAAGAAATTATATTAAAAGTGGAAAAATTAAAGCTACTAAATTACCAACCGGTAGATATGATTATGTAGAAAAAAAAGCTAATCTAAGGATTTAATTTGTGAATAGAGTAGAAAGATTCATAATACGCAATTCTTCTAACTTAACTGATTTAGCGTTTAAATCTAAAAACTTATACAACTGTGCAACTTTTATTATGCGGCAAAACTTTATCCACAATGGTAAAATAATAAACTACCCCAAAATGGATAAAATTATCAAAAGAGATTACGAAGATGTTTACAGGGCATTACCTGCTCAGACCACTCAACAGATTTTGAGATTAATTGAAAAGGACTGGAAATCTTTTTTCAACGCAAATCGAGAATTCAAAAAGAATCCTGAAGTTTTCACAGGCAGACCAAAACCGCCCAACTATAAAGATAAAAAAGATGGCTTAGGGATAGTTATTTTCACTAACCAACAGTGTAAAATTAAAAATAATTTTATTCACTTCCCGAAAGCTGTC